>DAISVU010000004.1:0-104141 GCA_036839975.1 Bacillota bacterium | reverse complement strand
TCAAAGTATCTCTCTTTTTTATCTATTTCTGTAACATATGTCTTATCACATTACATCGTGAATAGATTTAGTACAGCAAAATTAATACAATCATATCCGAAAGTTTTCTGACAACTGTACTTATAACAGCTTATTTACTATGTTTTTACTGTCTGCAGAGCATGTATTTATCATGAGATGTTATTGAATGACTTTGTTATTTATGGTAAATTGATTGTAGTATGAATATTAAGAAAAACATACAAATCGGATGGGGCTACCGGATGATACTGTCCGCCGGCATCTGCTGGGGCTTCATAGGCGTTTTCGTAAACAATCTCATTAATGCCGGCGCTTCATCTCACACCATTCCGTTTCTAAGGATAGCATGTGCTACTGTCATAATGCTCCCTATGATTTTTATAAAAGGCGGATTTAAATCCCTGCGCATCGACAAACGCGGACTCTTTTTCTGTGTCCTTCTGGGAGTATTCTGTCAGGCTATATTCAATTTTTCATATACAAAAGCGATCGGCTCTGCGGGCATGTCAATAGCAGTAGCACTTCTTTACACATCCCCTGTTTTTGTCTGCATAATGTCTAGAATATTATTAAAAGAAATGATCACTGTAAGTAAATTGACCGCTCTGTTTGTAAACATCGCAGGATGTGTACTCGCAGTAACAGGCGGAGACTTTTCCGCAGCGAAGGTTTCGGCAGCAGGTATTGTTTTCGGGATTATATCTGGCTTTCTTTACGGTCTTACTACAATAATAGGAAAGCTTGCAACCGACAGGTACGATCCTGTGATAGTCTCATTTTACAGTATAGCCTCCGGTACGGTTATCATGACTTTAATAGCTGCGCCATGGAACAATCTTGCAGACATATTCAGCTTTAAGATATTGCTGCTCGGGTTGGGTTACGGAGCCGTATGTACCGTAATGCCTTTTATTTTGTATTTTGTCGGGCTGCGCAAAATCACGGAGACATCTAAAGTCCCCGTATTTGCATCTGTAGAAACGATTGTTGCCACCGGTGCAGGGGCAGCGTTCTTCGACGAAAGCATCTCTCTGTTGAAGATTACGGGTATTGCGCTTGTTATCATATCGATAGTTATAATGAACTCCGGTGAAAACGGTAAACATGATACAATGAAGTGAATCACTGATTGCGAATTTAAAATGCTGCAATTTCAGGATACGGCGGTTCAGTGCTCCTGACACTGCGGCAGACGAGCAGCGGGCCCGATCCACCGTATGCCTCCTCAAAGCCGATTTCAACCTTGGCTTCAATGAATACCCATTGACCGTCTGTCAGATTGTCTGCATATTTATATTTCCCGATTATACCTGCAAACTGTATGTCAGCTTCACAGCATGTCATCACATGACGACCGAATATAAACTTTTCAGTATTAGAATAAATACCTACTGCGACTCTCCCTTTTATCTTAAGCGTCTTACCTTCATAATCGCTTGGATTTTCGTTTATATCCCTGTACCACTCGGCGAAATCTTCATCGTTTATTTCGATTTCATCCTTCCTGATGTCGTATGGAAGCGGGTCTTGTATCATATCAGGCTATATATCGTTTGGAGCATACTCATACACTATCTGAGCATGTCTGTTTGCGATGCGCACTTCTTGGTGAAAAGGCATTTTGTCAAAGCCCTTTTCGCACCTGTTAAAAACATCGAGTTCTGCAGTACGCATCTTGTCAAATGTAAGCTGACGCATATTCTTATTGTACATTAGAAATGTATTAGCATCTGCAAATGCCATTTCCTGATACATCGTCCAATTTGACGGTGCATTATCATATAACGACTTTAACATCCACATTCCGTTGTATTCAATGACTACTCTTTCAATATCATGCTCATTCTCAAGTTCTGTAAGATATTCAGGCGTAAGCTCATCTTCATCATCCACAAATTCGATATATACATTAGGAAATGCAAAAGAAGAATGGTCATATTCCACCTCACCTTCTTCACATACCAGAAGAAGCGTCTTCTCACCCTGATTAAACTCATCCGACTCCATTACTTCCTGTATAAATGTTGTTTTCCCCGCTCCCAGAAATCCAGTGAACAGATATACCGGCATCTCTTTCATATCATTTGACCTGCTCAAATAGCTTTCTGATCCTGTCCGCTGCAAGCTCAATACCTATCACACATATTCGACCTGTCGTTGCCGCCGGGCCATACCTGATCTCGATATCTCCCGGAATATAATCAAAATGTATCCACTCTCCACTGTCACTTTCAACTATGCCTTTCGCTCTTAATACTTTACCCAGATTTTCGTCTGTCTTTATAACCGAAAGTGCATCACTGATCTCTTCTTCTTTGAATTTGCGAACGGCTTCAATTCCCACATCGCTGAATAGCTCATCCGCATGATGGTCGTGATCATCATGTTCGTGTTCGTGATTATATTGCAGTACCGTTTCTTTTAACAAAGAGAGCTCTGCCGTCAGCGTATTTTTCTGTTCTGCAGTCTCAAGTATGTCCTTACCGTTAATACTATCCCATGCTGTCGTTACGATCGGTGCATTACTGTTTATTTTTCTTATGATATTCACACCTTCCTGAAGCCTTTTATCGGTAATGTTCTGAGTACGGCTCATTACTATTGCAGCGGCATGCACTATCTGGTCCGCATAAAACTCACCGAAGTTCTTGATATACATTTTCAGCTTAGAAGCATCCACCACAGCCACTGCGGAGTTTATCTCAATATTATCGCCACATACGCTTTTCGCTGCAATAAGCACATCACTTAGTTTAGCAACCCCCGAGGGTTCTATCAGTATCCTTTCGGGTCGGTATCTCTCAATCACTTCAGAGAGCTCTTTTCTAAAGTCTCCAACCAGCGTGCAGCATATACAACCCGAATTAATTTCATTTACCTGTATGCCTGTATCTTTTAAAAATCCGCCGTCTATACCTATCTCACCGAATTCATTCTCAATTATAACTATATTTTTTTCATAATATGCCTCATCGAGGAGTTTCTTAATCAAGGTCGTTTTCCCGGCACCTAAAAATCCTGAAAATACATCTATCTTAATCATTTTTTTCACAATCGCCTTCATCTTCTTTAGCCCTGCTTTCAGCCATGTAGTTGTCCACTATATGCATGAGTGATCGTCGCTGATCAGCTTCGTTTTGTTCAACTGCTTCGCCATTCACAGCTTCATTTGTAATAGAATCGATAAAAAGCTTAGCCTCTCTTTCCGGATCTTTTGCCCCACCTTCAGTCGCTGCTTCCAGCATCGAATCATACGCGTATTTAAGCAGAATGGAAAGTTCCATGCTCAGCTCTTCAAAATCTTCAGTTTCGTCCTGGATTTCGAAATTCGCTTCATTGTCCTTGATATAATAGTCTATTTTAATCATTTTATATCCTCCCTTATAAAAATATCATCTCAAAAGCTCTATCTCATTCATATATTCGTCAAATTTCTTGTGCGGTGTCTCAAGTATACACGGAAGCTCCATTAGTTTCGGATGATGCACCACACGTTTCAGCACTTCTGTTCCCAGATATCCTTCTCCTATCCTCGCATGCCTGTCCTTGTGTGACCCGGGCGGATTCATGCTGTCATTTATATGAAGTGCTTTTAGCCGTTCAAGGCCGATCACATTATCGAATTCTTTTATCACTCCGTCTATATCGTTTACTATATCATATCCCGCATCGCTTATATGACATGTATCCATGCAAACGCCAACCTTCTCATCCAGATTTATCCTGTCTATTATCTCACGCAGTTCTTCAAATCGGCTTCCTATTTCACTGCCCTTCCCCGCCATTGTTTCCAGCAGCACGATCGTACTCTGATCTTCAGTCAATATTTCATTTAAAAGGCCGCTAACAAGTTCTATCCCCTTTTCAATGCCCTGTCCCACATGACTGCCGGGATGAAAATTGTAATAATTACCGGGCAAATACTCCATTCTCCTCATATCATCTTCCATAATCATATGTGCAAAATTAAGCACTTTCTTATCCTTGGAACACGGATTTAGCGTATAAGGGGCATGTGCTACAACTTTGCCAAAGTCATTTCTATTCATCAGGTCAATAAGGTTTTCAGCATCATTTGCATCTATATCCTTTGCCTGTCCGCCTCTGGGATTACGTGTGAAAAACGCAAATATATCAGCTTTTATGCTGAGCGCTCTTTCACCCATGGCTTCAAATCCGCCTGCCGCAGAAAGATGGCAACCTATATATTTTCTCATAATACACCTGCACTTTCATTTTTTTCAACCTCTACATAAAGATTGACAACATTAAGACTGATGACTTACAAATATTCATCTTACAGTATGTAATTTGTCATTTCTCCGATTTTCTCAACCTCAATTTTCATTATATCACCGCTTGTCAAAAAACGCGGCGGATCCAAGCCCATACCGACACCGGCAGGTGTTCCGGTTGCTATTATGGTTCCCGGCAGCAATGTCATGCCCTGACTGAGCTCGCTTATTATATATCTGACATCAAAAATCATCTGTTTTGTATTTCCGTCCTGACTGAGCTCGCCGTTTATACTTGATTTTATTGCAAGGTTCCCCGGATCCGGGATTTCATCTGTTGTAACAATACAGGGGCCCATAGGTGTGAACCCATCCAGGCTCTTTCCAAAATACCACTGCCTGTGTCGTGTCTGAATGTTTCTGGCACTTATATCGTTCAAGATTGTGTACCCGAACACACAGTCAAGCGCATTTTTTCGAGAGACTTTATACGCCGGTGCGCCGATCACCACTGCAAGTTCCACCTCATAATCAAGACTGTCCACTATATCCGCATGTGCAAGAACAGGCTCACCATCTCCAACTGCTTCATTCACACGTTTTGAAAAATAGATGGGATATTGTCTTTCACCGCCAAATGCCTCTTGTTTATACCTGCCCGCCTCCACAGCATGTGCCATGTATTTGATACCCAGGCAGATTATATCCTGTTCCGGTCTTATTATAGGAGCTCTCATTTTTATATGATCTTTTGGTATCTTAACTGATGAAAGCTCTTCTGCCACCACCTCTGTGATCTTTTTCCTCTCAGCATCGCTTATATTATCTATAGGATCATTCATATCGCTGCAGACCACGTCGAGGCTGTCAAGCGGTATAATATTCTTTTCATCCATGCTTGACACTCCCAGCATTTCTTCGTTATGCATCTCAAATGTAAGCAGTTTCATATGTACACTCTTTCTGTATGCCCTAATTTATTAATATACTGCTAATGTCAGGCATCCTTTTTATATCCAGGCGAAAGCCTCATACATGATATTATATTTTATTTCTGTCCTCCAGCGGCACAAATTCCCGTTCAGACTGCACAGTCTGAAATGCAGGTCTTATAATCTTATCTACATTTGTAAGCTCTTCGAGCCTGTGTGCGCTCCAGCCTACGATTCTGGCACAGGCAAATATAGGCGTAAAGACCTCCGTCGGTATATCGAGCATACTGTAGACAAATCCGCTATAAAAGTCCACGTTAGCACTTACACCTGTATATATCTCACGCTCTTCTGCAATTATCTCCGGAGCCAGAGTCTCGATCATCGAATAAAGCGCGAAATCATCCTCTCTGCCTTTTTCAACCGCCAGTTTTTCCACAAAGCCTTTAAAGATTTCAGCACGAGGATCTGATACTGTATATATAGCATGCCCCATTCCGTATATCAGACCTTTTCTGTCAAAAGCGTCACAGTGAAGAAGCGACCTCAGATATTCTGCTACCTGCTCTCTGTCCTCGGTATCTTCGACAGTCGACTTAAGGTCATCCATCATCTCAACCACCTTTATATTTGCACCCCCGTGCTTCGGACCTTTAAGAGATGACAGCGCAGCAGCAACGACCGAATAAGTATCTGACCCGGCAGAGGTTATAACATGTGTCGTAAATGTGGAATTGTTACCTCCTCCATGCTCCATATGCAGCACAAGCGCTATATCGAGCACTTTTGCTTCAAGTTCTGTATATTTTTTATCGGGTCTTAACATCCTCAGCATGTTTTCAGCTGTTGAAAGTTCAGCCTTCGGCCTGTGTATATAAAAACTTTTATCACGTTTGTAATGGTTATATGCATGATAGCCGTAGGCGGTCAGCATCGGAAACATGCTTATCAGTTTAAGGCACTGCTTGAGCACATTTGACATAGAAATATCCGTATATTCCCTGTCATATGATGCGAGTGTCAATACCGATCTTGTCAGATTGTTCATGATATCTTTACTGGGCGCTTTCATTATCACATCGCGTACAAAGTTTTTAGGAAGTCTTCTGAAACCCGCAAGAACACGATCCAGTTCAGCAAGCTGATCTTTATCGGGAAGCTCTCCAAAAAACAAAAGATATGCGGTTTCCTCAAACCCGAACCGTTCGTTTTTAACGAAGTCGTCAACAAGTTTATTCACATCGTATCCGCGATATATGAGCCTGCCCTTGCACGGCATATGCCTTCCATTTCTTCCTTCATATGACTGTACATCCGATATATGTGTAAGTCCCGCAAGCACTCCTATGCCGTTTTTATCTCGAAGACCTCTCTTTACGCCCCATTTCCCATATAACCCTTCCTCTATCACACAACTGTTCCTGCATATAACAGCCATTTCTTCTATATAATTGTCTGTTTTATTCATATCAACCTCATTTCAGACCTATATTCTGCATATAACTGCAAAGCTCATATCGAATGCTGCATTCATACAAATTCCGCCATTATATCATTTGATCTGTCTATTCCCTTTTCTGTCAGATGGAAAAAATTTTTACCGCATTCGATCAATCCTGCTTTTATCTCATTTTTTAAAGCGTTAACCTCACAATTGTAAACTTGATAAAAATCTTTACCGAATTTATTTCTGAAATCAGCAAAATCGATACCTCTTTTCGTTCTCAGCGCCGTAAATATATAAATACTCATTGCGTCCGACACAGTGTCTTTTTTCACACTTTTTAAATCGACCGGTAAATTATTTTCGTTTACGTTTTTAATATATTCATTAAGGTCATTCGTATTATTGCATCTGACTCCGAGTCTGACTATATCGTTTTCCGTTTCTTCTGCATCTTCTATATATGAATGTGCACCCAGACCCATCCCAAGGTATTCCTGCATACTCCAGTACTTCAGATTATGTCTGCATTCATATCCCAGAAGCGTTGCATTTGATATCTCATAATGAATATATCCTGCCGATTCGAGCATCTCAATTGCCGCATGGTGCATGCCGCGTTCCAGTTTGTCATCCGGAATTTCCATGCAGTTGTACTTGTATCTGTTATAAAACTTGCTGTTCTCCTCGAGCTGCATACTGTAAAACGATATATGCTCAGGTCGCATTGTGATCACTTTTTCCACAGTATCGCGCCACACAGTCATATCCTGCCCGGGCAAAGCAAACATAGTATCCAAATTAATATTTTGAAAGCCCGCCTCCCTTGTGAGCTCATAGCATTTTTCCGCTTCTTCCGCACTGTGTAGCCTGCCGATAATGTCCAGTATATTGTCCGACAGTGACTGAACGCCTATGCTTATCCTGTTTATTGCAGCATCACCGTATGCCGCAAGTTTTTCTTTTGTAAGTGTGCCCGGATTGGTTTCTATGCTTACCTCGGCATCAGCTTCTACATAAAATTCATGCTTTATATTTTCAAGAAGGTCTGTTATACAGGTCTCTTCAAGAAGCGACGGCGTACCGCCTCCTATAAAAATCGTATCAACGTTTCTGTCTGTAAATTTTTCCCCGTTCATCTTCACTTCTTTTAAAAGAGCATCCATATAATCCTTCTGATACTTTTCATCATATTTATCAAATGATAAAAAACCACAGTACGGACACTTTCTGACACAGAACGGAATATGAATATATATACCAAGCTTTTTCATGTTTTGACTTCTTGCCTGTTGTCCCCGCAATACACCTCAGGTGTCCACGGATCCATACTATCAAAAGGCTTCACATGGCCGTACTCCCTGTTGTATACTCGCGCCGCAGAGCATATGAGTACGACCCATTTTCAAAGAGTATATCTTTCCATATACCGGCGAACCGGTTATCGTATGTGTTTTTTAATTTATAATACAAATCTTTTACACAATATCTCTGTTTTATTTATTATCATCATATTTTAAAACGGCTGTAAACGCCTCCTGCGGAACTTCTACCGTCCCAAACCTACGCATCCTCTTCTTACCTTCTTTCTGCTTTTCAATCAATTTCTTTTTATGGGATATATCACCGCCGTAGCATTTTGCTATCACATCTTTTCGATATGCCCTGACTGTGCTCCTTGCAATAATTTTCTGGCCTATCGCGGCTTGTATCGGTACCTCAAACTGATGCATAGGTATAACTTCTTTAAGCTTTTCGCAGACAAATTTTCCCCTCGGCTGAGCTTTAGACTCGTGCACTATCATCGAAAAGGCGTCTACAAGATCCTTATTTAGCAGTATATCAAGTTTTACAAGCCTTGACTTTTCGTATCTTAAAAACTCGTAATCAAGCGAACCGTAGCCTCGTGTCTTTGACTTTAAAGCATCAAAAAAATCATATATTACTTCATTTAAAGGCATCTCATAATGCAGAAACACTCTGTCCTCAGCAATGTATTCCATATGCAGCATCCTGCCGCGCCTTTCCTGACATATTTCCATGATATTCCCTACATAAGCCTTTGGAATCATAATATCCGCCTTTACGATCGGCTCCTCGATATGATCGACCAGAATAGGATCAGGAAGATTGGTCGGATTTTGTATCATTTCTTCTGTGCCGTCATTTAAAACTATTTTATATATTACACTTGGTGATGTCGTTATCACTGCGAGATCAAATTCTCTCTCCAGCCTTTCTACTATTATCTCCATATGAAGAAGGCCCAAAAAACCGCACCTGAAGCCGAATCCAAGGGCTGTTGATGTCTCCGGTTCAAAGTCGAAAGCTGCATCATTTACCTGCAGCTTTTCAAGGGCATCTTTTACATTTTCATATTTTTCACCTTCGGCAGGATATATCCCGCAAAAGACCATTGACTGTGCTTTCTTATACCCCGGAAAAGCTTCACTGGCGGGAGCATCATCAAGCGTTACAGTATCACCGACACGAGCATCCCTCACCTGTTTTATGCTTGCACAGATATAGCCTACTTCACCTGCCCGCAGGTTTCTGCAGGGCAAAGGTCCCGGTGAATACGTTCCGACCTCAGTGACCTCGTATTTCTTTCCGGTATTCATAAGTCTGATTATATCGCCTTTTTTGACACAGCCGTCAAAGATCCTTGTATAAACCACCACGCCTTTGTAATTGTCATAATATGAATCAAAAATGAGCGCTTTAAGCCTTCCTTCAAGATTTCCTTCAGGCGCCGGGATTTTCTTTACTATAGCTTCCAGGAGTTCATCTATACCTATGCCTTCCTTGGCCGATACCATGGGCGCATCCTGTGACGTTATACCGATAACTTCTTCAATCTCATTTTTCACTTCTTCCGGTCTTGCGCTTGCAAGATCTATCTTGTTTAATACCGGCATTATCTCAAGCTCTTCATCCATTGCAAGATAGACATTAGCTAAAGTCTGAGCTTCAACACCCTGTGTTGCATCCACAACAAGCACTGCGCCCTCACATGCGGCAAGACTCCTCGATACTTCATACGTAAAATCCACATGTCCCGGCGTATCTATAAGATTTAATATATATTCACTACCGTCATTTGCTTTGTACACGAGTCTGGAAGTTTGAAGCTTTATCGTTATGCCGCGTTCCCTTTCAAGATCCATGCTGTCCAAAAACTGTGCATGCATATCACGGCTCGCGACAAGGCCCGTCTTTTCAAGTATACGATCTGCAAGAGTTGACTTTCCATGGTCAATATGTGCTATTATGCTGAAATTTCTAATATACTTCTGATATGAATCCATTCCCACCTCTGTTGTTTTATGCATATTTCCATTCTGCTTAATTAATGTCATACAGCTTCAGTAAATATTCAAAATTTAATTTTTTCATGCTATGCTGCTGTGATTTCATGTGCGTAAAAGCAAACAAAAATACACAATATTCAGTCTATAAGTATAAACCGTACTTGTGTTTTATTTTACTTTATTCTATCTTTATATTCAATAAATAATGGATTTCTTACTAACTATTCTTAAAAAGATTAAATATGATTCATACATACGGCACTTTAGGAACTTGATGAGATACGGTATAGTTTACTGATTTTAAATATGAAAAAACAATGCTTGTCATTAACGGGCTGATAGTCTTAACATTCATGCCTGTAAATAAATTTTTTGTTTTTCCGCTTGAAAATCCCAAACCGTTGAGATATACTCATTACTGCGTGTTTAAGTTGCGCTTATTTTTTAAATCGCAACGGCCAAAGAACAAAAAAGTGGGGTGAATTTAATGGCAAATATTAAATCCGCAAAGAAAAGAATTCGTGTCATCGAAAAAAAGACCGGCAAAAACAAGAGAATCAAAGCAAACATTAAAGATGTACTGAAAGCTTACGATCAGATCCTTTCAGATGGCAATATTGACAAAGCTAAAGAAACTCTCGCACTTGCTGAGAAGAAACTGATGCAGGCGGTTTCAAAGGGAACGCTTCATAAGAATACTGCAGCAAGAAAGGTCTCAAGACTGACAAAGAGATTCAACAATGCTCAGAATGAGCAGTAATCTCATCCGTCCCCACACGTGTATAAGTTAAATACACATAAAAAAAGCGGAAGTGTCTCCCGCTTTTTTTTATGTTTTTAAGGGCAGGCCCGCACTTGCATATACTATTGATCTTTGTCATCTGCGGTGTTGATATACGGATCCGTATCTATTCTTTAAATCATTACTGCCAAAGACATCAGGCCGTATTTATACGACTTTCATATATTTTTTAGTGACCCAGCCCTTTTTTGCCTTTACATATATCCATTTCTCATCATTTAATATACCGCTAATTTTATATATTCCGCCTTTTTTGACATGTCCCATCTTTTTATAACCATTCCCCGGTCCTTTTCGTACACTTAGGATCTTTACATTCACTTTGGCTTTGTATTCTCTCAACTTTTTGACTTTAACTTTGCACTTCGCAATCTTGCCGTTTGCAGTCTTCGCTGTTATAACAGCACTGCCTTTTCTGATGCCCTTGATTAAACCCTTACTTGAAACAATTGCGATCTTTTTATCTGATGATTTATAATGCAGCGTCTTGGGGTTGGTACTTGATGGCATATATGCTATCTTAGTTGAAGCTTTGTTCCCTTCGTATAGAGTCTTGACGGCGCTGCTGAATTTTATCGACTTTGCGCTGGATTTACAAGCCTTCTGAGATAATACAGTTCCTTTTGGCATCTCTTTCTGTTCATATCCGCCGCAGTGAACAGTACATACCCATTGATGCCAAGGCTCCTCGCCTTTTTAACTTGAGCCCTGATGTTTGTATTGCGCATACCCCAGCCCCTATCATCAGTCTGCCTGTATCCGGTTCTGTATAGAGCAAGCCCCGCATATATAGGCTTTTTAAGTTTGTTTTTGGCTTTGAAATTCTTCAGCCTGTTCGTAAACATCATGACCTTGCCCCGGCTTCCCCAATTATCAGTCCAGTATATCTGCGGAACTATATAATCCAGATATCCGTTCTTTGAAAGCCATGTTTTGACATCAGCGCCTATCATCATGCAGTTTTCATAATTACCTGCAGGGCTGATACCGAATTTCAGACTGCGCTTAGAATGAGTTTCTGTGTATGCCTTCTTTATCATTTTATTTACATATGCACGTTTGTCAGCCGCTGATATTTTTACCTTGTGTTTGACATTTTTGCCGTCTGAAGTCTTATAGAAATATCCTTTTTTCGCAGAATAAAAATAGTCATCAAAGTGAATGCCATCAATATCATATTTTTTTACTTCTTTTATTGCTTTGATGATGCGTTTAGTCGAGTAAGCCTTTGCCGGGTCAAGAAAATAATTGTATGTCACCCTGTACGGATTCATCCATGCGTGCAGTTTGATGCCTCTGCGATGGGCTTCTGTAACAGCGATGCTTAATGGATCGTATGAATACGTATTCCTTGCTGTTTTAGATGAAGCCTTCGAAGTTATATATTTTGACGCATTGAAGACGGAGCTTTTGTATACTGCGTCATCAAACGCTCTGACGTGAAAATATACAGTGTTTATGCCGTTTTTTCTGGCCGTTCCGAACAATTTCCCTATGTTCTTTCTGTATACTGTCTTGCTCTTGTCGTAAAACCCCAGACTCTTAAAATCACAAAATGACACCCATAAACCCCTAAGCTCATTTGAATATGCAGGCGTGGCCTTTGCCTCCACGCTGTCAACGTTCAAAGCATCCGAAGATTCAGCTTCTCTCTGTGATCCTATAGTCTCGCGTGATGCATTTGTTACCGTTATAAACTCCACTGCTGTCATTGTTAAGCAAATAAACGCAATGATAAAAACAGTGTGTATCTTTTTCTTTTTTGTCATGCTCAACTTTTTCATCGTTTCTCCTTGTTCTCAGTACAAAAGAAGTTCATCCTGTCTTCTTTAATCATTATTTACTATGTGATACAATAAACACGATTTCAGTTATTATCCTGCATACGGTATCTGTATATACCGTAAATGATAATTTCGCTTTTCAGACAGAAATATACCATATTCAGACAGATATTTCAAGTGTTAACGCCATTGGGCAAGCAATCGCAAGCTTTTAAGCCTACGTTCCAAAGTGAAGAAAGGATTCCAAAATGAGCACACACATAAATGCAGCAAGCAAAGATGATATTGCCGAAACCATACTGCTTCCGGGAGACCCCTTGAGGGCAAAATTCATTGCCGAGAACTACCTCAGGGATGTAAAACAGTATAATAATGTACGAGGTATGCTTGGCTTTACCGGCATCTACAAAAACATTCCTGTGTCTGTACAGGGTAGCGGCATGGGAATGCCGTCCATGGGCATATATTCCTGGGAACTCATAACTGAGTATGGCTGCAAAAACCTGATACGAATAGGAACATCGGGAGCGCTCAACAGTGAAATAAGGATAAGAGATATCATTGTATCACTCGCCTCTTCCACAGATTCAAACTATGCACATTCTTTTAAGATTCCCGGCAGCTATTCACCTGCAGCAAGCTGGGAACTGCTTACCAAGCTATACGAGACCGGTAAGAAAACCGGGATTTCGTTTAAAGCCGGCAACACTGTTTCATGCGATGTATTCTATGAGACAGATCCCGACTGGTGGAAAAAATGGTCTGAAATGGGAGTCCTGGCTGTCGAAATGGAGGCCGCAGCACTATATATGAACGCAGCATATCACGGTGTAAATGCGCTTGCTGTCACGACAGTCTCGGATCATTTTATAACAGGTGAGCACGCCACGATCGAAAAACGTGAAAAAGATTTCACGCAGATGATGAAACTGGCACTTGAGTTAGCTGTAAGCGTATAGGGCATTAAGATAAAAAGCGGTATATAAGCTATTCCTGTAATTCTTTAACTGCCTCATCCATCTGTTCATCCTCTTTTGTCTTGTCGTTCTGCTTTACAATTTTGTCCGGAACGATACCTTTCTTATGGATCGTATGACCTTTAGGTGAAAAGTACTGCATAATCGTGAGTTCGATCGCATCCCCCTCTTTGGTCTGTCCTGTCGACTGCACGATGCCTTTACCGTAGGTTTTAGTGCCTATAACAGTACCGCCTTCGTTGTCCTGAACGGCAGCGGTGATTATCTCCGATGCGCTGGCAGTACCTTCGTTCACCAAAATCACATACGGGAGTTTTGTTGCATTTGCATCTGATTTTAAATACTGCTTTACACCATGTTTATCCTGCATATACGTGACATTACACTTTCCAAGAAGTTCGTCTGCAACATTCGAAGCCTGCACAACAAGACCGCCTCCGTTATTTCTAAGGTCTATGATTAGTCCCTTTACATTACTGTTCTCCATTGATTTAAGTGCTTTCTTGAAGTCCCTGTATGTCTTGTCTTCAAACGCAGTTATTTTTATATAGCCGACAGTTCCGTTGATCAGCCTGGATGATACGGTTTTATTTACTACATGTGCTCTTGTGATCATTACCGTTTTCTGCTTGTTTTCTCTGGAATATGTTATGCTGACTCTGGTGCCGGCCTTTCCGCGTATAGCTGTACTCATTTTATTTATGTTATCATAAGTTTTACCATCTATCTTTACGATTATATCACCGCTCTTAAGCCCGGCTTTTTCAGCTGCCGAATCATTATTGACAGATATGATCTCTGCATTGTTGTCATCATTTTTACCAAACGTTATACCAATTCCGTCATATTCACCTGTGACCGTTCCAAGCCACTGCTCATATTCAGTTTTAGTCATAAACGAAGAATATGTGTCATGAAGTCCTGCAACCATCCCCTTACATGCCCCTACTATAAGATCATTATCATCTGCTTCTTTATAGTAATTTTTTTTGATCGCGCTGTAGACTTCATCAAGTTTCAAGTATCTCGCCTGCATATCTTTAAGTTCTTTGTACTCCGATGCGGAGATACTTGTCTTTGCTGCGCCTGTGTTTTGTACAAGCAGCACTATGCCTAAGCACAGAGCTGCTCCAACGATCACTGCCGCCGCCAAAAGTGCCACAAGTCTGCTTTTCTTAATATTATACATATCTTCCTCTCTTCCTCACCCTGACATTTTACTTTTTAAATCAGCCTTACATAATTATAATGCAATTTGATATTATACCATGTCTTCAACAATAAATTGAACACTTACATTGCCTTTCCATTCATTTCTTTTCAGAATTCCTGTAACACTTACAGTCATCCCTTCCTTGAGTTTATCATCATAATCATCAGCCCGTTTAAACAGCACGCACTTGACAGTGCTCCCGTCGTCGCCTTCCGCTACAAAGCTTGCAGAATCGGCATTTTGACCTATTCGATGCGGACGTCTTATCTCTACATCCCTTATCATTACAAGCGGCGGAGGATTCTCACAACCGAAAGGCTCAAGCTTTTCTATCTCTCTCAATAAATTTATATCTATGTCTTTCACATCAAGCATAAGATCTATCTGTACGTCCGAATCTAACAGATGCTCATCTTCTTCGATCTGCCTTGAAACGCTCTTTGTGACAACGTCTTTAAGAACATCATAATCATCTTCTTTTATCGTAAACCCGCATGCTCCTTTATGCCCGCCGAACCTGACAAATACATCTGAGGCCTCGGCAAGTGTCCCGTAAAGATCAAGTCTTCCCGCGCTTCTGCCGGTGCCTTTCAATTGACCGATACCCGCCGGTGTAAAAAGCAGCGTGGGTTTTTCAAAGCGTTCTTTTATCTGTCCCGCCACTATGCCTGCTATACCTTCATGTATATCATCAGTGCGTATGAACAGTATGTCATCATCCGCCATATGCGTTTCAACTATCTTTCGGCATCGCTCAAAGGCCGTTCCCTGAACGGATTTCCTCTTCCTGTTCAATCTTGCGATTTTCTCCGCAAGTCTGCCGCATTTCTCTTTATCTGAAGAAAGCATGAGATCCGCACCCAGCAAAGCGCTGTCCATTCTGCCTGCTGCGTTCAAATTCGGTACTATGTTAAATGATATGTCATCAGAATCAATCTTGCTCTTGTTTAGCGAAATACTGTCGTAAAGCGCCTGAAGTCCAGGTCTTTTACCTGAACGGATCTGCATTATCCCATATTTCGCAAAGGTCCTGTTCTCACCTATCAGGGGGACGATATCACCTATTGTTCCGATCCCGACGATATCAAATTGTTCAAGCATTATCATCTTGTCGAAGCCCACCGTCTTTTGGAGTGCCTGCGCAAGTTTAAATGTCACGCCGCAACCCGCAAGACAGGAGAACGGGTATCTGTCATCTTCCTGCTTGGGATTTATCATCAAGCAGTCCGCCTTTTTTTCACCTACACTGTGGTGATCCGTCACAATAACATCGAGACCGATCGACTTTGCATATTCAACTTCATCGTATGATGTGCTTCCACAATCAACAGTTACTACAAGATCTGCGCCTTTCTCTTTAATTTTTCTTAACGCTGCCGTATTCAGACCGTACCCTTCAGTGAAGCGTGAAGGTATGTAATAAAAAACACTGCTTCTGCTTTTCTTGTCATCTATCACTGCATTCAGTACCGTATAAAGCAAAGATGTCGATGTGATCCCATCAGTATCGTAATCTCCGTATATGCATATGTCGTCTCCGTTTCTGATATATGACAAAATAAGATCCACTCCTTCTTCCATATCTTTTAGAAGGAATGGATCATATGTTTTCTGTGGAAGGCCCGATAAAAATTCACGGATATCTTCATCAGAGGATATGCCTCTGTTACGGAGTATTTTGACTAATACCGGACTTATCTTCATATATGGCTCTCCTATCTGCCCAGGTAAGGCAGCGGATTCATCTGATATCCCGCGCCCCAGCCTGTGCCGCCTTTATATACTTCAAAGTGGCAGTGAGGACCTGTTACGTTGCCGGTACATCCGATCTTTGCTATAGTCTGACCCCGTTTAACTCTTGCACCTACTGAAGTCACTATTACACTGTTATGGGCATAAAGAGTGTACAGTCCGCTTCCGTGGCTTATCATTACCATGTTGCCGTAGCTACCCGCAGGACCAGCCTTGATCACGATGCCGTCAGCTCCCGCAACTACCTTCGTCCCTACTGCTGCAGGTATATCTATGCCATAGTGAAATGAGCCCCATCTAGGTCCGTATCCTGAAGATATGTAAGTATGTCCCGGTACAGGCCATGTAAATTTTCCACCCTTATACTTTTTATTTTTCATAGGGCTCGTATCGGAATCGACAGCGTCAGTTATACGCGATCTTTCCTTATTCAATGCATCTATCTGTTTTTTCAGTTCGTCATTGCTCGCCGCGATCCTCGATTTCTTGTCCGCCGCGTTATCCTTGTCTGCTGTAAGAAGTTCTTTCTTTTTAGCCTGCTTCTTTTCTTCAGACTTAAGCTTGTCATTCAAATCACTGAGCTTTTTCTTCTGCGCCTTTACATCGTTATAGTTTTTTTCTATGCCGGCTCTAAGTTCATTGTCACTTTCATATATTCTCTGGATCATATCAATGTTGTTCAGAAAATCAGATATGCTTTTCGATCCCAGAATAACATCAATATAACCGATAGTTCCACCTTTGTAATTTTTCCTCAAACGTTTCCCCAAAGCGGATTTCTGTTCATCAAGTTTCTTTTCGACTTTTTCCACTTTAGCCTGATTTTTCTTTATGTCCGCTTTTATATCCGAGATATCACCGGACAATGTTACCAATTCCGCTTCCTTTTTCGTTATTTGCTTTTCAAGTTTTGATATTTGCTTTTCAAGTGATTCCTCCTGTTCTGTGCCCTTGTTGAGCTTTTTCTGAGTATCACTTAATTCTTTATCCAGCTCACTTGCTGTTTTGGCGTAGACTCCGGTAACTGTGAATGTCATCAGCACCACCAAGGCCGTTACTGCAGCCAGTATGATCTTTTTCTTCATGTTTTCCTCCTACGTATCCAAAAACCTTCTCATCGAAATTATACTTCCGCATGCACCTATGCTTGCACCCAGCGCTATAAATATAACCAGCAGATTCCATGAAAGGAACCCCACAGGCGCCAAAGGTGTTGAAAGTATATTCGATACTTCCGCCCCTATCACATCGACTATCTTGCTGTATATCAGATTTGATATACCGGCTGCTATACCTGCCGATATAATGCCTATTATTATACCTTCCGCAAGGAAGGGCCCCCTTATAAACCAGTTGGTCGCTCCTACATATTTCATTATATTTATCTCTCTTGAACGCGCAAACACAGTAAGCTTTATGGTATTTGAAACTACTACCAAAGATACGATTATCAGAAATGCCATTATTATGACAGCCGCCCACTGTGTAAACCTTGTGATTCTTTTGAGTTTATCAACAGTCTCTTTATAATACTTTACTTCTTCAACACCTTTATAAGTATTTGCAACCTTATCTATGTGATCCGCCTCATTAAGGTCGTTTATCTTGATAACCACCGCATTTGGCAGCGGATTCGGGTCCAGATCTTTCAGCATGTAAGCATTCTTACCCCATCTCTTTTTGAGTATCTCAAGCGCTTGATCCTTGGATCTGTATCCCGCATCTTCCACACCTTTTACATTTTTGATATCCTTTATTATCGTGTTGGCCTGTTCCTCATCAGTAGAATCCAGCAGATACACCTCTATGGTGTCATAATCATTTTCAATAGATTCAGCGGCGATATTGACATTCAGCAATATCACGAAAAAGACTCCTAAAATAAGCAGCATCGCTGTTATCGCAAACATTGAGGCCAGCGTCATTCCTCTGTTTCTCAGCATTTGCTGGAAGCCCTGCTTTACGGTGTACAATACTTTGCCCATCAGTTTCCCGAGCCTCCCTTACGCTTCAACTCTTCGAGTTTTCTGTTTATCATATCACGACCTTCTCGTCTGTGTCTCTTTCTTTCTTTTTCAGTCATTGTGCGTCTTTCATACCGTCTCTGAAGGTCAGCGTCAGGGAACGTCACCTGTATCGTATCCGTAGTCATTTGCGGAGTCCACACACTCTCATCAAGGTCATATGTGCCAAGTTCATCTCTTACAATTTTGCCGTTGTCTATAGCTATAACACGCTTTCCCATTCTGTCTACAATATCTTTTGCATGAGTTACCATAACGATCGTAGTCCCTCTCTGATTGATCTCATCGAGAAGCTGCATTATCTCCCATGCAGTATCGGGATCCAAATTTCCCGTAGGCTCGTCTGCAATGAGAATCGTGGGGTTGTTTGTAATGGCTCTTGCTATTGCCACACGCTGCTGTTCTCCTGCCGAAAGCTCATCCGGATATTTCTTTGCATTCGAACTCATTCCCACAAGCTGAAGTATCTGCGGCACCTGCTTCTTTATCTGCTTCCTTGATTTATGCACTATATGCATGGCAAAAGCAACGTTTTCATAGACCGTCTTCTTTGGCAGGAGTCTGAAATCCTGAAATACTATACCGATATTACGTCTGAGTTCCGGGATCCTCCTGTTTGGAAACTGCGTAATATCTTCACCTTTTACCCTTATTTCACCTGTATCTGCATCGATCTCCCTCAATATGAGTTTTACAAAAGTAGATTTTCCGGCTCCGCTCGGGCCTACCAGAAAAACAAAATCACCTTTACTTATCTTAACACTCACATCCTTGAGTCCGATATTTGTCCTGTATCTTTTGGTTACATGATCGAAAATTATCATAAAATAATCTTACTCCTTCCAAGCTGTATACCGGCTCAAATTATAACAAAACTGTCTCTATTATAAAGCTCAACATATTGAGTATATTAGCATCAATAAGTGAAGATAATGTGAAGTTCGGTATATTATTTGATCATCGCCCCAAAAATGCATTGAGTCTCTCGCTCTTCGGATATTCAAATATCTCTTCAGGCGTACCCTGTTCAATTATTTTTCCGTTGTCCATAAACACAACGCGGTCAGCCACCTCACGGGCAAATCCCATCTCATGAGTAACGACTACCATTGTGATGTTTTGATCTGACAGACTTTTCATTACTGCAAGCACTTCACCGGTTATCTCAGGATCCAGAGCAGATGTGGGCTCATCAAAAAGCATGATCTTAGGATCCATTGCAAGCCCTCTTGCGATAGCCACGCGCTGCTTCTGTCCCCCTGAAAGCTTTCGGGGAAATTCATCTTTTTTATCAGCCAGCCCCACTAGCGAAAGAAGCTTCTCCCCTCGCTTCAAGGCTTCAGACCTGGAAACGCCCTTAACCTTGACAGGCCCGTAGCATATATTCTTTATACACGTCATATGTGGGAAAAGGTTAAAATGTTGAAACACCATGCCGGTTTCACTGCATATATGCTTTATTTCCTTATCTGACGGGTACCTTGCTTCACTATGCCTGCCGTTACGGAGAAGTCCGCCCGTATCAGCAAATGTCTCACCGTTCAAAGTGATCGTTCCGCTGGTTATCCTTGTCAGACAGTTTATGCACCTTAACAATGTCGATTTCCCGGAACCTGATGGTCCAATTACAGCAACTGTTTCACCTTCGTTGACATTAAAATCGACGCCGTCCAAGGCCCTGCAGTTAGGGAATTCTTTTACAATGTTCTTCATCTCCAAAATTGCCATTCTATGCTTCCTCCTGAGCGTCAAATCTCATGAAATATTTCTCCACACGACGTGCAATTGCGGTCACTACGTATGAAAATAAAAGATACAGTATTGCAGCTATGATATAAGGAACTACATTGACATCTCTGTTTACTGCGCTCGATGCTGCTTTCATCAATTCCATATAAGTGATAGTAGATGCAAGAGCTGTATCCTTTATAAGAATTATGGCTTCATTTGATATGGCGGGGAGAACTGTCCTTAACATCTGCGGTATTATCACTCCGAACATAGTCTGCGTCTTTGTAAGCCCGAGTGAATGCGACGCTTCATATTGTCCGACGTCTATTCCGTTTATGCCTCCTCTGTATATTTCTGCAAAGTATGCCGCATAATTAAGTATAAATGTGAGACATGCTGTCGGAAATGCATCGAGTGTTATTCCGAATGCAATAGGGAAAAAGAAATAAAAGAAAAAAAGCTGCAGCAATAAAGGAGTTCCTCTGAAAATCAAAACGTACAGCTTGCACAGCCACTTAATAGGCCTGAACCGGCTGTTTTCTCCCAATGCTATAGGCAGACCAAGCGGCAGAGACAGGATCAACACTATTATGAACAGCTTTATTGAAAACCATGTCCCCATTAGCAGGGCCGGCATTATACTCATGATATAGTCCATATCCGCTCCTTATCGAAATTTGTTTTTTCATTCAATTACGGCTGCCCAAGCGAGCAGCCGCAATTATCTGATTAGTATCTGTCTGATATTATATACGCTTACAGATGTTATTTATAGTCTTCAAGTATCACGATATCTTTTCCGAACCACTTTTTGCTGATATCAGCAGTTTTTCCATTATCTATAAGTTTCTGCAGAGCATCATTCACTTTGTTCGTAAGCGTTACGTCGTCTTTTCTGAATCCTATCGCATAAAAATCATCACCTAAATCATAGTCGGACACGTACAGCTTATCGCTGCCCTTGCTGTTTTTATACTCGCCGAGCACCTGATCGATTACTACACAGTCTATCCTTCCGGCTTTCATATCCAGGATAGCTGTATCATATGATTTGTATTCTTTAACTTTATCCTTGAAACTGTCATACTGTTCATTCGCTTTCATAGCCTCCAGTGCTGCCGAGTCTGCCTGAGTAGCCACGTTATATTTAGAAAGCTCATCAGCGCTTTTTATGTTAAGCTTTTTATCCATTGTCATTATTATAATCTTGTTGTTCAAATACTTTTTTGAAAGCGACATGCTTTTCTGTCTCTCCTCAGTAGCGGACATGCCGTTCCAGATGCAGTCAATTTTCTTGGATTTAAGCTCCATTTCCTTTGCATCCCAGTCTATCGATTGAAACTTAACTTTTACACCGAGCTCTTCACCCACTGCGTTTGCGAGATCGATATCGAATCCGACAAGTTTATTTTTCTTATCTCTGAATCCCATAGGCGCAAATGTATCATCAAGCCCAACTATGAACTGACCGTTATCTTCGACATACTTCCACGATCCGTCATCTGCAGTATCCTTACTTCCACATCCCGTGAAAATGCCCATCGTCAATATCAACATAACAGCTGTCAAAAATAATAGTTTCTTTTTCATTTCTTCTCCTCCTGCTTTTGAATATTCCCTTTCCGCCACTTTATCATAATAAACCGATAATGCAACAAAGAAATATTATCACAGCGTTCCGAAACTGTCAATGAGACACAAGACAAATGCCTTTCTTTTATCCAGCATATAATCCACTATATGCGCCTCGTTTTCACCCGAGCGGTCCTGCGGCATCAATAACCTTTTTCTTTTAATTCCGAAACTATATTCACATAAAGATCCACTATATCTGTGTACTCGATAACGCGTCCGTCAGGAGTTTCATACGAGATAGGATCTATATCAGCAAACGCTATGCTCTTCCCTCTTCTGTCCACTGCCATAGAATGCGAGATACCCTTCTTTCCCGGACCGGTGATAATGCCTTTAAAATCACCCCATTTAGCAGATTCGACATCCACGATGCCGTCATTTCTTCCGCTGTGCATCTTTACGATCCCGTAAAAAAGCGCAAAAGCAATATCCGTTCTCATGTTTTTCATATCAAAAGCATAGCTTTGATAATAAACTCCGGATGCATTTTTCACATATTGATTGAACACATCCATATAATCACATGAAAGTTTCTCATACTCATCGTTCGACTCAGGCCTGTGACCGCCTCCGGCTCTGATCATAGTATTAAATATCCATAAAAGTCCTTTTATGGCTCTTTTCCTTTTTCTTTTCATGATATCTATAGATCTGATACCCCGATGCGGAGTTGCTATTGTCGTAAGTGTAACCGTTTTAGCGGATATACCGCACATAGATACGGCATATCTTGCATCAAGACCGCCCTTGCTGTGTGCAATCAGATTAAGCTTGTCAGCACTTCCGTTTTCCGTCAGTTCTATTATCTTTTCTGCAATCTGTATGCCGTTTTCTTTTATACTTCCGAAACTGTCCTGACCACCGAAAAAGACACGTGCACCCCTGAGTCTCAAAGCATCCGGAATGCGCATCCAGTAATCCGGACTTTCTGTGTCTGTATGACCTATGCCGTGTATAAGCATTATGGGATATTTTGTCCTGCAGATTTCCTTGATATCCATTTGTTTAGCCGTTATGATTTCTATACCAAAAAATAATTTCTATATGCTACCATAAACGTCTGTTTGTTTATTCAAAGCTTTTCTTTACTGCCAGTCGGTTTATCTGTGTAGCTATGTACCCTGCACCGTATCCATCGTCAATGTTGACTGCAGCCACACCGTTTGCGCATGAATTTATCATTGTAAGAAGTGCAGACAGTCCTTCGAAAGCCGCACCGTAGCCTATGGAAGTGGGCACGGCTATAACAGGATTTTTTACAAGGCCGCCTACTACACTTGCAAGCGCGCCTTCCATTCCCGCAACCGTTATCACACAAGTTGATCTCTGCAGGGTGTCGACATATGCAAGAAGCCCGTGAATTCCGCTTACGCCCACATCATATATACGCTCTACATGTGCGCCGAAATACTCGGCAGTCTGCACAGCTTCCTCAGCAACAGGCACATCAGCCGTGCCTGCACAGCAGACGGTCACAAAACCTTCCCCTCTCCGTTTCATTTTCATCTCAGGGCCTGTGACTTTCAATATGCGTGACACGGGATCATACTCGGCGTCCTTCACTTCCGCCCTTACGAATTCAAACTGCCTATTGCTGGCGCGTGTTCCAAACGCGCAACCCTCAGTTGTTACCATATGTTTATATATTTCAACGAGGTATTCATCAGGCTTGCCCTCACAGAACACGACTTCGGGAAAGCCTGTCCTGTTGCACCTGTGATCATCCGGTTTTGCATATCCCATATCCGTAAAAGGCCTTTTAGTAAAGTGCTTCTCCGCTTCTTCAAGCGAAATCTCACCGCTTTTTACTTTTTGAAGTATCTCCCTGGTATCCATTTTTTATTTTAATGCATTGCTCATCTTTGAGCAACCGCACCTCTTTTTTATTTCGATCATGCCATACATATTGTGAGCATAAATACCGCGGCCATATTGGCCTTTAAGGCCTTACGTGCTTTTTCTTTTTTCTTGCTTTTTTGAACACGACCTTTATAGTCCTGTTCTTCACAAGCCTCCTGAACTTCAAGATCTTCACCCTAACCTTTTTCTTAAGCTTGATCTTCTTTCCATCCACCTTTATGTATTTTATGTAATTCTTTTTTGCGGCTTTGACCTTGATAACAACATCCGAACCCGGAACAGTGCTTACAGACCTTGTAACCATACCTTTTCCGCCCTTTCTGTTCTTTGAAGTTCTAACAGTGTAAAGTCCGCTTGATACAGGGATCTTATATATAGCATCTTTTGCATCGAAGCTGTAAACGCTGCTGCCTGCCGCTATGCTCTCACATTCGTCTTGTTTTATATCGAATATGAAATTATATCCGGTATCAACATACTTGTCAGCGCCTGCGTTGTACACAAATGTATCGCCGTAATCTTCAACAGGAAGTCCTCCGTACATGATACCGTTCCTGCAGATTCCTATGCATGCATCAAAAATCGTATACTTGCAGCCGCCGTAAATTGCCATCTTTGAGATCACATACGGCGACAGTTTACGCTTAGATTCCGTCCATGTTCTGCCATTAAATACGAGAGTCCTCGGGCACTGCTGATCTTCCGGAGCTATCTTACTGTCCCCGTTTCCTGCCTGTCCTTCCGAACAACCGAGAGTATATACCAGCTTATTGCCGGTCTGCAAGGCTTTTCCCCCTGCGCGTCCTTCAGGAAGTGAAGGTCCGGTGCTCCATTTATTTTTTGAAGGATCGTATACATACACTCTCTTTGTAAGGCCTTTGACCGACTTCGAATATGTATACCCTCCCATAAAATAGAGTTTGCCGTTATATGAAGCCATAGTCCAGTCCTCTGTATTGATAAGCTCTTGCGGGAGTTTCCCAAGGTTTTTTGCCGCGCCGGTAGCTGCATTTACCCTTGCGAGTTTTTTCTCCGATAAATAAAATTTGTTGCCGCTTTCATTATCACCGTTTTCCTCTTCATCATTCTTATTTACTGTCTGTCCATATTCAAGCACTGTATATAGATTGCCGTTCATATATGCAAGCCCGCCGGTAAACTGCATATCCGTATCAGCCGATTCAGACGTACGTTCATTAAAAAATTTTCTTATCTTCAGTGATGAAACGGTGTCAAACCCGTTTTTTATATTGCGGCTCTTAGTATCAAGACACATTATGCTGTCGGAAGCGGAATCGGTTTTATAGACATATCTGCCGTTGGTCACCATGTTTTCACCATTTTTATATCCTTTTGCACCTTTGATAAGATGATGCTTCTTTTTTCCATTAACAAGATATACTCCATATTTAGTGTAAGTTTTGTTTCCGCCGCCTGTCACTTGTACATCGAGAATATTATTTGTCCAGTTTTTTCTGTCCTTTACTATGACACTGTGACCTTTTACGTTATCCTGATCTTCTATGTCCGCATCATGCATTTCCTTTCCTGCAGTCCCAAATGCAACCTTAAGGTTGTTCACTCCAAGTCCGCTCCCAGTTATGTTTATTGTCTTTTTCTGCTGGTTTACTATTATATCGCTGATTCTCGGACCAAGCTTGCCGGGGCGTCTTGAAAAATCCAGCACGCCGCCCGATGCAATATTATCAAGCGGTTTTCCGTCAGTATCCGCTATTGAGACCGTTTCATTTATGAGATCCGCCATATCACAATCCTCGCCCAGTTCCGCTTTCTTAAGAGCAACTGTGCCGGTAACGAATGGCGCAGCCATTGAAGTTCCGCTGTAATAATCGTACTGCCCGAATTTTTTTTCTATATTGTCCGATTCAGTCTTTGCCTCTTTACTTACCGCAAGATCATCCACCCATATCTCGTAATCTCCATCGATATATGCATATACTGCCAGTACAAGCGCTCTGTCTTTTTCATCAATCGGTTTTGAGAGATCTTGTCCCTCCATAAGCTCCGCATCGTAATGATCCCAGTAATCCTGCCTGCCTGATATGATATATCCATTCGGCTCATAATCACTTATATTGCCTGCCGTGATATTTTTAAGCTTACTTTTAGGAACATCAAACACCATGAATGCGGATCCTCCTAAAATGCCGGAGTACTCCGGAGCTGACGCTTTCGCCATGAAGCTCGCATGAGACGCGGATTTTATCTTGCCGTCCGTATCGGTCTCAAGCTTGTACGGAACTGATATAAAGGCTATATCGCCTCCCTTGAGACCTTTATATTCGAGCTTCATTGACTTGCCGCTGTTCCTGAAAGCATTTTCCCCTGTATCAAGCTTGACTTGATTTTCGCCGTCATCATTTGTTGTTACTATTCTCTTCTCTGTTCCATTTATATCCATCTGCTGAGGAGTGCCCCATACTTTGTAATCGAGCGATGTCATATCATCGTATTTATTGAACAGGACAGTACCGCCATCCTTCTTTGTAGTTTCTTCAAGCTTTCCCGCGCTGTATATCGACGGCAGATAAGAATCATACGATACCGTAGAAAGTATATCTACCCCCGGTGCCGCAACATCCACCGTCTTTCTGCCATAATTGGAAAACGATGCCAGCGCGCCGTCCTGCTTTGTTGCAGCAACACTTATATTATACGGACTATCTATATTTGCAGGATAATCGGGCTCTTCATCATTATTGTTTGCTTCATTTCCTGCCGCACATACAGATACAGCCCCTTTTTTACCGACAATATTCACAAGTTCTGCAAATATCTTACTTTCTTCTTCTCCGCCCCACGAATTATTTATTGCCGTTACAGGTTCTTTTAGATCAAGTGCCTTATTGATATAGTGATATGCGGCAATTTCCTCTGAGGCATATCCTTCACCGTTGCCATCCAATATCTTTAATGCCATCAATTTGATATTCTTATTGACTCCCGAAATGCCTGCTCCGTTATCACCTTCAGCTCCTATGATGCCGGCACAATGTGTTCCGTGCCCGTTGTCGTCCATAGGATCTATGTCACCATTTACAAAATCGTATCCATGCTCGCCTTTTAAAACACCGAAGTTGTCATTTTCCCACATGTTTTTATGCAAATCTTCATGTCTATAGTTTATGCCAGTATCGACAACGGCTACTATCTTTTCAGAGCCTGTAACACCTGCACCTGCAGGCTTATCATTCCATTCGGAAGCTATATTTGTCTGATTGTAGCTCCACTGATACTCGGAGTACGTGTCATTACTGTGTCCGTATGCTCTTATTTTATAGTTTGGTTCAGCAAAAATTACAGTCTTTTTCTTCTTTAAGTTTTTTATCAGCTGCTTTGTAGTGAGTTTTTTTGATTTTATAAGCGCAACGCCTTTGTCAGCCTCTATCCCTGTATTGTTACTTTTTGCAAGCACAAGTCTCTTGCCCGCATCCGTTGCGCTGCTGTCCGTCAGCTTTTTATTGTCTGTTTTGAAGTCCCATGCATCTAATATAGTGATATCATTCCTATCGGCACCGGCTCCCGAAAGCCGGTTTGAAGCTGCGCGTCTCGCTGCTTTCTTTGATGATATTCTTCGTGCAGATTTAAACATAACAAGAGCCTGATGCTCTTTATACTCTTTGCCGTTTTGCTGTTTTCTTTTCCCTACCGATACTTTTTCAGACCGTATAGTACTATTTAACATGCTCTTCGCAGAGCCCGATCTTTGTACAGCGCCGAAACTTACGCTGCCTGTAAAGCTGTACGACACGATCAATGCCGGTATCAGAAAATAACACATGAGTCTTTTTTTCATATCTAAACACCTCTAAATTTCAATTTTGTCTCTGTTCACAACATACATTTTAACAAAAAAAATACTTGGAGATATTATAACATAAAACAGAGATTACTGTCATACCTCCAAATATTATTTCCGATCTTAAAAAACATTTTTCTACTCCTTTCACAAAGTATCGGTTTTGCAGAAAACCGTTTGAAAAAAAATATCAATGTTTTAATAAGGACACCATACCCCCTCTCTTATTTGCCAACTTTTTTATCCGCAAAGGCTTTTAGCCTACCGTCGTAAATCAGTTTTTATTGCGCAGAAAATAAAAAATATTATTTCATACACAAAAAGCACCCTGCTGTTCACAAGGCGCTTTTTCAAAAATTAAGCTGATGCAACTTTCAAATGATAATATATAACCCTACTTAGTATAATGTTTAGAATGCTTAATCATGAATAAAAATATCAAAGATTGCCTTTTCTGATATTCTCCTTCAATATAGCATCTGTTATTTCATACAGCTTTTCAGAGCCCGTTCTTGTTCCGGACTGTCTCTTATACACCTGTTCACTCTTTATGCCGTGAGTCCTCCAGTCGCAGCCGTTATTGCTGTTATTTAAGATCAAAGGCTGAAGATTATCCATAGCGTGTGCGAACTTTGCTTCCGGGCTGATACCTTTATCAAACTCATCAAAAAGTGCCGAAAGCTCCTCTTTCTGGTCATCAGGAAGCAGTGAATAAATTCGTTCCTTAGCTTTCGACTCCCTCTCTTTCTTGGATTTTTGAGCTTCGTTATCATATGCATAAGTGTCTCCGGCATCTATCTCAACTATATCGTGTATAAAACACATAAGCATCGTCTTTGAAATATCTATCTCATGATTCGAATATTCACGCAGTATATACGCCATTATAGCCATGTGCCATGAATGTTCGGCATCGTTTTCCGCCCTGCCGTGCCCCGAAAGATGTGTCTGCCTGAATATGTTTTTTTCCTTATCTATCTCCAGTGAAAACTCCAGCTGCTTTTTAATTCGTTCGTCCATTTTACTCCTAACTTCTTGTCACATTTAAATCTGAAAATTTATATACCCCGGATTATATATCTGTAAATCTCAGGCTTAATAATAAACCATATATTTATTTTCTTGTCATATATAAGAAAATTTTACATCATGACAGAAAAGTTCTCAATAATATTGAGAACTTTTCACAGACACTTACTCTTCTTCGTATTTTGCTCCGCATTTTTTGCAGTAGTTATCATCTGTCTTAAGTTCTGTCCCACACGATGTACATATCTTTACTCCCTGTGCACCGCAGTATCTGCAGTATAGTGAATCCTTATTCTGTATTTTCCCGCACTTTTGACATCTGACAGTAAATGCCTTGTAAGTGAAATATGCGGCAACAGCCGCAAGATTGAAAATCAGAGTAAGAAGAGCAAGAATGCCGAAAACAAGACCATTCTCGCACCATCCTTTCTGCTTTTCTGCGCAAGCCACAGCGCTATAAGAATCCAGTATGCGGCAAACAGCAGCCCACCCGAAATACAGATGACACCAAGTCCAATCTTCTGCGCAGTGTTCATACCGATATAGAAGAACTCTTCCTTATCATGATCATGATGCTCTCCAACAGGGCCGTGACTGTCCAAAATATAACTGTCAGCCGTTTTTCCATTCATATAATCATATATTTGTGCGTGGAAATTAACAAATATGAATACTGCTGAAGCAATCAAAACCATCAATGCGATTGTTATAAATATGCAACCTGCTTTTTTAAAATTAATCCTGTTGATTTTTACTTCCATTTCTGCTCAACTCCTTCTAATGTTTTTTGAAAATCTTTTTGTACCCGGAGTTTAGCAGTCAATAAGAAAAGAGCAAGAACATAAACATAAAATTTAAATAAAATTAAGGCATTTTCAATCCACCTTCATTCTGTATCCTGCACCCCATACTGTTTCGATGTATTCGGGGTTCTTTTTATTTTTTTCTATCTTTTCTCACAGTCTGTTTATGTGGACAGTGACCGTAGCCATGTCTCCTATCGCATCCTCTCCCCAGACCCTGTCAAACAAAGTTTCCTTAGAGAAAACGATTTCCGGATTTTCTGCGAAAAACATCAACAAATCAAATTCCTTATTTACAAAAGTAATCTCACTGTTGTCTACAAATACACGTCTCGATACAGGTTTTATCCTAAGACCCTTTATAACTATATCGCGTCTGTCTACGTTTTTTTCTTTCCTTTTAAGCCCGATTAAACGTTCATGTATGTCGATGTGAGCCTTTACGCGTGCTACCATCTCCGCAGGGCTGAACGGCTTTACGATGTAATCATCAGCTCCTAGCCCCAGACCTCTTATCTTATCGATATCGTCTTTTCGCGCTGTCACCATTATAACCGGCACATTGCCTTTATCGCGTATGATCCTGCAAAGCTCAAAACCGTCAATTCCGGGGAGCATAACATCCAAAATCACTATTAAACCCTTGTTCTGTTTTTGAAAAATCGGAAAGACTTGATACAAGAGTTTCTAAAGTATCTATGCCGGTCTCGATAGCTTCATAATATTTTGTTTTCATAATAACTGTATTTGCTATACCGTCATGCAGTCCTTCCACATATCCTTTTATTGAAGTCAACGGCGTCCTCAGATCATGCGAAAGCCCTATTATCAGCTCTTTCCTGTATTGCTCATATTTCAGGCATTCGTCAACGGATTCTTTCTAGCGCAGGCGCATTTCATCGAAATCATTCAAGACATCACCGATTTCGTCCCTTCTCTTGACCCTCATATCAAAATCAAGTTCGCCGTTCTTTATAAAGCTGCTTCCTTTTTTCAACATTTCAAGAGTCTTCAGAATGCTTCGTGCAAGCCAGCGTGACAAGATAAGATTTGTAAATACCACTGCGGCAAGCAGCACGAAAATTATAACTGACGTATATATTATCATATCTTTCATCACATATGAATGACCTTGATAACCTTCAGGATCTTTCACCCTTATCGCTAATGCATCTGTCTTATGACCATGCTTTTATAAACACTGTGTATTATAACAATACTACCGCTTATGATCGTATATTCGCTGCTGCTCCCATAGAGCCTCCCTATGGATTCTTTCACCCGTGCGATATCATCATTTGTTATATCAGAATAAAGTGTCAAACCGTCTTTTATTATCTTAAAATGGTAACCGATCGATGACACTTCCTTCCTTATCCTATCAATAGACTTTCTCCCCGAATCGTTGTCTTCAGCATACTCTCTAAAAAGGCTCTATACAGAATATACGCCGTAATTATCCTTCGTGATGTTTTCTACCGTTTCACCGTACCGCACATTCCAGGGCCTTTGACAATCGCTCCTATAAGAGCTGCTGCGACTATAACAGGGACAACTATGACGAGTATACGAGTATATTTGAAATGAAAAATTTCTTTTTATGCTCATATTCAATACCTCTGTGACCGAGGCTTTAATATACAATACGATTGTATATTAAATTATTAATGATGGCAGAATATATTATAAATAAAATATAAAATGTAAAATTCACGATAACGTGTGACATTGCCGCCTAAAAGCGGTTCCTGTCACATGTTATAAGCCCCATTTCTATTTAATATCAAGTTTTGGTGGAACATCTATTTCCTGTCCCACATACCTTCCGTCCTTCTTGCGCTGTTTTACGCATTCCGACAAAAGATACTCGATCTGTCCGTTAACTGATCTGAAGTCATCCTCGGCCCAGGCCGCGATAGCAGCATATAATTTTTCCGAAAGCCTCAACGGCACCTGTTTCTTTTTCATATCCAAAGCGCTAATACAGACTGCCCGCATTTACGACCGGCTGCGCATCGTGACTGCCGCAAAGGACTACCATGAGATTTGAGACCATAGCAGCCTTGCGTTCTTCATCGAGTTCCACAAGCTCTTTTTCATTAAGCCGTTCCAAAGCCATCTCCACCATACCGACTGCTCCTTCAACTATCATGGTACGAGCATCAACAATCGCCACCGCCTGCTGCCTTTGAAGCATTGCTGCCGCAATCTCAGTAGCATAAGCAAGATATGTGATTCTGGCATCGATTATTTCAAGACCTGCTTCACCGACTTTGCTCTGTATCTCGTCACGAATCTTTGCAACTATTACCTCGCTCGATCCGCGCAGACTTCCTTCATCAGCAACACCGTCACCTGTCGTATCTACTCTCGGTGCGATATCATAGGGATAATTCCGTACTATATTTCTTAAAGCGCTGTCACACTGCAGTGACAGATATTCTTTATAATTGTCAACATTAAACACCGCCTTTGCCGTATCGGTTACTCTCCACATAACTGCGATCCCTATTTCTACAGGATTTCCGAGACAGTCATTTATCTTCTGCACATTGTTGTTCAATGTCATTACTTTGAGCGAGATTTTTTTATTCAACATTTCCAAGGCATCGGCTTTATCATTTCTGTTTTTTGAAAAAATTGATTTTCTTCCATCATCCGTATCTCCGCTCTGACCAAGCTTAGTTCTGGCCGCCGGATTCACACCGGTCGAAAATGGATTTACAAAATAAAAGCCCTCGCCGCGGATGGTACCGATATATTTACCGAATAAAGTCAGCACAAGTGCTTCCTGCGGCTTCAACACCTTAAGCCCGATGAGCGGGATCCATCCGATACATAACAATGCAACACATATGATTGAAACAATCATTTCACCCATAAGCACTGTATTATTATAAATAAGTAAAAATAATGCTGCCGCATAAAGTATGACAATCAGCATAAGTACCGCCATCCCGTTTTTTTTAGTAGTTAAAATCTTTTCCTGCATCATTACAACCTCCCTGTTTTGCCAATTTTAATATCTATATAATATCATATTGATATCATATGTCAACTGTTAAAATCAGTATGCAGGGAATAAATCGGGGAAAATAAAGATCAAAAAAATAGTCGATCACAAAAAAAAGAATGAGTATGCATATACAGCATGCAGTCTCATTCTTTCTAAAACTGCTGTTATTATTTTATTATGAAGTCTTCTCAGCTATATTCTGATATATTCTGAAATTGTAAACGCACAATCATACAGATGATGCCGGCTAGTTTTATTAGCCCTTTTTGTAAAGCTTCCCGTCATGAAATAGTGAAGTCATATGTAAGTGCTTTAAATATATTAATTAATAATTCTCTGCATGGACTTCAAAGTAAGCCTGAGGATGAGCACATACCGGGCACACTTCCGGAGCCTCGGTGCCCACGACAATGTGTCCGCAGTTGCGACACTCCCAAACTTTGACATCGCTCTTTTTGAAAACCTCTTTCATCTCTACATTATTAAGAAGCTTCCGGTAGCGTTCTTCATGTGTCTTTTCAATCGCAGCAACACCCCTGAACTGTTCTGCAAGTTCCTTGAACCCTTCTTCATCCGCATCCCTTGCCATGCGCTCATACATATCTGTCCATTCATAGTTTTCGCCATCGGCTGCAGACTCGAGATTTTCAGCAGTATCGCCCAGCAAGCCGAGTGCTTTAAACCACAATTCGGCATGCTCTTTTTCATTTTGAGCCGTCTTTAAAAACAATGCGGCAATCTGCTCAAATCCCGCTTTTTTAGCTACTGAAGCAAAATAAGTATATTTATTTCTTGCCTGCGATTCTCCTGCAAATGCCTCAAGCAAATTCTTTTCTGTTTTAGTTCCTGAATACGGATTCTTTGCTGTTTCTACCGGTTCAAATACTTCTTTCTGATGACACTTCGGACATTCTTCCGGCGGATTGTCACCCTCATAGACATACCCGCATACTTTACAGACATATTTCATTGAAAATACCTCCATTTCCTTTTTTTGATTTAATGTATTCGACTTAAATAATGACTACAGTGTAAGTGACGGAGTTGTATAAGTTCTTGCAAGAAGCTCCTGATTCAACAAATATAGACCTTTTGAATCTGTCCCGAACAATTCATATTTCTTTATCATATCTTCCGCGTTTTTTTCCTCTTCTCCCTGTTCTTTAACAAACCAGTCAAAGAACTGCATTGTTCTGTAATCGTTAACTTCACTCGCCGCTTTGTAAATCGTATTGATAGATTCTGTGATGTACTGTTCATGTTCCAGCGAGAACTTCAACGGATCTCCAACATTGGTGTATGTCTTGTCCGGCTTTGAAACAGCCTCAAAAGAAACGGATCCACCGTTATCATGTAAATATGAGCGCATCAGCATTGCATGATCCCGTTCTTCCTGTGCCTGTACCTCGTACCAGTTTGCAAATCCATCCAAGCCTTCATCATAATAGTAGTTTGAGAAATCCAGATACAAATATGCAGAGTAAAACTCTTTGTTTATCTGCTCATTAATCAGACTTTTTACATTCTTATCCAACATGTCTGCCTCCTTGTTTTCGTTTTTACATTAATTTTTGTATTTGTGTCAGTTTTTAATATTCTCAGCTTGCATCGACACTCGCAAGCGATAGCAAGAACCCTTCAAAATTAACGTCTCTCATCGATTTGATACATAGTTATTTTAGCATAAATACATGTATATTGCAATATTTGAACGTGCGTTGACAGCGTCAGGTTTCGGTGTAAATAATTTATCAATAATTATCTTCCGTAACCTTCCGGACGTAAGTCTTTTATCAAATATTCCGATAAAGATGTTGTTCTTGTTTGTTCTGTCTATTCCCGTTTTCCTCCATATTGAAACTGATTTTATTTAATTATGCTTATTTTATTTAACTAAAACCCCGGAATTGGTTTTCTTATTTTAATAATTATACTTACGCTTGACAATTATAAAAACTGAACATAAAATCATATCATCATCCAAACTATTATCAAGGCAGGAGAACCCGTCAATGAAAATACTTTTTGTAAACTGTTGCATGAAGCCCGATAAAGAATCGCGTACATACAGACTCGCAACAGCATTTTTAGATAAATATCAGGAACTTAATAATAAAGATGTGCATATATTCGAAGTAGCACTCAAAAATGAAGCTATAAGACCCATCAGCAACAAAGACCTGGCATACAGGCTCAAACTTATACAGGAACAGGCCTGGGGCGACAGAGTATTCAGATATGCCACGAAGTTCGCGAATGCAGACAGAATCGTGATCGCAGCACCTTATTGGGATCTGTCATTCCCATCCATTCTCAAGATATATTTTGAAAATGTATTTGTGACTAACCTGACATTTTACTATGAAGGTACTGAGGTCAAGTCTCTTTGCAAAGCAGAAAAACTTCTCTATGTCACGACAAGCGGCGGATATGTTGAAGGAATGGATTTCGGTACCGATTATGTACGTGGAGTTGCGAAAATGTTTGAGATCGGCAGCTTTGATGCACTCAAGGCCGAAGGTCTGGATATAGACGAGTCGGCTGCAGAGGCAATCTTGTCGGAATCGATCGCAGTAGCAGAAGATCTCGCGACAAAATGGTAACATCAAAATAGCTGTACACTAAAGCTCAAGTTCATACATGATCATTGCTATCGCGGCAGGTCCGGCAGTTTCGGTACGAAGTATCGTCTTTCCCAGTGACACGGACTGCCCGCCAACAGCTTTGATATCATGGGCTTCATCGTCTGAGAAGCCCCCCTCAGGGCCTGTTATCAAAGCGATCCTGTCCGAGGGGCTTATTTTTTTGCTTCTGAGCATATCCTTTATGGTCGTTTCGTTTTCATTTTCATAAGTAAAGATCACAATGTCATATTCTTTAAGCGCTGCTATTGCATCTTTGGAATCCATAGGCTGACTTATCTCGGGTATTATACCGCGTTTGCACTGCTTTACAGATTCATCGGAAATTCTTTGCCACCTGGCAAGTCTTTTTTTTATACGTCCCTTGTCAACTATCACCGTGCGTTTCATAAATACCGGCACTATAGCCTTGACACCAAGTTCAACAGATTTTTGAATTATACCGTCCATCTTAGCCTGCTTGGGTATCCCCTGAAACAAAGTGATGTCTGTTGCCGGCTCGCGCGCAAATGCCTGCTTATCTTCTATGCGGATTTTCAATTCATCGGATCCGATCGAAAGTATTCTGCCCACATATTCCCACTTTACAGCATCAGATACCTCGATCTCATCACCGACTTTCAGACGCAGCACCTTTGAAATATGCTTTATATCACTTTTATTGTCTATAGTTATTGTTTTTTCATTTACGTTTACTGCAGAAACAAAAAATCTGTTCATAAATGCTCCAAAATTTAATGCCGGTATATAAAGCTACATTAATCACTGAGTCAGACTTGTCATAAATCGCCCTTTAAGTGATGATAAAATATCAAACAGGTCAATTGACAGGATTTGATCAAAGCCCGACTTGTCGCTTGCAGCTTCAGCAGGCTTAAAATCTCGGCAAATCAGGAAATTCCGGACAATACCTCATCAGGGCATATCAAAAATGATGTGGAATAATAGATAACGACAGGCAGCAAAGAATATCCCCGCACATGTGAATATACTTAAAGTACTATTTGAAAAGTTCCTTTAATAAATTAAGAAAGCCTTTTTTCTTATTATAACAATCCACGTTTACAATGCTGCCCATTTCCTCTATTGCCTTCTTCTGTTTGGCATTGAGCTTCGCGGGTACTTCAAGGATCACTTTTACATAAAGATCACCGATTCTTGTGCCCCTCAAGGCCTTGATGCCTTTGCCTTTGAGTCTGAACACCGTGTCAGGCTGCGTTCCGGCAGGAATCTTATATGATACCTTCCCGTCAAGCGTCGGGACTACTATATCAGCACCCAATGCCGCCTGATTGAAGCTTACAGGTATATCAAGCCACAGATCCTGACCTCTTCGCTTAAAGAGCTTATGCGGTCTAACAGATACAACTACATAAAGATCACCGTTCGCCCCGCCGTTTTCGCCAGGTTCTCCCTGTCCTTTGATCGATATTACAGAGTCATTGTCAACTCCGGCAGGTATATCAACAGCTATCGTAACATTTTTCTTAATTTTGCCCGAACCTCCGCAGGCATTACACGGATGCTCATTTATTTGCCCCGTACCTCCGCAATTTTTACACGGTGATGAGCTTTGAAACACTCCAAAAGGAGTTCTCTGATGAGTGTTCACCTGTCCCGTTCCGTTACATTCCGGACATGTAGTCTTGCTGGTTCCTGGTTCTGCGCCTGAACCGCCACAAGTATCACAGGACACATACTTATTGAGCTTTATCTGCTTTTTCGTACCAAATGCCGCCTCTTCAAATGTGATCGTCACGGATTTTTGTAGGTCGCGTCCTTTCATAGAGCCGCCCCTGCTCTGACCGCCAAAGCCGCCCTTTCCTCCGAACATTCCTCCGAACATGTCAAATATGTCATCCATTCCAAACCCGCCTGCTCCGTCAAAGCCGCCGGTTCCAAAGCCTCCGGCTCCGCCGAAACCTGCATTCGAGTCTACTCCCGCATGTCCGAATCTGTCATATCTTTTCTTTTTTTCAGAATCCGAGAGTACTCCGTATGCTTCGTTTACTTCCTTAAAAGCTTCTTCCGCTTTTTTGTCACCCGGGTTTCTGTCAGGATGATACTTCATTGCCATCTTCTTAAATGCTCTTTTTATTTCATCCTCGCCAGCACCTTTTTTAAGTCCGAGCACTTCATAATAATCTCTTTTATTTTCTGCTGCCATTTAATTTCCCTCATTATTTTATTTTTTATCCGTACCCCGGACATCTCTCATGCCGTTTCTTGCACCGAACACTCGGCCGATAGCCTGACAACTCACTATACCCGCCCGTAGCACTCCCCAAAAAGAGAGTGCTACGGGCAGATTGTTATTTGAATTTGATTCAATCCTATTTATCGTCTTCTCCATTGTCATCTTCTACTACTTCGTAGTCTGCATCTACAACGTTGTCAGGATCTGCACCGTCTGCTGACTGTCCGCGGTCCGCACCTGTTCCGGCATCAGGATCCGTCCCCATGCCTGCACCCGTGTCAGTTCCTGCGCCCTGGGCATTCTGATACATTTTAGCTGAAATAGTATGAAACTGCTCTGTCAAAGCTTCGGTCTTGGCACGGATATCATCCACAGTTCCGTTTTCCAGAACTTTCTGCAATTCTTCCTTAGCTGCATTGATAGTATTCAGTTCTTCCTCTGAAAGCTTGTCTCCGAGTTCCTTTACATTCTTTTCTGTCTCATATATCAGCGTTTCCGCCGCGTTTCTGACTTCTACTTCCTCCTTATGCTTTTTATCTTCTTCAGCATACTGTTCAGCTTCCTTAACTTTTGCATCTATCTCATCTTCCGAAAGCTTGTTGGAAGATGTGATAATAATCCTCTGTTCTTTTCCCGTTCCCATATCTTTTGCGCTTACATTTACTATGCCGTTAGCATCAATGTCAAATGTAACCTCGATCTGTGGAATGCCGCGCGGTGCGGGAGGGATGCCCGACAACTGAAACCTGCCGAGTGTTACATTTCCCGCAGCCATGTCTCTTTCGCCTTGCAGCACATGTATGTCCACTGCTTCCTGGTTGTCCGCCGCAGTCGAAAATATCTGGCTCTTCTTCGTAGGAATAGTTGTATTTCGCTCTATAAGCCTGGTTGCAACACCGCCCAGAGTCTCGATCGAAAGTGACAGCGGAGTTACATCAAGAAGAAGAACATCGTTCACTTCACCGGTAAGGACGCCGGCCTGTATGGCAGCACCTATTGCAACGCATTCGTCAGGATTTATGCCTTTGAACGGTTCTTTGCCCGTTATTCTCTTCACCGCTTCTTGCACAGCCGGGATTCTTGTCGATCCGCCTACCAGGATAACTTTTGCAATATCATTATTTGTTACGCCTGCATCGACCATATCTTTTTTCATCGGCTCTACAGTCTTTTCCACAAGATCGCCTGTAAGCTGTTCAAACTTTGCTCTTGATATGTCCATGTTCATATGAAGCGGACCGGCATCATTTACAGTGATGAACGGGAGATTTATATTGGTGGTCTGCGCACTTGAAAGTTCCTTTTTGGCCTTTTCCGCAGCTTCTCTGAGCCTCTGCATTGCCATTTTATCATTTCTGAGGTCGATTCCGTTTTCCTTGGCGAATGTATCTGCCATGAAATTGAGCAATGCTTCGTCAAAGTCATCTCCGCCAAGTTTGTTGTTTCCGTTAGTAGCCAATACTTCAAATACACCGTCTCCCAATTCTAGAATGGATACATCGAACGTACCGCCGCCAAGATCGTATACCAGTATCTTATGCTGCCCCTCTTCTTTCTCAAGGCCATATGCAAGCGCTGCTGCCGTAGGCTCGTTTATTATACGCTTGACATCAAGTCCAGCAATCTTTCCCGCATCCTTTGTGGCCTGTTTCTGGCTGTCGGTGAAATATGCAGGCACGGTTATTACCGCCTCTGTTATCGTTTCTCCGAGATATGCTTCAGCATCTGCCTTAAGTTTACCCAGTATCATCGCCGATATGTCCTGCGGCGTAAAATCCTTGCCGTCTATAGTCGTCTTATGATCGGTACCCATATATCTTTTAATCGATGATATGGTTCTTTCCGGATTTGTTATAGCCTGCCTCTTAGCAGTCTCTCCCACAAGCCTTTCACCGTTTTTTGCAAAACCTACCACTGATGGAGTAGTCCTTGCCCCTTCAGCATTAGTTATTACCGTAGGATCTCCGCCTTCCAACACTGAAACACATGAATTGGTTGTCCCTAAGTCGATTCCTATTACTTTTCCCATTTCCTGTTTACTTCACATCTTAAGACAAACTCGTAAACCATTTCTTTTCCATGTCTGATCTTTCATATCTTCAGCCGCTGTATTTTCAAAATATTGCTTTGAATCTACTGTTTACGCTTTATACTTTTGATGTGAATACTCCTTTCCTTTGTCTGTTTTATTCTAAAGATTTTACATCTTTTTTAACGATTTTATAATTATGCCGCTTCAGTCCCGAATAATACGCCGGGGCTGCTGCAGCACTGACTTATTTTAATTGGCGACCTTTACCATGCTGGGTCTTATAACCTTATCATTAAGCTTGTAACCCTTCTGCATTACCTCTGTCACCTTGTTTCTCTCATAATCGCTGCCGGTTTCTGTCATTACCGCGTCATGGACATTGGGATCGAAATCCTCGCCGAGAGCTTCTATTTCTCTTAATCCCGCCTTATCAAGCACTTCCATCATCTGTTTAAAGATCATTCCCATGCCTTCAACAAAATTGTCGTTGCAGTCATCCTTATGTCCAAGCGCTCTTTCGAAATTATCAATGACCGGCAGAAGATCTGTTATGAGATCTTCTCTTCCATGTGAATACGACATTGCTCTGGCCTCTTCGGAACGTCTCTTGTAATTCTGAAAATCCGCCATCAACCTCAAGTGCTGAGTTTTAATATCTTCTTCCGCCTCACATGCGTCTCTGTTTGTTTCCTGTTCTCCGTTTCTACTTTCATCTGTATCACCGCTTCCAGACTCTTCACCGGTTTTATCTGCACCGTCAGCATTATCCTGAGCTTTGTCCGTACTCGAAACACTATCATCACTCCGGCCTGCATTTTCAGTTGCGACTTTGTCTTTTATGTCTTCTGTGATATCTTCATCACATGCTTTTTTTTCTTCAGCGCTGCCGTCAGTCATCATCTTCTCCATATTCTCCTTTCATGATCTTGAATGTATTGCTGATATTGTCAGTAAGATATTCGATTACAGATGTGACCTCTCCGTATTTCATTCTCGTAGGTCCTATGACTCCGAGCTTACCGACAAGTTTTCCGTCTACATGATACGTTGCCGTTATCAGTGAGCAGTCTTCCATTCTCATGTCATCGTTTTCAGTGCCTATCGTTATAATAACACCGTTATCTCTCTTGATAAGCTTGTTCGTGAAATCTTCTTTTTTATTAATCATCTCCATGAACAGCTTAGCCTTGTCAAGGTCGTTATATTCCGGAATTGAGAATATATTTGTCAGACCATCCATGTAGAGCCTTACATTGAGCATGTCTTCAAGAGTCTTCATGAAGTTCGGCATTATATCACTTGCAAGGTCGTTCATCGCAGCTATATCCGCCTCAAATGTATGTATGATGTCGACTGTCAGCGCTTCACTCAAAGTTCTTCCCTTGTAGTTATATGTCATTGTCTTTGCAAGTATCCTGAGCGACTCTTCATTGTAATATTCCTTAAGCTTGAGCGTTGTATCCGAAACTTTCCCGCTTTCCGAAACGATCATAAGCACGACCGTATATTCATCCAAAGGAAGAAGCTGTATGAATTTTAATTTATCCTCGTTGATATCCGGCGTAAGCGCAAATGATGTGAGATTGGTGATTTCAGAAAGTATATGCGCCGCATGCTGTACAGTCTTTTCAAGCTCTGTGGCGTTATCATAAAGCCTCATAGCTATCGCATCTTTTTCAGCCTGTGAAAGCTCTCTTTTTTTCATCAATTCATTTACATAAAGTCTGTATGCCTTTTCCGAAGGTACGCGCCCTGCCGAAGTGTGAGGATGCGTAAGATAGCCATCATCTTCAAGATCTGCCATCTCGTTTCTTATGGTGGCCGGGCCTACACCCAAATCATATTTCTTTGAAAGGGTCCTTGAACCTACCGGCTCTGCGGATCTTATGAAATCGCTTATTATAGCCTGCAGTATTTTCAGTTTACGTTCACTCAAATCCATGTCGTTCTCCCTTCCTTTAAGTTTGTTAGCACTCGTTATGCTCGAGTGCTAACCTTACGCTTAATGTACCACTACACGCAAAGCTTGTCAACACGTTTAACGCATATTTACGCATAATAAAAAAATAATCGCATAATATTGCAGTACTAATTTGATCACCTTATAAATAAACTACGACTGCCGGGCGCTTAATTCTCTGCACTGCGGTAATCTGATCATTGCTTCCATAAAATTAATCGCTCAGTAAATCCCGTAAATTCCGTGACCGACTGTTTTATAATATGCGCGGCCTCCTGCTGTCATTTTTTATTCCTCTTCTTATTTTTTTTCTTCGGTAATACCGGAAAGCCGGTGTCCGCTCTATGTATTATGAGCGCAATCAGCGCTATAAATATACTGGCAAGTATGATCAATATCGGCATATTTGACTCCTTATCTCCCGTTCTTAAATACCTTATTATTCCTTACTTATCCTGCATATACTGTTCTTATCCGAATATATATCGTTATCTCAGACCGTCCGCATCACTCATGGCGTCCTGCCCAGTTCAATACAGCTTTCACGGCGCAATGCCATCCGCCGCACAGCGATGCTCGCTTCTCATCAGTCATTTCCGGTGTGAATGTTCTGTCTTCCTGCCAATTTGCGATAATATCATCTTTATTCTGCCAATATCCGACTTCCAGACCTGCCAGATATGCTGCTCCCAGCGACGTCGTTTCAACATTCTTCGGTCTTATGACTTCTTTATCCGCTATATCTGACTGAAACTGCATTAAAAAATCATTCCTGCAAGCCCCGCCGTCAACTCTCAGCGACTTTATTTTCTCTTTTACATCTTCCTCAACCGCATTTACGAGATCCCGTGTCTGATACGCGATCGATTCCACTGTAGCACGTATCAGGTGCTCTCTGCTGGTACCGCGTGTAATGCCGAATACCGCCCCTCGGGCATTAGGTTCCCAATACGGAGCTCCAAGCCCCGTAAATGCCGGCATCACATAGATACCTGAAGTATCTGCGAGTTCATCACATATTTTCTGTGAATCTGATGCATCATCTATGACTCTGATTTCATCTCTCAGCCACTGTATCGCGGCACCTGCTATGAATACAGAGCCTTCGATCGCATAACTGACTTTTCCATTTATACCCCATGCTATAGTTGCAAGTAGACCATTACCTGAATGCACAGGTTCATTACCTGTATTTATAAGCATAAATCCACCGGTACCATATGTTATTTTACCCTGTCCTTTACAAAAGCATGTCTGCCCGAAAAGCGCCGCCTGCTGATCACCTGCGGCTCCCGCTATCGGGATACTGCCGCCGAAAATTGATGGATCAGTCTTACCATAAATACAGCTTGAAGGTTTCACTTCGGGAAGCACCGACTTTGGGATATCTAGCATCTCGAGTATATCATCATCCCACTGCAGCTTATTTATATCAAACATCATGGTCCTCGCCGCATTTGAATAATCCGTAACGTGTATTTTTCCCCCCGTAAGATTCCAGATGAGCCAGGTCTCTATCGTTCCGAACAAAATCTCACCTGAAACAGCTCTATCATATGCGCCTTCTACACAATCGAGTATCCATTTTAATTTTGTAGCCGAGAAATAACTGTCTATAATAAGTCCCGTCTTTTTTCTTATCATCTCATAAAAGCCGTGTTCCTTTAAAAGATCACAGAATTCCGCCGTCCGCCTGCACTGCCATACGATCGCATTGTATACAGGCTTTCCGGTATTCTTATCCCATACTACAGTCGTCTCACGCTGGTTGGTAATGCCTATCGCCGCTATATTTTCACATGTTATTTCGGCTTTTTCCATAGTCTCACGCGCAACCTCAAGCTGCGTTTCCCAGATTTCCATCGCATCGTGTTCCACCCATCCGTCATCAGGAAAATACTGTGTGAATTCCTGTTTTGAAATGCTTACGGCATTTCCTTTTTTATCATATATAATGCATCTTGAACTCGTTGTGCCCTGATCCAGAGCCATAATATATTGTTCCATAAGTCTACACCTCATTTTATCATCGGGCTGCTTTTACGTTTTGATTATTGTTTTTTATATTATATCACAGACAATCACACAAGTGCCGGCTGCAGCTAAAAGAAACAGGGCGCTGTTAATTACGCGCCTTGCTTGCTCACTTTATATTATATTTCCATACTTTACTTTACAAAATTTCCTTTACAGCTTTCACAATTGCAGCCGCATTCATTCCATACTTTTCTTTCAGTTCTTCAAGTTGTCCCGATTCTCCGAAAGAATCCTTCTGTCCCACAAATCTCATCTTTACAGGGCAATTTTCCGAAAGCACTTCCGAAACGGCGCTTCCGAGCCCTCCTACAACGGAATGTTCTTCGGCCGTAACCACTGCCCCTGTCTCTTTAGCCGCCTTTACTATTATATCCTTATCAATAGGTTTTACAGTATGCATATCGATAATCCTGACATCGATATCCGAAGATGCAAGCTCTTCTGCCGCCATGAAGGCTTCATTTACCATCAAGCCTGATGCTATTACAGCAACGTCATTCCCTTCTCTTACGCAGTTGCCTTTCCCCATAACAATATCTGCGCCGTCATCGTAAAACACCGGTACGGGAGCTCTTCCAAACCTCATATAAACCGGTCCGTCATAAGCCACCGCCTGCTTCAAAAGCGCTTTTGCCGAAATATCGTCCGAAGGATTTATGACGGTCATGCCAGGTATCGTTCTCATTAACGCAACATCCTCAAAGGTCTGATGGCTCGCGCCGTCCGCGCCTACCGTAATGCCGGCATGTGTAGCGCATACCTTGACATTTGCTTTTGTGTACCCTATAGAATTTCTTATAATTTCAAAAGCTCTGCCCGATGCGAACATCGCAAATGTACTTGCGCAAACTATCTTGCCAGAATGTGCCAGTCCTGCGGCATAAGCATACATGTTCTGTTCGGATACTCCCATATTGAAAAACCTGCCGGGATATTCCTTTGCAAATACTGCAGTCTTTGTCGATCCTGAAAGGTCTGCATCCATTACCACAAGGTTTTCATACTCCGCCCCCAATTCCTTCAGCGCTTCTCCATAGCTTGCTCTGGTTGCTTTATTTTCTGCCATTACCATTCACCTCCCAGGTCTTTAAGTGCTGTCTCAAATTGTTCATCATTCGGTGCAGTCCCGTGCCATTCCGCTTTATTTTCCATAAACGATACTCCTTTGCCTTTTACAGTCACGGCTATTATCATGGTTGGTTTGCCTTTGCATGCTCTGGCCTCTGCAAAAGCTTTCAGTATCTCATCAAAATCATGTCCGTCTATTACTAAAACATTCCAGCCGAAAGCTTTGAATTTCTCATCTACCGGTCTTATCTTCATTACATCGTCGTTTTTTCCGTCGATCTGAAGACCATTCCAGTCCAATATTCCTACAATGTTGTCAAGCTTATAGTGAGCTGCTGATATCGCAGTCTCCCAAACTATCCCCTCCTGAAGTTCTCCATCACCCAGCATGGTATACACTCTTCCCGGAGAACCGTCCAGCTTATTCGCAAGTGCCATGCCGCAGCTTGCTGAAAACCCCTGTCCAAGCGAACCCGTAGACATTTCTATTCCCGGCACCTTATGCATGTCGGGGTGCCCTTGAAAGATGCTGCCGAGTTTTCTTAGGCTGAGGATATCTTCCTTTGGGAAATATCCCCTTGCCGCAAGCACCGCATACTGGACAGGACACGCATGTCCCTTTGAAAGTATGAATTTATCTCTGTCCTTCATATCAGGATCTTTCGGATTTATGTTCATTTCCTCAAAATACAGCGCCGTTACGATATCTGCCGCTGACAATGATCCGCCCGGATGTCCCGAACCGGCCGCGTGTATGGCCTTGATAAGTCCTGTACGAATATTTGTTGCTGTTTGTTTTAATTGCTTTTGATCCATTAGATGCCTCCTGTTATCATTCTGCCGGTCATTTAAATTTTAACGCATACATACTGCGTCTTTATATGATCATTCATACCTGTTTATACTCCGATTATCTCTTTGATTGCAGGTCCTATATTCATGACTACATCGCTTCCCGCCATACCGTACTGACCGTAATTTTTTTCCGCCAGCTCTCCTGCATATCCGTGAAGGAATACTCCCGAAGCAGCTGCCTCAAAAGGCGTCAGCCCCTGTCCCGCAAGAGCGGTTATCATGCCTGTCAATATATCTCCTGAGCCTCCCTTTGCAAGACCCGGCGTTCCTGTTGTATTTATAAGCATGAACCCGTCCGGGTCAATGACTACCGTGCCCGCACCCTTTACTGTTACTGTCGCGCCTGTCTTGATTCTGAGCATCTCTGCGAGCCTGAATCTGTCATCCGGCAATTCATCGGTATCATATCCCAGCAGTCTTGCCGCTTCTCCTCTATGAGGCGTAAGTATTACTTTGCAGCATGCGCTTTTTATCTTTTCTGCGTCACCGTCTGCCGCAATGGCATTTATTCCGTCCGCATCTATTACGAGAGTCCCTTGATAATTTTTCATTAGTTCATCGATAAGCTCAATGTTTTCTTTTCTTTTACCAAGTCCCGGCCCTATTGCGACCGCATCATAATCTGAAAAATTCGCAATTTTTTCTTCACGCTTTATGCATGTTGCTTCAGGCACACTTACCTGCAATATCGGTATTATTTCTTCCGGTGCATAAAATCTTGTAAGTCCCGCACCGGTCCTTACCGCAGCACTTCCGCACAGTATCGCAGCACCTGCCATTCCGGCACAGCCGGCTATTATCAATACCTTACCGAAATCACCTTTATGGGAAACTTCTGCGCGTCTGTGGATCAGTTTTTTTATTTCTGTTTTCGTTATATTTCCGATATTCATTTTTTCAGCAGCTCCTCTTGCTCTTAAGTCCGATTGTACTTTATACATGTCGCCTACTGTATGCCCGTAGTGTTTATTATCTCATCGCTTATACTGCGGCATTTGGATGATGGCACATAGCCCGGCTGAGCGAATGCTTTCTTATGAAGCCAACTGACATTCCATACCAAAGTCCTCGGTACCGCATACCACCGTCCGCTGAGAAGTCCTCCATAATAGTTTTTCGGCCAGCTGAGATTCTTTTTTATATCATATCCCGGAGCCCTCACAGCCGCAGTCAAAAATTGCAGCTGAGTCATGTTTGTCCTGATCTTAGGAAACACTTTCCTGCTCAGGGCATTGAGTTTTACAGGTGACGATATCGCCTTTAACATTACAGCTGAAGTAACTTTCTTGTATCGTTCTCCTCTTCCTTTATCTCCGCCAGAAGTTTTTCTTATACGGCAATATGTCGTTGCCTGGACACCATCGAACATCTGTTTCCCCGGATGTTTTACTCTGGTATATTTTCCACCTGTATTTTCAGCGGTTTCTGGTCCCCATTTATTCATATCGCGTAGCTCATTCGGCTTAACATCTATTTCTATCCCTCCGAGCGTATCGACTGCATCCGAAACCGCTTCCCAGTTGAATATCATAAACTCTTTTATATTCAGGTCGAGGCTTCTGTTAAGCGCCGCACAGGTATCAGCTCCTCCGTCATAGTGATGTGCATGCGTTATCTTATCGAGTTTGAGGCTGCCGTCTGCATCGGCAAGTTTAAGGTATGAGTCTCTCATGACGGATATCATATTTATATCCCCGCTGGATTTTTTTATGCTGATGATTATGATCGCATCTGTTCTCGATCCGTCATAACCCTCTCCTCTGCGTGAATCAGTACCAAGAACAGCTATATTTCTGTAACCTCTAAGGCTATCCGCCGACTGACTGTTTATTGCAAACTGATCTTCATCTGTGGTTACCTTATCAAAGCGTGAGGTTATTATAAAGAAATATGCTAAAAATACCGCCAGAAATATGATTATAAAGATTATTACATTTCTGAATATCTTTCTTTTGCCATGTTTTTTCTTTTTACCCTTTCTGTTTTTTACAGTTCGTACACCATCTTCTTCAAATCTTTTCTTTTCATCCTTGCTGCGCAAGTATCCTTCCGGATCTTCGTTTCTTATACGCCTTTCCCGGATCGCTTTTCTCTCATATTCTTCAGCAGCCTTCCTATACTCAGGGGCTTCATATTTTCTGATCATTTCACTGCTGTACTTCATTTCTCTGCCGTTTGTAAAAGTCTTCCCAAAATCATTTTGCTTCATCTGAAATCTCCAATGTCAAATGTTCAATATCCACGCTGCCATAAACACATAAATTACCACCGATATCATGTCCGTGATCGATGATATCAACGGGCTTGCCATCAGAGCCGGGTCGATTCCTATCTTCTTTGCCAAAAGCGGCAGCATGCTTCCCAGCGCCTTCGCTATCACTATTATTATAAGCATCGCGATACATACAGTAAATGCCACCCCTGTACCGTGATGGTCTATATATATTATTCTCAAAAAATTCAATATGCTGAGTACGATCCCTATAAAAAAGCTGATCCTGATCTCTTTCCAGAGAACTTTCAATACATCTTTAAGGTCGATATCCCCAACAGAAAGACCACGTATAACAAGAGTTGCCGACTGTGCACCGGAATTTCCCCCTGTGCCCATCAGCATAGGCATATATGCAACCAGACATATCATCGAAGAAAGCGAATCTTCGAACTTGGCAATGAACCCGCCCGTTACAGTATATGAACACATTAGTATAAACAGCCACGGCAGTCTGTTTTTAACATGCTGTCCCACGCTCAGATTCAGATACCCTCTATCCGAACTGTCCATGACGCCGGCCATCCTCTCTATATCTTCGGTCGTCTCTTCTTCAATTACATCAAATATATCATCGACCGTTATTATACCAACCAGCCTTTTTTCTTTATCCTCTACAGGTATAGCCAAGAATCCATATTTTGTAAATGCCTCGGAGACCTCTTCTCTGTCATCATATACATTTACAGATACAAAATCCGTATGCAAAAGTTCCTTTATAGGCATATCATCAGGTGATACAACAAGAGTCCTCAGCGATATTATGCCGTAAAGCACTCTTCCGAATGTCGTTACATAACAAGTATAGACCGTTTCCTTATCCATGCCTACTTCTTTTATATGATCGAGAGCTTCCCTGACAGTCATGTCACTTCGCAGATTGATGTAATCCGGCGTCATCAGAGTCCCCGCACAGTTATCCGGATAATTTAAAAATGTATTTATCTGTTTTCTCTCATTTTTAGGTGTTTTCTCCAATATCTTGTCAACAAGATTTGCCGGAAGTTCTTCCAAGACATCGATCTTATCGTCAAAATCGAGTTCTTCGATGATATAATTTATTTCCTTGTCGGTTATTACTTTTATGATCGACTTCTGGTCTTCCGCCTGCAGATAAGAGAATACTTCTACGGACACATCCTTGGGAAGCATCCTGAAAAGTATTACTGCACGTTCGGGATCCACTTCCTCTAGAATGTCCTCAAGTATTTCCGCTATATCAACTTCGTTGTTATTAAGGAGGAGATCTCTGGCCTTTATATACTTTTTATCAACTATAAGTTCTATTATCTCTTCTACCTTTTCTTCAAAGAGCTGTTCTGCTGTCTTTTCTTTTTCCAAAAGCTCTCCCCCTTTTTTCAGTTATATTCACATGCAAAGCATATTATTTAAATACATATCCGTTTTACGCCAAACCGCTCGCGCGTATACGCGCTGAACTGGGTTTGCACATCGTAGATTTAAACCCGTATCAATCATGCGTACTGCGATTTATATCAACGCAGCTGAAAAAACGTTGACAGATGCCCACGTGACTGCGCGCACATATGAAGGCATCCTGTCAGTCTGAATTCAGTCATTAATAAATTGGATTGAAAACAGATACAGCCAACGCATTGTGAAAACACCGGCATGATTAACTGAGACGATTCTGTTGTTATCATTTTTACAGAAATCTTATTCAACATTATACGTATATCACCCTGAATTCGCAACATGTAAAAACGGCTTATCCACATGAATTTTCCATTTTATCCTGTTGCGCACCGCTGTATTTCATAAACGCTGCACACAACAGTCTCAATATGAGAGTTATTTGCTTAACGGAGGTTGTTAACTATCTGTCTTTTGCGTATCGCTTTACTCAGTGATGTAAAAAAATATCATTTTTTACATCACTAAAAATAACTCCTTAACTATTGAAATACAAGGCCGCATATACTATAATTATCTAAGTTGCAAAACAATCAATAATTTTTTAGGAGGAATATAGAATGAGTTTAAAGAACAAGTATTTATCAGATGTTTATGAAACAGTCAAGAAAAGAGATCCTAACGAACCTGAATTTCTTCAGTCTGTAATCGAAGTGCTCGAATCACTGGAGCCGGTTGTTGAAGCCGATCCTTCAATCGAAGCACTCGGAATCATCGAAAGACTCGTAGAGCCTGAAAGATTCGTGCAGTTCAGAGTTGCATGGATAGACGATAATGGTAAAACTCAGGTCAACCGTGCTTTCAGAGTACAGTTCAACTCCGCAATAGGGCCTTACAAAGGCGGTCTGAGATTTCATCCATCAGTATACTCCGGAATCGTTAAGTTCCTCGGATTCGAACAGATTTTTAAGAACAGTCTCACTTCACTTCCTATCGGCGGCGGCAAAGGCGGTGCCGACTTCGATCCTAAGGGCAAATCAGACAACGAAGTCATGAAGTTCTGCCAGGCATTCATGACTGAACTTGCAAGACATATCGGTCAGTTTACAGACACTCCTGCAGGAGACATAGGCGTAGGCGCAAGAGAGATCGGATATCTCTTCGGACAGTATAAGAGAATAGTTGATCAGTTTGCCGGCGGCGTACTTACCGGTAAAGGTCTTACATACGGCGGATCACTTGCAAGAACAGAAGCAACGGGATTCGGATGCTGCTACTTCACCAGAGAACTCCTCAAAGATAACGGGGACAGTTTCGAAGGTAAAACAGTATGTATTTCAGGCTCAGGAAATGTTGCGACTTATGCAGCGGTTAAAGCTACCGAACTAGGCGCTACAGTTGTTACTCTTTCAGATTCAACCGGTTACATCTACGATAAGAACGGCATCGACATCGACACAGTTATTGAGATCAAACAGGTAAGAAGAGGCAGAATGAAAGAATATCTCGACATTCATCCTGACGCTACATATGTTGAAGGTAAACCATGGAGAAACGTTAAAGCTAATATATTTATGCCTTGTGCAACTCAAAACGATATCGACCTCGATGATGCAAAAGCTATCGTAGAAGGCGGAGCTCTTGCCTGCATAGAATGCGCTAACATGCCATGCACGGCCGATGCTGTAGAATACTTCGTAGCACAGGACATTTACTTTGCTCCTTCAAAAGCTGTGAATGCGGGCGGCGTTGCTGTATCAGCACTCGAAATGAGCCAGAACTCAGAAAGGCTGAACTGGACATTCGAAGAAGTTGAAGCGAAACTCGAGCAGATCATGATTAACATCTATGCTAACTGTGCCAGGGCTGCTGAAAAGTACGGCAAGAAAGGCAACCTCGTTGCAGGTGCCAACATAGCCGGATTCGAAAAGGTTTGCGAAGCAATGAAGGCTCAGGGTATTGTATAGACTTTAGAATTGATAGAACCTATATAAATAAAAGAGGACACTGCATTGTGTCCTCTTTTATTTTAGCCGAACTGATCATCCTCTTGATCCTCTCTGTTTCATATCGCCATCTTTACAATTTCATTACTGCTGAAAAGGTATAAATATGAACCAGTAATCTGTTCCCCTGTTATCTTTTCCAATGCCTCCTTATATATTTCCATCTGTACTCTGTACTTTTCCCTTATTTCTGAAACGCTCTTACCATGATCTGCCAAATTCACAAAATCACTCTTATAATCTATCAATACAAAGCCATCTTTATCCTTGAAGTAACAGTCGATGATCCCCTGTACCATCACCTCGGTACCCTCGATATCTTGCATAAAATTAAATGAAGCTTCTTTCACAAGCAAATCTGCTTGTGCAGCGCGCTTTCCGATGCCTGTATCAAAAAAACCGGCAATAGCATCAGGATCTATTTTTTCAGCAATAGCACTGTCAATAATGCCATCATTTTTAAGATCTTCCATTACTCCCTTTATATATTCACAACCCGTCCCTTTTTCAATATGGCTTAAGGCTTCCTTAAAATCGATATGTTCCATAACAATGTGTATTGCTGTACCTTTTGCAGCTGCATAGCCTGAAACTTTCGAACTCATAAACCTCGGCGTCCTTAGCTTTACATCCTCAGGTTCAATAACGCCGGCTGCATTTTTATTTAGTTCTGTAGCAGAATACTTTGATTTCTTTTTACAGTCATCTGCATATTTATATGTAAATGAAAGTCTTCTGTCTATCTCCTTATAAAGTGCCCCCGCCTTTAGTTTTTCTTCCTCAACAGGATCGAAAGACCTGATATCTTCCACACTTTCAACTACTACAGATTCCTGATCGTTTTTTATTACTACGCTTCCCCGGTCATAGGTGCATATTTTTATTCCCGCATCACTGCAGGCGGGACCTACCATGTCAAGAAATGTCTCTGGCTGCGGTATCTTTTCAAGTTGATTATATCTTGCAAGCTGCTTTTCAACATCCTTTACTGCGCCGGTAAGTACGAGTCTGTCTCTTGCCCTCGTAAATGCAACGTAAAGCAATCTGACCGATTCAGCATCATCTTCCATCTTCTCCCTGTTTTTTATGAGTGTCTGAACGGCCGTTCCTTTGTACCACATTTCTTCGTAATCAGCCCTAGCCATGCCGACACCGATATCCTTATGAAGCTTTATCCCGCGCTTGCTTTCAGCTTTTCCCCTTGAGATCTTCCCAAGTCCGCCTGCTATCACCATCGGAAATTCCAGTCCTTTGCTCTTATGTATTGTCATTATCCTTACAACATCATCATTTTCACCCAGCAATTTCACCTGCCCTACATCGAGGTCCTTATTCTTTATAGCGTTTATATATGTGAGAAATCCGTATATACTTTCTCCATGGACGTTCTTATAAGTAAAGGCCTTGTCTGCAAGCGCCCTTAAATTCGCCTGGCGCTGCCTGCCGTTTATCATGCCGCCGGTATAAATATACAGCCCCGTCCGGTCTAAAAGATGCCATACAAATTCTTCCAGCAGCATGCCCCTTGAAAACTCTCTGAAGTTTTCTATCTTCTCATAAAATGCGCGGCACTTGTTCCTCAGCAAAACATCTTCACCTTCATGCATGTATGTAAAGAATGCATCATAATACGCTCCACGTTTATGTAAAAGTCTTATTTCGATCATTTCATCTATAGAAAATCCGCCGATCATCGAACGCATTACTGAAAGAAGCGGCACATCCTGTCTGAAATTGTCTATGATAGTCATAAGATCTAAAAATACCGCAACCTCCACTGTGTCAAAATATCCGCTGCTGGCTTCGATATAAGAAGGTATCCCACGCTCCGAAAGCACCTGCTGCCATATATCACCTTCCTTCACTGAACGCATTAATATCACTATATCTTTTTTTCTGAACTCGCGGTCACACCCTTCTTTTGAATCATGAAATTTCTGTCCGACCGCGCCATTTATGATTTCTGCCGCTGCATTTGCTTCTATTTCCGCACGTTTCATCAGCAAAACGTCTTCAGTCAGTTTTTTGTCTTCCTCATCTCTGCTCTCGTCTATCAGATAAAGTTCCGTCTCCGGTTGATACACGCCTGCATAATCATCACCGCAGTAAAGCGCGGCGTCTTCGTCATAGTCGTCCATTATCCTCCCGAATACTGTATTTACAGCTCTTATTACAGGCTCTTTGCTCCTGAAGTTCTTGTTCAAATCTATGACCGCATCAAATCCTGTTTCACTATTTTTGAATTCTTTGTATTTTGTCTGAAAAATCTCAGGCTCGGCCAGTCTGAATTTATATATGCTCTGTTTTACATCTCCGACCATAAACACATTATCATCTCTTCTGATTCTTTTTATAAGAGTATCCTGTAAAATATTGCTGTCTTGATATTCATCTATAAATATGTATTCAAATTTTTCATGATACTCTGCACAGACTTTATCATCTGATAATATTCGCAGTGCATAATGTTCAGCATCTGTAAAATCCACGATGTTCTGTTCTTTTTTCTTGGCCCGGAATCGTTCGTGCAGTTCAATTATAATACCTTCAAATACACGCGCAGCCTTATCCGTCGCCTTTATATCATCGACCATGTCCTCGAGAGGCACTGCAACATATTGATCTCTTATAATATTATTTACGATGGTTTTCGCCGCATCTCTCTGCTCGCCAACAGCAGCCTTTATCTCATCCCAGCCTCCTTTTTCAGTCTTTTTAGCCGCCATAGTTTTGAATTTTACAGCGAAAACAAGTTCCCTGAACTTATCCCAGTCGCACGTTTCCAAATTTTTCCTGAGCATCCTTATTGACTCAAGATCACTCTGATTTTTACTTGCGAGCCCTTCAAGTCCCGCCGTTGATACCATCTCAAATGCTTTTTCCATACTTGCTTCCGCATCAATGAGAAGCTCTGCTATGTCGTGTTTTATCTCCTTCATCCATTTGCTTTCTGTAAATTTAGCCTTATCTGTATCGAACATTGCGATGTTTTCAGAAAGCCAGTCAAAAGGCTCGGGTATCGCCATTAATTTCGCATAAAGTCCAATCAGCATGTTCTTAAATGCCATGTCGTTCCTGTCGTTGCTGTAGCACTTTAGAATATCAATGAAATCCTCATCGTCCGCCTCAAAACGGTCTTCAAACATTTCATCGACAGCTTCCCACATAAGCACTTCAACATCTCCGGGATCACCAACCGAAAAATCAGGTTCAACGTCTATAAGCTGAAAGTATCTTCTCATAATATCAAGTGCGAACGCATGGAAGGTGCTGATCTGCGCATTTACTATATTATCGAGCTGTTTTCTCAAAAATTGTCCATTTTCACTTTCAACCTCCAGCTCTGTCTCTATGGCTTTTACAATTTTCTCTTTCATCTCAGCTGCAGCTGCATTTGTAAATGTAACGATCAGCATCCTGTCGATACCCTTCTTATCCTCGATTATAAGTCTTTTAATACGCTCTACAAGAACAGCAGTCTTGCCGGAGCCTGCCGCGGCAGATACCAGTATGTTTTTATTTCTAAGCTTTATAGCTTTTTCCTGTACGGGAGTCCATTTAAAACTCATTTACTATCCTTTGTTGAAAATCTCATTGAATTTTAATATATTTTATCATGCGAAAAGCAAAGCAGCAAAATCACTGTATTTCAGGCATGCCTGCCATGTATTTATTATCTTAACAACAGACAGTTCGCGTTTCAAGGAATTTTATACCATTACTATATTATTTTTGAAACTGCAATTCCCGTTTGACTGCATTGCTGAGTTTGATATAATAACCTCCGGGGAATAAAAAAGAAAAGAAAAAACACACCTGAAATTCTTGGAGAAAATGATGAAAAACTTTAAAAGACCGACAATGCTCATAATACTTGACGGCTTCGGCTTAACCCCGAATACTTACGGAAATGCCGTTGCGCAGGCATACACGCCTGATCTGGACGCAATCTTTCGTACCTATCCGCATACTGAACTTATGGCATGCGGACGCGATGTCGGGCTTCCCGACGGTCAGATGGGAAATTCCGAAGTAGGTCATTTGAATATAGGAGCCGGCCGCATCGTATATCAGGAACTTACCAATATATCAAATGCGATCGAAAACGGACGCTTGTTTGAAAATAAAGCACTTATCAAGGCTATGGATCATGCAGTCAGCAACACCTCCGCACTTCATCTGTTCGGATTGTTATCCGACGGCGGCGTACACAGCCATATTGATCATCTGTTCGCACTAATAGATATGGCAAAAAAGAAAAATGTAAAAGACGTATATGTACACTGCTTTCTTGACGGACGTGATGTACCTCCAAGATGTGCCGTAACTTATATAGAAAAGCTTGAGGATTATATGGCAGAAATATCTATAGGGCGCATTGCTACTGTCACCGGAAGATATTATGCTATGGACAGAGATAACCGGTGGAAACGTATAGAAAAAGCTTACCTTGCTATAACCGAAGGCTTCGGCGAAACTACAGCCACAGGCACAGAAGCTGTAACAAACGCATATGCACGCGGTGAAAACGATGAATTCGTTCTGCCTACTGTTGTCTTAAATGATGACAGACCTGTTGCCACTGTAAATGACGGCGACAGTATAATAATGTATAATTTCAGGCCCGACCGTGCAAGGGAAATTACACGGGCATTCGTGTCTAAGCGTGGCTCCTTCGATGGATTTGACAGAAAGAAAGTGATAAATGATCTTTGCTATATCTGCATGACACAATACGATGCTTCAATGCCTGATGTCCCAATTGCCTTCCCTCCTGAAAAGCTCAAAAATACACTAGGGGAGTATCTTGCGGATAACGGCATAAAGCAGCTTAGGATTGCAGAAACTGAAAAATACGCACATGTTACTTTCTTCTTTAACGGTGGCGTGGAAAAGCCAAATAAAAACGAGGAGCGCATACTGATCCCTTCACCCAAAGTCGCAACTTATGATCTTCAGCCTGAAATGAGTGCGTATATTTTAACGGATAAAGTCCTTGAGTTGATCGATTCTGACAAATTCGACGTGATCATACTTAATTTTGCCAATGCTGATATGGTCGGACATACAGGTATCATGAAAGCTGCCATTGCAGCAATCGAAGCTCTCAATAATTGTGTCACAAAGATCAAAGAAAAAATTCTATCAAAGGGCGGTCAGCTCTTATTGACAGCGGATCACGGCAATGCTGATGTGATGCTGAATGATCACGGTGCTTCAGTGACTGCACATTCACTAAATCCTGTCCCGCTTGTACACATTGCAAACAAGCCCGTACAGTTAAAAGACGGCGGCAGACTTGCGGACATAGCACCTACGCTGCTGGAACTCATAAACCTTCCCATACCGGGAGAAATGACCGGTGAAAGTCTAATAAAAACCAAAGATACCTAAAAATGCTCCGCTGGAAACATATTCAATTGACGATCATTGAATTATAAGAGTCTGTAATTTTTATAAATATTTTACATCACAAGTGATCACTGCAACCTTGACTTTAAGATATTTATTATGTTAGTTTTATAAGTACGAACAGATCAGATGATCCAACCGTGAGGACAAAGATCATGAATAACAAAAAAAACATACTATTGATGCTTACGCTCACTGTCACATGTGCATTTTATCTGACTGCATGCGGAAGTCCATCAAACATAACAGGCACGTGGAAAATAACCGGCTGGAAGCTTAATGATAAAGTTCACTATCTTAAAGATTACAAGCTGAATACAGATGCGATGATAAAATTTACAACTGATAACAAAGTTACGATAAAATACGGTAACAATGCATTTACAGGCACTTGGAAGCAGGCCGGGGAAACAATAAAAATTACTGTAAACGGCAAAACATCAGAATGCAGCATTGAGGACGGGAAGCTTCTCTTCGGCGACAAAAATTCAGGTTTTGCCATATACGAAAAGCAAAAGGAATAACGATTTAACATATCATGACATGTGTTTTCACACATGTCCTTTGCTTTACCGCTAAAAAACTTTTTTTCAACAATCTTACCGCATAATATTTTTCTTATCTACTTATTTTTAAAGGCTTTTCACCGTACGTCGGCTGCTTCAATTGCGGACATATTGTCCAAAACAGCAGCTGATTTTTAAATTACCCGGAAGCGGAAATAATAGCCTCAGCGACTTTCATACCGTCTACAGCTGCCGAGATTATGCCTCCCGCATACCCTGCTCCCTCACCGGCGGGATAAAGCCCTCCTACAGGGCTTTCAAAAAATTCATTTCTTTCGATGCGTACAGGTGATGAACTTCTGCTTTCCACTGCTTTAATAATCGCATAATCATAATCAAAGCCTTTGAGCTTCGCTGCAAGATGAGGAATGGCCTCACGTATTGATCTGACAGCAAAAGGCGGCAGAGAATTGATCACCTTTTCTGCTTTTTCATCCGTATCTTTAAATTCTTTCAAAGTGCATTCCGGCGCTTTATATCCGCTGCCGCCATTTATAAATGCAAGCTGTTCATACTTTTCCTGAAACTCTATTCCGCCGAGAGGATGATCCGATGCGAAATCAGATATTCTGACATCCACCAAAAGTCCGCTGTTTGTCTTGCCGCTCGATCTTGCATGAAGGCTCATTCCATTTGTAACAACGCAATTTTTCTGAGATGAGGCTGTAATCACTTCCCCTCCGGGGCACATGCAAAACGTATAAACCCCTCTTCCATCCGAACACCTGTAATTAAGCTTGTAATCCGCCGCGCCGATCTTTTCCGCAATCTTTGCATCACCGTACTGTGCCTCATCTATGAGCTTCTGAGGATGTTCTATTCTCACACCTATGGAAAATGCCTTGCGGCGCATTTTCATACCGCTTTTGCAAAGCATACGAAACGTATCACGTGCACTGTGTCCCGGAGCCAGTATCACATGGTCTGTTTCTATAGTCTTATCCTCATTTAACACAATGGACGATACTCTGTCCCGGGTTTTCTTTATTCCGGAAAGCCTAGTATCAAACAAGAAGGTTCCGCCCATATTTTCTATATTCTTTCGAAGGGAAACTATGACGCCCCTTATAACGTCAGTCCCGATATGCGGCCGGTGTTTATACAATATATCATTATCCGCCCCTGCTCTTACAAATGTTTTCAGAACATATGCCGTCCTTTTATCCCTGATGCCCGTTGTGAGTTTTCCATCAGAAAATGTTCCGGCTCCGCCTTCACCGAACTGCACATTGCACTCTGTATCAAGAACACCTTCCCTCCAAAAGCGCTCGACGCTCCTTATACGCTTTTCCATACAGCTTCCACGTTCGATAATAATAGGTTTCAATCCCGCTTTTGCAAGTGTATAAGCTGCAAAAATACCGCACGGACCGCTTCCTATTATAGCAGGCCGCCTCTCCGGTTTTTTAATGGGTACCGGTATCTCATAGCTGTATACAGGTGTACGGGTAAGTTTGACCCTGCTCTTTTTTTCTATATCGATTCTGTCACACAAAAAATCTACCGTGTAAACAAGCTTTACATCCGGTTTTCTGCGCGCATCTATGGATTCTCTTGCAATCTTCCATGAATAAATCTCAAGATTTCTGATACCTGTTCTGCGCCTGATCTTATCAGGGATTATCGCCTTGTCCTCATTCAGATCTACCCTTATCTCATTTATTCTATATGATATATTATCCGACATATAAACAGTTTCTCCTACCCTGCCTCAGCCGACGAGGCAATTCCCGCTTTTATGCCTGTTTCCCATGCATTGTTCAGGTTGAATCCACCGCAGGGACAGTCATTGTCTATCATTTCGCCTATTATGTAAAGACCTTTTACTATCTTCGATTCCATAGTGCTCATATCCACCTCAACACGGGGTATTCCGCCGGATGTGCACTGCGCATAACGCCAGCCTTTTACGCTGCTTACCTGAAAACGCATATCTTTAATCCCACTTGCCAGAGCTTTTGCCAGCTTTACGGGTTCTTTTGCATAAAAGCTTTCTGCACGCTCACTTCTTACGTCAATCATGTTCGGATACATCTTGTCTGTACCCATATTATCGGTCACCCGCTCAAATATCATTTTTGCAAGCTTATCATTTACTATCATCTCTAATACGCACCATTTCTCTTTGAACTGCGTATTATATTTTTTTGATGCATTTTTATTCTTCAAATGACTGCACTGAATTACACGTTTCGCATTGTTTTCAGTAATGCGTCTGCTGAATATTTTTATTTTTTCATTCAGCATTTCCCGAAGCGCATCCTCACTGATGTCAGGCATAAGATCCACTCTTAACGAATACTTTTTAAATCCGTCATCAAGTGTTTCGCTGTCATAAAGTTTTATAAATCTGCTGAGATCAAATATGCAGATGCCGGACAATCCGTCTGCCGTAAATTGGACTTCACCGGACTCTTCCGCAATCACATCATTTGATTCGTTTTTTATTACCCGGCCTTTACCGTCCTGCAGTCTTTCTCCCGACATCTTAATCTTTTTCAAAAGCTGCACTCTCGCCTTTGCTCTCACTCCCTTTATCGGTTTAAAGGCTCCTTTGCATTCAACAGCCGAAAGCGCCGGTGCAAGTCTTGTGACCCTATGCCCAAGATTTCTTGCCAGCCTGTATCCATCACCCGTACATCCGTATTGAGGTCCGGCCTTTCCTCCAAGAGCAAGTATCACCGTGCGTGTTTTGATTATCCTGCCGCTCTTCATAATTACGGTAAAACCTTTTCGTTCATTTTTGCCAGCCGCTTTTGCGGAGTCTGTTTCCACACTGTTAGTCACAAGGCCATCTGACGATGAGATATGCTCTGCCGCATCGCCCAAAAAAACATCTGCTGAAGCAAAAGCATGAACGCTCAGCACATCTCTTACCTGTGCTCCCTGTTCGGAATACGGATATATCCTGCCACTTTCATCTGTTCGTGTAACTATTCCCAAGTCACCCAGAAATCCAAGCACCTTATCATTGTTATGACATCTGCTGTTACTTAGATTGCATCTGCCGTTTCCGGTTGCAAGTATCTTCTTGCCAAGCTCTGTATTTTTCTCCACTATGCATATTTTTATATTTTCATTTGTCTTATATGCGGCAATAGCGGCTGTCATTCCCGATGCACCGCCGCCTATGATGCAAATGTCATACATTTCCTCTGCTTATACGGCATCTTCTCTTGCTGCCGTATGATCCTTTCATTGCTTGGCTCTGAAACAACTCATTCACTATCATACAAAATTATACCATAAAACTCTGTAATGCCTGATAGGCAAAAATTAAAAAGCCATGGATACCTGCATGTCCAAGGCTTTAAACACCGACGGGCAGGCAAATTTCCCGCCTGTCCACACTTATCTTTTCAACTGCTTTTTATTTGATGATCTCAGCCGTCGAGCCGGGTACAAGTCCTGCGGCATTTCCTTCATCTGTATCAAAATGAGCTTCTCTTTCATGCGTATCACCTGAACGAACAAGTACATTTTCAAATATAAGTCCTCTCTCGCCGTTTACCTTAAGAGATACGATATCTTTGTCCATAACTCCTGCTTCCTTGGCCTGTTCAGGAGAAAGATGCACATGTCTCAAGGCTATCATGACACCGCTTTCAAGATCAACCTCACCTTCAGGTCCTATGAGTTTACAGCCCGGCGTTCCCTCAAGTTTTCCGGATTCTCTTATCGGTGCTTTGATACCGATAGTTCTTGCATCTGTCATTGCCAGCTCTATCTGAGTCTGCGGACGGGCAGGTCCAAGTACTCTGATGCCTTTCAGCGTTCCCTTAGGACCCACGATATCTACTTTCTCTTCCGATGCAAACTGCCCCGGCTGTACAAGATCCTTCGTCGGTGTAAGTTTGTGCCCCTTACCAAACAGTATTTCAATATGTTCCTCAGATAAATGTAAGTGTTTGTTGGATAGCCCAACCGGTACTTTGTAGCCCATTTTAAATCTCCTTTTCTTTATTTCAGATTACTTTAGTATTGTTTGATCAATCCCGTAGCATTTGCATGCGGAGCCGATATATGACTTACTCATCATTGTCTATGCACGTAATGTATGGCAGCTGTCTGTACTGCTGGTCACAGTCAAGACCGTATCCCACTATAAATTTGTTTTCTACCTTAAAGCCGACATACTTTACATCGACTTCAGTTTTTCTCCTTGCAGGTTTATCCAGCATAGCGCATATTTCTACACTATTTGCTTCCCTTGCCGCAAGAAATTTCTTTAAATAATTCAATGTGGTACCCGTATCAACGATATCTTCAATAATTATAATGTCTTTACCCACAACATCCTCGTTCAGATCCTTGTTGATCCTGACCTGGCCGGAGCTTTTGGTACCCGACCCATAGCTTGAAACTGCCATGAAATCAATCACGGTATTTTCAACCGTAATGTTCTTCATCAGCTCGGCCATCCACATTACAGCCCCGCGAAGTATGCCGACAAGCAGAAGTTCTTTGTCTTCGTAGTCCTTTGATATCTGTTCACCTATTTCTCTGGCTCTGGCTTCGATATCCTCACGCGATAACATTTCTTTTCCTATAGACATCATGCCCATAATTTCGCCTCCTGCAGACGTATAAATATCCTATATCATGTTTAACATTTCTTCCATCACTGAAAGCAGTTCATCATGTCCCTGCTTTTTAAGTGATGAAACCGGTATAACTATGTCTTCAACGGACATTGAAAGTTTCTTTCTTATCACGCTTATATGCTTCTGCAGTGCGCCTTTAGATATCTTGTCCGCCTTTGTCGCAACAACAACTCCATCCAAATCATAGTTTTTCAGATAACTGTACATCTGAACATCCTGTTTAGAGGGTTCGTGTCTTATATCTACCAGCTGTATAACTTTTATGATATTAGGTCGCATCTTCAAATAGCCTTCTATCATCTCTCCCCACTGTTCAGATACTTTCTTTGGTATTTTTGCATATCCGTACCCGGGAAGATCAACTATCCTGAAATTATCGTTGATCCTGTAAAAATTTATAGTCCTGGTCTTTCCCGGCGTGCTGCTCAAGTAAGCCAGTTTTTTTCTGTTTACAAGAAGATTCAAAAGCGATGATTTCCCTACATTAGATCTTCCCGCAAAAGCTATCTCTGCGAGGTCTTCCGGCGGATACTGTGAAGGCTTGACCGCTACAGCCTCAAGTTCAGCTTTATTTATGATCATTCTGCCTCCTCCTTTCTTTTTGACATCCCCTTTTATAACAGGGCATGTCGCACAGTCGATCTCGATATCCGCCTGCTCATCTCTTGTTTTTTATCGTCTTTTTCTTTATGAGCACCTCATTGACAGCCGCATTTACATCTTTTATCAGCACAAACTCCATCTCATTTTTTACAGATTCAGGTATTTCATCTATATCCGGCTTGTTTTCTTCAGGAAGCAGCACCTTTCTGATGCCTGCCCTGTGAGCTGCAAGCACCTTTTCCTTTATTCCGCCTACCGGAAGCACTTTCCCTCTTAGTGTTATCTCCCCTGTCATTGCGATATCCTTTTTTGCCGCAATACCGGTAAGAGCCGATATCAGAGATATGCACATTGTCACCCCTGCCGAAGGGCCGTCCTTCGGAGTTGCTCCTTCCGGTATATGAATGTGTATGTCTTTCTCCTTGTAGAAATCCTCATCAATGCACAGCTGATCTACAACGGACCTTATATAGCTTAAAGCAGTTGTTGCAGATTCCTGCATGACATCGCCCATCTGTCCTGTAAGTATGATCTTGCCCGTTCCCGGAACGACTGCGGTCTCAATGAAGAGCGTAACGCCCCCAACCTGCGTCCATGCAAGACCTGTAGTTACACCTGTTTCAGCCTCCTCTTTTATTATATCATAATGAAATCTTTTCTTCCCGAGATAATCTTCTATATTACCCGGTGTTATCTCAAAATAATCACCTTCTCCTGCCACAATCTTTTTTGCCGTCTTTCTGCATAGATTTGCAATCTCCCTTTCAAGATTTCTAACCCCTGATTCTCTGGTGTAGTAATTGATCATTTCCCTCAGCGTGTCCTCCGGAATATCTATGTTTTCTTCTTTCAGACCGTGTTCTGCAACCTTCTTGGGAACCAGGTACTTCTCTGAAATGCGTACCTTTTCTTCTTCAGTATATCCCGATACCTCTATCACTTCCATCCTGTCGAGCAGCGGCTCCGGAATGGTAGCGGCAGTGTTCGCTGTTGTTATAAACATCACCTTTGAAAGATCGAAAGGGACCTCAAGATAATGGTCAGTGAAAGCCTTGTTCTGTTCGGGATCCAGCACTTCAAGAAGTGCCGATGCCGGATCACCTTTGAAATCAGCGCCGATCTTATCGACCTCATCAAATAAGAATACAGGGTTTAACGCGCCTGCTTCCTTTATTAAGTTTATAACTCTGCCGGGGATTGAACCTATATACGTACGTCTGTGTCCGCGGATCTCAGCCTCATCACGCACACCGCCCAAAGACATCCTCACAAATTTTCTGCCGGTCGCTCTTGCGGCCGACTTGGCTATCGAGGTCTTACCTACGCCCGGAGGTCCAACAAGACATATTATAGGTCCTTTTATTTTTTTTGAAAGCTGTATGACTGCAATATATTCAAGGACTCTCTCCTTGACCTTTTCAAGTCCGTAATGATCCGCCTCAAGTATATTCTCAGCCTTTTTTATATCTTTATTAACCCTGCTTTCTTTTCTCCACGGCAGATCGAGTATAGTTTCAACATAAGTCCTAACCACAGTCGCCTCCGCAGATCCCGGCTGCATCATCGAGAATTTTCGAATCTCTTTTTCCATTTTATCTTCTATATTCTTTGCAAGCCTGAGTTTTTTCAGCTTTTCACTCCATTTCAGAGCTTCATCTTCGAGTTCTTCTCCTGCGCCTAACTCTTCCTGTATAGCTCTCATCTGTTCCCGCAGATAATATTCGCGCTGATTTTTGTTCATCTGAACTTTCACTTTGGAACTTATATCATGTTCAAGTTTCATTACTTCTATTTCACGACTCAAAATGTTGTTCAAAAGTTCAAGCCTGTCTGTTACATCAAAAGTCTCAAGCAGCTTCTGCTTGTCTTCTATCCTTATATCTATATGTGAACCTATGAAATCGGCAAAACGACCGGGCTCTTCCAGCCCTGCCACTGCCCCCATAACATCCTCTGAAAGCTTAGGGTCAAGCTCAACATATTCTCCAAAACTTGCGATCACAGCACGCATAAGCGCTTCGATATGTGGATCCATATAAATTGGCTCTTCTTCCTCGATCTTTTTTATAACGCATTTAAAGTACGGTATTTCAAAAATAACATCCTCGATACGGCCTCTTGAAATCCCTTCCACAAGCACTCTTATCGAATCTCCCGGCAGTTTAAGCATCTGCTTTACCTTGCCGATCGTCCCGATATGATAAAAATCATCCGGTGTCGGAAGATCAGTAGTTTCATCTTTCTGTGCAGCAAGAAAGATATATTTATCCATTATCATCGCCTTTTCAAGCGCATTTATAGACTTTTCCCTGCCTATGTCAAAATGCAGGACCATGTTTGGAAATACATTCATTCCCCTAAGTGGGATCATCGGCAGTACCATTGTATCATCATCTATCTTTGAAGCCATAACATTATTATCAATGCTGTTTTCAGCATTTTCGTCGCTTACTATTTTTCCTTCGTTTAATGTTCGCTTTTTTTCTTCAGCCATATCCTCCCCTCCTTTTGTAACCGGTCATCAGTCGGCTTTTAAGTCTCATTGATTCACTTTCTATGCCGTCTCGTCGGCAGTCTTTCTGCTCGCAGCAGCTGTATCCGCAAACACAAGCGTCGGCGGCATATCATTTTCAACTGTATCTTTAGTTATAATACATTTTTTAACATCATCTCTTGACGGCACCTCATACATAACGTCTCTCATCACATTTTCAAATATACTCCGCAGACCACGTGCTCCCGTATTCTTCATGACAGCCTTGTCCGCGACAGCTTCTATCGCGCCATTTTCAACATCAAGTTCCACTCCATCGATTTCAAACAGTTTTTTATACTGTTTTAAAAGCGCGTTTTTAGGTTCTTTTATTATCCTTATCAGCGCATCTTTGGAAAGCTCCTGCAGAGTTACTACAACGGGAAGTCTACCTATAAACTCCGGTATCAGTCCGTATTTTAAAAAATCCTCAGGCTCTATCTTTTTAAGTATCTCCGAACGCTTCTCCTCATTATGTGAAATATCTGAATTGAAGCCTATTACTTTTTCACCTATTCTCCTTTTAATCACTTCATTAATACCATCAAAGGCTCCTCCGCAAATGAACAGCACATCCTTTGTATCAAACTGAATGAATTCCTGATGTGGATGTTTTCGCCCGCCCTGAGGAGGCACATTTGCTACCGAACCCTCGAGAATCTTCAAAAGAGCCTGTTGTACGCCCTCGCCGCTGACATCTCTTGTTATCGAAGGATTTTCAGTCTTTCTTGCTATTTTATCTATCTCATCCACATATACGATCCCCTTCTGAGCCTTTTCAACATCATAATCGGCAGCCTGAAGCAACTTCAAAAGAATGTTCTCAACATCCTCCCCCACATATCCTGCCTCAGTAAGAGCCGTAGCATCAGCGATCGCAAACGGCACATCAAGAATCTTTGCCAGCGTCTGTGCAAGCAGAGTTTTGCCGGAACCTGTCGGTCCTATCATTATTATATTACTCTTCTGAAGCTCAACATCATCCTCTGCCGGAAATGAACTGTTGATCCTCTTATAGTGATTATATACTGCAACTGCCAGTGACTTTTTCGCATTGTCCTGATCTATTACATAATCGGAAAGTGTTTCCACTATCTCTTTCGGCTTTGGGAGGTTACCTTCAGACAGCAGCGCTTCCTCATGCATGTATCCCATACGCTCCTCATCAGCAATGATGTCCTGACACAAAGCTATGCATTCGTTGCAGATATAAACACCGGAGCCACTTATGAGCCGTTTTACCTGACTCTGCGGCTTGCCGCAAAATGAACATGTAAGTTCATTGTTTTCATCATATTTACTCATATCTTTTTCCGCCTTTTAATATTCACTTATCTAAAATGCTCTCTTTCTTATCTGTTTACAATCACCTGATCTATGAGGCCGTACTTTTTCGCTTCTTCGGCACTCATATAATTGTCACGGTCTGTATCCTTCGCAATCGTTGAAAGTTTTTGACCTGTGATCTTGCTCAAGATCTTATTGAGTTTTTCCCTCGTCTTGATTATATGATCCGCAGTTATCTTAATATCCTCTGCCTGTCCCTGTACACCTCCAAGCGGCTGATGGATCATAATCTCAGCATTAGGGAGTGCATATCTTTTTCCTTTGGTACCAGCGGCAAGCAGAAATGCCCCCATGCTTGCTGCACTGCCCGTACATATAGTCGAGACATCGCATTTTATATAATTCATGGTATCATAGATGGCAAGCCCTGCCGAGACAAGACCGCCGGGTCTGTTTACATATATTGATATATCCTTATCAGGATCCTCAGCCTCCAGAAACAAAAGCTGCGCCACGACAAGACCGGCTGTATGATCTGTTATTTCCTCACCGAGTATAATTATCCTGTCCTTTAAAAGACGCGAATAGATGTCATAAGATCTTTCACCGCCTGCGGACTGCTCTATTACAAATGGTACATATGCCATACTTTCCTCCTGTGTCCTCCAAGCCTTTTTTAGCGGCACTTTATTTTATTAACTATCATATGTACTTTATTCCGGCTTAGCAGTACTGTCCTTCACAACAGCATTGTCATAAACGAACTGTACAGCCTTTTGCATCTCTATGTCCTTCATAATATAATGCATATTCTCTTCACCGATCATTTCCCTGATTTTATCGGGCTCAACACCGTATTGATCCGCCATATCCTTTATCTGTTTTTCAAGATCCTCATCAGAAGCCTTGATTTTTTCTTTTTCAACTACAGCGGCTACAAGCATACGTGTTTTGACTGTGCGCCCGGCAGCCTCCTGCTGATCCTGTCTGATAGCGCTCTCTTCTTTTTTTATATATCCAAGATATGTGTCCCACTCAACACCCTGCTGCATCAGTTTCTGTTTCATCTGTGTGATGGTGTTATCTATCTCTTCTTTTACAAGTATCTCCGGAACTTCTATGTCATTTGCATCGTATACAGCCTTTAAAGCCGCATCCTTCATCATATTTTCAGCTCTTTCCTTCTTTGATTTAACAAGCTTTTCAGTTTCATTTTTTTTCAGCTCTTCAAGAGTATCGAATTCGCTGACATCCTTTGCAAAGTCATCATCAAGCTCCGGAAGCTGTTCTTCTTTTATTTCATGCACCTTGCATTTAAATACAGCATCTTTTCCCGCAAGCTCTTCTGCCTGATAATCTTCCGGGAATGTTACTTCTACATCCTTCTCATCATCCGCCATAAGACCGACCAATTGATCTTCAAATCCCGGAATAAATGTATCGGAGCCAACTTCCAATGAATATCTTTCTGCCTTGCCGCCTTCAAATGCTTCACCGTCTATAAATCCTTCAAAATCGAATATTATATGATCACCGCGTTGTACTGCTCTGTCGACATTTTCCATTCTTGCATTTCTCTTCTGCAGGCTTCTGACAGCTTCATCAACATCTTCATCATGTACTTCACCGTCCACCTTTTCAATCTCAACGCCCTTGTAATCATGTACATCAACTACCGGATAGACCTCAACTGTAACAGTGACCTTGAAACCCTCGTCCCTTTTAATATCCTTAAATTCTGCCCTCGGGCTGTTTATTACTTCAAGTCCCAGCTCCGCTATCGCTTCTACATACCCCGAAGCAAAAAGATCATTTACAGCATCATCTTCAAATATATGTTCTCCGTATTTTTTTTCTATTATACTTCTTGGAGCTTTCCCTTTCCTGAAACCGTCCACCTGAAATTTATCCTTATTTTCTTTATATACCTTAATTATTGCATCTTCAAACTCTTCACCGTTAAATTCCATCTCGAATCTGACTTCATTGTTTTCCTTTGAGATAAATGTTGTTTTCATTGATTTATTTCCTCCTAAAATTATTCCCTGTTTTGCTGCATTTATCTGAACGCAGTGCATAATATTATATCGTTTTAGTATTCATAAGTAAAGGATTTGTGTCAAATCCTTTACTTATTGATAAATAAAAAATGGGGATTCAGAACCGCTCGAAATTCAGTCTTTAATGAAATATCTCTGTCCTTTATCTCAAGGAATTCCTTGAGATAAAGGACAGAACAGGTTTGTACAAGATACACATGCAACAGTAAGAAGTATCCGTGCAAAAAAACATTGCCGTCACAAAGACAGACAGAAACAGTTAAAAGCATGCGCATCTATACAAAAAAACAACCCTTGTTTATGAGCTGTTTCAAAATATTAAATTATTGATAACATACAGTTTCAGGCATAAACACCTAGAAGTCTTATTCCACGCAGATATTTGCTGCGTTTTTCCGACACTAGGTCATATTTTTCAGCCAGTTTGTCTCCCAATGACTTAAGTGTTTCCTCATCTCCCGAAAAAAGTTCGATTTCCAGTTCGCATATGGAGTCTGTTCCGTTCTCCGTTATTATTTCACCCTGATCTATGGATATTTCAAGGATCGTATCCTTCTTTTCAACTCTGAAGCTTCTTCTTGTAAAATGGGTCTCCATTAGTTTTTTCAGATGTTTGCCCATCGTGATATTGATCAGCTCTTTTCCCATATCACTTTCCTCAAAGATCACTATATTCGGCTTTTCGAGCTGTGCCTGATCACACACCGATACATTTATCTCTTCGCGTGTGTGAAGTGCACCTTCATTTTTATCATTCCACTTCAAAGCAGCAACCACTTTATTGCCTTCTGCTCTGACTCTGTATGCCATATCTCTTTTCATAAGGTCGTGTTCTTCAGTATCAAAATATACTCCGTGCATCTCTATAGTTTCTCTTGTATTAGGTTCTTCAATAGTCTTCAGATACTCATCCTTAAATATGTCATCCGCTATCCTGTCACTTCTGATACTGTACTTTAATTCGATTTCCATTTTCACCTCAGATTTGCCATCCGGACCCGCAAAACTTTCCTTTAACGCACTACTTTATACTCACTTTTGTATAGCGGTATACCGATATGCTGTTTGAAAAATCACAATATAGGATAGAAGCATATTATCATTTTATTGTACAAAACACAAGTTAAAAAATTCAGAGGCATCGCCAAGCGATCGATATATCAATCAGCACTCAAAGCATGTATTTCATGATTATCCCCATGTCAGTTCATAGTCAAGCTGTGTATCAGCCTGTTTGAGTTTTACAGCCTTAATGAACGCCTCTGCCGTATCCATACAAGTAAGTACCGGAATGCCGCGTTCTATCGCCTGTCTCCTCATTGCAAAACCCATTGTCTCCGTATGGTTTGTCAGATTTGGAACATTTATAACAAGCCGGATTTTATCTTCAAGCGCATCTTTAAACTCCTCCATAGGAAGTTCTTCAGCTTTGATTCTCGTTTCGTTCAGGAAATCGGAAGTTCCTTCAGATGCATATATTTTAAGTCCTGCATCCTGATATTCCCTTATAACTTTCGCCGAACTGTCATTTTTATCATAATTCCTTAGCGATATATATACGCCGCCTTCTGTAGGAATACGCATGTCTGCTGCAAGAAAGGCCTTATAGATCGCCTTATCGAGGTCCGGATCTATTCCCAGCACTTCCCCTGTGGATTTCATTTCAGGTCCGAGTACCATGTCTGTATCAACAAGCTTTGCACCGGAAAATACAGGCACCTTTACAGCATATTTTTCAGCCCTAGGATAAAGTCCTGTTCCATAGCCTTGTTCTTTAAGTTTATGACCGAGCATTGCAGCGGTTGCAACCTTGACCATAGGCACTCCCGTTACTTTGCTCAAAATAGGTACTGTTCTTGATGCCCTTGGATTTACTTCTATAACATATACTTTTTTTCCATCGTAAGCATACTGAACATTGACAAGTCCTATTATCTCCAATGCGCGCGTTATCCTGTTGGTATATTCGATTATCAGGGCTGCAACATCGTTACTCAGTGAAAAATGCGGATATACGGAAATACTGTCACCGGAGTGCACCCCTGTCCGTTCTATATGTTCCATGATGCCCGGTATCAAAATATCTTCGCCGTCCGATATCCCGTCAATTTCTATCTCTTTGCCCACTATATACTGATCTATGAATACCGGGTGTTCTGTTGAAAGTGATACAGCTTCCTTAAGATATCGCATAAGTTCATCATCATCATATACCACATGCATAGCTCGCCCGCCTATCACGTATGACGGTCTTACTACCAGCGGATACCCGATCTTTGCCACCACCTCGAAGGCCTCTTTTTGAGTTGTTACAGCATATCCTTCAGGTGTCGGAATGTCGAGCCTGTGAAGAAGATTGCTGAACTTTTCTCTGTCTTCAGCAAGATCAATATTTGAAAAATGTGTTCCTAAAATATTGATACTCCTGCTGTCAAGGTCATGCGCAAGATTGAGCGCCGTCTGTCCGCCGAACTGCAGTATAACACCTTTTGGACGTTCCTTTTTTATAACATTCATGACATTGTCGATATGCAGCGACTCAAAGTAGAGTTTATCGGAAGTATCAAAATCCGTACTTACGGTCTCCGGGTTGTTGTTCATTATTATTGCTTCATATCCGAAATCCTTCAGTGCCCATACCCCCTGCACGCATGAATAGTCGAATTCTATACCCTGCCCTATCCTGATCGGACCTGAGCCCACAACAAGGATCTTGTCATTTCCGCTGACTTCACCTTCATCCTGTGAATCATAACATGAATAGTAATACGGTGTTACCGCGTCAAATTCGCCGCCGCAGGTATCTACCATCTTGTATATAGGAAATATATCGTGATATATCCTCATGTCCTGCAGCACCTCTCTGCTCACACCTGAAAGTTCCAGAATTTCTGTGTCTGTAAATCCCATAGATTCGGCTTTTTTCAAAAGATCCCGGTCGAGCTTGCATGTGCTCAGTCTTGATTCCATATCCGTTATATTTTTGATCTTATGTATGAACCATCTGTCTATTTTTGTGAGCTCAAATATGTCATCAACCGTTGCAAGTTCCCTCCTGAATACTTCACCTATGCAGAATATCCTCTCATCATCACACGCTTTCAGCTTATTCATAAGCTTTTCATCATCGAGAGCAGCCACAAACGGAACCCTGAGACCATCGCATTTAACCTCAAGCGACGTGATCGCTTTTAAAAGTGCACTTTCAAAAGTTCTGTCTATAGACATTACTTCGCCGGTAGCCTTCATCTGGGTGCCGAGTTTCCTCGATGCAGTCCTGAATTTATCAAACGGCCACTTCGGAAATTTTACTACGCAATAATCAATTACAGGCTCAAAACAAGCACTGGTTGTCTGTGTCACATAATTAGTTAATTCATCAAGCCCGTAGCCAAGTGCGATCTTCGCCGCGATCTTCGCTATAGGATATCCTGCAGCTTTAGATGCAAGTGCCGATGAACGGCTTACCCTCGGATTTACTTCTATTACGACGTAGTTGCCAGTGTCGGGGTCAAGACCGAACTGAATATTGCATCCGCCTTCTATTTCAAGACTCCTTATTATCTTCAATGATGCATTTCTCAGCATTTGGTATTCCTTGTCACGAAGTGTCTGCGTCGGAGCGACTACTATGCTGTCTCCGGTATGTACACCAACAGGGTCCAGATTTTCCATACTGCATATTATAATGCAATTGTCCTTCGCATCTCTTATTATCTCATATTCGATCTCTTTCCAGCCCGCGATCGATTTTTCAAGGAGTATCTGTCCTATAGCGCTGCTCTCCATGCCTCTGGTCGCATATTTTTTAAGGTCTTCATCGTTGTAAGCAAAGCCTCCCCCTGTTCCGCCAAGCGTATATGCAGGTCTTATTATTACCGGATAACCTGTTTTATCGATAAATGCTTCACATTCTTCCATAGTGGTGGCTATGGTGCTTGGCGGTATGGGTTCGTTTATCTCAAGCATCAGCTTCTTGAATTCCTCTCTGTCCTCGGCTTTTTTTATGGAATTTCTGTTTACACCAAGAAGTTGTATGCCCATATCATCGAGTATACCTTTATCTTCCATTGCCATCGCAAGGTTAAGCCCTGTTTGACCTCCAAATCCGGACAAGATACCGTCAGGAGATTCTTTTTCCAATATTTTCATAAGGGTCTCTTCCGTAAGAGGCTCCATATATACTTTGTCCGCAATACCATGATCTGTCATGATAGTCGCAGGGTTGCTGTTTACAAGGACTGTCTCTATGCCTTCCTCTCTGATCGCTTTACATGCCTGAGTCCCGGCATAATCAAATTCGGCAGCTTGACCGATAATGATTGGGCCGGATCCGATTATCAGTATTTTCTTGAGGTTGCGCCTTCTTGGCATTACTGTTCCCTCCCTTCATCTACAAATTTGATGAATTTTTCAAACAGATATCTGCTGTCATCCGATCCGCTGGATGCTTCAGGATAAAACTGCACAGAAAAAATCGGCTTTCTGATATGTCTTATGCCTTCTACTGTCCCGTCGTTCAAATTTATGTGTGTGGTTTCCATACCCTTTAATATTATGCTGTCATTATTGACTGCATATCCATGATTTTGACATGTTATATATGATCTGCCTGTATCTTTATCATAAACTCCGTGATTTACACCTCTATGCCCGTATTTGAGCTTATAAGTCTCGCCGCCCAGCGCCAGCACCAGCACCTGGTGCCCCATACATACGCCGAATACAGGAACTGTATCTATCAGATCTCTTACAGTTTCTACAGCCTCAACCGCCTCTTCGGGATTTCCAGGACCATTTGTCAAAAATATTCCATCAGGTTCACAGGCAAGTATTTCATCCGCCGTTGTGCTGTATGGAAACATATAGAGCCGGCAGTCCCTTTCAATTAGAGCCCTAAGCATGCTCTCCTTAACACCGAAATCCAAAACCGCTATCTTCCTCGAGCCGTTTCCAATTATCTTCTTCACATGCGTCCCTGCTGATTTCATACAGTCACCTTTAAGTTCTGTTTTTTCAGAAAGTTCTCTGGCTTCAGTAATGCTGATCCCTTCAGTGCTTATTACACATTTTACGGTTCCTTCTTGTCTGATCTTCTTCGTTATCATGCGTGTATCTACGCCTTCGACTCCCAGTATACCCTGCTCTTTGAGCCATGTATCAAGAGTCATGATAGATCTGCTGTTTGAAGGCTGTTTGCAAAGATCCTTTACCACAATACCGTGCGCATGCACCTGCGGAGACTCGTTATCCTCGCTGCAGATCCCGCAGTTGCCTATCAGAGGATAAGTCATGTTGATTATCTGCGCTTTACACGAAGGATCTGTAAGCATCTGCTGATAGCCGGTCATCGCTGAATTGAACACCAGTTCGCCCACGTTAGTAGTCGCTATGCCGAAGCCTTCCCCCCTGAAAACAGTTCCGTCTTCTAAATAAATTAGACCCTCCATACTCTGTTTGTTCCTTTCATTACATTATTTCATAGTCGTAACAACGACTGCTTTTATTGAATGCATTCTGTTTTCCGCTTCATCAAATACTTTAGAATGCCTGCTTCTGAATACTTCATCCGAAACCTCCCTTATATCATAGCCGAGCGCCATCTGTTCCTTTGCAAATCCGGTCTCAAAATCATGGAACGACGGCAGACAGTGCATGAATATGACATCTTCATTTTCCGTTGCATCCAACATCTCCATCGTAACTTTATAAGGCGAAAGCAGTTTAACGCGTTCCGGTATCGTCGCTTCCTCACCCATGGATGCCCACACATCTGTATATATAACATCAGCTCCCTTGACGGCATTTATATCGCCAGTCACTGTAATCTTTGCACCACTCTTTTCAGCTTCCTTATTAACCTTTTCGAGGATGCTGCGGTCTATGTCTTTTCCAAGTTCATCGGGTCCGTACGCCACGTATTCCATGCCCATCTTGGCACAGCCGTACATCCACGCATAGCTCATATTATTTCTGATATCACCACAAAATACTACTTTGCATTTGCCGAGCGGTTTCTTTATATATTCTTCCATAGTCATCATGTCAGCAAGGATCTGTGTCGGATGATCCTGATCCGTAAGCCCGTTCCAGACCACCGCTCCTGAATATTCAGCGAGGGCTTCAACTATCTCCTGCCCGAATCCCCTGTATTCGATCCCATCGAAAAACCTGCCCAATACCTTAGCCGAATCCTCCACGGATTCCTTTTTGCCGAAATGTGAACTCGACGGGTCTATAAAAGTGACATTTGCGCCTTCTTCCTGGCATACAACTTCAAATGAACATCTGGTCCTGGTTGATGTCTTTTCAAATATCAAAGCAATGTTTTTTCCCTCCAGATGCCTTTCAAATATTCCTTCATTTTTCTTTCTCTTAAGATCGTGTGCCGTATCAAGCATATATCTTATTTCTTCAGGAGTAAAATCCATAAGTGTCAAAAAATTTCTTCCTTTAATATTCATACCGGTCTCCTCGAAGCGACACAGCAGGTATAAAGAACCTGCTGTTCTGCATTTTCCCAGATGCCTTTCACCTTTACGCGCGATATATCGCCTTATATATATTCTTAAAAAATCAATTCGGTTTTACTGCGGATAGAAGTCATGTCATATATATTTATACATTTTAAATGAATTTATATTCATTGTCAATACGCCTTCCATTAAATTTATGATTTTTAGCGGATCTGTACGCAAGTCTTGCAAGCACTTTTTCCTCAAATGTTCTGTCGAAAATTATAGCGGAACATGCCCGACATTCGGTCTCTGACAGAATCTTTTTATGTCTTCATATGCCTTATCTCTTTTTTCACTGTTGCCTATGCGCTGTCCGTACAACATGTTGGTTATAATTATACCCTCTTCTATAAAGATCCGCTGCTCACATGCGAATTTTCTTACTGATCCCGGCGCTATATTCCTGACTATAGACGGTACAGTCAATAACCACTCTGCTCATGTATCACACGTTTCTTCCTTTCCATCGTCTGCCGCATTTATAGCAGATTGACTGCATACCCGTCATGTTACACCATAAAAACTGCCCCGCAAATGCGAGGCAGTTTTTATGGTTGAGTATCTTATATCATCATTCTCAGAGGATCCACCTTGTTGATAAGTACATCCAGTACTTCATCAGAAGGCACTTCTGATGCAACAGCTCTTGAAGTATCTATATCAAACCCTGTGTTTTCAACTATCTCTTCTATAGTAACGCCAGGGAAGTATTCTGCAAGATACATTCTCTTAGTCTTTTCATCAAATTTCAAAACGCCAAGTTCTGTAACAACAGCTCTAGGTCCCTTATCAGGATCCAGACCTACTTTTTCTCTTCCGTCAGGACCGTCGCCCCAACCGATACTTGTAACATAGTCCACTTTTTCCATGAAACGTCTCTTCTGATGCTTCATTATAATTATAGTATTACAGTAGTTTGCTATACCGTTAGCTCCGCCGGAACCTGTAAAGCGAGCACTCGGATTGTGATAATCTCCTATGCTTGTTGAATTGAGGTTGCCGTAAGGATCTATCTGCGCACCACCGAGGAATCCGGCAGCTATAACGCCTCTCTTTGAATAGATGCTCTGGAATCCAAAGTATCTATACTGAGGCCAAAGTACTGAACATCCATAAGTGATACGAAGGTCAGATACACTTGTAGGAACTTCCTGTGGGTTTCCTTCAAACAGTGCAGTCTCAAATATAAGACTCGCATTCGGTGCATGTGTATTTTTAGCTAATGCCGCGCCGACGAGAGGCAGGCCTGTTCCAACGATATATGCCTTACCGTCTTCAACCTGTCTAGCAAGAGCAATAGCCATCATTTGTTTTCTTGTAGCTTCCATGATATTCCTCCTACTTTCTCTTTAATCCGCGCTTCCATCCATAACCAGGATCAACTCTGAGTTCTATCAGTTTTTCTATACCGATCGTCTCAAGATAATCCCGGTGATCAGGACAGTCAGTAATATACTTTTTAATGAAATCATTAAATCCTTCTTCAGTCTTGCTTGCTTCTTCGTATTCGAGGAAGAACTGACCGTCATAGTCATACTTTCCGAAGCACTGAGTAGGGTGAGCACCATATGGCGCTTCTACCACAGCATCTACACAGAGGCCGACGCAAGTGTTGAGTTCAGGGTTTCTATGCATTTCTTCTACAGAAAGCAGCTGCTCACAAGAAACGATAGTGTGCTTTGCCGCCATCGCTATATCAAGATCCTGGAAGCCGGGACCTTCGATACGAAATGTTCCATCCGGGCATGCATATTGTGCATGAACCAGAGCAACATCAATCTTCGGCGTTGGTACCAGACAGAGATCGCTGCCTGGGTTGAACGGGTCTTCCTGAATGATAAATTTTTTATCAGAAAGTTTAGGATGCTTTTTACGCTCTTTTTCTGAAATTCCCCATTCATTAACCAGGTCAGAACCCAGCATGTTCTTTACCGGAACATAAGTCAGTCCAAGAGCTGCCCCGTGATAAATGATCGTCTGCACATCTAGAGAATAGTCATCGAACAAAATCTTGTTTGCTCCTTTTTCTACAGCTGCACGGAATCTGCGACATACCTGTGAAAATCCGGAGTTTGCTATATACGAAACTATATAAATACTGACTTGACCGCATCCGATGAGCATATCCATATCTCCCGCTGAAGGACCGCCTTCAAGGTACAGATCTTTCTGCCCCTGCTTGATGATCTCTCTGGTAAGAACATATGGCCTGCGGTTTGTTACAAACCCGCCCATTGCAATGCAGTCACCGTCATGGACAAACTTTTCTACAGCTTGAGCCGCAGTCATTACTTTAGTGTTTTCCAATCTTCTTTCCTCCTATAATTTTTTTTACATTTCGATGTTTGCTTTTCCCGACAGACAGTCAGAGATGATTGCCAGACAAGCATGTACCTTACAGCCCGGTTCAAACGGGAAGTCAACACATACGTTTTTGTTAAAAAATTATTTTCTCTGCATTTTAGAGCACCTACTACCATAAAAGATAGTAGGTGCATATTGACTCTATTTGGTTTGATCTTTAAAAGCTGAATTAGTCAGCCCAAACTTCATCAGGATTAGGGAACGGCATACTTTCATCAGTGTATGCGATCCTGCTGATGTTGATCAGGTGATAGTAAGAAAGGTTTTCACTGATCGAGTTGCCGCCCCAAGTACCGCAGCCGAGTGTTCCTGTCGGAACGAGGTTGTTAGTTGCTGCGCCACCGAGTCCTGCTGAGCCGATTCCGTTAACGAGGAATCTTGATACGTGTACTCTGTTTGCTGCGTATTCAATATTTTCATCGTTGAATGAATGCATCGAGATACTGTGACCTTTACCCATGTTGTCAAGGTTTGCAACTACGATATCAACGCCTTCTTCCCAAGTCTTATACTTATATGCCGCGATTACAGGGAAAAGTTTTTCCTTTGAAAGATCTTCCGCAACGCCTGCAACGTCACATGCAGCCATAAGAGCTCTTGCATCAGGATCACAGTCAATACCTGCGAGTGCAGCAATATCTGTAGCAAGCATACCTACGCACTTCTTGTTGAGTTCTCCACCAGGGAACAGAGTTTCTCTGAGCTTGTCAACGTCTTCCTTCTTGTCATAATAATAAACATTATTAGCCTGCAGTTCTTTCATGAGATCATCATACATACTTTCATGAACAATTACAGTCTGTTCACAAGTGCAAAGTACGCCGTTGTCCTGAGTTCTTCCTGTCACGATCATAGGTGCTATCTTCTTAACGTCAGCATCTGTATCGATTAGACACTGACAATTCCCTGCACCAACACCAAATGCAGGTTTACCGGAGCTGTAAGCCGCCTTAACCATACCCGGGCCGCCTGTTGCAACGCATACATCACATTCAGCCATTACTGCAGCTGATGCTTCCATAGTTACTTTATCAGGTTCCACACACTGTATAAGATCTTCAGGAGCTCCGATTTCTTTAAGAGCTGCTCTCATTACTTCAGTTGCCCTGTATCCAACCACCTTTGCGGATGGATGAGGACAAAGGATGATTGCATTTCTGCCTTTGAGTGCGATCATTGCATTGTGCATAGGTGTCATTACAGGATTGGTTACAGGAGTGATAGCTCCGATAACGCCGATCGGTTTTGCAACCTTTGTGATTCCCATTTCCTTATCACGCTCGATTATGCCTACGCTTGGCTTACCTTTCAGATACTTCCAAGTGAACATAGCCTTGTTCCTGATCTTTGCGACCTTGTCTTGATAAACGCCCATCTTCGACTCTTCAACTGATTCCTTTGCAAACGGTTCAGCCTGGTCAGCAAGTGCCTTACCTACGACTTTAACGCACTGGTCAGTCTTGGCCTGATCATAACCTTCTATGATCGCCTGTGCAACTCTAGCTTTTTCAATTAAGCTGTCAATATAAGCTTTTACATCCATTTTTAGAATTCCTCCTAAGTTTAAATTTGATTTTTTGTTTTGACAACTTTCCAGCGAGCGAGACCCGCTGGAAAGACAGTTAATAATATTACATTATCTCTTATTTTTTATTTGCCTGCTACTTCCTCAACAGCGCCCTTCAAAGCTTCATATGCCTTGTCGCAGTCTTCTTCTGTTGCAATGAGTGGAGGTACCATTCTAATAATCTTTGTACCGATTGCAGTTACGAGTACTTTTCTGTCGATACATCCGTGTTTGATGTCAACACAGAAATTGTCCTTGCCCGGTATATCAAATTCAACGCCAACGAACAGACCCATGCCTCTAACTTCCTTAACATATGGAAGAGTAGCAAGTTTTTCTCTGAAGTAATCGCCAACCTTCTTGGCATTGCCAGGAAGATCTCTGTCAAGAATCTCATTGATCTGAGCAAGTGCCGCAGCACAGCATACAGGGGATCCTGCATAAGTACTGCCGTGTGAACCTGCTGTGAATGCTGCAGCGGCTTCCTTAGTTGCACACATTGCAGCGATCGGCATACCACCGCCTATAGCCTTAGCCATAGTTACGATGTCAGGTTTGATTCCATAGTTCATGTAAGCCATTATCTCACCTGTTCTTCCCCATCCGGCCTGAACTTCATCAAGAATCATCAGGATATCGTTCTTAGTACAGAAATCTCTGATGCCTTTCATGAATTCCTGAGTTGCCGGATATACGCCACCTTCGCCCTGGCATGGCTCGAACATTATTGCTGTAGTGTTCTCGTCGCAAAGGTCGATGAATGACTGAAGGTTATTGAATTCAGCATATGAGAATCCCGGGAGAAGTGGTTCATAGCCAGCCCACTGAGCTGATCCCGGCTGTCCGGTAGCTGTCATAGCTCCATAAGTTCTTCCGTGGAAGCTCTTCAGTGCACAAACGATATGATAGTGTTCAGGGCCATATTTGTCAACGCCGTACTTTCTAGCGAGCTTGATAGCAGCTTCGTTAGCTTCAGTACCTGAATTCTGATATATGATCCTGTCCATTCCTATAGTCGTACAGATCTTTTCAGCACGAACTGTTTGAGGAATAGTATAAGGATAGTTGAATGTATGCATAAGCTGTCCAACCTGCTCCTTTACCGCTGCAACAACTTTTTCGTTACAGCTGCCAGCAGTGTTTACTGCCACACCACCATAGAAGTCAAGGTAAGGTGTATCGTTCTCATCATAAACGTACATATCTTTCGCCCTGACAGCTACAAAAGGAAATCTTTCATAAGTTTCCATGTGGTATTTTTTTGTAATGTCTTTTACTTGATCCGCAGTCAAGTTTACGTCTTTTAATTGCATTTTAGACCTCCAGTTTCCTTATTTAAAAAACTAACTTCTACTTATTTAGATCGCATCCTACAACGCGTATGTGATAAGCACATCTGTCGTCGCCCCGTCAAAGAGGTAAGGGGATGTGAAATAAAATCTGTTTTATTATCATGAATCACCGCCGGCCTGCTGTACGGTTTTAGCCTTCGATCCGGTCTGAAGCCTTTCTAGGGAAAGCCAGAGTGAAGATGAACATTGCAAGTGCCGTTGCTATAACTACCGCATATGTATCTGTAAGCCAGTTAGCTATAGGATACTGAGCTGTTTGAGTTACAGGATCCGGTCCTTTGAATACGCTGTATCCCTTCCATATTACACCTACTATGATCGTAACGGTCATCGAGCAAAGTGCTGCTCTCTGGCTGGCCTTCTTCCAAAGTATACCGAAGAGGAGTACGATGAAGAGCGCGCCTCTAAACGTATATGCAAGGAATACAAGGTCGAGAACCTTTGTGCCTGCAAGCGATATTCCGAGTACCATACACAGTATTCCTGCCAGAGCCGTCGAAAGACGTGATACAAAGAGTATTTTTTTATCGCTGGCATTCTTAACCAGATGCTTCTGATATATGTCCTTCGTAAACATAGTGCCTGCAGCAAGAATGATAGGTGAAACTGTTGAAAGGATAGCCGCGAAAATCGAGGCCAGAACGATACCGCCGATTATAGGTGACATCTTGTTCATCATCAGATACGGTAGCGCATTCGCTGTCTGTCCGCCAAGGTCGTCTGCAGTATGAAAGAATACTTTTGAGTACATTCCCATGAATACTGTGAAGAAACCGAACGGAGCAACGATCAGCGCAGTTATGAATGAAGCCTTTACAGCAGTCTTTTCATCTTTTGCAGCGAGCACCGGCTGTATACCTGCCTGAGCTGTAAGTGCTCCGAGTACACCTGCAATCATCCATGAACTTACCTTAGGCATTCCTATCTGCATGAGGCTGAAATAATTGATGTTTTCGCCGTTTGCCTGGTTTACTTTTTCAAGCTGGTCACCGAGCCAGTCAAGACCTCCGAAAGTCTTCGAAAGATATACCAGCGCTATTATCGCACCTCCATACATGCATACCAGATGAAGTATATTGGTGGATCCTACTGCATTCATACCGCCTGCGATAGTATAGATGATAAAACATATACCAAGAATGATTACGGAAATAACGAATGAGATTCCAAGAATTGACTGTCCAAGTGAACCTGCCGCTATGATCTGTGATGTTCCAACGCAGATCATTACAACGATAAGCATTGCGCTTGCCATAGTCCTGGCTTTATTGCCAAGGAAATGACCCATGATACCAGGAACAGTTACCGTATCAAGACTTCTGTACAGTCTTGCAAAGAAAATTGCCAAAACCAGTACACCTGATGCGTTTCCTACAGTATACCACGCGCCGCTTATTCCTGATCCCCATCCATACTGGGATACACCCGTGGTCGAAGTACCGCCGAGCCACTCACCGGTTCCGGCTGCCACGCACATCATTACGCCGAGACCTGATCCGTGGAAACTGTCGCTGGATTTTGCTCTTTTTGATGACCAAACACCTATCCCGACTGTTATCGCGAAGTAGATAATGATAATTACGAGTTGCACACTCATTAGTAAATCCCTCCTTCATTACTATATATTTTTTTGCAACTTTGGTCCTTGAAAAATAACAAGTACACATAAATACAATACTCATATGAGTACACATTAAATATTAAACCTTGTACCTGTAACAAAGTCAAGTTGTTTCACTATTTTTTCAAAGATTTATTTTAGTTTCAAAGCCGGCTTGCGAAATTATCTGTATTTTTTCTGAACCGGCGCCTGAAGTTTAAAGAAAGCCTTTCTTTCATAATGCTTCAGTGTCGGAAATTCAATAAGAACTTCGCTGAAACAGTCACCGGTCACTTCATAACCCTTAGCCGTTACATACTCTATAAGCTTATTAAAAGATGCTTTTTCATTAGCGAATCCGTTGCAGTACATGCAAATATACATACCTCCCGGCACGGGCTCCACATTGCAGACTTCCGCGCATGAATCATCAACGAAAATCATCATTTCAGTAGTCTCTATCTTTTTTGCTATGAAATTTTCTTTTCTCAGAATGGTTCCCGCATTGCAGACATACCTTTGAGGCATGTCAAACTTCTTATATTCATCCTTAAGCGTTCTCAGGACTTTTTCATAGCTCTCCACATCGTAACTGAAACAATCGCTGTCTGTATCGTATACAAATGCAAATCTCTCATTTTGAAATTCAAGCACAGGAATATTAACTTCCGGCACAGCTTCATATCTTTTGTGGTTTTCAATAGCTTTATCTATAGCCCGTTCAACTTCGCAAAGCTTTTCAATACGAGCCTTCACATCTTTCTTCTGTTCCATTAATATCTCAAGCAGCTTTTTGCTGTCGCCGGATTCCATGCAGTCCTTTATCTGCGACAGCGTCATGTTGAGCGATTTCATATACTGTATCATATCAAGCTGTGCGCACTGCCGTATACTGTAATATCTGTAGCCCGTGTTTTTATTGATATCACACGGTACCACGAGTCCTATCTTGTCATACAGCCTCAACGTCTGTTCAGATATACCGTTCAGCTTAGCCATTTTACCTATTGTCAATGTCTCCATATAGACCTCCAAATCACTGTCGACTTTATGATAGCACAAACTCTGGCCCAAGTATAGAGTTTTTAGCATAAGACGATATCAGCAATCGTAGCATTACGCTTAGTTGAATGCTCGCAGTATATAACAGCGCAGTCGAATATAAAAAAGAGTTTCCGGATGCTGTCATGACACATATATCCTGAACTCTTTTTTTGCTCTTTTATCATTTATGCTGGCTGTCACCGTGAATGAGCCTGTGCTTCATCAACGCTTCTATTCATACAAAGGCTGCGCCCTAAATAGCCTTATGCTTTATTTCATCATTCAGCTTTTCAATGAACTCGCTGACACTCATCTCACCAAGCTCGCCCGCTTTGCCTGATCTAACCGACACGGTTCCCGCTCCCGCTTCTTTCTCTCCGATCACCGCCATATAAGACACCCTCTCATTTCTCGCCTCGCGCAGCTTGTAACCAATCTTTTCATTCCTTATATCAGCCTCTGCGCGTATATCCGCATTGAGCATCCTCTGCTGCACTTCAAGCGCATATGCGGAGAATTTTTCCGTCACAGTCATAAGCCGCACATGCACGGGCGCGAGCCACAGCGGAAATTTGCCTGCAAAATGTTCAGTCAGTATGCCTATAAATCTTTCGATCGAACCGAATATTACTCTGTGTATCATAACCGGTCTGTGTTTTTCACCGTCTGAACCAACGTATGTAAGATCGAATCTCTGCGGCATCTGAAAATCCAGCTGTATCGTTCCGCACTGCCATGTTCTCCCTATTGAATCTTCAATATGAAAATCGAGCTTCGGTCCGTAAAATGCACCATCGCCGCTATTCACGATATAAGGCAGATCCTTTTCTTCCATCGACTCTTTTAAGGCTTCAGTTGCCATATCCCAGTCCTCATCACTTCCCATAGAGTTCTCCGGTCTTGTGGAAAGCTCTACGTGATATAAAAATCCGAACATACGGTATACATAATCTATAAAATCTATAACGCCTTTGATCTCATCCTTAGTCTGCTCGGGCAACATGAATATATGTGCATCGTCCTGCGTGAACGTGCGCACTCTCATAAGTCCGTGCAGTGCTCCTGAAAGCTCATGCCTGTGTACCTGCCCCAGTTCCCCTATCTTGAGAGGAAGATCTCTGTATGACCACATTCTGCGCTTATACGCGAGCATTGCCCCCGGGCAGTTCATAGGTTTTATCGCATATTCTTCATCATCTATCTTTGTGAAGTACATGTTTTCCTTGTAATGATCCCAATGCCCTGAAGTGTGCCAGAGTTCCTCATTCAATATCAGCGGCGTTTTTATCTCCACATATCCGCGCTCGGCATGTTCCTTTCTCCAGAAATTTTCGAGTTCATTTCTTATGATCATCCCTTTAGGCATAAAAAACGGAAAACCGGGCCCTTCTTCATAAAGCGCAAACAGATCCATATCTTTTCCTATCTTTCTGTGATCACGCTTTTTGGCCTCTCTTATCTTATTTATATAATCGTCCAGCTCTTCCTGTGACGGGAAGCTTGTGCCGTATATCCGCTGAAGCATCTTGTTCTTTTCGCTGCCTCGCCAGTATGCTCCTGCAACGCTCATCAGCTTCACGGTCTTTATCTGGCTGGTCTTTTCCATGTGCGGTCCCGCACAAAGATCCGTAAAATCACCCTGTTTATAAAATGATATTACCGCATCCTCAGGCAGATCCTCTATCAGTTCGACTTTATAATCCTCGTTTTTTTCCTTCATGAATCGGATCGCTTCGGCTCGTGGAAGCTCAAACCGCTCAAGCGGCAAACCTGTTTTTATAATCCTTTTCATTTCCTTCTCGATTTTACTTAAGTCTTCTTCTGTTATCTTGTGCTCCATATCAAAGTCATAGTAATAACCGTTGTCTATCGCCGGACCTATCGCCAGCTTTACATCCGGCCATATGCGCTTCACTGCCTGTGCCAATATGTGAGATGTTGTATGGCGGTAAATTTTTCTTACCTGTTCATCTTCAAAATTAATTTTTGCATTCGCCATTTTCCCCTTGTATGATTATTTAGAAGCTAAATCATACGCTCCTTTCTTATTTTACTGTTTGTGTCATAATACATTCAGATGCTGTGGATTTTATATTATTCCCTGTGGCCGTTATGCGGACTACTTGATTGGAGTGTATTGCCTCTACATTATCTGAACTGTACATAGGTAGGATGTTGCCGGAGCACCACTCCGAGTACTTATCTCGATCAAGTTTACGAGGATAATCGTTAAAGTGGACCTGACAGTATCAATCTTTTATGAAAGGAGGCGTTCTCAATGATCTATGTTGGCATTGATATCTCCAAACTCAATCACTATGCCGCCGCCATTGATTCTGATGGCGTGGTCCAAATCGAGCCGTTTGAATTCACGAATGATAATGATGGCTTCTATATGCTGGTTTCCAAACTGGAACAGTTTGAATCCGACAGCATCATCATTGGTCTTGAATCAACCGCTCATTATGGCAACAACCTTGTTTCGTTTCTGTTTCTAAGGGTTTTCAGGTTTGTGTCATCAGTCCGATATAAACCTCATCCCTACGAAGGAACAACATTCGCAAGACTAAAACCGATAAGGTTGACGCCATGATTATTGCCCAGGCAGTCTCTATGATGAGAGACCGAAGATTCGCCACACTGTATGACGTTGCTCTCATGCAGCTTAAGAATCTCGGCAGATTCAGACTGAAACTTGTGAAGCAGAGATCTCGTTTGAAGATTCAGCTGACTTCTTACATGGATCAGGTGTTTCCTGAATTCCAGTATTTCTTTAAGTCCGGTCTGCATCAGAAAGCCTGCTGTGCTGTCCTGAAGGAAGCCCCTTCCGCTGAACAGACAGCTTCTATGCACTTGACTCATCTCAAGAACCTTCTTGTGTCTAATTCCCACGGACGTTTCAAGAAGGAAACAGCCTTAGAATTAAGAGTTCTGGCACAGAAGTCCGTCGGCAATGCCGACAGAGCATTATCTATTCAGATTACTCAATCGATTGCTCAAATCGAGTTACTGGATAGCCAAATCAGTATTCTTGAATCCGAGATAACAGACACCGTCAACTCTCTGGATTCAGTCATCATGACCATACCGGGAATCGGATCAATCAACGGTGGAATGATTCTTGGTGAAATCGGTGATATTCATCGATTTTCAAAGCCTCGCAAATTACTCGCATTTGCCGGGCTGGATCCATCCGTATACCAATCCGGTAAGTTTTCTGCAAAACACACCGGAATGTCTAAACGTGGATCCTCAGCACTTCGCTACGTTCTCATTAATGCTGCTCACAATGTTGTTAAGAACAATGACACTTTTAAAGCATATTACGAATCCAAGAGAGCTGAAGGTCGTGGACACTACAATGCCCTTGGCCCTTGCTCCGGCAAGCTTGTTCGAATCATTTACAAGATGCTAAGCGAGAATGTGAAATTTGATTTAGATTAAATTTCACAACTGAATATCTTTTGGGGCCTGCCTGTGGGAGGTCTTTTTGGATTGTGCATTTTTATATTCAAATATTTATTCCAATCTCCTCTGAAGTTCATCTTGACTTTTCATAGTAGGTCTCCATATAACTAATTTTATATTTAACGCTCCAAATGATGTTTTTCTATATCCCGCATAGCCACATGCCTTTTATATTATTCCATCTCATCAACGGCCAACATCAAAAGATCATCGATGAGCTCTGCAGCAGAGATCCCCTCAGCTTCCCACAGCTTAGGATACATGCTTATCCCGGTAAAGCCCGGTATCGTATTGAGCTCATTGAATACAACCGTTTCATCTTCCGTAAGGAAGAAGTCGACTCTTGCCATTCCCCTGCAGCCTACAGCTTTGTATATAGCTGCTGTGTAGTCACGTATCTCCTCTGTCTTTTCTTTACTTACATCAGTGAGTATACGCGTCTTGCTTTCCTCATTCTCATACTTTGCTTCAAAACTGTAGAATTCATCGGCTGCCAGTACTTCCCCTACAAGCGATGTTCTTACATTTCTGTTACCTATGACCGCTACTTCGATCTCTCTTCCTATTATTGTCTCCTCCACAAGTGCCTTTGAATCTTCCGAAAGGGCGGTTTTTATAGATTCAAAAAGCCCGTCTACATCGGCGGCTTTTGTTACTCCTACCGAAGATCCCGCACTGCACGGCTTCACGAAAAACGGATATCTTTTATCGAAATGTTCTTCTATCCTCGCTATCTCGCCCAGCGGATCGTCCGCAAAGCCAAATCTGGTAAGCAGATAGTAGTCCGCCTGCGTCACTCCTGTTCGCCCCGCAAGCAGTTTTGTCACGCTCTTATCCATAGCACATGCTGATGCAAACATGTCACACCCTACATACGGAATGCCTGCAAGTTCCAAAAATCCCTGCATTGTACCGTCCTCGCCGTTCTTGCCGTGGAGGACCGGAAAGACAATATCTATATGACGACACGTATAAGTACCGTCGATCTCCTTTATTATGATTCCTTTATCTCTTCTGTCAGGCGAAACGAATGCGTCTTTGTTGGTTCTGATCCCTGACCATTCACCGCTTTCCAGTTCTTCAGGAAGCGCCTCTGTAAGCATCCACTTACCGTCTTTTGTAATACCGATAGCCGTAACATCATATTTTTCAATGTCGATGTTTTTCATTACAGAGGCTGCAGATATACACGATATGTCATGTTCTGAAGATACCCCGCCAAACAGTATCAGTATTTTGTAGTTTTTTTCATTCATGCGTTCTCCCCGTCTAATGCTTTTTGATATTGATTTTGTGATTTTATTATAATATATTATTTATCTTCCCTTAATCTTTTCTTCTATCTGCTTGCTGTATTTTTTTACCATTCCTGACGGCCTATACGATTCCCGCCCGAACATTTTCTTATGAAAAATCATCACATTGCGCTCAAGCGTCATGGGAAAATCGTACCAAACGCCTTCCATTATCCAGCCGTCATGCTTGTTAGGCCAACCAATGCTATTTTGTATATCATACCTCGTCACTTTCAGAAGCAGCGATAATATTTCTTTACTGTCTATATCTGTCTTTATCGCCGGCATGGCCTCATCCGACCACTGATCAAGTTCTCTGAAACTCATCCCCTTGAGTTTTTTCACTGCGGCATTTAAAAGCTTTCGCATCCTCTTTGCCCTCGCTGTATCACCGCCGCTTTCGCCTTTTCTGATCCGGGCATATGTGACTGCCTGTATGCCGTCAAGCTTCCGGTAGCCCGGATTTTCTATCATATCGGTCTTCCCGCCTACTGTCCTTCCTGTGTCATTTATGTATCTGTTCATCTCATCAATTTCGTTTTTCTTCACATCGACTGAAAGGCCGCCCATGGCGTCAACAACCTTTGCCACTGACCCCCAGTTTACCACTATGACCTTTTCGATATTGAGGTCAAGATTGATGTTAAGCATACGCATAGTCTCCTGTGCGCCGCCGTAAGCATGAGCGTGCGTGGCTTTATCAAACCGCTCCTCTACAGGAATATAAAGATAAACGTCTCTATAAACTGATGCTATCTTTATAGCGCCGCTGATTTTATTTATGCTTACAATCATGATCGCATCGCTTCTGCTGCCTTCATTGTTTTCAATATCGCGTGTATCTATACCCAGCATAAGGATATTATCATAATCAGACAACTCCTTTTTTGCCTTCGGACAGATATTGAGGCTGCTCCTGTCTACATCCAGCCGATTTACTTTTGCAAGCTTACCGCCCACGAAATTCTTTGTATAAGCAATGGCAAAGGCAGTCGTGACCAAAGTGACAATGAGTACTGTAAGCACCAGGAACATCTTTGCCCGGTTGCTTCTTTTCCTCGCTTTTTTTTCTGATGTTTTTTTCTTTTCAGCCATTCCCGTGATCCCTCATATTAACTCTCATGCGGCATGCCCGGCTAAATTCAACCCGTATCGGCATCTCATAAGCGTCCGTCACTTAGCTGTCAATCACTGCGCTTATTTTTCTTTGCGTTGTCAGAGTCAGTCTTCTTTTTAACTTTATCCGTATCGTCATCACTTTTGTTTGTGCTTTCGAGGTTTGAGTAGTCTGTCAAGCCGGTCTTATTTATTACCTGCTGAGCGATATTCAAAACTCTTTTTGTAGGTATGTATTTCTTCTGCCCGAAAAGATCCTTGTGGAGATGCTGCACACTGCTTTTTATTGTAACAGGGATATCATACCATATATTCATGCCGGAGCCGTCCGGAAGCTGCAGTCCAACTATTTTGTCGGGCCAGTTATTGCTTTCCGCAAGCTCAAGCTTATTATAACCTATTAGAAGGCTCATCATATCCTTTGGACTTATGCTTGTCTTTATCTGCGGCAATATCCTGTCAGCTATTGTAAAAAGTTCCTTAAGACTTTTTGCCGTTGCCTTTTTCATTAGAGCTCTTGCAACCCGTCTCATACGCTGTGCACGCTCCATATCACCGTTTCCGACATGCCTTATTCTGCAGTATGTTACCGTCTGCACCCCGTTCAGTTTCTGCCTGCCGGCTTTTTTGATCCGTCTCTTGCTTCCATTAAGACTCCTGTTCGTATCAGCTATATACCTGTTCATCTCATCGATCTCATAATCCTTTATGTTCATTGTAACTCCGCCGAAAGCATCAGAAATATCTGCTACAGTCTGCCAGTTTACCCTTATAAAGCTGTCAATGTTCAGATCCATATTTCTGTTGAGCGCTCGTATCAGATTAACCGGGCCTCCATACGCATGCGCATGATTGATCTTGTCAAACGTGTGATATCCTTCCTCTTCAATATCAAGATAGGTGTCTCTGAGAACGGATGTAAGTTCAAATTTATTTGTATTTTTATTTATAGTCATTATCACGATCGCATCCGATCTTGTCTTGTCGTTATCTTCCCCTTTTCTGGCATCTATCCCTATCAGAAGTATGTTTCTGTAATTTTTAAGATCTTTTTTGACCTTCGGATCTATGCTAAGATCCTTGCCTTTAAGCGAAACATAATCAAACGCCTTCAGCTTCTCTTCAAAAGTTTTTTTGGTCTGCACTATCATCATCTTGGCACTAACATATGCTGTTGCACCTATCACTGCTATCAGAGCTATAATAATTATGATCTTTATTTTTCTTCTTTTCTTTGTTTTCGCATCTGCGTTAGCTTCAGTACTCATATCAAATCCTTTGCCTTTGCCTTTCCTTTCCTTTTTCCTCTCTCTGCATCACCTTGCGGCATCACTGTAATATATCATATCAGGTTGCGCAGCTTCTTCCTATGCAAGCTCTCCGATAATCGCCGCAGCCGTTTTTTCTATATCCTCCGAGTTGAAAATCGCCGAGCCTGCCACTACAATATCCGTGCCGCACACAGCTAGTTTTTTCACATTTGTAAGGTCAGCCCCTCCATCTACTTCTATCTCAAAGCTGAGATTGCGGGCTTTTCTGATCCCGTCCAGTTTTTTGATTTTTTCATACACATAAGGAATAAATGTCTGCCCTCCGAATCCGGGATTAACCGACATTACCAGCACGAGATCCACCTTTCCAAGTATACACTCCAGTGTCTCTACAGGTGTTGCGGGATTTATTGAGACCCCGGCTTTAATTCCAAACGATCTGATATACTCTATCATTCTGTCAAGATGTGCACAGGCTTCCTGATGCACTGTTATATACTCCGTATCATCTGTAACAAAATCCTTTATGTATTTACCGGGATCTTCTATCATAAGGTGTACATCAAAAGGCATTTTTATTTTGCCTTCAAGACACTTCATGACCTGTGCGCCGAAGCTTATGTTCGGAACAAAATGTCCGTCCATGACGTCTATGTGCACATAATCGGCGCCTGCCTTTTCCACTGCGTACAACTCTTCTGCAAGTTTTGAAAAATCAGCCGATAATATTGACGGTGCAAGCTTTGCCATAAATATTCCTTTCCGGGATCAGTACTTCCTCTGATCCGCTATCTCCTCAAACCACTTGACATATGATGTGTACCTTGCCTTATGTATGTCGCCGTCCGAAACCGCCTGCTTTATTCTGCAGCCCGGTTCATTGATATGTCTGCAATCGTCATATTTGCATTCACCTGCAAATATTTTCATTTCAGGATACAACATATCCGGCTTTTCATCTTTCATCGCTATAACTTCAAATGATGTAAATCCCGGCGTATCATAAACAAATGTATCAGGCATCACCTCAAACATCTCGACATGCCTTGTTGTATGCCTGCCGCGTTGCGTCTTTCCGCTTACACTGCCTGTCCGCGCACCGGCATCGGGCTTCAGGCAGTTCAACATTGCAGATTTTCCTGCACCCGAAGGACCCGTAAGGGCAGCACGTTTTCCTCGAATGATCTGCTTTAATCTGTCCACGCCAGTTCCGCTTTCACAGCTCGTCCAAACTATTGGATATATATCGGTGTATATCTCTTTAAGCTTATCTGCGGTATCTTTATCCGCAATATCCATTTTGTTAACACATATTACAGCTTCTGTGCCGGCCTGCTCTGCGGCAGCCAGCATCCTGTCTATTACATAAACATTCGGTACCGGGTCTTTTATCGCCGTCATGATTATCAGCAAGTCTATATTGGACACCGGAGGGCGGATAAATATATTCTTTCGCTCGCCGATCTTTTCTATAACAGCTTCCTTATCGTCAAGTATCTTTATCTCCACATAATCTCCGACAGTAGGCATAATATTCTTTTTTTTTTAACAGGCCTCTTGCGCGACACTGATACACTGTCTGTCCGTTATCCACATAGTAAAATCCCGATAGGCTCTTTATTATAGTACCGGTCATCCGAATAAAGCCCTTTTATTGAAATTTAAACTGACTGTACCCGTTCCGAAATTTATGCTCTTGCGCATGATCTCTTCAGTATCGAATATGACTATTACAGTCCCCTTTCCGGTTCCCTTTACAGTCACTGTCTCACCTCCATCACTCTTGGCTCGCTGTTTACTGCTGATTGTATTCCTCGTGCCGTTCACATCTGTTACGGTGACTGTCAGATAGAAAACTTCATTTTCCGCAGCGCTGTAGTCAATATAAAGATCTACCTCTCCGGATGCATTCTTCTTGCCTTTGCTTACCTTTAGGTTTACGGAATTACCCTTCTTAAGGCTTGTGCCCGTCTCATACTGCTACCACATTACCTGCCCCTTGCTGTAGTCATTGCTGTAATCATATGTAACAGTTCCCTTGTTGAGCTTTAGATTTTCTAAGGCGCTTACTGCAGATTCCAGAGTCTTTCCGACAAGCGAAGGCATCTTTACTTCGCCTTCACCAGAACCGTCGCTTATCTTGACATTTACCTCGGTACCGCCTTTTGCCGTCTCTCCTGCTCCGGGATCCTGCTCCACTATCTCGCCCTTTGGTTTATCACTTGCAACAAACTCCGAATATCCGAGTTCAAATCCCGATGCCTGAAACTTGGCCTTGGCTTCAGCTTTGGTCATGCCGATTACGCTCGGCACCGTGGCTTCACCCGGACCCTTACTTATATTTACTGTTATAACAGATCCTTCTTTGGCTTCAGCACCGGCCTCGGGATCCTGTGAGGCCACTTTGCCTTTCTCAACGTCATTATCATATACGTCCTCGCCCTTTTCAATATTATATCCCGCATCTTCCGCCTTTGTCTGCGCCTGTTCATATGTCAAACCCTTTAGATCAGGCGCTGTAGCGCTTCCGCTAAAAAGCCCGGTCGCATATCCGACAGCAGCAAGCGCCGTTATTGCGACAAGCGCAACTATTGCAATCAGTTTCTTCCTGCTGTTCTTTTTTTTATTTTTCTTCCTGCTATTACTGCCGTCTTCATAATAATCATTTTCAGGTTCAGAATACATGTTCGCCGCAGGTGCGGTCGCAGTCGCGCCGCTTCCTACAATATTTGTTATATTTTCAACATTTTCCAGGGCTTCTATCATCTCTGCCGCAGAGGCGTATCTGTTTTCCTGCAGCTTGTCTGTCGATTTCATTACAACCTGTTCAAGTCCCGGAGGGATATCAGGCTTATATTCCGACGGCGGCACTATATCGTCATTTATATGCATCAGTGCTACAGATACAGGATTGTCCGCATCAAACGGAACCCTTCCTGTAAGCATCTCGTAGAGAACTATCCCTAGAGAATATATGTCGGATCTTTCGTCCACATACCCTCCTCTCGCCTGCTCAGGCGAAAAATAGTGGACCGATCCCATCACTCCCTCGGTATCGTTGCCTTCTATTATAGTCGTCGATGTCATAGCCTTGGCTATGCCGAAATCAGCGATCTTTGCAATACCTGTGGAGGTTATGAGTATGTTGTGAGGCTTAACATCCCTGTGAATAATATTGTTATTATGTGCAAAATCAAGAGCTGAAGCTATCTGCTTTGTTATCTCTATCGCACGTGTATACGGCAGGGGGCCTTCTTCCTGTATGATCTCGTTCAGACCTCTGCCCTCTATAAGCTCCATTACAATATAGTAGATGTTCCCTTCTCTTCCAACATCATAGATGTTAACTATATTTGGGTGTGTAAGACCGGCTGCCGACTGAGCCTCTTTTCTGAAACTTTCAGTAAATTTAGTATCCTGTATATATTCCGGCTTAAGCACCTTTATGGCCACGTTTCTGTTTAAAAGCCTGCAGTGAGCTTTATAAACTACAGACATGCCCCCTTCGCCGATTTTTTCGAATAACTCATATCTTCCCGCTAATATTTTACCGCTCATCGCGCCCTCCTCAAATCTTTAAACATATAACAGTAATATTGTCGCTTCCGCCGCATTCTATAGCCTTGCCGACAAGATTGCTGCATACCTCGGGCATACTGCCCCCGCTGCCCAGGATATCCTTAATATCCAGTTCAGAGACTTCTTCATACAGACCATCAGTGCAAATAAGTATACTGTCGCCCTTTAAAAGGTCTTCCTGGAAAAAATCCGCAACGATATCCGCTTCTGCGCCAAGTGCACGTGTTATAACGTTTCGCTGCTCATGTAACTTCGCATCCTCTTTGCTTATTTTCCCCTGTTTCACAAGTGTGTTTACATATGTATGATCTTCTGTTATCTGATATATCTCATCATAACGATAAAGATATGCCCTGCTGTCTCCGACATTTGCAAAATAGCCCTTGTTGCCCCTGATATACGCAATGACAGCTGTCGTGGCCATTCCGCTGCTGTCCGCGTATTTGTCAGCTAAACAATATATCTCTCTGTTTGCCAGGTGCAGGCATTTCTGGAAATAAGCCTGTATGTCTCCCGATTCAGCACACTTGCTGATATCATGATCTCGGATATACTCCGCAACCATCTTTACAGCCGTGTGGCTCGCAAGCTCCCCGGCTTTGTAGCCGCCTACTCCATCTGCAACTACATATACATCTTCACCAGGTATTATGAAGAAAGCATCTTCATTGTTGTCTCGTAACAGACCTGTGCTGGTCTTGAATCCCACTTGGATCATTCCTTTATCTCCCAAGCCTTCTGCATCTTACTTAAAATAACATGTCTGACTTTTTCATCTTACATATGAAGAACCCGTCTGTGTTGTGCACATTAGGGAAGAGTTCCACCTGTTCTTCCTTGCTGAATGTCCTGTAATGCCTCAAGAATTCATTTACTACATCTTCGTTTTCTTTTTTGTTGATAGTACACGTACAGTATAACAGCACACCGCCGTTCTTTACATATTTGGAGGCGGCTGAAAGTATTGCAAGCTGCTTTGATGGCAGCATCTGTATCTCAGTGGAGCGCGTCTTGTATTTTATCTCAGGCTTTCTCCTTATAACCCCCAGTGCGGAACACGGCGCATCCACTATAACTCTGTCGGCGCGCCCAACCAGTTCCGCATCCACTCTCGTGGCATCCCACGAATAGGTTTTTATGTTTTTTATGCCTAGTCTTTCCGCTTCCCGATTTATGATATCGAGCTTTCTCTTGTATATATCGCTTGCGACCACTCTCCCCTGATTGTTCATCCTTTCCGCTATCGCCAGCGTCTTGCCTCCAGGCGCCGCACATGTATCGACTATGTACTCACCCTTCTGGGGGGCCAGCATGACAGTAGCATAAAGAGAGCTTTCATCCTGAATTGAAAAAAGGCCGTGCTTATAAAGAGGAGTATTTATAAGGTCGCCTCCCTTTACATAAAGCGTGTTCGCACAGAGCTTTCCCTCCCTGACTTCAAAACCTCTGTTTTCGAGTTTTCTAATCACGTCTTCCTTTATAACCTTAAGCCAATTGAGTCTGATTGCGACATCCGGTGTTTTGTTCCCGGCTGCCATAAGCTCCTCTGCGAAATCCACATCAAACTGGCTTAGCCAAAGTTTAACTATCCACGGTTCATAAGAATATCTGATAGAAAGATACCTCACCTCGTCCTCCAGCCGGTCGGGCAATGTAAGGTCATACTTTTTTCTTATATACGATCTAAGCACCCCGTTAACAAACGCAGCCTTCCCTCTGCAGTATTTCTTTGCAAGATTTACACTTTCATTGACAGCCGCATATTCCGGTACACTTTGCATGTACGTAAGCTGATAGAGTCCCATTCTAAGTACCGTAAGCTCGCTGTTTTTTATCCTTCCGGTGCCATGCGGCACCAGCTGCTCTATATAATGGTCCAAAAGAAGTTTATTTTCGAGCACACCGTAAACAAGCTCCCTCACGAATGCCGGCGACTTAGGCTTGTTTATTGCAATCTGATGATTGAGCGCGATATTTGAATAAGCTTTTTTGGATTCAACATCGAGCAGCACCTTATAAACTGTGTTTCTGTTTGCATCCATTATCAGTTCCTCCCTCTTAGAAGCAATATCCTTATCATGCTGGCAAGCGCTGTCGCAAGCGACGCCACATAAGTCATCGCCGCAGCTCTGAGCACTTTTTTTGCACCGTTTTTTTCCTCTTGATCCACAATTCCCAGCGCTTCCATCTGAGCTATAGCTCTCTTGCTTGCATTAAGTTCAACAGGCAGAGTTACAGCATGGAATACAACTACACCCACAAAGCAGAACAGGCCGATATCAAATATCATATTGCCTGTCGAAAGCTTTCCTGCCGCTATAACGATCAGACCGGCTATGAGAATCGGCCACGAAAGACGTGATACTATACTTACTGCAGGCGCTATTGCATTTCTTACCTTCAGCGGCACATAGCCATTCGCATGCTGTATTGCATGTCCCGATTCGTGGGCAGCTACACTTACAGCCGCAACCGAGGGCATCTGCGCAACATCCTGTGAAAGACGCATGACCCTCCGCCTAGGATCATAATGATCTGAAAGCGTGCCGCTTATATACTCTATCCGTATATCATGCAGACCGTTTGCATCAAGTATTATCCTCGCAGCCTGTTCGCCCGTGATATTACGTTTGCTTCTCACATTCGCATATGTTTTAAACGCGTTTTTAACACCCGCTTGTGCTATGAAAACAAAGATCATAGTCGGTATCAGCAAAAGCAGAGTCCAATCAAAACCGTAATATCCACCATATCCATATCCGTATCCAAACATTCGATTCAATCCTCCTGTTTCCTGTTAGATCCGATCATTTCAGTATGACACCTGATTTTATACAGTTTCCCTTTAAAAAATCTGAAACCGGCATCTTTCTCTTGCCCGGCATCTGTATGACTTTTGCCAGAAGCACCTTACCTCCCGCCGCAATCCTTATGCCCTCTGCAGAAGCGTCCAAAATCGTGCCCGGGGTTGCTGAACTTATTTCGTCCGGCACCTCTGCCTGCCATATCTTCATCGTCTTTCCTTTGTACTCGGCAAATGTGCCCGGCCACGGCTCCATAGCCCTTATCTGCCGTTCCAGTTTTTCAGGATCATCATCAAAATTAATTTTTCCATCTTTTTTGTATATCATATGCGCATAAGTAGCCAGCGCCTCATCCTGTTTTTCAGGAACAATCTTACCTTTTTTCATGTTTTCAATGGTATCGCACAAAAGCTGTGCTCCCATACGGGCTATTTCATCATGCAGCTGACCTGCCGTTTTATGATCGATTGTTGTTTCCGCCTTTGCGAGCATATCGCCTGTATCGATTCCTTCTCCCATGTACATTATAGTCACGCCAGTCACTATATCGCCGTCCAGTACGGCCTTTTGTATAGGCGCTGCGCCTCTGTGACGCGGTAGCAGTGAGCCGTGAATATTGATGCAGCCCTCAGGAGGAATATCAAGGATTTCCTTAGGCAGTATCTGTCCGTATGCCACGACTACTATCATGTCAGGCGCAGTCTTTGTGAGTTCTTCTATGATTTCATCGTTTGCACTGAGCTTTTTTGGCTGAAGCACAGGTATGCCGTATTCAATAGCTTTTCCTTTGACCGGTGTAAAAGATATTTTCTTTCCGCGGTTTCTTTTGGCATCCGGCTTTGTCACTACAGCTTTTACGTCATGTCCTCTTTTTATAAGGGCTTCGAGTGCCGGTACAGAAAAGTCCGGTGTGCCCATAAACACTATCTTCATGTGCGTTCCGCCTCTTCCTCTACTTCAGGCAGTACTTCTCTTATGTCTTTTGCCTTGTCGATAAACAGTATCCCTTCCAAATGATCATATTCATGTGCTATAACATCCGCATAAAAATCTTTGAATATTCTGTCCTTGTTTTCACCCGTTTCATCAGTGTACCTGATCCTTATCATCTGAGGTCTTGTGACCGTACCAAGAAATCCGGGGACGCTGAGGCAGCCCTCATTGCATTCCTGCTCACCTGACGTTTCCACTATCTCAGGATTTATTATCTTAAAAACCGCGTCGGGTTCAGGCTCTATAACAAACATGCGCCTCATAATACCTACCTGTGGGGCTGCCAGGCCTACACCGTTTTCTTCCCGCATAGTCTCAAGCATGTCTTCGAGTATTAGCCTGACACGGTCGTTTATCTCATCGACCTGCCGGCATTTTTTTCTGAGTATATCATCGCCTTTTTTCACAATATTTCTTAATGCCACTTTTCCTCTCCTGTCATATATCTTTCATTTCACCTGATAAGCTGCCGCCGCCGCCTGTTTTATTAACGGTATTCCGCGTATTTGCCCGGTCCCCGCGCAATGTGCATCATGCTGTGTCTGTATCATCACATGAAACTGTACGGATTCACATCCACACCCACATTATATCCTGCCTTTTTATCAGACAAATACTCTTTTCGAACTCTTTCTATGGCTGCAAGATAAACACGCCGCTTCCCTCGCGGGCTCTTTAAAATCAGAGAGAACCGGTATATATCTTTCTGTTTCGGCACTGCGGCTTTCTGAAGCGGGAATACTGTCTTTTCACTTCCCGGTATCAGTCTTTTAAGTTCCTTCTCCCACATTGCGCCTCCTCGCAGTATCGCCTTCTCATCTTTTGAGCTGAAAACTATCTGCATAAGATCGCTGAACGGCGGATACCATATAAATTTTCTCAGCATTATCTCATCATTATAAAACGCATCGTAGTCCTGGGCCGCTGCCGCAGTCACAGCATAATTATCCGGTGAATATGTCTGTATAATGACGCGGCCTTTTCTGTCGCCTCTTCCTGCACGTCCTGCCGCCTGCGTAATCAGCTGGAAGGTCCGTTCAGGTGATCTGTAATCCGGAATGTTCAGTGTAACATCAGCTGAAATTATTCCCACAAGCCCCACATTTTTAAAATCAAGTCCCTTGGCCACAAGCTGCGTACCCACAAGCACATCAGTCCTGCCGCCTGCGAAGTTTTTTATGATCCTTTCTATGCTTCCTTTCCTCCTCACAGTGTCAAGATCCAGTCTGTCTGTATTTTTATCCGGAAAACATTCACGTATTTTTTCCTCAATCTGTTCGGTGCCGATGCCGAAATACTTTATATACCGGCTGCCGCAGTTCGGACATCTTTCCGGGACGCTCTCCGTGCGTCCGCAATAATGGCACATAAGGCGTTCTGTCTCTTTGTGGTATGTCAGCGATATGCCGCATTCCGGACATCTGATCGCTTCGCCGCATTCTCTGCATGATATGAAATTTGAATACCCGCGTCTGTTCAGGAACAGTATTACCTGTTCTCCGTCGGTCATGACTTCATTCATTCCGTCAAGCAGCTCCGGTGAAAATATCGACCGGTTTCCCGCTTTCAGCTCTGTACGCATATCCACGAGCATCACATCCGGCAGTTCCACACGATTGTATCTTTCTTTGAGCTCAAGCTTTTTATATATTCCTTCATTTGCCCTGTTCCAGGAAACGACTGAAGGCGTTGCACTGCCCATAAGCAAAACCGCTCCATGCTGTGCCACTCTTTTTATCGCCACCTCACACGTTTCATACTTCGGCGTCATATCCGACTTATACGTGCCCTCGTGCTCCTCATCCATGATTATTGCACCTATGTTTTCAAGCGGTGCGAATACAGCCGACCTTGCTCCTATTACTATTTTAACTTCGCCGCGCTTTATGCGAATCCATTCATCATATCTTTCCCCGTATGCAAGCCTGCTGTGAAGGACCGCTATGTTTTCAGCGCCGAATCGCCCGATAAATCTGTCAATTATCTGCTTCGTCAGTGATATCTCGGGAACCAGCATGATTGCCGTCTTTCCCCGTTCAAGCACATCAGCTATTACATGCATATAAACTTCTGTCTTACCGCTTCCCGTGACTCCGTTCAAAAGGAAGAGATCGCTTTTTCCTTCTTTTATCGATGCGGTCACAGCATCTATAACCCGCCGCTGTTCATCTGTGAGATGTTTTATATTCTGCAGCTCTCCTTCAGCGCCGCTGTAAGGATTTCTTTTCTTGCCCCGCTTTGACGCTCTTCCAGCAGGGGTAAAGCACTTGACGGCATCTATATATTTACACATATAACGTCTTTTCATCCAACGGCAAGTCTCTATAATTTCTTCATTCAGGCAGATATCATCGTCTGTTTCCGCTATATACTTGAGTCCTTTGACCTCATCTGAAAGCTTATCACGAACTGCAAAAACATAAGCGTCTCTAAGCTTATCGCCCCGGCCGAAAGGTACTCTCACCTTTCTGCCTATATCAATATCAGACTCTTTGCATCCGTACGTAAATATCTGGTCTGTTTTCTCACTTTTGTTGTCTATTATAATATCTGCGTATTTCATGTCCGGTTTTTCACAGCAGCGTAATATTGTTTCTGCCGCATTCTTCTATCATGTCATCAGGCCATACCGACACCTGAACCTCCCCGATATGTGCTTTTCTCAAAAAGTACATGCACAGGCGGCTCTGACCGATACCTCCTCCTATTGAATATGGCAGCTTCTTTGCAATGATCTTTTTGTGAAACTCGAGTTTCATTCTGTCTTCGGCTCCGGCTTCCTTAAGCTGCTTCACGAGCGAGACCTCATCTACCCTTATTCCCATCGATGATATCTCAAAGGCTCTGTCCAGTATATCATTCCAAAATATAATGTCGCCGTTCAATTCCCAGTCATCGTAATCCGGCGCTCTTCCGTCATGTTTTTTCCCTGACTTAAGCAACCCCCCGATTTTCATCAGAAATACTGCTTTTTGTTCTTTGGCGATAATATTCTCTCTCTCCTCGGGATCGCTGTCTGGATACATGTCCTCGAGTTCCTGGGTCGTTATGAAGTATATGTTTTCAGGCAGATCAATCTCCATCTCCGGATAAAGAAAATTGACTTTCCTTTCCAACGCTTTTAATGCCGCATAGATCGTCTTGACCGTTTCTTTTAAATACTCTATCTTGCGCTGTTCTTTCGTTATTACCTTTTCCCAGTCCCACTGATCCACATATATCGAATGGAGGTTGTCAAGCTCCTCATCACGCCTTATGGCATTCATATCAGTATATATTCCCTCACCCGGTTCTATGCCGTATTTTGCAAGAGCCATCCGCTTCCACTTCGCCAGGGACTGGACGACTTCCACGGGCCTTTCATCCATATCCTTAAGTGTAAAATCCACCGTACGCTCCACCCCGTTGAGATTGTCATTAAGTCCGCTTTCAGGTGTTACAAAAAGCGGAGCGGTAGTCCTTCTTAGTGCCAGAAATATAGCCAGTTCATGCTGGAAATAATCCTTGATTTCTTTTATCGCGATCTGGTTTTTCCTTGCCTCTATTATCGGTTTATAATCCTTGGGAACAATTAGGTATGACATGTATATTTAATCTCCTTTGCATGACTTTCTGTTATATTGCATATCCCTCGCATAGCTACATCCGCAGTGATCTTGTCTGTAAAGGCCGTATTCCTTTGCCATCTGTACGCTCCTCTGAGCGCCTCCTTTTTTCTTAAAATCAATATCCACGAATGGTATGCCGTATCTTTCGGCAAGATCGTTTCCTATGCTGCTGATCCTCTTGTAATCCTTATACGGGCTCACTGAAAGCGTCGTAGTAAATCTGTCAAAACCGCCTTCGAGCGCATGCCGTGCCGTTTTCTCCAGCCTTAGAATGAAGCATTCCGTGCACCTTCTGCCGCCTTCAGGTTCAGCCTCGAGTCCTTCCACCGCTTCATAAAACACTCTAGTATTACGGTCTCCTTCGACAAATCTTATCGCGTCCGCAGGTGCATCATGATCATAATATGCCTGCGCACTCTTTTCGTTTTGATCACTTTTTGATGTGCTTAATGCCGATCTCCCTTTATACATGATCATATCATTGTAACTTCTGATAAATTTCTTTTGCTCTTCTTTTCTCTTGTCATACTCTTCCGTGTCCGTTATGTTGGGATTATAGAAAAACACGGTTATGTTGTAATCACTGTACAGGCGTTCTATAACAGCAGTACTGCAGGGTCCGCAGCAACTGTGAAGCAATAGCAAAGGCCTGCTGTACGCGTTATTTTCCATATTTGCTTCTCCTGTTGAATTTTAGTTCACAATCTTAATGATTTATTATATCATATATTTGTGCTATTGAAATGCTTTGAACACGAAAAGCCTCAGCTTTTCAAACGAAGCCGGAGAACCATATAAGCATATTATAAACGAAAAATCGCAGGAGGTCTTGAAAAAAATTACAATGGAAAAAACGCTCGATCTATCAACCGGATACCCGATCAACACGATCGGCAGATATTTAAAAAACAAGTTCGGGTGCAAAGTGGCCAAACTCGCCCTGGACGGCAGGTTCACATGTCCCAACCGCGACGGCAGCAAAGGCACAGGCGGATGTGTATTCTGCTCAGCTACCGGCGCAGGAGACACTGCAGGCGATATCCCGTCGCAGATCGCCCTCCTCTCTGACAAATGGCCTGAAGCCAGGTATATCGCTTATTTTCAAAACCACACAAACACCTATGCCCCGCCGGAACACCTTTACAGGCTTTACTCATCCGCGCTTTCCGCACGCAGTGATATAGTCGGGCTTGCTGTTGCAACCCGTCCCGACTGCCTTTCAAACGACGTGTTTCAAATACTCGAAAAATTTAATAAAGAGACTTTCATGTGGATAGAACTCGGGCTCCAGACCATACACGAAGAAACAGCTCAAAAAATGAACCGCTGTTACAGCCTCAGTGTTTTTGACGATGCCGTATCAAAGCTTCACGCTCGCGGTATAAAAACAGTGCCGCATCTTATATTCGGACTTCCCGGAGAAAGCCGCGATATGATGCTTGATTCAGTCAGATACATATCGGACATGAATGTTTTCGGTCTTAAAATACATCTCTTGAACGTGCTGAAGAACGCGCCTATGGCGAAACTTTATCCTGATTACACGCCTTTTGATTCCATGGAAAGCTACATATCTTTAGTATGCGATGCACTTGAGACAATTTCTCCGGGTATAACGATTCACCGCATGACAGGCGACGCGCCACGCCAAATTCTCATCGCTCCGGAATGGAGTCATAAAAAAAGGAGCATCCTTAACGGTATACATCAGGAGCTCCGCCGCAGACAGTCTTATCAGGGGTCCGTTATCTGTTAATGCCGTCAGGCCCCAGTCTGCCGTCGTTATAGTGCTTTCTGCAAAGTGAAACATACATTTCGCGGCCGCCGACCATTATCTGCTTTCCTTCCTTCACTAATTTCCCGTCCGCAACTCTGGCAACCATGGTTGCTTTTCTTCCGCACCAGCAGATCGTCTTTATTTCCTCTATCTTGTCGGCATAGACAAGCATGTAATAAGAACCTTCAAACAGTTCATTTCTGAAGTCATTTTTAAGACCGTACGCCAGCACCGGCGTATCACAGCTGTCGACTATCTCTACAAGTTCCTGGACATGATGCTTTTTTAAAAACTGACATTCATCGATAAGAACACAGTCTATCTTTCTTTTCTGGCTTTCCTTTAAAAATAACTCGAGAATATTGGTGTCTTCCGAGATCATGACTGCTTCGCGCTGTACGCCCACTCTTGATGTTATGACGCCTGTGCCGTGTCTGTCGTCTACCTGCGGAACAAGTGCCAGGACTTGTTTACCACTCTCTTCGTAATTATACGCGACTTTGATTATCTCAAGCGACTTGCCTGCATTCATAGTACTGTATCTATAGTAAAGCTGCGACATCTGGCTGCTCCTTTATATAATAATCTAAATTTTACTGCTTCGATCCGATAAAACATCCGGCCGTTTCCGGTATAGGCTGCTCCATAAAAAGACCAACGAACGCCGGACCATTCATCGCAGCGATCGTTGACTGATAATGGTGCCCAGACTCGGAATTGAACCAAGGACACGGGGATTTTCAGTCCCCTGCTCTACCTACTGAGCTATCTGGGCGGATTATTGGTGGACCATCAGGGACTCGAACCCCGGACCTGCCGGTTATGAGCCGGACGCTCTAACCAACTGAGCTAATGGTCCATATTTAAATAGCTTTCGCTATATTTTATTCAATTGGTCGGGGTGGCAGGATTTGAACCCGCGGCCCACTGGTCCCAAACCAGTTGCGCTACCAAACTGCGCTACACCCCGCGATTTAATTTGCGATCGATTCCTTTCCCGCAGTAACTGCGGCCAACAGCTAAGTTCGTCACCACCGTATTTTTATCCGCCAGGTCAATCTCTGAAATGATAAAGATATTATGGCAGGGGTAGTAGGACTTGAACCCACGACACGCGGTTTTGGAGACCGCTGCTCTGCCAACTGAGCTATACCCCTGCATCAAGTATATATGGCGGAGAAGGTGGGATTCGAACCCACGCGGCCCTTACCGAACCCTAACGATTTAGCAAACCGTCCTCTTCAACCTCTTGAGTACTTCTCCGGGCTTGGCATATCGATCGTTTTATGAAGTTTGTTGGCGGAGAGGGTGGGATTCGAACCCACGGCCCCTTTCGGAATCACTGGTTTTCAAGACCAGCTCCTTAAGCCACTCGGACACCTCTCCTCGTGAAGTTCTACTTTTCCGTTTTTATATCCTGCTCGTGCAACACAGATGCACGAGCTTATTTTTAAACTGGTGACCCATCGGAGATTCGAACTCCGGACACCTTGATTAAAAGTCAAGTGCTCTGCCGACTGAGCTAATGGGTCATGGTTCATGCGCACCCTTTGCAATTGGCTGGGGTAGCAGGACTCGAACCTGCGAATGACGGAGTCAAAGTCCGCTGTGTTACCGCTTCACCATACCCCATCCTTAGTAAATGGCGAGCCCACAGGGATTCGAACCCCGGACACACGGCTTAGAAGGCCGTTGCTCTATCCAACTGAGCTATGAGCCCGCATGTTGTGCCTGTGGCGGAACTCATGCTCCGCCGGCATTATGGAGCGGATGATGAGAATCGAACTCACGTCATCAGCTTGGAAGGCTGAGGTTCTACCATTGTACCACATCCGCATATTATGGGTGCGATATGTTCGCACCCTTTTTATTGGAGCGGAAGACGAGA
>DAISVU010000003.1:0-132886 GCA_036839975.1 Bacillota bacterium | reverse complement strand
ATGCATTAATCTATATAGCATTTTAGTATTTTATACTATTTTTTTGTTTTTTGAAATATAAATATAAGAATGTCGTTTTTTACATATGGAATAAAACACTGCGTACGACTATAAAGAAAAAGACAGACCCTAACGTCTCAATGTCATTAAGTTAAGATGACAGGCGCACGACAAATCAAAGAAAACGGCGCATCCACAGGAAAGAATTCATAGGGATGCGCTGTTTTGTTGCCTGAAAACTTCAAAAGAGCACATTAACGCCAGATATGCCTTTTTCCTACGCACACAAACATGAGCCCACCTGAAATAGATGTGCATTGCAAATTCGTGTAATTTAATGATGCTGTTTTCTTTTATCTATGCTAATCTGTATGTGAAGCTTATTACAGAGCTGCTATGCTTTTCTCGCTTTCGTTTTCGATCGGGGCGAATAGGTACGATGTTCCGTGAGAGTTGGGCTTCAAGATCAGGTGGGGATATATCGCCACGGAAAAACAATCGGCAGACATGAACAGCGACAGCAAAGTTTATCTTGTAATCATACTTTCTGTCCTTCTTATGAATGATGACATGAACCGTGATCATTTCGGAGAAGTTGTACATGATCAGTCTGGCAACCATTTCGTGGCGGATATACTCCGCTTTTTTTGAATGGAAGTACAAAAGTCCAATGGTAGTGATTTTTATCTACGAAGAGCTCTTTTACTTCATTTGTCTGCTTTCTGGTAAGCTTGAGATCGATGGCAACATCAAAGGACTCTGTATCAGACAGATCCAAACCATCTGCAATACCACGAGAGCCGAGATCCCTGGCTCTGATCAGGAAATACCAGTCTCTCTCAGAAGCATGAGCCATATTGTTAAAGGACTCATATCCTCTGTCTGCCATGACCAGCACATTATCCAGCCGGGATCTCTGTCAACCATTTCAGAAAAAGCTTTATGTTCGTTCATTGTATTGTAATTTTGAACATCTGATCCATCAACAGCCAGCAATCTTAGTCCGTTAATGGTCTTGGGCGGTTGAATAAATTCCATAGATATATCAAGAGAGTGAAACAGATCGTCAAAGACTCCCGCTTTAAGCTTGTTCCGCTGTTGGACAAAGGCGGATACTGACGGCGTTTCAGAGGCCTTAGGAAAAAAGATGGATATTAACTCGTTACCCATGGATCGACCTTCCATGCGCAGCATGGTCGTGATCAGGGTATTAAATGGCAGCTTTCTGGAACGGGTAAAATCTGCACCGGGTGATTTCGCACATTTCGATCGATTCAAAGAATTAATCTCCCGTAGAAGCAATGTTTTTAGAACTTTGGGTTTCATTGTCGTGTACCTCCTTGTAATGAGCGCTGTTGCCTTATTACAAGGACCGCTTTTACTGGCTCCGATCTATGGCCAGTAAAAGCGGTCGCACATTTCTGTTATGCTGTCAATACCTTTTCCAGAAAAAGATAAAAAAATACCCCCTCATCATCTCTGATAAGAAAGTATTTCGTTCGTCATCTTAACTTAATGACATTGCCTAACGTCTGTCCTAGTTTTTTACATTATCAGATGGCACGCTTTACTTTATTTGACTTGATGCATCTGGTACAAACATTTGCTTTTCGTATCTTTCCGTTTTCTTCAATCTTTATGGTTTGGATATTAGCATTCCATTTTCTCTTTATATGTCTGTTTGCATGTGAAAGAGAATTTCCGGAAACCTGACCCTTTCCGCAGATCTCACATTTTCTTGACATCTACCGCACCTCCTTTAATATATACTAAGCATATTGTGCTGAATTTCTGTAATTATTCGATTTTTCCCGAACGAACGAACAAGCGGTATTATATCATAAGGGTATTAAAATGTACAATCTTTTTTTAATTTTTTCGTATAAGAATAAAACAGATGACTTTACAACAGAACATAATATGTGGAATTTCAACATGCACAGTCGATTTATTCTTTATTGAGCAGACATTAAACTAGAAATTTTATTCTAAAAACATAGCATCTCCGTAGCTGAAAAATCTGTATCTTTCTTTTACTGCTTCCTTATATACCTCAAGGATTTTTTCTCTGTCATAAAACGCTGATGTCAGCATCATCAATGTGGATTTGGGCAGATGAAAATTGGTTATTAAGCTGTCCACTATCTTAAAATCATATCCCGGATATATGAATATATCAGTATCTGCAGCACCTTTTTTTACCTCATATTTTGCGGATATTTCATTGTATACGGCAGCGCTTTCAACTGTTCTCGCTGATGTCGTTCCAACCGCTATTACCCTGCGGCCTTCGACTTTCGCCCGGTTTATTTTTTCCGCAGTCACCGGATTAATATTATACCCTTCAAAATGCATGTGGTGATCTTCAATGTGTTCAGCCTTTACAGGTCTGAATGTGCCAATACCGACATGCAGGGTAACACAGCATACTTCGACTCCTTTTTCTTGCACTTTTTTTAGAAGTTCTTCAGTGAAATGAAGTCCTGCAGTAGGCGCCGCTACTGAACCTTCCTGATTGCAATAAACAGTCTGATATCGCGATTTGTCCTCCTCATCACAGGGCCTTTTTATATATGGCGGGAGCGGCATTCTCCCGAGTTTCTCGAGTTTCTCCATAAATATTCCGTCATATAAAAATATAATGATTCTTGTGCCGTTCTCACCGTAATCCAGAACTTTTGCCTCGAGTATATTTTCATCTTTTTTAAATTCTATAACGTCTCCTGGTCTGACACGCCTTCCGGGTCTTACCATTGTCTCCCATATGTCGCCATATTTCCTTTTTATAAGCAGAACTTCAATCTTTGCGCCCGTTCCCTTCCTGGTTCCGTAAAGTCTTGCCGGCAGCACTTTTGAATCATTTAAAACAAGACAGTCACCCCTTTTAAGATAATCCAATATATCATAGAAGTGTCTGTGCTTTATCCTGCCCGTATTTCTATGTACGACGAGCAACCTTGAACGGTCACGTTTATCTGCCGGTCTCTGTGCAATCAGGCTATCCGGAAGATAATAATTAAAATCATCAACTTTCATAGCATAGTTCCTATTTCTACTAAAGATACTGCGTAAGCAATCTTACAATTTTATTGTAAACATTTGTCAATCTTCAGCATTTTCCATAGTCAACTGTTGTTCATCCTCTCTTTCCGACTTTATGCCAAGATGTTTGTACGACAACTCCGATACGACTCTGCCCTTGGGCGTCCTATGGAGCAGCCCTGACTGTATAAGATACGGCTCATATAAGTCTTCTATTGTAACTCTTTCTTCACCTATAGTCGCAGCAATCGTATCTATCCCTACAGGGCCTCCGTTAAACCGTTCTATTATGTTTCTCAGTATCTCCCTGTCAAGATGTTCCAGGCCAAGATTGTCGACTCTTAGAGCTCTCAGAGCTTTTCTTGTTATATCTGCATCTATGCTTCCGTCGCCTTTAACCTGAGAAAAATCCCTGACTCTCTTCATAAGTCTGTTTGCAACTCTGGGTGTCCCCCTGGAGCGGCCTGATATTTCCGCGAGCGATGCTTCATCTGTCTTTACGCCGAGTATCGCCGCTGTTCTTTTTAATATTTCTCCAAGTTCCTCTTTATTATAAAGTTCAAATTTGCAAAGGACACCGAACCTGTCTCTCAACGGCGCCGAAAGGCTTCCCGCCCTTGTCGTCGCTCCGATTAGTGTGAACTTTGAAAGGTCGAGCCTGATCGATCTTGCCGACGGTCCTTTTCCTATAATTATATCGAGTGCAAAATCCTCCATAGCAGAATAAAGTATTTCTTCGACAGATCGGTTGAGTCTGTGTATCTCATCAATAAACAACACGTCATTTTCATTTAAATTAGTGAGTATAGCGGCAAGATCTCCGGCTCGTTCTATCGCAGGGCCGGAAGTTATCCGTATATCCACACCAAGTTCATTTGCTATTATTCCAGCAAGGGTGGTTTTTCCAAGTCCCGGCGGTCCGTAAAACAGTACATGATCCAGAGAGTCCTTTCGCTGTTTTGCCGCCTCTATGAATATCTTCAAATTGTCAGTGACATTTTTTTGACCTATATATTCCTCCAGAACCTGAGGCCTTAGCGATACTTCCGCAGCATCCTCTATTTGATCTGCCGATGTTCTGGTTATACGTTCTTCCTTATTCATTCTTATACCTTTGTCGCATGTCGCAGTATATTGCGGCTTACTTAATGTTCTGTTAAAACTCGTTTGACGCAATCCTGCTAATTAAATAGTAACATATACGATAAAAACAGCTTAAAACAGTGACTTGAGAGCCTGCTTGATGTATTCTTCCGCTGTAAGTTTTTCATCTTTAACTGCCGCAACAGTATTAACAGCCTCGCTTCTGCTGTATCCAAGAGCAAGAAGACCTTTTATCGCTTCAGTCCTTTTATCAACTGAATCAAGATCTGAATAAGCGGCGTCTTCCGCACCAAACATTACAGTACTTGCATCCTCTGCTCCAAACTTATCCTTCAATTCCAAAACAATTCTCTCTGCAGTTTTTTTTCCTATACCGTTTGCTCTGGTCAAAATCATCGCATCTTCAAATACTATTGCCTGTTTCACCTCGTTAAGCGGCATAGCTGAGAGGATCGCCATTGCAGCTTTTTCTCCTACTCCGCTTACTGTAGTGAGTTTGTTGAAAACATCCAGCGCTTCTCTTTCGGTAAATCCGTAAATGCGCACAAAATCTTCTTTTACCGCCATAACCGTAAAAAGCATTATGTCGTCACCTTCCGTTTTTAAATAAACTTCCGAATTCTCCGGAACATGTACTTCATAACCGATTCCGCATGTTTCGATCACCACACCGCCGTTGAATTTCATCGCCAACTTCCCTTTTATATAATGAAACATTTTAACTCCCGCTTTATTTTACTAAGACTAACATAGTTTTCGATATTTTTAATTTCTCAGGACCTGTATTTATATTACCGGCAGTCCGGTTGATAATCATATCAAATTAAATATTTACATTTCTTTTTACAACATTGCAAGCACTTTTCTAGCCGCGGCCGCATGTCCATGGCATACGGCCGCGGCTAGAGCATCTGCCGTATCATCGGGTCTTGGGATTTCTTTCAAGTGAAGGATTGTCTTTACCATCGTCTGCACTTGAGTTTTTTCAGCGTGTCCGTATCCTACAAGAGCCTGTTTTATCTGAAGTGGCGTATATTCCGATATATTAAGTCCTGAATTTGAACAGGCCAGCACTGCCACTCCTCTGGCTTGACCTACAAGAATAGCCGTCTTCGCATTGGTATTGAAAAACAGTTCCTCGACAGAAGCCTCGTCAGGTTCATATTTTGCAATTATATCGATCAGTGAATTATACAGATATTTCAGCCTGTCAGGCATGGGCGTACCAGCATCAGTAGTTAAAGCGCCATATGCGACAGGTCTGAAATTGTTGCCTTTTTTTTCGATGATTCCATACCCCAGAATCGCATAGCCCGGATCTATCCCAAGGATCCTCATGTTGCCTCCCATCATTTAAATTACGGCTCTGTTTCACAAGCCTCCTCTGCTATTGCAAATAATTATATCACACAAACATATGTTTGTCCATGATGAAAAATATCAATCATTTGTTTACAGTACATGCACAGTAATGAATATTTTTTCTTGATATAATAATTTTCGCTATGGTATAATTATAGGAAATTATGTATATGCTGGGTGACAGCTTACTGCCTGTTCAGCTGCTGAATACGCATCGGACTATACGCTTGAAAAAGGGAGATTTTAAATGCGCTACGCCAGACAAAACAAGATACTTGAACTCATAGAGAATAACGAGATAGAAACCCAGGAAAAACTCAGCAGCATGCTTCGCGAAAACGGATTTGATGTTACGCAAGCAACAATATCTCGTGATATAAAAGAGTTGCAGTTGATCAAAATGCTTTCGTCTTCCGGCAAGTACATGTATGCTGCAGGAATGGGGCACGGTTCTCATGTAACAAACAGATTTGTAAAAATATTCAACGAAACAATAAAATCCATCGACTATGCAGGCAATATAGTCATAGTTAAAACGCTGTCAGGTTGTGCAAATGCTGCCTGCGAAGCGATAGACTCACTTAGCCTGCCTCATGTTATGGGTTCTGTAGCAGGTGATAACACAATCCTTATAGTCATCGATACACCTGAACATTCTGAAGACTTCATAGATACATTTAATGAAATGCTGAAATAACAGAGGACGTGTATGATTAAACATATAAGCATAAATAATTTTGCCGTCATAAAAAATGCAGACATAGACTTGTATGAAGGTCTCAATATAATAACCGGTGAAACCGGTGCCGGAAAATCTATTATTATAGAAGCAGTAAGCCTTGCTTTCGGAAGCCGTGCAGACACGGCTTTTATTCGTTCCGGAGAAAATAAAGCCATCATTCAAATCGCATACGAAAAAGACGGACAAGAATTTATACTGACCCGAGAGATATCTTCAAACGGCAGAAACCTTTGCAGGATTAACGGTGAAATTGTAACATTGGCATATCTTTCCGAGTTCTGTACAGAGTTTGCGGACATACACGGACAGTACGATCACCAGTCACTTCTTGACCCTGAAAATCATATAAAACTGATCGATTCATATCAAAATGAGTACATAATACCGGCTTTAAATGCTGTCTCAAGCGCATATGAATGTTACGACGGTATAAGGAAAGATATTTCATTTCTCGATGCACAGGAACATGAAAACAGACGCAGTCTGGATTTTATGCGCTTTGAAGCAGATGAGATAGAAAAAGCTTCTCTAACGCCCGGAGAAGATGATGAACTTCTTGAACGTGTAGATATGCTTCAGAATAGTGAAAAGATATATAACGCTTTAGCAGCATCGTATGAAGCTGTCTCAGGTGAATCGGGTGCTCTGGCATCGAATGCTTTGGAAAAACTAACCCAAGGTCTTACAATGATACGTCAGATATCGGAGCACTCACAGGAACTGAAAGAATTAGAGCAAAGGTATTCTGATATTTATTATGATCTCGAAGCACTGGCATTTCAAATAAGAAATCTCAGAGATAAAACCACATATAATCAGGAAGAACTCGATATCGCTATCGGTAGGCTTGATCTGATAGAAAGCTTTAAAGCCAAGTATGGCAACAGCATCGAAGATATCCTGGATTACAAGGATAAACTTAATGAAAAGCTCAAATATGTAGAGGATGCATCCGGCATGAGGTCAGAACTTGAAAAAAGGCTTTCGATATGTGAGAACAAACTGAAAAAAAGCTCTGAGCACCTCAGCGATTTACGCCGGTCGGCTGCAAAAATGCTTGAAGATAAGATACAGCATGAACTTGATACGCTCAATTTCTCAAATGCACATCTTAAAATTGCATTTTCTAAAAAAGAACACTATACTTCTAATGGCACCGACAACGTAGAGTTTATGATAAGCACAAATAAAGGCGAAGCTATGAAGCCTCTTGCAAAGATTGCTTCCGGCGGTGAGATGTCCAGAATAATGCTCGCATTCAAAAAGATAATCGGTGATTACGATGATATTCCGACAATGATATTCGACGAGATTGACAGTGGCATCAGCGGTATCACCGCAAGCATTGTAGGTAGAAACCTCCTGGAGCTTTCAAGGAATCATCAGATAATATGTATAACACATCTTCCACAAATCGCTGCTTTCGGAAAAAACAACTTTAAGATATCAAAAGATTCTGATGACACAGAAACCTATACTACCATCGAACACCTTGACAATGAAAAAAAACTCCATGAAATAGCAAGGCTCACAGGCGGGATGAATATAACCGAAAAAACGCTTGATAATGCACGAGAACTTATTAACGAATCAAAATAAACAGATAATGAATATTAATACAGGAGACGATAAATGATATATAATAATATCCTTGAAGCCGTAGGTAATACCCCTATAATCAAACTTTCCAAAATGACAGGCAAAGAAGATGCTGATCTGCTGGTAAAATACGAGGGAATGAATATCGGCGGTTCCATAAAAACACGAACTGCATTAAAAATGATCTCTGCAGCTGAAGAACGAGGGGAAATCAACCCCGACAAGACAATAATCGTAGAACCTACAAGTGGCAATCAGGGTATTGGGCTTGCACTTGTATCTGCAGTAAAGGGATACCGTGCGATAATAATAATGCCGGATTCCGTAAGTAAAGAGCGAAGATTTTTAGTTTCTCATTACGGTGCAGAAGTAAAACTCATACATGACGCAGGCGATATAGGAGAATGTATAGAGGAATGCATGGCAACAGCAAAGCGACTTGCCGCAGAAGATCCCAACGTATTTATCCCGAACCAATTTGAAAACAGAGACAATCTCCTGGCACACAAAGAAAATACAGCTCTTGAAATACTCGAACAGATACGCGGACCTATACACGGGTTTTGTTCAGGAGTAGGTACCGGCGGCACCATAACAGGTATAGGTCAGATTCTTAAAGAACATTTTCCGGATATATCCATATGGGCAGCAGAGCCTGAAAACGCAGCAATACTGTCAGGCGGTAACATAGGTACTCATTTGCAGATGGGCATTGGCGACGGGCTCATTCCCAATATACTCGATACAAATATATACGACAACATTTCAATAGTAACAGATGATGAAGCTATAAATACAACAAAGGATCTGGCATCTCAAGAGGGTATACTTTGTGGAATATCAAGCGGTACAAATGTTGCCGTGGCTTTAAAAATGGCTAAAAAACTCGGCAAGGGAAAACGTGTAGTAACACTGTTGCCCGATACCGGCGAAAGATATTTCAGCACACCACTTTTTGAAAAATAAAACGATATATTTATAATAAATGCCCCTTTAACGGAATTCCGAAAAAAGGGCATTTTTTAACTATATTTGATTTATGATATTTATTATTCTGATGTTTCTTCGGAAACCTCATCAGACTTTACAGCTTCTTCAGCAACGAAATTAGCCGTCGCTTTTTCTTCCTGCGCCACCGCTTTTGCTTCATCTGCAGCAGCTTCTTCAGCCGGATCTATAGTTTCCTTGATACTCAATGATATTCTTCTTCTATCTGCATCAATGTCGAGGATCTTTGCATTAACGATCTGGCCTACAGACAACTCGTTATTGATATCCGGAACACGTTTATGAGCAACTTCGGATATGTGAACCAGTCCGTCAAGACCGGGTTCAAGTTCAACAAATGCTCCATATTCCTTTATCTGTACCACTTTACCTTCAACGATCTGTCCAATCTCATAATTGTCATTTATAACGCTCCACGGCTCCGGCTGGTTCTGTTTCAGACCCAGTGATATTTTCCCCTTTTCAGCATTCATTGCAAGGACTTTAACTTCTATGTTCTGTCCTATCTCAAGTACTTCTTTGGGGTGTTTAAGCTTGTCCCACGATATCTCGGATATATGCAGCAGTCCGTCTATGCCGCCAATGTCCACAAATGCGCCATAATCGGTAAACCTCATTACCTTGCCTTTTACGACATCGTCTACATGGATACTTTCCCATATCTCCGCAATGCGCTTTTCTTTTTCGGCATTTAGTACCATTTTATGTGAGAATACGGCTTTTCCTCTTCTCTTATCTACTCTTGAAATCTTAACCTCAAGTGTCTGACCTACAAATTCGGAAGGATCCTCTACGTATTTATCAGATAATTGTGAAAGAGGAATAAATCCCGATACTTCTTTGTACGTTGCTATAACTCCGCCATTTACTACTCTTACGACAGTCACCTCAATAGTCTCTTTATTTTCAAACGCCGTACTTATCTCATTCCAGTGCTCACTTACTTCCAGTTTCTTTTTGGAAAGAAGTATACTGCCATCGCCATCATCTGTCTTGATGACTTTTGCCTGTATCTCATCGCCTTCTTTATAAAGATCTGTCAATGTCTGACCCTCTTCCAGTGATATCTCATTCAAAGGAATGATACCATCTTTTTTACAGCCCAGATTTACTATGATCTCCTTATCATTTACTTGATGTACTTTACCTGTTACGATTTCACCGCCCCTCGGCAGTCTCAATGATTTTTCAATGTCGTCCATAAAGTCCAACATTGTAAGTTCTTCAGTGTTGTTAGTGATGTTTTCACCCATGTCAGAAATAACCTCCTTAATTATGCATTCAGGTGTTGACGCACCTGCCGCAACACCTATTCTATTACATAATTTGATTTTGTTCAATGGTAAATCTTCTTTATTTTCAGCAAAAAAACTGTTTCTGCAATATTTTTTAGCAATGTCAAAAAGTTTGAGTGAATTGGAGCTGTTTCTGTCTCCAATCACGATCATCGCATCCACAGTTTCAGCAAGTTTACGGCAGCTGTTCTGTCTGTCTCTGGTAGCATTGCAAATTGTGTTATTGATCTCAAGACGCCTGCCCTTTGCCTTAAGCCGTTCTATTGTTTTATCGAATGTTTCTTTTTTTAAAGTTGTCTGCGCGACCACAAAATAATCGTCTTTATCGAGGCATGAAATATCTTCATCGCTTTCAACTATATCCGCAGCAAAACCGCACCAGCCATTTATACCTTTTACCTCCGGATGCCTGCTGTCCCCGACTATCAGTATGTTTTTTCCCTCACATGCCGCGTTAAAAACCAGTTCATGTATCTTCTCTACAAACGGACAAGTCGCATCGATTATGTTAAGATCTCTTTCCCCGGCGAGTTCATAAAATTCCTTGGGCACTCCATGGCATCTCAAGATAACGGTGGAGCCTCTTTCCGCCTCATCCAAAGCATCGATCATTCCGATACCTTTTCTCTTAAATTCATTTGTTACCTGCCTGTTATGTATTAACGGTCCACAAGTATATACTCTCAGTCCGCTGCTTTTACTGCTTTCGGCTGCTGCTTCTGCTTTCCTCAGAGCCCTTTCGACACCGAAACATATCCCTGTGGGATCAGCCATTATTATTTTCATCAATTTTTTTCAACCTTTCAAGGTATTTTTTGAACGATGCCTCATTGCCGTTATCCGTCGGCTTATAATATTTTATGTTCTCATTATACAAAGTATCCGGCAGATACTGCTGTTTGACATATCCTCCGTAACTGTGAGGGTATTTATACTCTATACCAAGTCCTCTGTCTTTTGCTCCACTATAGTGTGAATCTTTCAGATGACCAGGGACATCTGATATTTCTTTGTGCCTGAGATCATAAGCCGCTTTTTCAAACGCCGCATTTACGGAATTTGACTTCGGAGATGATGCCATTAATACAACAGCCTCCGCAAGATTGATCTTTGCCTCCGGAAGGCCAACCATAAGAGCCGCCTGCACACATGAAGTCACAATGCTTATTACATTCGGATAAGCCATACCTATATCCTCTGATGCCATAACCATGAGGCGCCTGCCAATCATCAGGATATCACCTCCGCCTTCCAACAGCCTTGCAAGATAGTGTATAGCCGCATCCGGATCGCTGCCTCTTACAGATTTTTGAAGAGCCGATAAAAGATTGTATTTGTCCTCTGTCTTATCGTAAAATACAGTCTGTCTTTGCATAGCTTCCGAAACGGCATTTTCATATAAAGCAGCGCCTTCCGGAAGATTATCAATTATAAACCCCAGTGTATCAAGTGCTATCCTGGCGTCACCGGAACTCATCCGAGCCAGTATCGATATCGCCTTTTTGTCGTATTTTATATTTAGATTTCCAAAGCCCTTTTCTTTATCTTTTAACGTACGTTCAAGAAGTACAACAATATCATCCGCTGTCAACGGCTTAAATTCATATATATTTCTTACTCTGCTCAAAACAGCGTTGTTTACAGCAAAATACGGATTTTCTGTAGTGCTTCCGATAAAATAGATTATTCCCTCTTCAAGCGCTTTCAACAGCGAATCCTGCTGAAGTTTATTCCATCTGTGAAACTCGTCCACATAAATGTATGTGCTTTCATTCTGAAGCCCATAAAATCTGTTACGGGCAGTGTCGAGCAGCAGCTTGAGCTCTTTTGTCCCTGTGACTGATGCATTTATCTCTCTAAAGCCGGCATCCATCTCTTTAGCTGCTATGCGCGCAAGAGTTGTCTTGCCCGTACCGGAAGGCCCAAAAAATATTGCAGAGTCAAACGTCTTGTTCTTTATTGAATTATAAAGAAGCGATCCTTTGTATAGGAAATGAGACTGCCCTACAAATTCATCCAGATCATCGGGCCTAATCCTCGTTGATAAAGGTATCATTTATATTCCTCTCTTTAATTACTGTATAAAATACGTCCGTCTATAACCTTTATTATACCAGTGACAGCAACCCTTTTATGTCATACCGCTCATATACACATCAATCTGCGGTCAAATCCTTATCTTTGCCGGACTTATCTATATACTTTTTTATAACTGCATATGTAACAGTCATGTCTATCGCATAACATGTAAGATATATGATTGATACTAGTTTGAAATGTTTTTTAAAGGTCCAGTTTTGGAACAGCTTTTTCATGACGATCTCCTTTCTTCCATGTTTAAATTTTCTTTCAATCATTTTCATGTCCGATCTTTTAACCTGATTTTACAATATAAAGTTATAAAAATAAAGAGGCTTGCCTATAATGAAGCCTCCACATATTTAGCCTGACAGATCAATTGAATGCCTTAGTCACGATAAAGATGTTTTATTCATTTACATGTTTTTTATCACCTGCATTACTTCAGCGGTTATCAAGCTTTACCCGATCCAATTCTGTTTTCATTTCAAACGTCATATCAGCCATATCGTTCATACTGTAGTTATCAATATCAAGGCATCTTAACATCTTTCTGAAATACCCTCTCGTTCCCTGTGAAGTTTTGGTTTCCATTTGATATATAAAATCCATAACATTTTCACGAAGGCTTGCTTTATCATCTTTTAATGGAATATATGCTATTTTCACTTTGTTTTTCTTCTTACTGTAGAACACGGTATCCGCATTCAAAGTGACCCGCGACGGCAAGATGAGATTTTCTGCCGTGGTGCTCAATATCCTAAAGATTTGCTCCATAATATCAAGCATATGGTATATGGGAATTTTTTCGTATTGTCCGATAGATGTATATCCTTTGCAGTCAAATCTGACAATATCATTGCTTCCATATTTTACAAAACTCATCGGGATGAAATGTATGCACAGATTAGCCGAAAGCACAGTTTTTTCATATTCTTTAAATCTGCCCGCCTTAAATTCTATTTGATAATCCTTATTTCTCAATTATTCTTTATTCCTCCCCCGCATTTGCTGCATGGTCTGTATCCTTTTTCTTCAGCTTCCTTTCTGCTTATCCGCATCGTATATTTTTTGACAGTACTGCAGTCCGACCTGTGATATGCGCCGCCGTATCTAAAAAAACAGTATACCAGTCTTCCCGTCTTGATATCCCCGGAGCCGCAGATTCTGCAAGTATTGTACTTCGCTCTTATTGCCTCGGTTAAAATAACTTCCGATGGATTTGCCGTAACATAGCTGCAACTCTTCGTGTGATATTTTGTTCCTGTTTCAGGAAATATCCAAACTATCCCTCCATCGCCATTATTCTCCATCTCCTCAAATGGCATGTTTTTATTTTTGGTTTTGATACCTGTAAATCCTCTCGTCAACCATCTTATCTTCCTGTCCACTCCGCTATACAAGTTAAGCGGCAGATTTATTCCAATATAGTACTTTATTTCTGCACTTATCAGGTCATCCGTCTCTCCGTTAGAATACAGATACTTTAAATTCTTGACTTTTAGCTTAGATATTGAAGGATTTTCTTCTGATATTCTTTTTTCTAATCTGCTTTTTATCCCTGATGAGTTCCTGTTTTCATAAGCTTTTGCAGCTACAAATGACAACTCATCAGAAGCTCCGTGATTTACATTCTCATATATTCCCACTATCTTCACCGCATACCCTATCGTCAGTAATGACAGCACAAATATCGGAACGAATATCGCCGCTTCTACTATATATGAACCCGCATTTTTTTTAGTACATTTCTTCATAAACATATTTTCTACCATTTATATCCGCATTAAACTTAAATCCGCAGTTGTGTTCCCGTATAAAAAAACTTCTGTTATATCTGCCTTTCATGTTTATTTGTATAAGATCCAATACTCTTGCAAGTTTCACATCATTTTTTCTGAAATAAAGCAAAAATTTCAGATAAGCTTCATAATCCTGACCATTATTGACACCGGTATCTATATATCCGCAAGCTTTATTTTTCCATGCTGATTCAAGATCAACAGCCCAAGTCTTTTTTGTTTTTACAGCAGGCACCGTTCGACCGTGTTCCAAAAGTGCAAAATCATTTGAGGCTTCTGCTCTTGCCCAGGCTGCTGCTATTACAGCTTGCGTTATAACGGCTACTGCCCCCGGAGTAATAGTCTCTGCAAGAGCTGCAACCTCAAGCCTCATTTTTTTGTCTGAATAGATTGTGCCTATGTTGACGGCAGTTCTCAATGCTATTATCATATCCCTGATTTTTTTACGATTTTCATTATCACTGTAACTGCCCGCAATTATATATTCCACTTCATTAGTAAAAAAGTCTCCTTTTTTCCTTTTGTTTTTTTCATATGATTGAAATAGGAAATTATATATTCATTTATAAGTGTTTTATCCCTTCCCTTTTTTATCAGATCTTTTATATTATGAAAATTGTCCTTGAGCGCTGCCAGGCTATCCATAAGCCCGGATTTTCCATACCCGTATGCCTTACTCGGAAGATCTGCTATCAAAGCTTCATTTCGAAGGCACCTTGTGTTTTGCTCCGGCACATTAACATCTGATACGGGTTTCCCTTTCATAAGCCATTTATCAAGCAGCCCTTCCGCTAAAGCATATTTCATATGTTCTGTTATCTGTTTTTGCAATACATTAATATTTATCAAAGCGTATTCACCTGTAAACGCCTGTATCGCACCTAATTTAACGTGTTTGTTTTCACTCACGGAATATTCCAGGTATTTCCTAATCTTGCCTTCTATCTGACCTTTATGTCCATCAAACGCAAAAATCCCATAATCATCCTTAAGGTCCCGGTCAAATTCTGCAAGCACGGCTCTCCCTGACATATTGCACAAACTGTCGCCAACACTCATAGCCGCCTTATCAGCTGTCGCATAGATAAAAGCCACTACCAGCATCAACATAGCAGCAAGTATAAAGACTAAAAACACGCTTGTACTCCCTCTATCATTTCTTAGCATAATGTTGCCTTTTTTTAATCATATCCACAACTCTTATCAGATCCACCTCTCTGATAAAATATTTGTGTCCATTTTGATTTTCTGCATACGTTCTGCTTAAGAGACCGCGCTTTGCAAAACTTACAGTACCTTCATAGTACACTGTGCCCATCTTAGATTTCCCGCTTTTATATACAGGAAACCGTGGAGATTCAGTCCTTAATGTTCTTACCGTATCGCTGGCTTTCCCACCTTCAGATGAAAGAGCCAAATGCATCTTACTTCTTATTGATACCTGCTGATGCATGAATATCAATATATATACAATCACAGCAACGGTCATTATCACAAGAGGAAGCACCACCGCAGATTCTACCATCGCAGTCCCCCTTTTACTATCACAGGGTTTCATCAAAAACCACCGTTTAAACCTTCGAAGGTTTTATTTACAAATGCCGTGATCTCAGATCTGAAAATAAGTCCAAGTGCAATAGCTATCGCAACCAGTATTGCAACCTGAACAAGTTCCATTCCACCTGAATGCTTGAACCCCGGAAAAACTCTTTTCAGTATCCGTTTATTAAACCCCTTAATCTTTTCCATAAATAAACCTCCTTACAGCTCTATCATCGCCGGCGCAACCGTTATAATAACAAGTACCAGCAAAAGTATTACCAGAGGAAATGTCATTTTAGTTTCAGCTGCACGTCCTTTCTCCTCTGATTGTTTTTTGCGTGCAAACCATAAAATCTCACTCTCTCTTTTCAGCTTTTCAACAAGTCCCACTCCTTTCTCGATATTGTCATCAATAATATTGGAAAAACGCATAAGCTCTCTCACACCGCTCCGCTTGGCAAAGCTTTTTAATTCACTGTTTAAAGAACCCCTGGCTCTGGTCACCTTTATATATATATTCTTCATCTGTCCATAAAAATAATTTTTATCATACATCTGCATCTTTTCTCTTTCATTCATTATGGTTATAAATGCAGTGTTGATTACCACGCCTGCATTTATAAGCAGTATAATTTTATTTATGAATTCCGGAAGCTCTTTTAAGATGGATTCTTTCGCCATTCGTTCTTCCTTTTCAAGCCCGCTATATCTGTTTTTTACTAATAGTGATATAGTCACTATTAGTGCCGCAATGATCAGCGGGAGGTCAGAAACCTTGTATTTTTCCCATCTGACTTTTTCTCCTCCCGCAAGTTCTGACGGTAGATATACGACATCTTTTGTTGTATCAGAATTGATCATACGCACTGCGCTTTTCACATCGCGTTCCATTTTTTTTGCATACGTTTCCTTTTCGGAACCCGTATTATTTTTTGAATTCTTCACCTCCTCACTTTTTTTAGGATCAACCAAAATTTGAATATCTTTAACCACTTTTCCTTCATTCGTATCGACTGTCATCCGCAGGTCTAGTTTCTTTGATCGCTGACCTTTAGACGGCCGTATAATATATGTACCTTTACCGTCTGTTTTAAGTTCCGATGCTTCTTTTTCCCCACTTACGTAAGCGACAGCAAACATTGTAACAATCCCAAATACCATTATCACTGCAATATATTTTTTTAATATATCCTTCTTTGCTTTTACGGCTTTGTCTGCACCGGTTCCTCTGCCATAGAGATTTTCATATCTTTTTTCAAGAACAGACACATCGCAAAAAATTTTTTTCCCAATATCATGTCTTATGCTGCCGATGTCTTTCTTTTTCAAATCATTATACCTCTATATCAGTCAGTCTTTCCGTCATCAAATATGCTGTTGCCATACCTGCAAGCGCCAGTGTCATAACGATCCTACCGGCGAAAGTGGAATAAAGCACTTGTAAATAATCCGGTGAAATAATATTCAAAAATATAATCACGCAAAGCGGCATCACCGTTATTATCTTTCCTTCAAGTTTTTTCTGTGCAACCAAAGTTTTTATTTCTTTTTCTATACTCATTTTGTCATTTAATATTTCGCATGTACTTGCAAGCACTTCCATAAGATTTCCTCCTGTCTCTCGACATGTGATACATACTTCTGTAAAATTTTGTATGTCTTCGCAGTGGCTTCTCTGTGCAAATTTCAAAAGGAGCTTATCTTCGCTTTGCTTGTTCTCATTTTTGCATCTGGAAATATAGTCAAGCTCTTTCACAAGAGGTGTGTTCTCTTCATACATTGTTCTTAAACTCTCAAGAGACTCATCCAAAGCTTCTGCCAATTGTCTGCCCGCGGCAATGGATGATGAAAGTGAATAAAGCATGTCCTTAAACTGTATTAGTAAAAAAGCTTTTCTTTTTTCTGCCAATGCTATACTGTATCTTTTTATCAACAGAACTGGCACCAATCCGGCAACCGCCGAAAGGTACAAACTATGGTAAAACAGATATGCCACTGCGAAGCTGCAAATATATCCAATCGCCAGAAATCTAAACTTTTCTTTCAGCGACAGAACATATACCGAGTAATCTGTATTCATTGTGTTATTCCCGTCATAAGTTCCAACTTTTCTCTGTTTGTTATTCCATCAGAAATTTTTTCAAGGCCTTGTCCTGACCTGTCTTTAAATAAACTTTTAGTTTTTATGACACCATCCCTGATTCCGCATATTTCTGCTATCTCGAGGACCTTTCTACTCCCGTCTGCAAGTCTCCCGAGATGTATTATGATATCTATACCTTCTGCAATCTGTGAACGTATAGCATCTATCGGGAAATCTGCCGCCTGAAGGAACATAGTCTCAAGACGTTTCAGCATACCTTCTATACTGTTTCCGTGGCCTGTCGAAAGACTCCCTGCATGCCCGGTATTCATCGCCTGAAGCATGTCAAGCACCTCACCACCTCTTACTTCACCTACTATAATCCTGTCAGGTCTCATCCTGAGACTGGTCTTTATAAGTTGTGCCATTGTTATCCGGCCTTTCCCCTGTACATTGGCATTCCTGCATTCAAGTCTGACAAGATTCTTTATCTGCTTTATTTGAAGTTCTGCTGAATCTTCTATAACTATAACCCTCTCATACGCCGGTATGTAGTTGGAAAGTACATTTAAAAATGTCGTCTTACCGGATGAAGTTCCACCACTTATAAAACAATTGTATCCTGCTTTTACAATGACTTTCAAAAAGTCCGCCGCTTCCTGTGATATGCTTTTTATTTCTATTAGTTTATCCATGGTTACAGCTTTTTCGGGAAATTTCCTTATCGTGAGTATCGGACCGTTTAAAGCTATATTTTTATATACTGCATTTACTCTGGAACCGTCTGCAAGTCTCGCATCCACGATGGGATTCAACTCATTTACCTCTTTATGCACCCTGGCAGCGATCCTTCTTATCAGTTCTTCAAGATCTCTGGTCTCATCAAACGCGGCATCAACTTTGAAAAGATGTCCGTTCTTTTCTACAAATATGTCATCCTTACCGTTGACCATTATCTCAGAAACATCTTTGTCTTCTGCAAATGGTTCCAATATATCAAGATCCTTTCGCACTGCGAAAAATATCCTGTCAGCTATCTTTACACATTCCTGATACGGCCTGTCACTCAGGGCACTGTCTTTCAACACCCGCTGCTCTATTATATCCATGACCTCATCATCCGAAAGATCCTTTTTGATCATTGTAAGCATCTCACGTATTTCATCGATAAGCTCTCTTATGCGGTTTTTCTCTTTTTCATTATTCATATCTTTTTACAACATCATTTAGCACATCTCTTATCAATCTGCTAATATATATGATCTCTACAAGCAGTGCTATGCAAAGCATTGTTTTCACTATCACTATCCCGTTTATAGCCAGTGAATACTGAGAGTCAATCACCACATCCATATTACGCAACAAATATACATTTACGATCATTACTGCCACGCACACAAGAATGTGCGATACGTTGTTAATCAACTTTATCTTTTTCATCCTTTTATCTCCTTCTGATCTGATACTTATTTTTCCTTATTACAGCTTTGTACCATTGCCTCATGTTTTATTTAAATTGCCTTTATTTTTACGAACATTAACTTTCAGCGTACGTTTTTTAATGAATATTCCCCATACAACGGCCTTTTTACCTTGTATCGGTTCTTACCCAGGTATTTATATTTACCGGACTTTTTGTTTTTTATGTAAACATATCTCCATCCTGTTTCTACTTTATATTTAACTTTATAAACCATGTATTTGTTGCTTTTCGCACCCACATGCATCTCATAACCCAGTTTAGTGCTTTTGCTTGCCCCAACTCCGATCGTAACTATGCCGCCTATACTGCCCGTTACAGATCCACTGAAAGTAATAGCTACATCACATATTATCTTCCCTCCTTTTTTGCCGGTCTTAAGATTATCTGAAACTCTCCTCTTTTTGCTCCAACATGTTGAATATCTGACATTCTTTTTTTTAAACTTTATTTTTTTCAAATCATTTATGAGTATAGGAAGTGCAGGATTTGTTATCTTCTTTTGCACAGCATACACATTTTCCGGTAAAAATATTATTGTCGTAAACACACAGATCAAAACAGTTACTACAGCCACAGCTTTCCTTCTCTTTTTTGTCACATCCACATTGACACCTTCCTTTCTCTGTTATATTTTTATGCGAAGTGTCCTTATGTTATTAATTCCATAATTTACTTTTATTTCCTTCTGCGGTTTGATTATAAAAGACCTGCATAAGTTTATGCAAGTCTTTTTTTTCGACAATTTTCGACAGCTACGGTGTCGCAACGTCAATTTATTTCAAATTTATTCTTATATATTTGTTCTCGATAACTAAAATGTCAAATATGTATGTCAACCGCACCTGTTTCGTACATTTTGCCTTATATGCGCTCTTTCTTCCGCATCCCATATGCCCGCCTTCAGAATCCTGTCGCAAAGATGCTTATTTCCAACTGCCCAGATGATATCCCCTTCTTCTATTATCATGTTTATGTCCGGGTTTATAATGTCTGCATTCCAGCGCTCAATACCCACGATATACCCTTTATAAATAGGCCTGAACTGTGAGTTCTTTATGGCTTTTTTCTTGAATTGCGAATCACCTGTCACTTTTACCGGTACACAGAAAAGCTGCTCATCAGGTCCCGCATCAGAAAATATCTGACCATATATGTATTCACGCAGTGTAACCGGATTATTTTCCGGTTCACTTATATACTTTTCACGCTGACATTGAAGTACACATGCATCTACCTCAACTTTTGTACCGAGTGCATGTATAATATCACCTTTTAAAATCTTTTCAGAAGGTCCCGGCATCACGATACGTTTCTTATCGCGAATTATCTTAATAATAGTCACATGGTACCACCTGTTGTTTCCGAAATCTCTTATATCATTGTTTTCTATATCATATTTTATTCCGAACTGCACAACATACATTTTTTCATCGAGCCAGCTTGTCCTGTCTTTCTTGAATCTTTCCTCCTTTTCTCTTGCAAGCATTTCTTCATTCATATTTCCCACAAAACGCAGCTCAAGCCTCAAAGCCGTACTTTTTACAAAGTCAGATTTTACAGCAAGACCTATGATCACGACTGCTACCAAAAGCATTGCAATATATGGAAGATGGAGGAGTTTTCTAAGCGTCAGCATTATAAATCCGACTGCAACTATAAATTTAATTGCGTCAAACGTGATGAGCGGTATTTTGTTTTTATCATTTTTCAGCCACAGTTTTGTAAACAGCACGTTCTTCTTAAAACATAATGCAGTTATGACAGGAATCATCAAAATACATGTAGTTACAGCCGCAACTACGTCGCTCCAGCCTTCCGGTATATAATCATCCATAAATGGCTGAAACGCTCTTGTCCCCAAAAGATATATTGCAGCAAGTCCTGCGGTGCAGAATATCACACGCTGAAAAAATCTTGTGATATATTTCTGCCAGTCTCTGTCTTTATCCGCATCACTTCTGCGCTCCGATGTATAACGTGCAAGCTTGTTCTCCCAAGCTTTCGGTATTCTGTTTCTTATAAAGCTGTAGCGCTTTTCGGTAGTCAGTATGAATATGGGTGTAACAAACGATGTTATTACTGAAACACACACTACGATAGGATAAAGAAAATCACTGGTTACATTAAGATTTGTACCCATTACTGCTATGATAAATGAAAATTCACCGATCTGCACCATACTTGATCCGCCTTTTATTGCTGTATGGAGCGACTGCCCGGCAAGCAGCATGCCTATAGTAGAAAAGAGCATCTGCCCTATGATAGTTAATGCTGTAATAATCAATATCGGTACAATATGTTTGACTACGAGAGACAGATCCAGCATAGTGCCGACCGACACAAAAAAAATCGCGCCGAAAAGGTCTTTTAACGGTCTTGTCAGCTTTTCGATCCTCCCGGCATGTACGGTGCCTGCTATAATCGATCCTGTCATAAATGCACCCAGCGCAGATGAAAATCCAAGCTTAACACCTATAAACACCATCCCGAAGCAGAGCGCCAGCGATATGATCAAAAGCAGCTCATCATTCACTATCTTTGATATCTTATTTAAGAACGTGGGTATCAAGAATATCCCGACCGCGGTCCAAACGACCAAAAGCGCCATAAGTTTCGCAATATCCACCGCGACAGCCATGCCTTCAGTCGCTTTTCCAACAGCTATAGTTGAAAGGATTATAATCATAAATACGCCGCCGAGATCTTCAATTACGAGTGTCCCCATCACGAGAGAGGCGAATTTTTTCTTTTTCAGCCGATACTCCTCATATGTTTTCATGATCACCATAGTCGATGACATAGATATCATTCCACCCAAAAACATCGAATCCATCTTTCCCCAGCCCATCAAAAGCCCTGTACTGTAGCCAGTTATGACCATTGTACAAATCACCGTGAGTGCCGTTATTATAGAACTGCCTCCTATCTTTATGATTTTTTTAAAGCTGAATTCAAGGCCTATGGCAAACAATAGGAATATTACTCCTATTTCCGCCCAAAGCTTTACATCTTCTGTATTTATAGAATATGATGACTGTATAAAATTCGGGCTGGCCAAAAACCCTGCGACTATATATCCCAAAAGCGCCGGGATCTTGAGTTTTCTGAAAATAAGCGTTATGACACCGGCAATGATAAGTATCTTTGCCAGATCTGTTATAAAACTGTACAGATGTACCAATAAGCTAACCTCACTTCTCCTGCAAAATGGTTCTGACTTATAGATATTATAACATATAAGATAGCATATCCGGAATTTCGCAATTCATCTTTATTCTTTTATTTATATTTATTAAAGCGAATTACTATAAAGAAAATCATGTCCCGTATCTCAACTTTTCTATAATTACAGCCTCTACCTCTCCCCGGGTCTAATCATTTTTTCCGTGATCTTTTTTACTTCAATTGCAAAGGCTCTGTCAGTTGCTATCTTTTTAAAACCATTATCCATCGTAAAACTGAACGGCTCGTATTTTATGAGAAAATCACTTTCATTAACGTACTGTTCGATATCAATTCCGGCAGACTGTGTAGTGAAGCTGTCTTCAACACATGAAAACAGCTCGTCCAATGCGACTTTACGCCTCTCGTATTCAAGTTCCGACGGTGAATTTACTACTTCTATCAATCTCCCTTTACCTTCGAACAAAAATTTTTCAATTACATCCTTTTGTGTCTGCATGCGTCTTTTATCTCTATATGGGACGCGTACAAAGCAGGCGCTTTTGCATACTCTGAAACAGGCCGCAGCGCTTTCTGAAAGGCTCGTACCGACATCTGCGATTACAGCATCATATCTCCCGCTTTCCGCAATGCAATCAAAGAAGTTTTCCATACTCACGCCATCTAATTCTGCTAAAGGATTTTTTCCCGTATGCGGTGTGAAATTTTCAAGACCGTTTTCATTTCTTCCAATAAAACTTTCTATATATCCCGCATCCATTCCGGATATTTTTCTGCCGCGCCCAAGCGTATGATACAGGAATTCAGATATATCTCTCCCTTCGGAAAGCGGTCTCATGTATTCCTCTCCTGAACCGGTGTATGACAGCGTCAGATAAAGTACATTTTTTTTATGTGTACGTATTAATTCCTGGCCGACTGCAACAGCTATAGAAGTGCAGCCGCTTCCTCCTACTGATGAACAGAACGCAAGCACATGCATATGCGGATTCTTTGGCTGTGCAAAACTCCTGCCGGTTTTAACACCGTATACGTATATGATATCACTTAAAGTCTTTCGCAGATTTGCATACTTCCATATGCGATAAACACCTGCTTCCGTATCTATTGTCCTGTCGCTCTTTTTTTCACAAAGTATCATCATACTGTCATCATAGACGATTTTTCTAAGCATAGGCTCATCAATTACAATAAGATCGGCATCTCGTTTGTCATTGCATGTGCCTTCCTCAGTTTCAAGTTCCATTATTATATCCCTGTGCATATGCGCTATACCGTCACACAGCATCCTGCCGTAGTCAATATCTTCCGTAATCAATTTTATTTTAATATTATCCATATGATTTCTCCTCCTGTTCTTGTATGTTTATTTTACCTTTATTTCAATAAATTGTCAATTAAGGTACGGCATGCCTTTTTTAAATATCCTGATATCTGCTCATTTATTAATTCCACAGCCTTGTATACTTCATCTTCTTTACTTTATTACGACAATAATAAATCAGCAGAGTTTATTTACCCTGCTGACTTCTTTGACCTTAATATATTTTTGTGTTTTTTACGTCATGTGTAATGCCGGAAATCCGATGCATGACAATTTCAATATTGCGATTGTTATAATTCTCCTATTTCAGACTGTGCGGCCACGATTTTCGCTGCCGGTACTCTGAACGGTGAGCACGATATATAATCTATGCCTACCGAATGACAGAATTTTATAATTTCTTCGTTTCCGACATTTTCACCGCACATTCCCAGCCTCATATTAGGTCTTACCTGTCTCCCGGCTTCCGAAGCCATTTTTATAAGCTTGCCTACACCATTTGTATCAAGAAACTGAAACGGATCTTTATCTATCACGCCGCCATCAATATACGCCTTGATTATAGCGGCTGTATCATCTCTTGAAAATCCATAAGTCATTTGAGTAAGATCATTTGTGCCGAAAGAAAAAAACTCCGCGTCATGCGCCATCTCATCTGCAGTCAAACATGCTCTCGGAATCTCCATCATAGTTCCTACTTTATAATCTATAATCATTTTTTCCGCCTCAAATACTTTTTCAGCTGTTTCCGATACGATTTTTTTAACTTTGGAAAATTCTTTGCTTATGCTGACAAAAGGTATCATTATTTCAGGAACTATATCATATTTCTTTTCTCTCTTCACTTCTATTGCCGCTCTCATTATGGCCTCCGCTTGCATTCTGATTATCTCAGGATGAACTATTGCAAGTCTGCAGCCTCTGAAACCGAGCATCGGATTGACTTCAGTCAGCTCTTCCACCCTGGCAGCAAGAAGATCATATGAAACGTCAAACTGGTCGGCAAGCACATGTATTTCTTCGTCAGACTGCGGAATAAATTCATGAAGCATAGGATCGAGCAAACGTATGTTTACCGGTCTGTCACCCATAGTTTCAAACATCCTCTTAAAATCACTCTTCTGAAACAGCAGTATACGTTCAAGTGCCTCTCTCCTCTCCTTTTCATCATCTGCCAGTATCATCCTTCTTAAGACCGGGAGCCTTTCCTCTTTGAAGAACATGTGCTCAGTCCTGCAAAGTCCGATACCCTCCGCACCGAACATAACTGCCTGTCTGGCTTCTGCCGGATTGTCCGCATTCGTCCTAACCTTTATATACCTGAACTCATCCGCCCATTCTATTATTTTTGAAAAATCTTCAGATATTACAGGCGGAGTTGTTTCTATACGGCCTTTGAATATCTTGCCCGTGCTTCCGTCAAGCGATATAAAGTCACCTTCCTCGATCGTTTCATCCGCTATGACAGCACAGCAGTTTTCCTCATCCACATTCAGATCCGCACATCCTGCAATACAACATTTGCCCATTCCACGCGCAACTTCAGCTGCCTGCGATGTCATTCCACCGTGTTCCGTCAAAACACCCTCTGCAACCGCCATCCCTGCAAGATCTTCAGGCGAAGCTGACTTCCGTATAAGTACAACTTGATATCCGTAAAGAACTGCTTTTACCGCACTTGAAACATCAAAAAAAACTCTTCCGCTCGCTGCGCCTGGCGATGCAGGAAGACCTGTGGCAAGTTCTTCAGCCTGTTTCAAAGCATCGGCATCAAAATGTGAATGTAGCATAATTCCCATCTGATCGGGATCCAGCCTCATGACTGCATCTTTTTTATCTATCCAGCCTTCTTCTTTAAAGTCAACTGCTATTTTTACCGCTGCCTCCGGTGTACGCTTCCCGGCCCGTGAATTAAGCATGTATAATTTACCGCTTTCAACCGTAAATTCAAGATCTTGCATATCACCGTTCTGTTTTTCCAAGAGCGCTGCTATAGTCTCAAATTCAGCATAATTGTCAGGAAAAAGCGTTTTCATAATAGATATAGGAAGAGGTGTTCTTCTCCCTGAGACAACATCCTCTCCCTGAGAATTGATAAGTAATTCGCCAAATAACTTTTTATCACCATCAGAAGGATTCCTGGTAAATGCAACACCGGTGTAACTTCTGTCATCAGCATTCCCAAACACCATCGTCTGCACATTCACCGCCGTACCAATCGTATCGGAAATACCATTAAGTTTTCTGTAAAGTTTCGCTCTGTCGTTATTCCATGATCTGAAAAGGGCACACACAGCACTTATAAGCTGTTCATGCGGGTCTTCCGGAATATCCCATCCGGTTTCTTCACTTATCAGCTCTTTATATGCATCTATTATTTCAAGGTACTGATCTTCCGTCAGCTTGGCATCCTCTTCTTTATTTATCCTGTATCTTTTGTCTGCTACTATAAGATCAAATTTATTCTTAGATATTCCCATAACTGAACTTCCATACAACATTATAAAACGCATGTATGTATCATATGCAAAAGCAGGATTATCCGTCTTCAGCATGAGTCCGTGTGTTATTTCATCATTCATTCCCAGGTTAAGTATTGAGTCCATCATCCCGGGCATCGATACTGCCGCACCTGCACGTGCGGATAACAACAGGGGATCCACCGGATCCCCAAATTTTTTTCCCGTTACGCTTTCGACATCCTCAAGCTTTTCAAAAATCTGATGTTTGACTTCTTCAGCCAGTGAATATCCTTCATCGTAATACATATTGCAGGCCTGTGTTGTAACGGTAAGGCCAAATGGCACCGGCAGACCTATATTTGTCATGTCGGCGAGAGTTGCACCCTTGTTTCCAAGCAGAGTATACATATCCTTTGAACCCTCGCTGAATGAATACACATATTTTTCCATAAAACAATTATCTCTTTTAATAATGATATCGACTAAAACATGAGTCTTTCTTCTATGTATGCCCGCACATCTCTTATCGGGATCCTGACCTGTTCCATAGTATCTCTGTCTCTTACAGTTACCTGACCGTCATGTTCGGTATCGAAGTCCACGCATATGCAGAATGGTGTGCCGATTTCATCTTCACGTCTGTATCTTTTTCCTATAGACCCTGATGTATCATAATCAACCATAAAATATTTAACCAGCTCATCCCTTATCGGTTCTGCCACAGGTATCAACTTCTTTGCAAGTGGCAGCACTGCCGCTTTATAAGGCGCAAGTGCCGGGTGAAACCTCATAACAGTACGGATATCCTCTTTGCCTTTTGCATCAGTGACGGTCTCCTCATTATATGCATCTGCCAGGAATGCGAGCGCTACTCTGTCTGCGCCAAGCGACGGCTCTATACAGTAAGGCACATATTTGTTTCCCGTTTCTGAGTCCACATAATTCATTTCCTGCCCTGAATGTTCTATGTGCTGCTTTAAGTCAAAATCAGTCCTGTCAGCTATGCCCCACAATTCTCCCCATCCGAATGGGAACAGATATTCTATATCCGTCGTCGCATTACTGTAATGTGAGAGTTCTTCCTGTTCATGATCTCTGAGTCTTATGCGTTCCTCATTCATCCCGAGACTCTTTAAAAAGCATACACAATAGTCCTTCCAGTATTTAAACCATTCAAGGTCTGTACCGGGCTCACAGAAAAATTCAAGTTCCATCTGCTCAAATTCTCTCGTCCTAAATATAAAGTTGCCGAGGGTTATCTCGTTTCTAAATGATTTTCCTATTTGAGCAATGCCGAACGGTATCTTCTTGCGTGAAGTCCTCTGAATATTTTTGAAGTTGACAAATATGCCCTGCGCCGTTTCAGGCCTTAAGAAAAGTTCCGACTTGGAATCTTCTGTAACTCCCTGAAATGTCCTGAACATGAGGTTAAACTGTCTGATCGGTGTAAAATCGGATTTCCCGCAGTCAGGACATTTTATGACATTCTCGTCTATGAAATTCTCCATCTTCTCATTTGACCAGCCGTCAACGATTTCTTCTTCTCCCCGCTCCTTAAGATACTCTTCAATAAGTTTGTCTGCCCTGAATCTCGATTTGCATGCCTTACAATCTATCAGTGGATCTGCAAATCCTCCGACATGACCTGAAGCAACCCATGTCTCCGGATTCATAAGTATCGCAGCATCGAGTCCCACATTGTACTGCGACTCCTGAACGAATTTTTTCCACCATGCTTTTTTTATATTGTTTTTGAATTCCACGCCTAACGGACCATAATCCCATGTGTTAGCAAGCCCGCCATATATCTCTGAACCCGGGTATACAAAACCTCTGCCTTTTGCCAGTGCTGCAAGTTTATCCATAGTAACTTCATTGCTCATTTTTACAGTATTCACCTCTTATTTCTCATATTGCGCTCATATAGTACTGCCTGCTTCATCTTCATCATCGCCGAAGCAGCCCGAGAAGTCTATGTCAGCTCCCATAGCTTCCTTTTTCTCCTCATATTTTTCCCTTGCCTCACTGATCTTTTCAGATGCGGCGTCTTTCGCATGATTGAATTTTTCAACTGCAACATCTCTGGCCTGATTAAACTTGTCAGCGGCAACATCCTTTGCATCTTCGAATTTATCGGATGCCCTGTCAAACTTTTCGGACGCTTTATCCTTCACCTGCGATGCTCTTTCTTTAGCAGCATCTGCAACCTCATTACCCTTTTCGATGACTGTTTCCACAGTTTCTTTGGCATTTTCGCTTACATCGATTATAGTTCCATCGACCTTGACTATCTCAATCGTGCACTTAAATCCAAATGCGGCTGAGATCCCCACTATGGTTCCCAAAGGTGAAAGCGCTGCTCCTATAATCACCGCATTTACCGGTAGATTTATCAGCCTTTCGCCGTCTCTTTTAACGACCACCTTTGACACGTTGCCTTTTCTTATGACGCCCTTAAGGGTATCGAGTAAAGATGCTCCCACACAGTTTGGTTCCAAAGCCTGTTTTAAGTCGATATTTTCTTCTATGTCGATTATAGCATCAACTACATTTCCGTCTGCAGCTTCCAGTGCATCTTTTGCATCTTTGTAACTTGCACCAGTCCTGTCTTTGACTAATTCGATCTTTTCCAGTGTGATTTCCATCTACATACCTCCTGTCTTTTGTAATTTTATGATATTGTCAGCTATCGCCTATAAAATCCTCACTTTTGAGTTTCCCGATATCTAAATGATAGTCCATATAAGCCTTTACAAGCATCTGTATCTCTTGAAACATCAGCTCGTCAAGGCCTAATTTTTCCACGCTTTTTATCGGATTGTTTAAAAAGTATTTCAATATATTAACTATACCAGTATTCAGTGAATAAATCAACTGTGCCCTAGTTTCATCATTGAATGCCAATGTACATTTTCTGCATACAAGACCGCCTTCTTTTATATTGAAAAACAACTCTTTTCCGGTTGTCTTTCTTTCGGTCATATCAGACAGGTCTTTCCCGCAAACAGTACAGTTATACAGCTGAGGTTCAAGCCCCAGAAGCTTAAGCATCTTGAGTTCATATGCAATCACAAGAGTTCCAAACGCTTTCTTACGGTTTTCTATCGCGGACAGAAATGCGAGCGTCAGATTGAAAAGCTGCGGGGAAGAATGATCTTCAACAGTTATCCTGTCTAAGAGTTCAAGCACGAACGATGCATTCATATATTTATCCACGCTGTTTCCAATACCGTAATAACTCCTTATCGTTTCTGCACTGTTAATATTATATGTGCCACGTCCTTTGTAAAGTTCATACATTCCATACGTGAATGGCCGCATAGCAAGTCCCGCTTTGCTCCTGCTTTTTTCGCTGATGCCCGTACCGGCGCTGATCTTTCCGAACTTGCGCGAAAAAAGGCGCAGCATACGTCTTCCGTTAACAGTGTTTATCTGTTTTAATATAATCCCCTCCGTATCAGTGTACATGTTGCTCCTTATAATCAGTCCCGCATCTGTGTGCCCGCGATCCGCATTTGCGTCAGAGCCTTCTGAAATATCTAATCCTTGTATCCAAAATCACTCAGCGCTTTCTCGCTGTCTCGCCAGTTTTCCTTTACTTTTACCCAAAGATCCAAAAATACCCTGACCCCAAGAAGTTTTTCGATTTCTTTACGTGCACTCTTTCCGATACCTTTAAGTTTTCTTCCAGCCTTGCCTATGAGCATACCCTTATGTGATTTTTTTTCACAATATATAACTGCACTTATCCGTGTTATATTTTCTTCTTCGATAAAACTTTCAATCTCGACCGCTACACCATGTGGCACTTCTTTATCCATATAAAGAAGTATTTTTTCCCTGATTATCTCACTCACCACAAACCGTTCAGGGTCATCTGTGAACATGTCGTCCGGAAAATATACAGGTCCTGCAGGAATATATTTTTTCGTTTCTTCTATAAGCTCCTCTACGTGAATGTTTTCCGCTGCAGATATCCCCAGCACTCTGTCAAATTCACCCAAGGCCTCATATTCTTCATATATTTTTCTGAATTTATCAGGCAACATTGCATCTATTTTATTTATAACCAGTATCTTTGGCGTGTTTATCTTTTTCAGCATTTCTATTATGTATCTGTCACCCGGCCCATCATCGAGTCCGCCATCTGTTATAAATATCACAAGATCCACTTCCTTGAACGTATTCACGGCCGCATCTGTCATATATCCGCCAAGTCTGTTTTTAGGCTTATGTATACCGGGTGTATCGACAAAAACTATTTGAAAAGGCTCTTCTCCTTCCCGGTTTTCATTATATATGCCTCGTATTCTGTTTCTTGTCGTTTGCGGCTTGCTCGTTGTGATCGCTATTTTCTCACCGATGATTGTGTTCAAAAGCATCGATTTACCGACATTGGGGCGACCTGCGATACCTACAAATCCCGATCTCATACTTCCTCCGTATTCAGATACTTTTACACTGCTGCTGTTTTTATGAATCGCATCATAACACACATATCGTATGTCCCGTATGATTTTAAATAATATGATTATTATTGCGGCTTGAGTTGTTACATCAGTATTACGTTTAATAAAGACTGAAGCTTTCAGGAATAAGTTCAGTCAGCTTTTTTATTTTGAGAGAATCAACGTCTGTACCGGTAATAACTTTTATTTCGGGTGAAAATTCATACATGAACTGTCTGCATATACCGCATGGCCAGCATGGCTTTAACTCTTTTCCTTCGCCTGCCCCTGCTATAGCAACAGCTTTAAAATCCTTCTCGCCGGCCGATACGGCATTTGAACATGCTGTCCTCTCGGCACATGTTCCGGCTGGATACACTGAGTTCTCAATATTCACGCCCGTATATACATTGCCCGATCCGGTCAGAACAGCAGCGCCAACCCTGAATTTAGAATATGGCGCATACGCCTTATCTCTTGCCTCTATCGCTTTTTCAAACAGTTCTTTATTGTCCATGATTTTTCACCAAATATAACCCTGAATACCGGCTCTCATCTGGAAAGACCGATCTTCTTCATAATGTCTTCTTCCGCCGCACGCATCGCGACCTTTTCTGCTTCCTCCATATGATCATAACCGAGAAGATGAAACATACTATGAACAAAAAGATAAACAAGCTCTCTTTCCTCTGAATGTCCGTACTCTTCCGCCTGTGCAGCCGCCTGCTGTCTACAGATCACAACATCTCCTAAAAATATGTTTTCATCATTGTTTGCAACGCTTATATCCTCATACTGCGGAAAAGAGAGAACGTCGGTTACAGAATCTATATTACGGTATTCTTTATTGATGCTCTGTATCTGTTCCGGATCTGTAAAAGTGAGGCTTATCTCAGTGTTTTGATATCTTATCCCCGCTCTTTCAAGACACAGTTTTGCGGCCTCTTTCATCTTTATAATCAGATGTTCTGAAGGTGCACCGTCTCTTTTATATACTATATACATAGATACTCCATTCTGTTCTGATTCTTGATATCAGCATACTCTTTAAAGAAAACATCCTTAACATATACGATTGACTGTAATAAAATATTTCAGATTTCCCTCTACCGATAATATTCCGTTTCAATATGCTCCGGTTTATTTCTGTAATACTTTTCATAAGCTGCTATTATCTTTTTTACAAGCTCATGTCTCACAACATCCATATCCTTAAGATAACAGAAATCTATGCCCTTTTCATACTTCAATATTTTTTCAGCCTCAAGCAGCCCGGACTTTTTCCCCCGCGGAAGATCTATCTGAGTCACATCACCGGTGATTACCATCTTTGAGCCGAATCCCATCCTTGTAATAAACATTTTCATCTGTTCTTTCGTCGTGTTTTGTGCCTCATCCAAAATGACAAACGCGTTGTCAAGCGTACGACCTCTCATATACGCGAGCGGAACAATTTCAATAGTTTCCTTTTCTTTTAACCTCATAGTTCTTTCCCGCCCAATTATATCATAGAGGGCGTCGTAAAGCGGCCTGAGATAAGGATCCACCTTCTCCTGAAGATCTCCAGGAAGAAAGCCGAGACTTTCACCTGCTTCTACCGCCGGCCTGGCAAGTATTATTTTCTGTACATCCTTATTTTTAAAAGCATTGACCGCCATAGAAACAGCTATGTAAGTTTTACCCGTTCCTGCAGGCCCGATGCCAAACACTATGTCTTTTTTCCTTATGCTGTTTACATACTTCTGCTGTCCGACAGTCTTGGGCTTTAAAGGTTTTCCTTCATGTGTAAAGCATATGATATCCTTATTTACAGCACTTTTATGATAAGAGACCCCATCTTCTTTTAGCGAAATAATATAGGCCACCTTCTGATTGCTGAGCTTTTCACCTGATTTCAAAACATTTATAAGTTCGTATATCACTTCTGCAGCCTTATTTGTCTTATCTCCAATGATTGTAAGCGTATTATCTCTCTGAACAATCCTTACATTGAATTCATCTTCAATAAGCCTGAGGTTTGTATCGAGATTTCCGAAAAGCTCAACTCTGTCTATATCCTCACTCAAAAATATTTCTCTGTTCCCGTCCCCATATAAATACGTGTTATCCAAATATATTTTCCTCTTTTTTCTTGATCTAACAAAAAAGGCTGTCATTGTGACAGCCTCCAGTTACCTGTGTTTAGCCGAGAAATCGCTCAATGACCTGCCTTGCAGCTTTGCCATCTGCAATACTTTTTACTTTTGGCATTACAGCACCCATCATCTTGCCTATATTTTTTTTGCCCCCGGTAATACCGAGCTGTGCAGCCGCTTCTTCAACTATTTTCTGAATTTCTTCTTCACTTAGCTGTTCAGGCAGATATTCAGACAGGACATCGATCTCTCTGCTATACTCATCCAGAATATCTGTTCTGCCTGCCGCCTTGAAGTCGTCAAGCGCATCGCGTCTCATCTTTACCTGTTTTGCAAGTATCTCAATGACACCCTGTTCATCAAGTTCTTCTCTTTTGTCGACTTCATACTGCTTTATCGCCGCACGAGCTAAATTGATGGTGTTTTTTCTGACTTCATCTTTATTTTTCATGGCATCTTTAAAATCTGCCATCAATCTTTCTTTTAAAGTCACTGTGCTCACCTCTGACCTGTTATCTGCTGCTTTTGTCTGTTAATATTTTCTAGCCTTTTTTCTTGCAGCTTCAGATTTCTTTTTTCTCTTAACACTTGGCTTTTCATAATGCTCTCTTTTCCTGAGCTCACTCATGACACCGTCTCTTGTGCATGATCTCTTGAATCTTTTCAGAGCACTTTCTAAGCTTTCACCTTCTCTTAAGACCACCTGTGCCATATTCGTTTCACCTCCCGTCGCCATGTGTTTGTTTCAGGCAGACGGAAATATGACCCGTGCCCTTAACACATGTATTATACTATTGTAATCATGACATCGCAAGGAATTTTTGATTGATTGTATTAAATATATATAATTCCGGTAATATTACTTTGTCACATCAACATAAGGCGGCCAGCCCATCTTCTTTCCGCCTATAAGATGAAAATGCAGATGCTTGACAGTTTGAAAACCGTCTTCACCGCAGTTCACTACAAGCCTGTAGCCGTTATTTAGCCCAAGATCCTTAGCTATATCCTTTACCTTGCACAAAATATATCCTGCAAGTGACTGATCATCATCGGAAAGATCATCCGGCGATGTTATATGCTTTTTGGGTACTATAAGCACATGGACCGGTCCCTGAGGATCCATATCGTGAAAAGCCAATATCCTATCATCTTCATATGCAATATTTCCTGCTATTTCCTTTTCCACTATCTTGCAAAATATACAATCTGACATCTTTCTACCTCCCTTAATATTTTATTACAATGCACGGTGCAAAAATAAAACCGGCATTTTGTTCACATTTTTATACTTCACCCAGCATACCATCTTCAAAAGGTCGTACAAGACTTACGTCATAAAAGCGGTTTTTACTTATCATTCTCGAATGCTCAGCATTTTTATCTGCAGAATTTCCGATATTTGACTTATGCTTATTTCCTGTATTCATATCAATCGAACGGCTTTCGCCGGGAATGTAGACTTTTATGTAATTATCAGTATATCCCGTAAAACACTTTTTGTCCTCAACATATTCTTCTATAAGCACTGTCCTTACGCTGCCGACATTTGCTTCAAAAAATTTTTGTGCTGATCTTTCACCGGCTTTCAGAAGCATATTTACACGTTTCTTTTTGACGGGTGACGGTATCTGCTTTTCCATCTTCGAAGCCACAGTACCGGGTCTTATTGAAAACTTGAACGGGTGCACTCTGCAAAAATTCACTTTTTCTATCATATCTATGCTGTCTGCAGCATCAGCATCCGTTTCACCCGGAAAGCCTGCTATTATATCGGTTGTGATTCCGTAATTAGGATCAAAGTTCTTTAAAACATTTACGATATCAAAGTAATCTCTTCTGTCATACCTTCTGCCCATCGATTTCAAAATCGCATCACTTCCGCTCTGCAATGATAGATGAAGATGATGACACAGTTTATTAAATTTGAACAGTTTTGTAACATACTCGGCATCTACTACCGTAGGTTCAAGCGAGCTCAATCTTATTCTAAAATCACCCTTAAGATCATCCAGCTTTGAAAGTAATTCATCAAGTCTTAATTTACCATCGGTCTCCGAACCGTAAAGCGCAGTGTTTATGCCGGTTAGAACAATCTCCTTTCGGCCCTTTGCAATAAAGACCTCAGCCTCACGAATTATATCTTTCTCCGGTCTGCTTCTCACCGCTCCCCTCACATAAGGGATAATGCAGTATGTGCAGAAGCGGTTGCAGCCTTCTTCTATCTTGACATACGCACGTGTCCGCTCTGAGGCATCTGTTACAAGTCCAATTGATTCATATTCTGTTAATTCCTCATATTTTTTGATATATGCAGCTTTAAAGCCTCTATATTTTTTCCGGGCATCCGCTTCACTGCAAGAAGACTCCACACAGGTCTTTGCATTTGCAGATAAACTCACATCTCTCATTTTTTCAATATATGCTTCGATATGTTCAACTATATATGCCTTCTCATTTGTTCCGGCCAAGATATTTACGCCTTCTATCGCGCAGACGTTTTCAGGATTCACCTGTACATAGCAGCCGATTACTGCGACGATACTTTCAGGGTTCTTTTTCTTCATCCTACGTATATACTGCCGCGATTTTCTATCCGCCAGTGCAGTTACAGTACATGTATTGACTACATAAATATCAGCCGCATCTTCTTCCCCGACTATTTCATATCCGCGGCTCCTGAATTTTTCAGAAAGCATCTCAGATTCATATTGATTGACTTTGCATCCTAATGTATGGAATGCGACTTTCATACATACCTTCCTTTCTATTTTATTAGTTCATTTTATCGTTTAACATCTGTCGATATGATCATTGGGGCAAGTCTCCGTATTTAACGCATAAGATCATCATTTACTGAAAAATGCATGACATCACGGTAAACGCTTTTATATAAAAGATCAACGGCTTCCTTCAGGTTTTCATTTTTTAAAGGATTCTTTCCTCCCCCCATAAGATGCATCGGTATAGGCGCATCTTCGGGGTGCAGCGCCGGCATCAGGTACTCCCTGTCATAAACAAAATATCCACAGCGACGATAAAAATTGATGCGGCGTCGCGCAATATCCGTTTTGGGCGGCTCACATTCAAACAGAATCGGTTTTTCCAGGCTGTCAGGCAGTAAATACATTAAATCTTCACCGTTGCCGCGGTTGCGCATTTCCGGAAGTATAGCAAGGTATTCACCGAAATAAAAATCAGGAAAGTCCCATGCGATCAAAGCACCTATGGCCTTGTCCGAAATAATATTTGTCGCTTTCGTAACCTTCTGATGAATGAAGACCGGTGAACAGACAGGGTGATCCATATGCTGCAAAAGCTGTTCACTGCGGTACAGTTCTTCAGGAGGAAATGAGCATTCCATAATATCCCACAGAGCTTCGAAACGATCCGGGCTGTACCGGCTAAGATAAATACCATAGCTTTCGGGAGAAAGCAGAGTCTCTTTCTGATATTTCATATTTTTCACATTGTCCTTTCATTTGGTTCACTTGACTTCAGCCGATATTTAACCGGATAAACATTCATTAAATTTCCATATTACTTTTTGATCATAACTTTTTTCCACAACAGATGCAATCTCCGGCTTGTTTAATGCTGTTTTCTTTTATTAGTCGTTTGTCAGTCCAGTATTGATAAATATCTGAATCGTCAAATCTTTAATTTTGCCAAAGATGTCAGGCTGATAATGCTAAAAATCATATATGTCTTTTGCTGTTATATTTTTTTATTTTTGATTCGATTTTATAAAAATCCAGATCGTAATGATCCTTTAATATCCGGGCAATAAGCTCGTCAGAATAGTTGCCTTCTGTTTTCATTCTATTTTCAGCCTCTTCAAAGGTTATGAGACCGTTGCGAATCTGCCGTGCGTAATATACATCTAAATCGTTGAATCCTAGAAAACGCTTATAGTAGTACTGGCGAATAAGATTCACAAAACAGTCGGAACGCCATGTGGCATTAAGGCTTTCATCATAACCCCATCCTAAGCTTCTTATTGTCGGGATCACAACGTCTTCCTCCCATTCTACATAATCAAAGAATGGCTTAATTATGACAGGCCATTCTTCTTTCCCCTTTTTAACGGAAGCAAAGTCTTTATATTGGACATACAAACTCCTGGGCGAGCTAAAAAAAGCAAGATGCTTCATCAATATTTTAGGATAGTTTCTTTTCATGCTTTGGTGCGACGGACGGTCCGGATCTTTACTCAACAAGTCCGTGCGGTAAGTAAGCTTTTCCAGACGTGTATTCCCCATAAAAAGCAGAGGAACATCAAGATCCTGACAAACACCGGGAATTGCTTTCCTCAGTCCGTAACGACATCCGGTACAAAAAGTTACCAGCATTTCAGGAGAAGGCTTTTTGGCCCAAGCCTGTACACTCTTTCTGCCGCAAACATTAAGATCTCTATTTTCTATATACTTTGTGTCAATTCCCAGAGTGGATGTTACAGTCTTTACGTTTTCCAAAGTACGTTCCGGCATAAAGTCATGTGTCATAGTCACAGCTAATACATTAAGTTCAAGAACATTTTTTACCCAATAAAGAAGATACGTGCTGTCACGTCCTCCGCTGCAGCCGACTATACAGTCATATCGCCTATCTTTCGGGTAGACGGAAAGCAGTCGGTCAATCTCTCCTTTAAGTGCTTCCACACCCTTATATACTTCCGGTTTTTTTCTCTTTTTTTCTTTATTACACAGAGAACATACGCCACTCTTATCCAGTCTCAGTCGCGGCATATTGTCAGGCAAACCACACTCCCTGCATCGTTTATAATCGCTCATAATCCTCCTCCGCAAATCACCCTGATATTATTTATTTCATTATACTATAACTGGCCGATAAAACATAAGTTTTAAAAGCCTCAAGGATATTATATTGTTTGTATCAGTATACACAACCAAATTTTTGCTTTGAGATCGGAACTTAATTGCTGCCGATGTCTCTTATGTAAATCCGGTCTTTATTGTCTGTATAAAAGCTGCAGACCCATAACTATTATCCATATGTAAGCACATGTCTTCGGAATCATAAGGATACCTATGCCAGGCAACTTCCTGCTAAGAAAAGCAACAGGCATATAACATGCAAAAGAGATAAGGATCGCTACTGCCATACGAGTCATATGATAATCACAGGTATTTCCTGATATCACATACAGAACTATTCCCGCAATCCCTGTCAATGTAAATACAGCATTACTTGCGACTGATAACTTTAGGTTCCCTTCTCCACGCCAGTCATTCTGCGGAAACATGCATATCACTATCCGAACGATCGCGGTGATCCAAATGATAGCTACAAGTGCCGCGGGCGCCTTAAGACCGGGAAAAGTGAATTTCCAAATGCACAGCAATATCACATAAAAGACCGTCATAGTAACCGAGGAAACTTGAAGTCCTGTTCCGAGCCATCGTTTTATTTGTTCACTGTTTCCTCTCAAAGCACGGATTATCCGCGGTACAAGGTGAAATGCATCACCGCCACATAGAACAAATGTTAACAGAGCATATAGGATGAACAAAACTTTTCCATCAGCTTTAAGCAGAAATATTATTCCGGCCAACAGATCAAAGACAAGATAAAGTATGTCAAAAACAGATTCTGCAATATCGGGAATCCTCGGCTTATAAATCTTTGAACTTGTTAAATTCATTACTTCACCTACTTCAGCAGACCACAGTTCTGTCACCGGCAATCGGATCATTAAATTATAAGTATTTTGTATTGTACGAAACTGGCAATTTCAAAGTTCTATTAGAGTCATAAATTGATTGACCATTTTCACAGGATAAAGTCTCGCCATACTACCATGTCCCATATTTTCAAATTTAATAAACTCAATATTAGGAAAATAAATTTTCATATATTTGATATCCCATGCACGAGCTTCAGATTCTTTATCACCATACCAATATTGAATATGTTCACTATATTTTAATGCATTCTTTGGCATATCATAGTTGTTGCAGGACTCGAATGTTCTCCATATTGTTTTATAACTAATAAAACGAAGTACTTTAGCAACATACTGCAATTCCTCTTTACTATATTCATCTGTGGAAAATGCTTTTTCCAGAAGTTTTAACCCTCCAATTTCCCCTATGGAAATCATAAGAAAATCTTTTATTGCAATAAGTCTTGTAATAATCCAGGGAAGCTGATAGGGGGTTATTGCTCCATCACAAATAACATTCTTTATTTTGACTTGCTGATTGGAAAATATTTTTAGTGCAATCGATCCACCCCATAGAGCACCCATAAAGAAGATCAATTGTTTTGATTTTATGTTCTATTAGCCATGTCGACAAGCTGTCGGCTATTTCTTCCACACTTGTAAAATTTTCGTTTGGTTTTTCTTCGTCATATCCGGGAAGTGCAGGAATAATAATGTGACATTTGTCTTTGAGTAGAGCCCGGACATATTCAAAATAATCCCACATAACCAATGAAGGATGAATTAGTACAACTATTTTTTCTTTATCTGATCCAAATTCATGTATATACACTAAGTCATCTCCATAACTTCTAGTTTGTTTATATCTATTGTATAATAATGTACCATTTTTAAAGTGTTTTTTCTATATCAGCTTTATGTTTTCATTCTATTTTCCGGATCTTAAAAGGTTATGAAACAACTGCGAATCTGCCTTGCATAATACACGTCAAGATTATTAAACCCCATGAAGCGCTTATAAATGTAAGTTCCCTATCGCGATACGCGTATAAATCCCGCAACATGTTCTCTTTGTTAATGCCCGTATTTTAATAGAGTAAACAGCTTTGTTGCAGATACTAATATAGATTTTATTTTTTAACCGTTTATCAACATATTTTCTAATAAACTCATTAGCCTCAACAGCATTATCTTTATTGGAATTATGGGAAACATTTTTTAATTATATATAATGGATATCCTGTTCTTTTGTGGCAATCCCGATTAAGCTTCATAACCTTTCCAACTTTTTTTCTTTCTCATTGATGGGGCAGAACAGCAGGCGCGGGAATGATTTTTGTACAAACCCTTTTAAGTGTATGGTATAATAATATTGACTAATTATCTGGATCATGCGAGCGGAGGGGGTCTATACCAGCAGCGCGAAATGTAAGATCACAGGTTATGACGGCAATTTCGGAGAATCTACGAAATTGCCTCCAAGCTAAAGAAAAAAAGCAGCTGAGAAGAGGCTACATCGAGTCCCGGGGCAAGGCGAAGTACTACAAGTTCAAGACCGGAAAGGCCAAACAAGCAAACCTCTACTTCACGGCAAAGACAACCGACATAAACGGAATCAAGACGATTGTCACCTTCCGATCCCCGGAAAAAAGTACAAGAAGCAGTACACCATCTCCTATACCGGAAATCCGAAACACCACTTCTTCTACAAGTCCTCGAATAGGGGCTACTACAGAAAGGCCAAGGTGAGCTGCAGCATCAAGATCAGCGGTTCCACTCCGACCTCCTCCGGCAGCTACACGCTGAAGTGGAAATAAGTTATTCCTTACAGAAAAAGACATCTTCGACAAGGAGGAATTAAAATGAAACGAAAGCTATTGATTCCGCTGCTGACGTTCTGCGTCACAGCAGCAATGATCCTCAGCGCAGGCTACGTCTTCGCTGCAGGAAAGCAGGAGGATCTCGTCGACCCCGCTAAGGGACAGGTCATCAAACTGAAAGACGACACGAATTCCATCCGCCATATCAAGTTCTCGGCGAAGCCGAATCCGGATTACTACCTTCTCTTCAAGATCAAACCGATCAAAAACGGTGCCCTGATTTTTTCCTTGAGCGGAACGGGATACACCCGGCTGCTGAACAGCAAGCGGAAGCCGATCTCTTCCCGAGAAGAAATCGTGAACCCGGGCGAGCCCGATTACAAAACCTGGATCACCTACGGAGTTAAACGGAACAAGACTTACTACATAAAGTCCTGGTTCACTGATCCGTTGCATATCGGAAATGCTTATGTTTCCGCTGGAGCTTGTTACACCATCCCACTTAACTTTCCTTATGGAAAATCCGCGAAAAAAGCCGCCAGGATAAAGAAGGGGAAAGAGAAGGCAGGCTTCATAGAGGCGGGCGGCAAAGCCAAGTATTACAAGTTCAACTCCAATCAGAAAGTGGTCAAGCTCACCTTCACAGCCTTTACAAACAGTGCTCTGAGGGCAACTGCGACCTTCCGGGCAAAAGGGAAGAAGCTGACCCAAAAGATGACGATTAGGCGCGGAGGGAACTCCAGCTGGGTAACCTTCTACTACATAAAAGGAAAAAAGAAGTTCAAAGTGAAGGGAAACTGCATCATAAAGGTCAGCCCCGCAAAGAAGAGCGCCTCCGGCGGCTATTCACTGAAGTGGAAGTAGAGCCTTTCCGAACGAACATGATAACGCTGTGATTCAAAAGCAAAGCCGCTGCACCGCGCAGCGGCTTTGCTTTTTTTCAAGCTCTCTCTTGTTTCTTTTTTCCTAAATTCTCTAATCATCGGTTTCTTTAAGAAAAACATCAAAAAAATGTGTGTCGATAAGAAAACTTCCTTTCCGCCGTTTTTCATATAATCTATGATAATTCCTAATTTTTTTATACTGCAGTCCATGCATTTGAGTTCATCTTCCATCCGCTATGTAGGCATTTCTTATTCTTTTAACATTGCAATTCATCAAATGTCTTCCCAAATGCCTGTAGGCAAAGGCTTTGATTTCCGATATCTCCTGATAATGATTTTTCAGTAATTCATCCGGAGAATCATATACTCCAAAATCCTGCGTAATTCCCTCACTTTGAATATATGTGTTGTTTCCATAAAACTCAATTGACGGATGCTGAAAATCTTTTACAGCAACACCATAACCACAGAAAGGGCCGTTACAGTTTCCAAATTTTTTCTGCAACTTGGACAAATATTTTTGATCCACTATAAATGCCTCCAGTTCATACCATTTATCTTCAAGGTATACTTCAACCCAACTGTGTAATATATTCTGAGGAACCTTTTTATAAACAAATCCTCTCATCACACCTTTTTGTATTTTTTTATCTACAGTAAAACCATGAACCCTGCAAGGAATTATGCAGGCACGAAGCAATGCCATAAAAAGAGTTCCTTTTGTATTGCATTGACCATATCCGTCCTTAAGAACCTTAGACGCCGAAATATTGTCATCCGCATTGTATCCAAATAAAACATCATCTCTTACAAAATTGTAAATGGCTTTAATGCGATCAAATTCATTCTGTTCTTTCCAACGCTTCCTCTCTATCAGTTTTTGAATATCCGGATTTGAAAAATCCAGCATGACAGTTTCTTTCAGGTATATATCCATTATAGTTACCTTTACAGCTTCTGATTTGTTTTACGCATCAAAACAAAGACTTACCATCGATCTATCTACGTGAATTGCTGCATTCAGATCCATGAAGCCGAGCAGCCACTGCACCGTTAAAGATCGCAGCTATTGCAATTCCGTCCAGAATCGCTCACAGTACATCCATTAAGTGCAGATTAAATACCTATCTCTTCTCAAATGGATTATATTCTCCATCCTTATGAAACGGTGTTGTCTTACCGAATACGGCACTACTGTCAATATGTGCAAAAACTTTTTCAGAGTAAGCATGAATGCCGCTGTGACCGGTACAAACATATGACAGCTTACGCCCCTCTAAATTATGCTTAAGGTTGAGTAAGGACTCTTTATTTTTGCTTGGATTCTGCGTGAAAAAATCAAAAAAGGCATAGCCGCCGCTTTCGTTGATGGCAAGACAGTCCCCCGATATCATAATTTTATCATCCACAATATAAACGGTATGTCCTACCGTATGACCCGGTACGGGGATAGCCTCCACCTTTATTCCCTCAACTTCAAATATCACATTGCCTTTGATCGGTATCCAGCCTTCAATAATCTTCACGCAGTTATAGAAGATACCTTTCCTGCGAATTTCTCGCGTCATATACTTGTTTTCGGCCTCTCCCATATAAACTTTCGCATTTGGAAAAATGTTGCACCCGCTTTTATCAATACCTCCTGCATGATCAGTATCTAAATGTGTTAAAAATAAATGCTTAACATTTTCCGGGGTTACATCTATTTTCTTAAATTCATCATCGATATTTTTATAGTTAATATGACCGCTGTCAAAAGCAATCGTCTTTCTGTCCTTAGAATAAAACCAGAAATTAACATCATATTCTCTAATGCAACTTACGCCTTCCTGCAGCACGCCTGTTTCTTCCGGCTTACAATAATATTTACCGCGCATTGTAAGTGGCTTTATCTTATCATCGAAAAAATACAACAGCTTCACAAGCTTAAACCTCCTTTGAACCGGCTCATCTTTGCACATTTTCGTCATAATGTTCGGAATGTTCGGAGCAATTTCAGTCGCTTTTCTAAGATCTGCTCTCCTCATCTTTCTATCAATAAGAATTTTACATAATTTATTATACGAAACAGCCATATTGCCCCTATTTCTTTAGTTAGAGTATACTAACATTGTATTCCTGTTCGTCTTAATTTTCAATAAAATATCGCAAAATTTGCGATATCCATTATCAGAACGCCTAAACAAAAAGTCCCCGCCATCGGTTGTTAAACCGAGGCAGGGATCGTGTACTTAGCTGCAGCAAATATGAGAAAAGGCCGCACCGAAAAACGCCTTGCCTTCGGTTAAAGCCTCCTGCTCATCAGAGTGCTGCTAAAATATTAAGTTTTCACCGATTGATATGAGCCACTGCTGATCAGGCAGTGTATCAGCCGGCAGTTTCCGGAAAATCTGTATAAAAAAAAGAACAGACTCCCTTCACTTTATAAGGTATCTATTATTTTTTCTTCTGCAGGCCTTTCTACATCACAGTCTTTATCGATAATGCTGTCAACAAAATGCCCGTCATGATCAAATGATGAAAATAAAAGCAGGTGGTTTTTCTTGTCCACCCGCTTCAAATAGTCCTCATGATTTTGCAATCGCCAGTAGACTTTGTAAATATCTTCGCTGACACTGACCTTTTGTCCGTTGACATAAAGGTAATATTCTTTTGCTATAAAGCTTCCTCCATTCTTTTTTGTCTGCTTGTTTTCAGGCAAAAAAAAGGAGGACCTCTTATCCCAGGCATAAGAGGTCCTATAAAACTAAAGAACTTTATTACAGATTATTGATAGATGTTATCAACCCTTTAATAACTTTATCTAATTTGTATCACTCAAAACACTTAAGCACATATATAACAATTTCTTGCCCTTCAACTTAGCCTATAGAATTTTCTGATTCTCTAAGTTTGAAATATTATAGTGTATCCTAATTTATGAACCATATTCTAGGGAATCTTCCACTAAATTCCTACCAATCTTCAGAATCAATATTTTATTTTTTAGGATATTTTAAGCAAAATTCTTAATTTATTTTTGTAACAATAAGAATCATGATTCTAAGAAAAGTATAATAGTCAATTTTATTTTGATCTTTATCTATTATTTGTGTCCCATGAGTATATCTATTGCGAATATCTAGCCCATTCTCAAATTCAGATTCTTAATATATGAGTGAGGGTTTTGATGACCTTCACTCTTCTTTTATACTTGAAGGTGATTGGCTAACGGAATTTCAAATTGGGACATCACGCCCGAGGATAAATGTGTTAGCCAGACTTCAGGTTCTGCATTCGATTCAGCAAGTTGTGACAGTATATCTGCTCCCGTTTAACCAAAGAATATGAGTGAACTTCGAAGAGCTGGAACCAATCAAACCCATTCTTCTTTTGGAGGTATTACTATGGTTGCTGTTGGAATCGATGTTTCAAAAGCTCAAAGCACCGTCGCCATGCTAAATGATGACGGAAGCATAAGAGCAAAACCTTTCACCATGCATCATACTTTATCAGATATGAGCGCTTTGGTGAACTACCTGAAGGATCTTGATGATCCTCCCATTATACTCATTCCTTTCGTGGCAGCTCAAGTTCCTGTAACCTCTGATAAAGGCTATCTACCTTGTGATAGTGAAACTTTAATACATCTCTATTTTCTTTGTATCCTTCTAAAAACCTGTTATATTCTTTGATTGTTTCCTTTAGGTATTCAGGATTTTTTAATGCTTCAGATAACCTTTTCGTTTCTTCCGGAAAGCCTCCTCCACTTGTTTTCAATAGTTCAAAATATCCCTGTGCTTGTCCTTCTTCACTTAAATCATGTGTTAGATACCATAGTGATTCTGAAATCCGATTTCTTTCATAATCAATAGCTTCAGAAAGTTCCACATTTGTAGCAAACTCACCACTATCAAGAAGCTCATTTATTCTACTTGCTGCATCACTCCAGCTTAAAATTTGCGTATCATCTTTTCTTGCAGAAGTTCCATAGGCTAAATGAATACCTTTATCCGAATACCAGGAAGATACTTCTCTTTCATCAATGTAAAATCCATTTCCGTCTCTAAATGTATCTTTTAGGTATTCTCCTAATTCTTCATTGCTCTTTCCCTTGGAAAACTCAGCGATAAGAGGAAGTCTACTTCCATCATGATTGCCTCCGTTAATAAGGACAGTATCTATATCCCTCTCAGTTAGTGGAAGGGTAAGCCTCATCATGTCCATACGAATTTTCAGGTGAAGTCTGTCTGTTCCTCCAAGCTGTTTAGTGTATTCTCCCTGATTTTCTCTATTATCTCGTCCGTACTCTCCATTTCTAAGAACTCGCTCATTTTCATTTCTTTCCTGATCATCTCGTCGAAGTACATTATTATCTCCTTTCTCAATTTCTTCTTTAATCCTATTATATCCTGCTTCTTTATCTCTTAAAACTTCTTTTTGAAGCTCAAGCTCTTTGCTTTTTTGAATGGTTTCATCAATAATCTTTCCGCTAATATCCGATACGGTTTCACCAAGACTCATTAGGGATATACTGCCAAGTCTTTGAAAATTTTCTCTTAAAAGCTCATTATCCATCGGATAGTCTAACTTAAACCTTGAAGCTACTGCATAGCTCACTGAGTCCCTTGCAAACTTTGTAAAAGATATTCTATCTTCATCAGCTATTCTAAGCTCATTCATAAGGCTGTCTATCTTTTCATCACCATAAAGTCTGCTTAAAGAAAAGATATTTTCTAAGGTGCTTTCACTTTCCTCATAGCCTTCACTTGCTATCATTTCCTTTAAGACATCCCTATGAGCGTCTTTATCAAATCTCCAAAGATTGACCTCATTTACATCTCTATTTCTTGAAACTGTCTGGCTTATATCAAAGATATAGTCCACTTTTTTATATGTTCCGTAGTCCTCTAAAATGGGGATACCCTTTTGACCTCGCACAACGGTACGGTTAAATCGTTCCATCCAATAATCAAACTTGGCACAGGCTGTTGCATTCGAATTTCTATCATAGATACTTAACTGACTTCTAAAGTCATATCTCTGATTGTTTCCGACAACCTTTAGGAGCTTCAAGTATTCCGATTCATTTTGCAGAATATCCTGCTTTACAAGCTCCAAAATGTTATGAAAATCATTTATTCGCATTTTTACCCCCTTCTTTTTTCCAAACAAAAAAGGTGGTTAGATTTTACTCTAATCACCTTTTGATTCTATGATCTTGTTTATTCTATTTCATCACTACCCATTTACCTGATTTGGTAGAGCCTTCTCTTTTAATAACTCCATGAGATTTCAGATTCCTTATATGGTATCGTACTCCATCTGCTGTTATTTCTTTAATCTCATTTGCTATCTGTTCCGCAGTAATACTCGGATTACTTTTCATAAGAAGAACTATTTGTTCTTGGATACTACTTTTTTCTTTGGTAGTTTCTTTGGTAGTACTACCATTAAACTCTCTCAAAAATTCTTCATTCACACCCATAACTGCATTAGTATAGTTATCTTCTTCATTGTCCGGATAAAACTTAAGCTCAGGAGAGCCATTTTCTAATAGTGCATCTTTTGCACGCCTTATTCCTGATCCGTAAGACTCTATCAAATTAAGAAAAAAGAACATATCTTTAAGCTCTTTATTCAGATACTGCCTTCTATCAAAACTTCTATCTCTATTAAGAGCTTCGATAGTTACAGGAGGAAGTGGTCTATTATGGTTTACAAAAGAAATTCTATCCTTGTAAATATATATTCCTACAGATTCAGGCGTATCATATTCTTTATGCACGATAGCATTAGTAGCAAGTTCCTCAAATGCCGTAAGAGGATAGTTATAGATAATCTTATGCTCAATTTTATCAGCTTCCCTTATGGTGTATGAAGCCATAATATTATCTTCAAAATATTTGCTGACATGTTTTGCCTGTATCCAAACCGGATCATCAAATCTTTTTGATTCCATTTTATCGGTTCCGTCTATTTCTCTTATGATTTCAACATGGGCATTTGGAATAAATTTATTTGGTGTTTCCGCAAACATCAGCACAGCAAAATTTTTAGCTCTATAACCACCATACTCACTTTCACTGACAAGCCCCATACTCTTTGCCATATCCAGCTTAGACATTTTTCTAATATCTTTCTTTGCTCCCGTTTGAAGCAGATATTCTTTCATAATATTCATAGCTTAAATCATCTATGGTAGCTGTATCGTTCAAATTGGAGCTAAAAGAAAAGTTTGCAAATTTCTTCAAAAGTTCAAATTCTTCGGTTGGATTTGGAAGTCTTGAATCTCTACCGACGCTGATATATCTTCCTGCCTTTAGCCTAATATCTTTGTCCCTTTCCGCCCTTTCACTTGTTTGAAACGGACCGCTACTACCACTCTCTACCGCAACGACAATATAGTATTCATCATCAATTTTGTCCGTAATAATATGGTAGTTTATTTTAGGATGGATATTGGAAAGAAGAGATTTTAATTTATTTTCAATCCCTTCAACTTTGGACTCTTTTATCCCCTCTATCGGTCTTTTGGGAATTGCCTTTTCTCCCGTTTCTTTATCGTCAACTTCTTCAATTCCAACAAACAACAATCCAATCTCATTGTTCATATAGTTATTGGCAAAGGCACAAGCAGTTTTTAGAATTTTATCTTTAAAATTTGCCGACTTTTTATATTCGATAAAACTGCTTTCTATGTTTTGATTTTCAAGAATGCTATGAGCCATTCTCTTTATATCTAAAAGCTGCATAATACCTCCTTTTCAAAAAAATATTTCAATATATTATAGCACTTTTAGGATATTTTTTCCACTCTGAAATTAGTACCTACTTACTTGCGGTATGTCAAAACAGCCTCTTTTATCTCATTTTCAATATCTTTCAAAAATTCTTTCTTTGAAGATTTGCCCGGAGCTATATCCGATAACTCCATTTCCCATTTTGCGGTAGTTTCTGCCGACTTAAAGGTATCGGATACAATCGTTACAATTCTTATGCTTTGTAATATCGAATTTATCTGATAGAAAAGGTCTTACACCTCTAAGCTGAAAGATACATTTTCCACCATCCATGACCGTAATCTCATCTTGACTCATCAATTCTTTACCTGTCTTTTGATAGTTAAGTCCAAAGCTCTTTTGATTTGACCTTGTTTCCGATGTGTTGTAAAGGTCGATAGTTTCTTTACCAAGCGTTTCGGACAGCTCCTTTAGTGTTGTTTTTTCCTTTCCACCTAAGAATAAGGTACTATCACAGTTTCCTACAATGGTATCTGCATTATCCTTATATATCGCTTTTAGCTGCGACTGAGCCTGTAAGATAATACTCGCTGAAATCTCTCTACTTCTGATTGTTGCTATAAGTTTCTCAAACTTTGGAATTAAGCCGATGTTTGCAAACTCATCTAAAAGGCATCTTACATGAATAGGAAGCCTGCCACCGTATTCGTCATCTGCCTTATCACATAGCAAGTTAAATAACTGAGAATACATAATGGACACTACAAAGTTAAAGGTATCATCGGTATCGGAGATAATAACAAAGAGTGCTGTCTTTCTATCTCCCAGTGTATCAAGCTCAAGTTCATCTTCACTCATCAAGTCCCGTAGTTCTTGAATATCAAATGGAGCAAGCCTTGCACCACAAGATATAAGAATAGATTTTGCTGTCTTTCCCGCAGCCAATTTGTACTTTTTATATTGCTTCACTGCAAAGTGTGTAGGTTCTTTCTTCTCCAGTGCTTCAAAGAGTCTGTCTATCGGATTCATATAGGTTTCATCATCTTCTCTAACTTCTGAAGCGTCTATCATATCGAGAAGTGTTGCAAAGTTCTTTTCTTCTCTTGGAGCTTCATAGAAGATGTAGCCGATAAGGGCTGTATAGTAGAGCTTTTCAGCTTTGACCCAAAAATCTTCACCTGCTTTTTCGCCCTCTCCTTTCGTATTCGCTATGATTGTCTGCACCAATTTCAGAATGTCTTTCTCAGAACGGATATAGGCAAAGGCATTGTATTTCATGGACTTTTTGAAGTTAATGGTATTTAAGATTTTAATCTCATAGCCATTATCCTCAAGCATCTTGCCGCACTCAAGGACTATTGTTCCTTTGGGATCAGTTACACAATAGCTACTGTGCATCTGCATTAAGTTAGGTTTGACATAAAATCGGATTTTTCCACTTCCTGAACCACCGATTACAAGTACATTCTTATTTCTTGCATACTTTGGATTTGCCGGTCTGCCATTCATTGTCAGTCTTTCGGTTTGTGTAAGCAAAATATTATTTTGAAACTTTTCATCCATATATGGCTCTATATCTTTTTTAGTTCCCCAGGAAGCATTTTGTCAAGCACCTTTTTATATTTGTTGACGCTTTTCCTTTTGATCACATTTCCCTTTTGAACAAAGAAAAAAACAGTAAACCCTTGAGGTGGTTCACTGTTTCTTAATGTACCATGTTAATTAGATTATATAGCAATTATTATTTGTTCTAATGCATTTGCAAAATTCGTATCGCATCACTCATCTTCACCAAAGAAAAGTTTAAGATCATCATCAACGGTTCCTATTCCTGAAATGCCGAAATTTTTTATTAAAACATTTGCTACATTCGGTGAAAGGAACCCTGGGAGCGTTGGTCCCAAATGTATGTTCTTTACACCAAGATAGAGTAAAGCAAGCAGAACTATTACAGCTTTTTGCTCATACCAAGCAATATTGAACTCCAGCGGAAGGTCATTTATATCTTCCAATCCGAAAACTTCTTTGAGTTTAAGTGCTATTAATGCTAGCGAGTATGAGTCATTACACTGTCCGGCATCAAGCACACGAGGAATTCCCCCTATTTCGCCCAAATTTAGTTTATTATATCTGTACTTAGCACAACCAGCTGTAAGAATTACAACATCCTTTGGGAGCTTTTCTGCGAAGTCTCTGTAGTAGTCTCTTGACTTCATTCTTCCATCGCAGCCTCCCATTACTACAAATTTACGGATATCTCCTGATTTTACTACGTCCACAATCTTATCTGCAAGTGCAAATACCTGTTCATGGGCAAACCCACCAACGATGCTTCCTGTTTCAATCTCTTGAGGTGGCTGACAATTCTTAGCTTGCTCAATTATAGCGGAGAAGTCTTTAATCGATCCATATCCTCCTTCAATATGTTTACATCCTGGATATCCAGCTGCGCCTGTAGTCCAAAGCCTATCCTCATAGCTATCTAAAGGAGGGACGATGCAGTTCGTGGTCATTAAGATAGGTCCGTTAAATTTATCGAATTCTTCTTTTTGTCTCCACCATGCATTGCCGTAATTTCCTACAAAATTAGGATATTTTTTGAATGCCGGATAGTAATGTGCAGGCAGCATCTCAGAGTGAGTATAAACGTCTATTCCTGTATCTTTTGTTTGCTCAAGCAATTGTTCGAAATCCTTAAGATCATGACCTGAAACGAGTATTCCCGGATTATTTCTGACACCTATATCAACCTTAGTAATCTCAGGGTTTCCATAGGTTTCGGTATTCGCCTTATCTAAAAGTGCCATACCTTCTACGCCATATTTACCTGTTTCCAAAGTTAATGCCACTAAATCATCAACACTTAAACTGTCATCAAGTGTTTTTGCTAATGCTCTTTGGATAAACGCATCTACCTCTTCATCATCATGCATGAGAGCATTGGCATGTTTGGAATATGCTGCAAGTCCCTTTAAACCATAGGTGATCATTTCTCGCAGGGAACGGATATCTTCATTTTCTGTTGAGAGAACCCCCACTTGCTGAGAGACTGCTTTTTCTTCAAATTCAGCCTCTTGACCACTCCATATCACTGCATCAGGCAAGCCTTCTTTTCTTTCCAGTTGAGAAATGAGTCTTGCTTTTAATTCAAGAGTTTTCTTAATTCTTTCTACAATCGCATTTTTGTTAAAATTTGCATTTGTAATTGTAGTAAAAAGATTAACCGTAATCAAATGATTGGTTTCTTTTGTGATTGTTTTTCCATCATTACGCAATTCAGTAGTTATAAAAGAAAGCCCTTTTGTGACATAAATCAGAAGATCCTGCATGCTGGCAACTTCAGGCTTCTTTCCACAAACTCCTACTGCTGTGCAGCCTGTGCCTTTTGCTGTTTCCTGGCACTGAAAACAAAACATTTTATTATCCATTTTCCCTTGTTCCTTTCTTATAAAACCTTTTTAAACATACTTTTATCAACATTACATATAGGGCAAACCCAGTCATCCGGAATATCCTCAAAGGCAGTTCCGGGTGCTATTCCTCCATCCGGATCTCCTACTTCCGGATCATAGATATAACCGCAAGGTTCACATTCATATTTCCCCATTTTCATATCTCCTATACTATTATTTATTTGATATTACTCTGGTACGCCATTTTCTGCATTTTCAACAAAGACTCCCTACTCTAAAATTAAGAGCAGAGCCATTTTAAACTTTTTTGTCGCCTCTACGGAGTGCCGCCTTGCCTTGGCAAAATGAAAATTTTCGCCTGCCTTGATGGAATGGCTTACTCCCTCGTATACAATTACGCCTTCACCATCAAGAGCAAAAATGATTGCCTCACCCGGTGCAGCATGTTCAGACAGACCTGTACCCTCATCAAAAGCCATGAGAACAAACTTCATTTTATCATTGTGCACCACATCCATATTTACGATTTTTCCATCTTGGAATTGAAGTAACTCCGCTAACTTAAATACTTCTCCAGCCTTCACCGCTTTATTCATAACATCTTCCCTCCTTATTGCTATTTCAGTAAATACCGCTCCCACTCCTGTTTTCATTCCTACCGTTACATCCGTCGGGGTAATTATGGCATCCCCTTCTCGTAATTTTTTAACATTTTCACCATATCCATATACTTCTAGCTCGCCCTCAACTAGTATTATAAGCTTATAGTAAGAAAATATTTCTGCACTTATATCCGTATCTTCTGCCATGGAAAAATACGCTATATAATTTTCTCCGCCGCTGACTTCTTTTGAAACTGTGCAACCGTAAGTAGCCTTATTGTCATTTGCTATGGAAAATACTTTTCCTACCATTTCTTTCATCTGCCTTCACCATCCTTTTATTTGTGGGAAGCTATAATCCCTGCCAATTTTTGTATAAGCACGTCTTCCGGCATCCCCACTTTTTCACTCATCATTTTTATATCTGCTTTTCCGAGCATGACCTTAGCAAGAGGAGTATGTAACAATTTAAACTTATCGTTTATGCTTACTATTTCCTCCTTTAACCACGGATATTCGGAAAGCAAATCCTTTAGCTTGGTTTTATTTGTAATTTCCATATCTGCTCCTTTCTCAGCTTACACCTATTCTTCTATCGCTATTTTAAAAATGTTTATCACATCCGCATCAGGGCAGCAAAATCTGGAATCACCGGTTTTTGAAGAAATTGGCAATTCACCTCCATATCTTAATATATCTATCATAGGAAACAAAGTGTGCATTACCAGTGGGCACAAATTCCCTCTATCTTTATCATAATCCCAGCTATCTCCAATTTTGTGACCTCTGTGGCAATAGTCCTTGCCAACTTTGTCTACAAGCGTTATTTTTATTTTCAGTCTCTTTGCCATATCCCCTACCTCTACCAAATTATATTTTGCCTATTTTTGCGAAGTGCAAATTTTCAGTTTATACCACTTTTACATCGGGATTTTTTTCACCGAACTTTTCTTTTAAGGTTTCTACTATTTCCTCCCTATCTTTTCCTTGTTTTTCCATTTGTTTTATGGTTTTATAAGCTGCAAACAAAGTAGACGGCCCTATCTCAGAGCTGAAATATCCTATTCCCTGATTCCAAGCCAAAAGCTCAAATACATCATCCAGTGCTGCACTGTCTATACCGTGTATGTACGCTTTCACGATTTCTCTTGTAGCCTGACGCATTCTGCCTGCCCCTACTGCATTTGTTAAAGAAAGTAGCAATCTTATTTCATAAGGCAAATACCTTTTGTTATCATTCCAGGTAAGATCCCAAAACTCAACTGCTATATTTCCCAGTTTTTCGTCTATCATAGGCATATTTGTAAGGGCAGCAGGTCTCATAGGTATGTCTTTTTCCGCCTCTTTTACCACTGCTCTATAAAAATGCGCATGAAATTCGGTTTTATCTATTTGTTCCGTGTGGCTTTCAAAGCCCAAATCTTCCATTACTTCATAAAGGGGTATAGGGTCGAAAGTCTGTATTATTGTCACTCCCTCACCTTCAGGTATTGCACTCACCTGTTTCTTTAATCCTGGGAAAAAGTTCCCCACAACACCTCTTACATCTACCTTCTTAAATCCTTCTACCTTATCTTTCCAATTCATATAAGCCATTTTTCTACCTCCATATATTCTAATTAGTCAGTTATATCTAACTCTATTTAAATTATACATTTTCCATATTTGCATTTATGTTGTTTTAACCACATTTTAAAAATTTATTTTATATATCCAAAATCTTTCCGTCTCGTGTAATGGTTACCACTTGCCAAGGTATGAACTTGCCGCTATTTTTCAAAGCATTTTCCGCAGCATGCTGTATTCCTCCGCAGCAAGGAACTTCCATTCTTAGTACAGTTACGCGTTTAATGTCGTTTTCCGCTATTATCTCGGTAAGTTTTTCTGTATAGTCTCCTTCATCCAGTTTAGGACAGCCTATTATGGTGATTTTACCTTTCATAAACTCTTCGTGAATATTTGCATAAGCAAAAGCCGTACAGTCCGTTGCAATAAGGAGTTTCGCTCCATCAAAGAAAGGTGCCTTCGTAGGAACCAATTTTATCTGACAAGGCCACTGTCCCAGTCTTGAAACCGGTTTTACATTGCCTTTTTCTTCCTTTACTTCCTCTTCTTCCTTTTGATCAAATTGCATAAATCTTGATCCCGGACATCCTTGTCCTGCTGCATGCATAGCCATTTGCATTTGTATCTTCTTTTCGTGTTCTGTCATCTCACTATTATCCTTTAACCGTTTTTTTAATTTTTCTCTTTGCATTTTTTTTACGGCTTCATCATCGTACTCTGGCGCTTCCCTTTCTTCAAAGCTTATGGCTTCCTGAGGGCAACTTGGCAAACAATCTCCAAGTCCGTCACAAAAATTTTCTCTTACCAGTTTTGCCTTCCCCCCTATTATATCTATAGCTCCTTCGTGACAGGCTGTTACGCATATACCGCATCCGTCACATTTTTCTTCATCTATATGGATAATTTTTCGTATCATGTCGTTCACCTCCTTGTTGTTATGTTAAAAGTTATAGTATAATTTCAATTACATGTATGTGGTTGTAACCACATTTTGAATTTTTATTTTTAAAGGAGATGAAGCCCAATGGATATATCAAGTTTACAAAAAATTGTACTATTTCAAGATATGGATAAAAAAGAAATTGAAAATACACTGAATGCTCTTTCATCATTTGAAAGAAAATATAAGAAAAACGCCACAATTTTTCATGCAGGTACAGTTACAGATTGTATGGGTATTGTGATAGATGGAAGCGTTATTATTGAAAGCAATGATATGTGGGGCAATCGAACAATCCTGAGTCATGTCGGAAAAGGAGAGTTTTTTGCTGAAACCTATGCTCTGCTTGAAAGCGAGCCAATGCTTGTGGACGTAACAGCTAATGAAGAATGTCACATTATTTTTATTCGACTTAACATTCTTAAGCAACTACATTCATTAGAAAGCAGTTGGACATTGAAAATCGTAAAGAATCTTCTTAACATATCTTCTTATAAAAATCTTATTCTCTCAAGCAGGAGCTTCCACATTTCTCCCAAGACAATTCGGGGAAGAGTGTTAGCCTATCTTAATTCCATATCTCTTCAAAAAGGTACAAAAGAATTCTACATACCTTTTGATCGCCAGCAACTTGCAGATTATCTTAATCTAGAGAGAACTTCTTTGTCTAAAGAGCTTGGAAAAATGCAAAAAGATGGTGTCATCTCTGTTAAAAGAAATCATTTTAAAATACATTTCACACAAGATAATTGAAAAACCCTGTAAGCATTCCTCGATTAGGAATGTCCGCAAACTTTTTATATGGAATGTAATGTTTTAGTTATTGCAATATTTAATTCCTTAAGAAGGCTTAACACAAATTTGATGTTCACCCCAAGATATCACAGCCTCTTTATGCGAATTTCTGCTTCATGCCTAACAAGGCTTTCCCTATTGCCACAGTAGAAAAGTTTATGATTGTTACATTTTTGTTTTTAAATATTAAATCTAAAAGCTCTTTTTAGAGCTGCAACAGTCATTTACACGAAATCAAAATATGTTTCAAAGTTTATAATGTTAACCCGTTTTCCGCTCGCTTTTATAAGTCTAACTCACTCCGTTTTACCTGTAATAGGCGCCTTTCTTGTTACTGTAACTACTAACTTCGTCTTTTCATTTGCTGACAGCTAATGTCTTGTTTTCTCCTAAATATTCTTTCAGATATTTTCTTGCACTATCAAATAAAATAATCTCTGCCGTATGCTCATTGTAGAAATTATCTTTTAACTTTACCAATAATGTCTTTTATCTGTCATTTCATTCTACCTTTCCTCATTTCTGTAACAATCCTTTGTCCTTTCCTTTCGTTTTTCATAGGATTCTTGTTGCTCCTGGTATTTCTTAATCTGTGCAATAACGCTTGGCTTTTCTCCTCGCTTAATCGCCTTGTCTATCTCAATAGATAGGTCGATACCATAATCATCATTTACGGTCTTAACTGCATACTTGATATGATTGATACTTTCGTATTCTTCTTTAATAGATTGAGCTTGTTTATTTAGCTTAGTAATTTCAATTTCAAGACTTTGTATATCCCTTTGCCAACCCTTAGCCTTGATAGCTGATGAGCCTGTTATCTTTTCGATGATTACCCTTGCTCTTTTGTATTTGTCTATCTGTTCTTTATGGGAATTATAGAAGCTGTCTTTGAATAATGATTTGCTGTTCCATTCCTCAAAGATTTGCTTATTATCCTTGATGATGTCCGCATAGACAAAGCAGTTATTTAGACTTTCTATCCTTGTATTTTTAGCCTTAATATCTTGACTGATTTTCTTATTGTTTGCTTGAAGTGTGCTTATCTTTTCTTGCAAATCGGCTATGGTTTTAAGGTCATTGTCTTTCAGATATATCCTTGCCTTTGAGAATCGTTTTAGGTCTGCCCCTATCTTTTTATTACTTGCATAGGGATTTAACAGTCTTGCTTTTTCCCCTGTATATCGTGATAGATGGAAATATATTCATAGAGGTTAAAGAGTTCTGCTTTATTATCTATTCCATCTTGTCTTGTCTGTTTATACTCATCATATTTTGATTGCAGGCTTCCAAGTAATGAACTTATCCAAGATATAAGTTTTGACAGTTCCACTTTCAACTTCTTAAACTCTAAATTAAAGGCTATAATTTTTCTGTTATGATTTCCTCTTTCTGTCAGTATTCCTTTTTTCTCCATCTGATAGCTACTTGTCCCTAAATGAATTTGTGGTAGTTCTTCTCTTCCTTGTTCTTCAAAAGTGCGTGGATCTATTCTTTTATCTATATTATTTTTTGCTAAATACTCATTTGCTTTCTCTGAAAAGTTTTCTCTCCACTCTTTTGCTTTGTCAGGTTCATTCCAATCATTTGGATTTACTTTTCTTGATTTATAGTTTCCACTTTTTAGTTTTATCTTTTCTCCATTTTCATCAAGGATATATTCTTTTCTGCTTTTAGGTTTCCATTTTCCTTGTTCGTCAATTTCTCTAAGGATGAGTAAGATATGAGCATGTGGCTGTTCTTCCTTATCACTGGCTGTAGGATTATGAATATTACAATCCGCTATCATACCTTTGGAGGTAAAATTTTCTTCTATGAACTCACTGATGAGATTTATTCTATCTTCCTCTTTTAATTCTCTTGGCAAAGTAAAAAGTAGATTTCTTGCCAGTTGTGATTTTTTACTTTTTTCTATTTTCTCAACACTATTCCATAGAAATTCTCTGTTTGAAAACTCTTTTGGAATATGTTCCGGCAAGAATATTTTTGAAAAAACAAGGTCATCTTTTTTAGAATAATCATGAGTTTTACCATAGTAATCGTCTTTTAATTTATCTCTTGCATTATATGCAGCCTTTGCAATTACGCTATGCCCCTTTGACCTTGACACTATATCTACATGGGTATGCAAACTTTTGGTTTCCATCAGTTTTTTCTTTCCTTTCCATTTTTTAAAATGCAATTTCGTTATCTCTATGTTCGGTAGTATCTTCGCTCCCTTGTTTACAAGGGCGCAAAGATACACCGTTTAACTACGGTGCTTTGCTTATCTTGCAGAAAGCTTGTAGCTCCGCTAAGGAAACAAAAACGCTAAAGCATTTTTATTTGTTCAAGGGGGATACTCCCCCTTAAACCCCTGTGGACTTTGTTTTTTATTGATTAAAATCAATAAAAAACAAAGTCCTAAAACATTCCTCACTCTGCTATATCTCAATTTCCATATTCATTTTCCTGTACTGCCTATGCTTAGTCTGTCATTTCTTCATCATCATCTTCAAAATTTTCAGCTTGAATAGTTGAGCTTTCTTCTATGGAAGTTCCTTTTTTCTTAAATGAATTTCTGTAAGTTCTTTTAACTTCTCTCTGTTTCTGTTATCGGAAAGTACATAGTCTAAAAAGGCATACATCAAATCATTATCTGTATTTTCTTCGGCTCCTGTTATCTGTTTTTCAAATTTCTCAAACACTCCCCCTTTTTCTACTTTTCGTTTCGTGTCTGAGTTTCTTTTTAGCCTATTTCTCTTTTGTCTTAATTGCTTAATTTTATTTTCTGCCTGCTCTTTTTTCTTTGTTTCTTTTTCTAACCGGTTCATTACATTTTCTAATTCTTTCATTTCGATTTTCTCCATCTTATTTTCAAAAAATAACTTTTCTCTTTATGTAGCAGTTAACAACTACCTATAAATTTAAAGTACACATTGACTTGTTGGTTTTACGACTTTTTTTCTATTTATTCCGTTCAGAATGTACTACCTTAAACAGCTTATCTTGGAATGTTTCCTTGCTATTTTTGTCAAAATATATTTCCGTTACAAAAGTTTTTTCATTTATCTTTTTTATCATAATACCATTCGGTTTTCGGGGCATTTCTCGTTCTTCATTAGTCTTTATTTCACTGCTTTGTGCTTTTTCATTTTCTGCCATTTAATCCTCCTTTCGACTTGCACAAAAAAAGATTTCCTGTACTCAGGAAACCTCTTTCGAATTGGTTGATATTTAATTTTCTGTATTACTTTTAAATTGTGGCTTGTAGCTTCTTTTTTGCTCTGTATTCCCTTGCTTTTATCCGTTCATATTCTCTAAACTTTTCAAGATTTTTGGCTCTGTATTCTTTGGAATATTTTCTATGGTAAGCTCTTGATTTTTCTTTCTTTGCTTCTTCGATTTCTTCCCTCATCTGTATCATTTCTTCTTCTGTCGGTTCTATCTCTTTTGTGAGTTCATTTTCAAATTTTCCGATATAGTTGAAGTAGACTTCGATACGCTGAACGGTATATTTTGCTCTTTTGACATCTCGCTCATGCACAACGATTTTATTAATAAACTCATTGATGGCGGCGGGGGTAAGTTCTTCAAAGTCTGAATAACTTTCTGCCAATTTGATAAAATTCTTTGCTCTTTGGTTAGCATTTTCAAACTCGGATAAGCGTTCCTCGATTTGCTCCTGTTCCGATTTTAAGCTGTAATATTCTTCTGCATATTTTCCCGATAGTTGTTCATAGCGTTTCGGCTCGATATTTCCCAGTGCGTTATCTTCATACAGTTTATTTATCACTCTTTCTATCTGTGCCAATCTGTCTGTGATTTGTGGAATACGCTTTTTCTGTTTCCCTACTTCCTCGGTCTGTTCTTTGGCAAGACTGTTTTTTACCAATGCTTCAAACTCTGATTTGTTTGTGAATGAAAACTTGCCTATCTTTCGTAAAACCTCTTTGAGCGTTTCCATGACATCATCGACATCAATTCGATGTGGAGAATGGCATTTGGGGTGTTTAGCTTTGCCTTTGGCATATTCACTGCAATAGGTTACATGCTGTACTTTTCCGTTTTTGTGTATGGTACGAATGTGCATTTTCGTTCCGCAATCTTTACAATACATCAATCCCGATAATGGGTGGATTTCTCCATCTCCGTTCGGTCTTTTAACAGGTGCGTTTTTTAATATCCGCTGTACATTTTCATAGGTAGCTCGGTCGATAATTGGTTCATACACATTTTTTATAATCTGCCACTTATCTTTATCGACATAGTGGTTTCGTTTGTCTTTGTAATGCTTTTCGGTTTTGAAGTTGACTACATCGCCACAATACTCCTGCCTTTGCAGTATGCGTGTTAGGGTTGCTTTGTTCCAGTTATAGCGGTTTTCTTCATTGAGTGTTCTGCTTTTTGCGGTTCCTCTGTCTTGCTGTTTCATATAAAAGGTTGGGGTTAGTATTTCTTTTTCTTTCAGATAAACGGCTATCTGATTGCGGTTTTTCCCCTCCATAAAGAGCGTAAAAATGAGTTTTACGACTTCGGCAGCTTCTTTATCGACTATCCAAAAATCTTTGTTGTTAGGGTCTTTTATATAGCCGTAGGGGGCTTCTGTTGCTACCGGCTTCCACCTTGTCATATCTTTCATAATGACAATGCCAATTTTTCCGCTTTCTACATCGCTTATCATCTGTGTATATGCGGAGCGGTCAAAGAACCTTCCGCTTTCGTCATCGTCGATATAGTGGCGAATGTTCATCAGCTTGTGCTGTCTTGCATATCTCTCTAAAAATGCCTTTTGATTTACGATACTGTTGCTTTCCCCACCGTCCCTATCCTCATCACCAACTGAAAGGCGGGAGTATAGTGCAGTGATTTTGGTTGCATATTCCATCATGGCGTTATCCTCCTTTTTTGTGTCTATATATCACTCCTGTTCAGTTAATATTATGCAACCCATCTTGCTGAGCCATACTCTTTCCCCTGTCTAAACTTTTTAGCATTTTTCCCTTTGGTATATACGATAATTTTGATTAAAACAGCTACTACCACGCCCATTATAATATCCGTAGGATGAAGGCTTGGAAGAAAGCTCATTGTGTTAAGTTCTAATATCCCTTGAAATATTTTATCTATCACATCTCCTCCAATATAGCTTCTTACATGATTTGAAAAGATGTTTCCTAAATAGAAAAATGCAAGATAGGGAATATTCTGCTTTAGAAACTTTACCTTATCCTGCACCTTAAATAAGCCTTTGATGTCTTTTAATATCTTATCTATCATAGGCTCTGCTCCTTCTGTTTATTCTTAACTTTATCCTTAGAAACAGAGTTCTTTGCCATTTCCTTGAACTTTTCAATATTCTTATGAATGGACTCCTTTCTTTCCGTTTTCTTTTCTGATTCGGAAAGAGCGTGCTTAAATGCTTTATCCATAACCTTCATATCTTTAGCTTGAAAGAATACTGAGTATTTTCCACTTTCCTTATCTTTCATCAAAGAAAACTTAACCCCATATCTGTTCAACTCTTTTTTCAGTTCCTTAAGCTCTGCTTCTTCTACCGGAATTTCTTCAAGCTGTCCTTTTTTAACCATATCTTTGAGTTTTACTTCATTTCCATTAGCATTAACCAGCTTTTCAAGTCCACCAAGTTTTTCTGCCTCTTTCATCAGCTTCTTTAGTAAATCCAATAGAAGTTTCCATGTTACCTTAGCAGCTCTTACTTCCATATTCAGCGTTTTTCTTGCTATCTCTTCATTGATCAACTTCTCTCACCTCCATTCAGTAACCTCTCTTTATTACGAGCCAGCTTATCCTTTTGAATAGCCTTTCTAAAATCTTCTCCTACAACCATAACAGGAATACACATCTCTATAATTCGTGAATAAATCCTCTGATACTCCACACTTTCTGTACAATTTATAATTGTGTCGTAAGAAAGGTTTGTGGTGAAAATAGTCGGTTTTTGTTTTAAGTACCTGTTGTTGACAATGTTATATACCTGTTCTTTTGCATAACTTGTATCCCTTTCAATTCCTAAATCATCCAAGATAAGAACGGAAGTATTTACAAGAGATTCAATATATGCGTTTTTATCAAGGTCAAATCCGCCGTTTTGTAGTTCGTTGATAATCTGTGCAAAATTTCTTATCTTAACCCCTACCTGATATTGTTCAATTAGAGCATTGGCAATAGAACAAGCAAGGTATGTCTTTCCACTTCCTACCGAACCATAAAACAAAAGTCCTATATTTTCCTTTTTCATTTCCTCATAATCTTTTACAAAATTCTTGGCAATAATAAGGCTTTGATTTTCTTCTCCCTGATAATTTTCAAATGTGTATGACCACTGAATAATCGAGTTAAAGCAGCTACTCTTTAATCGTTCAATCTCCATCTGCTTTTGTCTTTCTTTTTCTCTTGCATCTCTATCTCTATCGCATTTGCAAGAAATCTTAAATATCATCTTGTTATCAAAGAACTCCATCACTTTTCCGTCTTTTCTTTCATGACAAACTTTACAAAATGCATGTCCATCCTTGATATATTCTTTTTCAGGATCATAGGCATACTCAACATCCTCTATCATCATTTTTTCTAATTCTTTTATCATAGGTGTTCTCCTTTATCGTATTCTTCCCATGTTGGGATATTCGTTTCTTTCTTGTTTCCCTGATCTTTATAAAACCATGAAAGTATAGTCGCCTTGTGGTCTTTGTAATTCTTTCCGGTGCTTTTGATATATGCAGATAATCTTTCAATGTAATTATCAAGCTGTGAATTTAATGTAATTTGCAATTCTGATATATCTTCATCAGCTAAAAAGACATTTTGAAATGTTCCAAGTCCGTTTTCACCAAAACTATATTCTCTCTTACTATACTTACTCTTATTATTATCTATATAGTTACGGTCAACATTCTTAACCTCTTGAAGTTCATTTTCTTTACTTCTGAGGTCAACATCTTTTACTTCTGAAGTAAAGTTTTTTGACTTCTGCAAGTCATTTTCTTTTACCACTAATATGCTCATAAAGTCTTTAACATATATGACATTCGGCTTACCAAGTCCAAGCCTTACTCTTTCAATAAGTCCAATTCCTTTTTTTACATCAAGTTCATCTAAAGTCTTTATGGCAGTTGGCTTTGAGATATTTCTTCTTTTCATAATTTCTTCAACTGTGAAATAGATAAATACTCTACCTTCTTTGTATATCCAGTTATTCTTAAAAGACATTCCTGTTCGTTTCAGAAGCATTGAATAAAGGATAATTGCTTCAGCAGATAATCCTCTAAATGCTTCTCCATCAACTAATATTTCCGGCACTTTCAAAAAGTTAAATCTCTCAGCTTCCCTGTTATAGAAATAGTCAAAGTCCATCGCTTCACCTCCCTCCTTAAAAATTGGCAAAGAAAAAGACGATAGTTTTTTATCTATCGCCTTTGGTAACCATTTGTATGAATTTTTTTAGATTGATTTTATTGCTTCATTGATTTCCTGAAGGAACGCTATAACGGTTGCTCCGACCATCGGTATTCCATAAGGACTTAACAAAAATCCTAATACCAATGCCTCAATGCCAAGTGATATATCTTTTTGCATAAATGATCCTATTGCAGCAACTATACACATAAGCATTAAGAAATACAGAATAGTTGTTCCTATGCCAAGTATAAATGTCAAAAAGGCAGTAAGGATACTCAGCAGCAAGCTGATTGGAAACAAGATTATTTTTATTATCCATCTCATCATTTCGTAGTCCTCACTTCCCAATTCATACTTTGTATCTCCACACACCATATCAATGCAAACATACACATCTATATAATTTTTTAGGACTTTTTTTCGTCCACCTTCGCCATCTTCATTAAAGACATAATGCTTGTAAAACTGCTTAAAATGCAGGATTTTCACGATTTCACTCTTTGTATCAACGCTATGCACTCGACATGGCAAGAGTGGACATTATGAATGTCAAAAATGCCATGTCCGTCATTGGGAAATTATCAAAGTGACCCTATCAGTAATAGGGAAATTGTCATTAATCATCGTTCTTACCGCCACGTTTATAAGGGGCTTTTTCTCTGGTTACCACGCCATCCTTGGTGTGATAACGCTGCTTGTGCCCAGGCACAACATGTTCGCTTGGCGATGACCGTTCAAATGAGTTCTCGCTTTCTGATGGCGAGTAATCGTAGTCACTATCATGACCGCCACCACTGGATGCTCTGCCTCCTGCAACGTGATCGACAACGGCTCCTAATGCAATTCCACCTACAACCTTCAGCCCGGTCTTGATACCTTCTCGATGCTGATAAAGAAACCCCGTTGCCTTCCCTATACCATTCCTTATCTTGCTGAAAGATGAAGAGCTTGCCTTTGCTGTTCGATTCAATGAACCAGAAGGTTTGTTTTGAGTTTTAGCTGCGTTCTCTGTATTATCAGCCCTGTGTTTCTCCGCAGTTTCTGTTTCCTTTCCTTTGCACTCACCCCTGTTTTCAAGACTATTGGAAGAGCTGACTATTGGATCCTTTAATTCAAACACCTCGCAAGGTGTGAACGGATTCGTTCCGAAATCATTTATCTCCTTCGTGACCGGATCATAATACCAGTTAGTCGGATTCTGCCAGCTTCCCATGTGAGCCTCTAAATGTTCTTCTCTTGTAAGGAATTGAATGTTTCCAGGCTCACCTTGATATTCGGGATATTCTCCAACGCTCTTCATGTGCTGGCCTTCAAAGGCTCGGCCATTTTCATCATGAGCTTTACCATTTTCGATGATATCCTTTTGTTGCTCGGGAGTCCAATTACGAGTGCCTTTTCCTTCAAGAACGTTCTGACGTTCATTTTCCCATGCTTTTGCAATCGCCTTATTGGCTTCGGAGGTTCTTCTTGACATCGAATCACTCTCCTATCCCAAGCAGGTCGTGAAGATCATTCAGAAATGCAAAGAAGTCAGGATATTCTTCGTCTTCTTCGATTCTTCCATCTTCGTGATTGTATATTGCAATTTGATCACCATCTTTTTGGCAAAGAATTGGATCGCCGGATGCAAGTGCTCCGATAACAATATAGGTGTCATCTGGCCTGTCATCCTCATCAGGATCGATGAGAGGCTTATGGGAAACTCCATAAAACTGAACTCCGGCAGGTAAAAAGCATTCTCCACCATCTGATAACTGCAACCATTCTTTATAATTTAACGGCAACTTAAGATCATGCTCTTTTTCAAATTCAGCAATCTGATCCTCTGATGCCCCGTCAAGGAATGCCATCTCTCCCTGTGTTTTCATTAATTCAACAATGGTTTTTAACTCATCTGAAATCATGAACATCACTCCTTTTCACAATTTGATTTATCTAATTATACCATCGTTCGCCGATTCCATATACAGCAAAAGAGAGTACTTTTCAGCACTCTCCCATGACATTTTCTTATATCGCAGCCTATGCCTCTATGTCCACATCCACCCCGGATTTGAAAGCTACGTTGATGCGGTCATCGTATACCGTGACCTTCTCTACCAGTTTCCGGACAAGGCTGTCATCGTATTTTTCGATCTCATCCTCCTGTGCCCTGACGAACTCCATCAGTTCCTCTGCTCTACGGACTGCCGTTTCGCGGTTCGCATCATCCATAAGCACCTGCTGTTTCCTGTCCCGCAGCCCGTATATCTCATCCGCAACCTTTTCGTATCTCGGATCTTCCGGTGAAAGGGATACGAGCACTCTTTGTTTCTCTGTCAGCATCTCCTCGATCTCTCGAAGACTCAGTTCACTGTTAGCTCCGAGTGCGGCATCAAGGCTTTTCCTGTAGTTCTCGAAAAACATCTCATCCAGGGCAAGCACCTGGTTGATCGCAGCAACAACAGCCTCGTGCAGCGTTTCCTCATGGACCGTCCTCGCCGGACAGTCGACTTCGCTCGACTTCTTCAGCACTCTGCTCACGCACCGCCATACCGTGGATCGGCATCCCCGGTTGTTCCATCTGATCCTTCGGTAGATCTCACCGCAGTGTCCGCAGAAAACGATACCGGACAATGCGTACTTGCTGCTGTATAGCCGTTTCTTTCTGCCATCCCCGCTTGTAAGGTTCGACCGTCTCTCCATCTCCTCCTGAACTCTCATGAAGAGATTCTTCGGTATGATGGCCTCGTGGCTGTTTTCCACATAGTACTGTGGGGCGATGCCGTTATTGACCACCTTCTTTTTGGTGATGAAGTCGGTCGTGTAGGTCTTCTGCAGAAGAGCATCTCCCATGTATTTCTCATTCCTCAGCATCTTCTGCACTGTCTCCGGACGCCATTTTTCCTTGTGTGCTCCGGTAAAGATCCCGTCTGCCTCAAGCCCTCTGCAGATCTCAACCAGACTTGCTCCCTCCAGGTATTCCCTGAAGATCCGCTTTACAGTCTTCGCTTCTTCCGGCACGATGACACACCTGCCTTCCTCGTCCCTTGTGTAGCCAAGGAACCTGCTGAAGTTCACCTGCATCTTACCCTGCTGAAAACGATACTGGATCCCGAGCCTGATGTTCTGCGACATGGACTGGGATTCCTGCTGTGCAAGCGATGCCATTATAGTCAGGAGCACTTCTCCTTTCGCATCAATCGTATTGATGGATTCCTTCTCGAAATAAACAGGGATCTCTTTGTCTTTCAGCTGCCGGATGAACTTCAGACAGTCCAGAGTGTTTCGGGCAAATCTGCTGATGGACTTGGTCACAACCATATCGATCTTCCCGGCCATACAGTCATCGATCATTCGGTTGAAGTCATCACGCTTTTTCGTGCTCGTTCCGCTGATACCTTCATCCGCATATATTCCTGCAAGTTCCCATTCCGGTTTTTCGTTGATGTAATTCCTGTAATGCTCGACCTGTGCCTCGTAGCTCGTCTCCTGTTCTTCGCTGTCTGTTGATACCCTGCAGTAGGCCGCTACTCTGGTTTTCGGTATCTCAGCCGATGCTGACTGTCTCGCCGTCTTCCTCCGTGCAGGAATCACCGTGATGTTTCTCGTCTGCTCCATCCTTTACCTCCTCTATCTGACTGTATATGAAGGTCGCCTGTTCAAACGGGTCCTCATACTTTCTTTCCGTGCTCCCGAGCTGGAAGACTGTCGGCACCTTTGGAGCATCATACTTTTTCGGTCCTCCTGTTCTGCCAAGTCTGCCCGCCCGTTTCTCAAGCTCTTCCGGGATCTTCTTAAACACCTCTTCGCTAATGATCTGAGGGTAGAACTCATCTCCAAGATACCGCCTGTTAAGCAGCATGTGTTTGACCGATGAATGTGTCAGTTCCAGACCGGTGCTTTTCGCAGCCGGGATCAATGCCATCCCGGAAAGGTAAGCATCAAACAACTTTCTGACCTGTTCTGCCTGTGTTTCATCTATCTCGGCTCTGCCGTTTTCGATCCGGTATCCATAAGGTGTATGACTCACTTCTATATCGCCTCCTTCAGATGCAGACCACACTTAAGGACTATCTCGATGCAAGATCTTGACCGCACCACTATGTGATCAGCATACTCCGTGAAAATGTGCTCATCGAACACCGTCATCATCTGCCCAGAGCCAAGGTGCTTTATCAGCTTCTCCAGTTCAGCGATGATCGTCAGCTGTTCCCTGATCCCGGCTTTCAGATCCGACAGTTCTGTCTCCGCCTGATCAGTCTCTGCGAGAAGCAGGTTGTTCTCGCTGTTGAAGATATCTGCATCCAAGAGTCCCTGCGTAAGCATTGATCGCAGATGTTCTCTTCTCCTGACATTCTCCTCGATCTTCTGCTCCAGCTCATTGATGCGTCCCACACCTTCCGTCCTGTCGAACGATCCGATTTCTTCCAGAAGAGGTCGAAGCATCTCCTCTTTTGCAAATGCCAGTTTGTTCATCATTGTCATGAATGCGGTTTCTACTGTCTCCTGCGTGACGGCCTTCATCCGACATCGGTCTTTATCCTCGATGTGCCTGTGGCATGACCATATGATGTAGTTCTGCCCTGCCCGCTTCTGTATCTTTCTCCGGAACGTGCTGCCGCACTCTCCGCAGATGATCTTTCCCGAGAATGCGTACCGCTGTCCGTACTTGTCTGTTCCTCTTTCACCGCCCTTTTCTCCGAACCGCTGGTCCATCAGTGCCTGCACCGCCTCAAAGTCTTCTCTCGCAATGATCGGCTCGTGGTGATCCCGGACAACGTACTGATCCATTTCACCGTGGTTGATATGTCTGTTGAACCTCTCATCCGTCCATGTTTTCTGAAAGATGACGTCCCCGGCGTATTTCTCATTTTTCAGCATTGCGTTGACCGTTTCAGGACGCCACTGACCGTTCTTCTTTGTTTTTATGCCTTTTTCCCGGAGTTCCGCAGCGATCACGTTCGTACTCTTTCCTGAAAGGAATGAGGCGAAGATGTCTCTGACGACCTCTCCTTCTTCTTCAACGATCTCCATCGTACCTTCACTGTTTCGGTAGCCGTATGGCGGATAACCGATAATGAATGTCCCTTTACGGTATCGTTTCTGCACGCTCCATCTGGTATTCTGCGAGATGGAAACGGATTCTTCCTCTGCCAGACTGGAGAGGATCGTCAGCATGAGTTCGCCTTCCATGTCCTGCGTATTGATATTCTCGCGCTCGAAATAGATGTAGATTCCCATCTCTGACAGCCAGCGGACAAGTTCCAGGCAGTCTGTTGTGTTCCGGGCGAAGCGGCTGATGGACTTGGTCACGATCAGATCTATACGGCCGTTCTCACAGTCCTTCAGCATCCGCTTCAGAGCGGGCCTCTTGTCCTTTTTTGTCCCGGTGATCCCTTCGTCATAGTAGATCCCGGCGTTTTCCCATTCAGGATTGGCCCCGATATAGGTTTCATAATGCTGCTTCTGTGCCTCAAGGCTCACAAGCTGTTCGTCACTGTCAGTCGACACCCTGCAGTATGCGGCCACTCTGGTCTTACGGGATCCTTTTGTGTCATTTTCGATTTTCGTTATTCTTTTCATCAACTCCAGCTCCTTTTGTCAGTGTGACATATTACCTCTGAATTCCAGTATTATCAACGGTTTCATGGCATTATAGGGGCAAGAGTCGGGCGGTAGTTTCTCACGTGTTCGCGGCATATCCTGTCGCATTCCTCACTGGTTATCCTGCCTTCATCGAGAAGTCTTTTCGTCATAGCAACTGCTGTATGGTATGCACGATCCCGTTTCAGATCCTCTTCTGTCAGTATCGCTCCTGATGCGTTAACTCCTTCCGGATTCTTAATGATATTCTTTTCTGCCATCTGTCCACTCCTCTTTCGGTATAAGTGAATTTGTCCTTCACCTTCCCTCGGACATCCGGCATGATTCGGAACGAAAAAGGGCATAAAAAAAGAGGTCTGCAGGATCAACTCCCACAGACCGTTCCATTACTTGAGCATCTCATTTACTCTCTTCTGCACCGCATTGTAATCATACCCTGCAGCTGTCAGTTTCTTCTTCCTCTCATCACCGTTGCCCCATTTTCCCTGGATGACTTCCTTTGCAAGCGTGTCCACAGACTTCTTCGAAGAAGATTTTTTCTTTACATCATACTTCGTCAGATCCCACTTCTTTATGATGTCGCAGATCTTATCGACATAGGTCGTGCTCGTGGCATATCCCCCTGCCTTGATGATCTTCGCAGCCTTCTTATAGTCCGTACATCCCTTCAGCCCGGCATACCTCTTCTTTGTGCCGTTCTTCGCTCCGAGCAGATATGCGGAGTGATCGGCGATGGACTTTTCGATATCCGGATACTTTCTGAAATCTGCAGTGATGGTATAGTTCTTTCCTGTGCCGTCATCCGCCTGCGTCTTCTTGGTGTAGACCGACTTGCCGTCCCAGACAGAACCCGACCAGGTGTTGCCGGACAGGGATTTCTTCATCCCGAAGCAGTTATTTGCTTTCTGCGCCAGTTCACTCTTACCGTAGCCGGATTCCAGGATGAACTGTGCTAAAGATACAGATGCCAGGATACCGGACTTTTTCTGATCAGCAGTAAAGAGAGGGCCGACCTTTTTGATCACGGCAGCATTAGAGAGATCCTTCAGTGCCGTTGCCTGCAGTCCTTTCTTCGGAGCAGAGGAACCGCCGAGCTGCTTTGTGACCTCTGCTGCCAGTTTGCCGAGCCTGGAATAAAGCCAGTTTCCAGGACACGACTTGTTGGCAAACCATCTGTGGACGGTGATCACCATCTCATCGGACTTCGGTGAATAATTCAGCGTCTTCGTCTTGTCTCCGAACCACAGCAGTTTCTTCTTGCCGTTACGCCTGCAGATATCCACGCACAGCTTCACAAGTGTTGCGTAGACCTTGCTGTTCATCGTATACGGTTCTTTTGTATCTGATGCACACTCGATCGTGACGGCTCTCTGATCATTCGCATTTGAGGAGGTGCACCAGGAGCGGTTCTTCTCCTCCACATAAAGACCCACACGGCCGTCCCTGTCGATGCCGTAATTACTGGATGCCTGTGTGCTCGTTCTTGCGAACCATGAGCCGAGTCCCTCTGCCGTCACCTGCCCCACAACGCAGTGGGGCGAAATGCGGTCAATGGAGTGCGTCCTTTTCCCCGAATGGTTCGGTGACAGTTTCTTATAGACCACCAGCTTGCTGTTCGTATATGCCATTATTTGTCCGCCTCCTTTTCCGCTCTCCTGTGGAGCTGCTCCAGTACATCTTTGAGTTTCTCCGGGAGCGGCAGTCCCAGGTGCCCGGCGTTCTCAAGAAGAGACACACCTTCATTGGAAAGATAAAAGAAGATGACGGCAGTCCTGAGGATCCCCTCCTGCTCGATCACCTGAACATCGATGATGTTTGCGATGCCTACGAGCAGAAAAATGAGCACCTTTCTGCAGATGCCCCTGAATCCCACATTGCTCGACAGCTTCTTATCTGCTATCGCACACATCACCCCGGTAAGATAATCGACTATAACGAATGCTATCAGTGCGTACAGCAAGCCATCACATCCTCCCAGGTAGTAACCCATCCATCCTCCAAGGCCAGTGAACACAGCCTGGATCATTAACCAGAATTCCTTCATAACAAAAACCCTCCTTCTCTACGGCAGTTTCCATTCATCCTTTGTCGGCGGTCTTCTCTTCGGTCTTCCCGCCAGATCTATGGCACAAATAAATACCGCCCATCCGAGCGGCATTCCGATAACGACTCCTATGAATAAAGCAATGATGCAGTTCATGACACTCTCCTTACAATGCTTCCGTAGCAATATATGTCACATACAGCCACAGTTTCAGTTTCGCCGCACTTGTGGCAGTGTTCCTGATCTGGAACTCTGCTGTGCTGGCGTCTTTGATCTTTGCTGCAAGCACATGGCACGATGCCACATTAGCTCCGCTTGAAGTGGCATTGTCTATATCAAACCCTCTGATAGCGATCGGAGTGTATCCTGCCTTTGCGATAGAAAAACTGATGGATAGTGTGGATGATTTTGCGATCGTCTTGTTGTCGGCCGACATCGTTGCCGTTGTGAACAGAGGATTTGCTCCGGACATGTATCTTCCCATCGGTGCAATACTGCCGTCAGATCCGAATTTGCAGTATCCGCTCTGTGTGTTGGTATCAGACTCATAGTTCTCATTCGTGATATAGCTTAGATAAAGGTTTTCGCCATACGTGGCCAGCGCCCAGTCTCCGAGATGTGTTAGTGCATCAAGAACGGGATACATAAGGGAATCCGTTATTTTTCTGATCTTCCTGATTGCCGCAAAATCCCTTTGCTGATACCAGGAACAGTTATCCGGATGCCCTGACACTTCCACACAGCCGTTTTCATCGATAGTGATAAGTCTCACATTGGACGATACTGAAGGAAATGCGATGTACGTGTCTGTTCCGTCATAAAACTCCACCCTGAAATCAAAGGCATCATCGCCGATACCCTCTATCGTAACTGCATCTGTACCGGATCTTCCGGAGAGCGTAATGACTTCTGTCGGTTCCGACGGGTAGGACACATCTGCAGCTGACTTCATATACACTGACAGCGTTCTCTCGGAAGTCGATGCTCCGGTCAGCCATGTGACTGTGATCGTGACGTCCTCGCCGTCATCATCTGCAGAGCCGTTTTCTGTCCTTTCCGCAGACACTTTGAACATTACGTTTGCAGCGCTTCTTGACCATGTTCCCGCATGTTGTGCTGGCGTGAGTGCACGGAAGTCTGCATCGCTTGTTACAACGATCCTTCCTGTCTGGCTTACGGCACTCGGAAATCCAGAGTTTATGAACCCGGTCCCTGATGTGCTTTCCAGAGCCAGCGTGTTGAACAGCGGCCCGAAAGTCACCGATGTAAGAAGGGAACAGCCCGTGAACATGATGTCCATCCTCGTCGCTTTTGTTGTGTTGAATGGAGTGAGTGAAAGCGATGTAAGTGACGAGCACTCAAAGAACATACCGCTCATATCCGTCACGTTGCTCGTATCAAAAGTGCCTTCAAAGGTAAGGCTCGTCATATTCGAACATCCGTAAAACATATTTGTTGTGACGTAGTCATCTATGTATCCTCCCATGAGGGCTTCCTGCTTGCCCACTATGACTCCGGTCCTGATCGTGCATGAGGTTATATCCTTTACGTGGCCTCCCCAGGGCCATCCGCAGTTCATGATGCCCGGAAGCCACGGTGCGTGGAGCGTTCCTGCTCCTATCGTCATCGAGCCGTCATCCGCAATCGTCCATGGACAGGTCCCGCATGTTCCGCTTGCTATTGCCATTTACTTTCTCCTTCCTATGACGAGTTTCCCGTCACCCGCCGCTCTTATAGAATAGTCCCCGATATAGTAGGACCCTTTCACTTCCATGTTTTCCGACAGGATCTTTCCCGGAGTCAGATATGTATATACCGTCTCCCCGTATGCGAACACCGTCTCTTCAGAGCTGAAACTCTGATGCCAGCCTTCTGCCTGTCCGATCACAGTGCTCTCTCCGAAACTGGCAAGCACATCACTGCCTTTTCGGATATCCACAGAATCATTGTCTATCAGCACGTTCCTGCCTCTCGGATTTGACGGTGTCTGTGATGAGCTGCTTCTCATATCCGCCACCATGATGCCAAGACTGTCTGCAGACATGAAATTTGTCGCTGTCTTCTTTGCGCTCTGCGCCTCAACATATGCCAGCTTGGCTGCCTCATAGGACGAGGACATTGTCGGCTCAGTATAATCAAAGGTCCCGTCGGTATATACAGTCCTTTCCATCACGAACAGATACTTCGTATCACCCGCCGTATATGATGGTTCTGCTGTCTGCCAGGGCGATGGCGGAGGCGATACAGTCGGCTTTGCCGGAGCGGAAGTCCCCGCCTTCAGCTGATAGAACCAGGATACACTTTCGATATCCCGCACAGCCGTCAGCGTTATGCTTGCGCTTATCTTCGCCATGTGATACCTCCTAATTCATTTCTGCGGAAATGATCGCCTTGTTCGTCACATCCCCCGCACTGATAGTCAGCGTATTGTTAGCAGTTCCGGAGACTTTCGAAGCAGGCGCTGCACTGCCGTTGATCTTCCAGCTGATCGTGCCGAGATCCGACAGAGCCGTTCCTGTCACCTCCGCTCCCGCTTTATAAATATGAGCGGTGATAACCGTTGCGATATCTGCGTTCTTGAAGATCGTCCCGGCAGAAGATGTGAGCGCCATCGTGATGGCGTCAGCCCCGGGATCTCCCTTCGCACCTGTATCACCTTTCGGCCCTGTCTCTCCGGTATCTCCTTTTTCTCCCTGATCGCCTTTCGGACCCTGCTGTCCCGTCGCACCTGTCTTTGCAATGCTGAACGCAAAGGTCTTGTTGATCGTGACATCTCCATCAAGCAGGACTGGTATGGTCACGACACCTCCTGCCGCCACGCTCGTGGTCACAGTGATCGTAAGCGTCTTTGTATTTGATGCATAGGATACATTCACGCCTGTAGGTTTGATGATCGCAGATGTATTAACGGAAACTGTCGGCTCCTCATCACCGCGAAGTGCCTGTATGACCGTTGTTGTCTGCTGCTGGACAGCGATCTTACCGTCCTTGTCTCCGGCAAATGTGAAGGAATCATTTGTAAGATTGACGGAATAGCCGTCCGTAAGGTCGACCACTGTCATCTGGTCTGCTGCTTTTACTGCCATTTGAAATCTCCTCTCTAATAGTCCAGTTCACACTGAAACGTTACCTTGGTATCCACCTTGTCCGGCGTGAGAGTCAGTGTGAATCCCTCATCGCTGATCATGCTGTCTGTGTCAAGTATGATGTGGAATGTATCCTCTCCGAGCTTCTTCCAGTACCACCGGATGGCCGCCCCGGCCCCGAATACCTCACGCATCCTTGCAGCTGTTCGTATCGTCTCCCCGGCTTTTATGATGTTCACCGTCAGAACAGTTTCGACCGCACTGTTCTTGAACACATTGCCGCGCGAGGAATCGATGCGCAGAAGCACTGCATCCTCACCGTCAAACTCTCCGCTGTCCGCTCTTTCCTGGACACTGTTTGCTGTCTGCAGTGCCTCACGTGCGGCGGACTCGATCTCGTCATTGCTCATCCGCCACGGCGTTGCCAGTGCTCCGCCCTCCACCTTGAGATTGGCGATCAGGAGCACCGCACCTTCCGGCATCTCCGACAGATCCATATAAAACACCTGCTCCGATTCCGGGACAGGCTCCTCTTCTATATTGATGACTTCTGCCGTGCTGCTGTGGCGTACCCATACACCATTCATGTCGATCTCGTCCTGGTCTTCCGCAGGACTGTTATCTACCGCATCAAAGAGAAGCTGACGGTACTGTCCGTCTGCATCCTGTACGGCTACGGTCCCGATCTCAAACAATGTGCTCATATTCACATCACAACTGAATGTGTATGCATTGTCCTCTGTGTCATCCGCAAGTCTGCTCCTGAGCTGCTCCGCATGAAATGCTATGAAGTTTTCTCCTTCATCCATACAGGTGACGGAAAGATAGTTCACAGGATCATCTGTTTCAAGATAGATCGTTCCGGTCACCGCTTCGAGCTGCAGACCGTCTGAACCTGTCCACCCGTCGGTCCCGTGGTTCGTACCCACCAGTTCGTTGAGATTGCCAAGGCCGATATCAGATGTGTTCTGCGTTCCTTCGATAATCTCTGATGTGCTGATGATATCCCCCTCCATGTTTTCCATGGAGTCGATCATCTCATCGATCACGTCATCGTACACAGTCCCGTCCGTTTCCTCGTCTTCCGACAGAGCTGTCCAGACATACCTTCCCGGATCATCGGATTCCTGTTCAGCCGAATCGATATAGCTGCCGATATAAAGAGCATCTTCAGATTCAGTAAGCGAGAAACCTCCTCCGTCTGCATCTGCCGCCCAGGCTGTATGCGAATACAGCACCAGGTCTCCCTGTCTTAATATCGTGACCATGATCCCCTCCTATACGAACGCCATCCAGAATATCGTGGTGTCCACCTTTGTCGTTCTGTAAAAATACACGTTGAATCCTGTTGTCGTCACATCACTTATACTCACCTGGCATGCCGCCGGAGCGCCCGACCAGGGACACGCGACAACATTCGGTCTTTTAGTGAATGCTTTCGGGAACTTCACTGCCGCCTTATATGTTGTTTTTGCCTTTTTTACCTTAACGACCACCGTTCCGCTCTGAAGGTTTCGGAAACCCACATTGTTGCTGGAATCGATCGAAAATGCCGAGTTGAATTTTGCCACAGCAGCCGATGCCACCGATTCAGCAGTCTCGGATATCTCTGTATTCAGATTCTCTGCTGTCAGAGGAGTTCCTTCCTCGATCACTTCCCCTTCCGCACGGGTCAGCGTGAACGGTCCCGTCTGGTTGCCGTTATCATCGGTCAGATAAAACCTGTTCGGGTATTCGACCTGTCTGTCTGTAAATGCCATGTTCACATCCCCCTTGTATAGTTGTCCGGCACTGTGCTTGCGTAGATAGGATCATCTGCATATCCAAGAGCAGCCTTCTGCCGGAACATATACGCGATCCTCTCACTGAGTGCCTGTGTCAGTGTTTCTGCGTCATTGAAAGTCTGTGCTGTCATCTGGGTGCCGGGAACAGTGACAGAAGCAACTGCCGCTGCTGACGAGACTACCCTGGTTGCCAGTTCGAGTCTTTTCAGGTGACTGATCAGCTGCTCCCACTGCTGCAGTGTCAGAAAATCATTCTTCGAATAGTCCTCCTTCATCGTGCTGCCTGCTAGGATGTTAACGTTCCCGAATATCCTGTTCAGATCCTCATGCGTCACATGATCGGACTGCACCCAGTCCGTTTTCGGCTGAATCCATGCCATCAGCAGATCCCCTTTCTGTATGTCAGCTCTGCCTTCGTACCGCCGCCCTCATGGATGAGGGTCACAGTCTCGATGGTGCAGAGTTCCTCAGATCCGTCCCTTCTGTGAAAACAGAAAACATCACGCGGCTGCATCCTCGGATCACCCCGGAACGTGAATGAGCCTGTGATGTTCGAACGGTTGAAAAGATAATTGTAGTTCGGATACAGAAGTGTGGTGCCGCCGTAAACCTTGCCGAGAGCCGCCGGAGTGACTTCCGCGCTCTGCCCGGGCCGTTTCCCGGAATGCAGTATGGACGAAGTCTCCTTTGCAAGCGTGATGGACTTTCCTGTCACCACACACTGATTGGATTTCTTCGTCACCGTTTTATAGATCGGCTTTCCCTTGTTCTTTCCCGACTTGTATTTCTGTCCGGTCTTCACCCTGACCTTCTTTGATGTCGTTGTCTTTGCCGCTGTCCATACTATTTTGGCAGCAGTTGCAAGAACGGACTTCGCATTGGTGACGGAAAGATACCACCAGTAGCCTTCCGGATCCAGCGAGTATCCTTTGCCTGCAGTCACATCTCTGGTCTGCAGTGTCTGCACCTTTGTGTTCCTCGTGCATTTGCTGTGCAGCCCGTCTTCATCGCTCGTATATATCTTTGCGATGTTCCTGTCGACCGATCTGACCACATCACCGCAGTCCTCCTCATAGATGTCCCACTTTTTAGACGGCTTGCTGTGATAGACTTTCGGGATACCGGCATCCACGAACGTTGGCCAGTATGAACCGTAATGGGCAAGGTTCATGATGTCCGCCACCGCCTCACGGCTCGTCTGTTCCTTAAGGATCAGAGTATACGCCGAAGTGTTGGTATTGTTCGCCGGAGCCGCTTCTTTCGATACGAGCTTTACCCCCGCGTCAGTGATGTACTTCACGAAACGGTTGTACAGGCCCGCTCTGCCGTTCCCTCCTGTGGTGTTCAGGACCTGGGCGATATTGTTTTTGTCCTCCAGCTTATGGCTCATGTCCTCGCCCTTCAGAGTGATGACACCGTTTTCCATCGATGCCGGCTCCGACAGATAGAATGTCCGCATCTGCGAATAGTCTCCGGGGTATCCGCTGTAGTACCAGATCGGGACATCATCTCCGATGTTGCTGACCGCTTCAGAGATATCATCCGGCCAGTAGGCTGATATCTCGATATCAGATACCTGCCACGAAGGCCCTGCTATCGAAAGGTCAGACCGGAGGGCAAGTGTGCACGATATGATGCTGTCACTGTCCATCTCTATCGTCACTCCCGGAGTTATTGAGGCTATCTCGATCCTTCTTTCCGGATCAAGGCTCTTTGCATGAACAACAGTTACGCGGTTTCTTATCGGGATGACTACGATCCGCCTTGCCTGGTATGTGATCCCATCTGCTTCAATCGTCCCCTCACAGTCTGATGTGACGGCAAGAGTCACCGCGTCTATCTCAGTGGTACGCACCACGTTGATCGTGATCGTGCCCCCGATGGAAGATCGTGCTCCGACCTTGCCGTCAGCGAGCGACCCGGCAAGAGCGGGGTCATAAAGACTGCATCCGCCATCGAGCGAAAAGCCATCGCCCTGCAGATCTGTCAGTCTTCGCATATTCCAGTTCTCGTTGTCAAGGGCATCCGAGATATTCGTATCCGTTGCCGCGCCCCAGCTTGATGTAAACTGAAGGTCGGCTCCGGTGATCCTGCCGGACAGCCCTACATGTATCTCGAAGGGTGTGCGGATCTGTTTCCTGTTTTCAGAATCAATTGTGAGCATTGATGAACCTCACCTCCACACGAACATCTTTCCATACAGGACTGCCTCCTGCTCTGACCGTTCTGGTCGAAGTCATTACTACAGATGCCCTTACGATGCTTTCTGTATGGACTGTTCCATCAGCGTCCGTGAATGTGATGCTGCATTCCCCTGTCATAGACAGCAGAAGATCAAGACTCTCCTGAGGCAGCGTATCCCATTCAAGTGTCATGTCCGCATATCTCCATCCGATCCGGTCGGCGATAGTCTTTCCTGTGCAGGTGGTGATCTCTGCCGCGTAGATGTCCTCCCTCTGCGGAGAGAAGTCATTCGGACGCAGGATGTCGGTATCATTGATTTTTATCATTGAATAGATCATCCCAGCCTCCTCTTGTACGTGTCATATGCTTTAACTATCTCCTCACCCATCTTCGGGCCGTTTTTGAACAGATAAACATCGAGATGGATGTCTCCGCCCACTGCGGCACTTGCCTGGATGCGGTTCGCTGTCAGCACAGCATTCACGATGTCGTTTCCGACCGTCTGCATGACTGACGCGATCATGTTCATCAGAGAATTTGTGCCTACAATGGTTTCCGAGCCTGCTTCACCGCCTCCAAGGAGCGAACCGTTCTTCATTCCGAAGATGGTCGGCCCGTTCATGATCATGCCTTTTTCCATCGCCTTCGCATACCACTGCACAGAGAAAGACGGCAGTTTGCCCTTGCCGCCGATACCGAACGGTGCCTTTCCTCCGGACACACTGATATGCGGCAGTTTCAGGTTACTGAATATCTTTCCGATGGAAAGCGGAAAGAATCCTTTTATCTTTTTCAGTATCCCGCTGATCTTGTCTCTTGCCGAGTTGATCGGTGACAGCATGGCATTCTTGATATTGTTCCAGGCATTGGATGCCGTGCTCCTGATACCGCTCCAGATGGATGATGCTGCCTGCCGGATCGCCTTCATCGGGGCCGTGACAGCTGTTTTGATGCCGTTCCATACGGCCTTCGCCGCAGACTTCATACTGTTCCAGATGGCAGAGGAGAATTTCTTTATACCGTTCCAGATACTACGCCAGCTCGTTCCGAACCATCCGAGGAATACACCAGTCACCTTCCTTATGGTGCTGAATGCCGTTTTGATGATCCCTTTGATCCCGTTCCACACAGCAGAGAATATCGTCCTGACTCCCTGCCATGCTCTGCTCCAGTCCCCTGTGAAAATGCCGATAAATATATCGAGCACACCGATGATCACATTGAGCACTGTTTTCAGAACGACTGATATCACTCTGAAAGCCCCCTCAAACAGCGGCGCAAGGACATTGCAGAAACCTTCCCAGACCTTCTTCATCAACCCGGCTGTCTTTGAGAAGTCGATGCCGAGAGCACCGAGCCTTTCTTTCAGGTCAGCCACGAATTTCCCAATGGTATTCCTGATGACATTCCAGACGGCCGTCATGCTGTTTCTGAACTTCTCATTCGTCTTCCACAGATGGATAAAGGCAGCGACAAGGACCGCCACCGCCGCGATCACAAGCCCTACCGGAGAAAGCAGAAAACTGAATGCCTTTCCGAGGATCCCCATCATGCCCCCGGCCTTGCTCACTGCCCCGGATACTTTCGCAAACACCGGAGCCAGTTTTGTGAATCCTTGGATAGCGATGCCGACCTTCGATATGACCGTTCCTATGATCACAAGCATCGGCCCCAGAGCAGCAACGAACATCCCGATACGGATGATGGCGTTCCTCTGCCCCTCGCTCATGCTGTTCAGCCTGTCTACAAAGCCCTGGAGAGCCGATACGACTTTCCGGATCATCGGCATCAGTGCATCGCCGAACGAGATAGCCAGCTCCTGCAGCTGTGACTTCAGGATAGTGATCTGCCCCATGAGGTTGTCCTGCATGGTCTCAGCCATGCTGAGTGCTATCCCGTCACAGTTATCGATCGCGCCTGTCAGCTTATCGAAGTCCTTGTCAGATGCATTGATGATGGCAAGCCAGCCTGCCATCGAGTTTTTTCCGAAGATCGCAGAGGCAGCAGCAGCCTGTTCGGATTCGGAAAGACCGCCCATCTTTTTTCTGAGATCCGCCATGGTCGCGCGCAGATCAACTGAACCGTCCTCGTTTTTGATAAGTGCAATATTGTATTTGTCCATATAGGACTGCATCTGCTTCGTAGGCTTGGCAAGGTTCGTAAGACCTGTACGAAGTGAAGTACCGGACTGTGATGCCTTGATACCTGCATTCGCCATCAGCCCGAGAGCAACAGATGTGTCTTCTGCTGAGATACCGAGCGCTCCTGCGACAGGCGCCGCATATTTGAACGACTCACCCATCATGGACACGTTCGTGTTTGCGTTGGACGATGCTGCCGCAAGGACATCGGCAAAATGTCCGGAGTCTTTTGCCGACAGCCCAAATGCAGTCAGCGCATCAGTTACGATATCCGATGTTGTGGCCAGGTCTTCACCGGATGCCGCTGCAAGGTTCATGATGCCGTCTATACCGGAGAGCATGTCCTCTGTCTTCCATCCTGCCATCGCCATGTAGTTCATGGCCTCGGCGGCCTCAGATGCCGAGAACTTCGTCTTGGACCCCATCTCCCTTGCCTTGGCACGGAGTTTGTCGAAGTCCTCACCTGTCGCATCGGATACGGCAGCGACCTTGCTCATAGCAGTATCGAAGTCGGCTGCTGTCTTGACGGAGATGGCACCGAGTCCTACGACTGCTCCGGATACGGGCATAAGCTTCTTTCCTGCACCGGAGATGGCATCTCCTGTCTTTTCCATCTTCGCACCGACATCAGCAAGCTTTGTCAGTCTGCTCTCTGCCGTCTGCGCTTCTTTCTCCAGGCGTTTCAGCTCGTTTTCCGTATCTATGATCTCCCGCTGAAGGGCATCATACTTATCCTGCCCCAGCTCTCCGTTTTCAAGCTGCTGTTTCGCCTGCACCTGCGCTTCTTTCAGGCTGTCCAGTTTTTCTTTTGTGGCACTGATAGACTCCTTCAGCAGTTTCTGTTTCTGTGAAAGGAGCGTTGTGTTCTTCGGGTCCAGTTTCAGCAGACGGTTCACATCACGAAGCGAACTCTGCGTGGAACGTATCGTCCCGTTGACTCCCTTTAACGCCTTGTCAAGACCTGTGGTATCCCCACCGATCTCAACAGTTATGCCTTTGATCCTGCTCGCCACAAGTCTCACCTCCCTCAATGCAGATAAAAGACATCTCCGAAGAGATGCCTTAGAACCTGTCGAAATCTTCCTGCGTTGCCACACGGGCATATTTCACGCCGTCATTTGTTTTCTCTGTCCAGATATCGAGTACCAGACCTACGGTCAGAAGATCGAGGTCTGATACCGATATCCCTATTTCCATACATCGCAGAAGGAACAGCGGCGTGGTCATTTCCCGCTCACTTCTGCCGATCCTTTTTTTGCTTCGATATCCGTCATCATGTTCGAACCCCAAAGCTCAAGGATCTCCGGAAGAACCTGATAGATGGAGAACATCTCGAACTGGTCGAGCCACTCATCGATGGTCTTCGGAATGGAAGGGTCAGCATGGAAGGCCATGATATATGCCACGTTCTCAAAGATCTCAAGGTCATCGATCTCGATGTCCTCACCATTCTTTGCCTTCTTGCTGTATGCCTTCTCAAGCTTTGCCAGGTCCTTGAAGATGTCCCTCTTGAACTTGATGCGGTAAAGTCTCGGCACGGTAGCAGACGATCTGAACTTCACCTGCTGCCCGCTGATCTCAATCACTTTCTCGATCATTATTCACCCTCCTGCGTTTCCGGCACAGATACATAGACACTTCTGTACCAGTTCTGATAAATGGTCTCGTCCACATCATCCCCGGTGCGGGCCTTTACAAGACCGTCCGATCTCGGATCTGCCGTGATGGAAAGTTTCTCGGTGCCCGGCTCGATGGTATCTTCCTTGGTTTCGGACTCAAGGGAAGGTCTGGAGCAGGTGCACTTGTACATGACGTGCCTGATGGCCTTCTCATCGCCGTCAAACTCAAAGAGCAGAGCGAACTTGGTGCTCTCCGCGTTCGTGCTCTTTTCGATCAGCACTCCCTTGCTGTCCTTCTCCTCCTGCAGCACCTCTGTTCTGAACCATTCCGGGATCAGTGCGATCTCAAGATCGCCGGAGTATCCGTTGTTGGTCACAGAACGGAAGTACACGATACCGTCTGCATAAAACGGGGAGGACTCGCCTTCCGCATCCAGGGCGATAGATACCGCGCCCGGGATGGCTTTCGGTGTTCCGTAGGTAAAGGTAGTCACGCCGTCCGTTACCGTTTCCGTCAGAACAGCGGCATGCACGTTTTTGAGATTGTATTTCACTTTATTACTCATTAGTCTGCCTCCATTTCAAAATAGTACAGGACTTCATACAGCTTCTCGCTTTCGATCCATACCTCTGTCCTGTCATAAAAAATGCCGTGCTCATCGAGCACAGCCTCCACCATGTGTTCCGTTTCCGGATCCTTGATATCCGTATACAGTTCAAGGTGCACCTGGTCTGCCTTGAAGTATGCCTTTCCGTCAGCGGAAAAGTTATTCACTCCGGGCAGCAGATAGCAGATGAACGGAGGATCCGGTGACTCTCCTTCCGCGAAATGATCATATGCGGAAGGGATATCGATCTCGGATATGATCTGCAGTAACTTATCCATGTCTGATGCTCCTTTTGATATCTTCCTCGAGCTGCCGGACACCGTTTTCTTCTGCTGGTGCAATGTGCGGGAAAGCTCTTGTCCTTCCGCCATTACGCTTTGCATGGCCGTGCTCCAGAAGGTGTGCCAGCTGATAGCGATTGCGTGAATACACCGTCACCTCAAGAGAACGTGCCGACTGCCTGGTCTTCTTCGTTGCCCAGCTCTTTGCGTAGTCACCGTGTCTTCTTGGTGCTCCGGCTGAGATGTCCTTGCGAACGGTCTGTCCGGCTTTCGTGACAGCCTTTCTCATGTCGGAGTCGATGACATCGGCATACTCAGACAGTTCCTTCATGACGGCATCGGCAAGGCCGTCTATCTTCACAGTATTTGCCATCAGCGTTTCACCTTCCTGCATCTGAACTTCAGTGCCTTTTTCTTATATGAGAAATGGTCGATCCCGATAATGTCATAGATCTCTCCGTGAAAAAGGATACGGTAACCGTCCTCAGTGATGAGCGATGCTTTTCTGCACCAGCGTATGGTCACGTTCATATCGGGATGCTCCACGGTCTGCCCGGTATCTGTGTCTTCACGGCCGCTTTCTACGCTGATGGTGGCCGCGCATGTGTGATACTCTGTCCATGTGTTCGTGTGGTTCCCGATACGGTCTTTCACCACTTCATTCTTCTGGAAGGTCACCTTTTCATTCAGCATTGCGATATCCATCAGAACCCCGCCTTTCTGTCACCGAAGAGCAGTGCCCGGAGAGTCAGATTCAGTGCGTTATGATCGGCTTCCTCCCTGTGCTCATAAAGATACGCCGTCATGAACATAACGGCGATCTTTCCGTTCGGAGCACTGACAAGTGCCTGTTCATCCTCTGTGCGGAGGACATCCAGGCACTGCTTTTCAGAAGCTCTGATCATTCCGGATATGAGGGCATCGTCATCATCATGGTCGACCCGCAGATAGTTCTTCATCTCTTCAAGTTCTATGATCATCTTCTCACCTCGCTGTGAGGGCGGTGCCCTGTGACACCGCCCCGTTATTTAAGATCAGGATCCCGAAGCAGCCGTTCCCTTCATCTTCAGGAGCTGGATGCCTTCCGGCATGATGACCTTGCCGTCCACACGCTCGGTCGCAACATAGCCGATCTGGCCGTTGGTTGCGTAGAGCTCGTTCAGTCTCTGCACGGTACGTCCCATGCGGTCACCGATCCAGTAGTTTTTGAAATCACCGAATGCGATGGCAAGCGACCCCGCTGCCACAGTCGGAACGTACGGTGAAGTATAGATATCATAGCCAAGCAGCTTGTCCGGCTGTCCCGCCTGAACAGACGGCTGCCACAGATATGCTCCGTACTGGTCCTTCAGCTTTCTGAGGATGGATACGGTGGAATCATGCATCAGGAACTTCGCATTCTTTCTGTACGGACTCTTCAGCGCATAGACAAGGGAGATCACCTCATCGACTGTGATCGCCGTACCGGATGCCGTAGTGACTCCGACAGTACCGCCGCTTTCAGTAAAGATACCTGTCGGCTGGTTGGTGCCGGTACCTACGCAGAAAGCCTCTTCCTCGGCGATACCGAAGGCTCTGGCAAACTCGCCTCTGATGTAGGACTCGATATCGAATGCGGAGTCCTGCAGGAGTTCCGTGCTGACACGGCACAGATCGGTCAGTTTATATGCATCGATCTGCTTCTGCCCGAATGTCGGATTGCTCTCCTGGTATGCTGCATTCTCCGCAGTCCACTGTGCCACAGAGTGACCTGTTGCCACAGGGATCTTTCTCTCATGCTGCGTTCTGATGACCTTGGCAAGACCTCTGATGACATTCTCCTCCTCCAGTTCCTGCAGGATCTGGTTCTCGAAGTCTGTCGGTACGAGGTATCCGCCGTCAGCGTCCGGTGTGGTGGACAGGACATTGTGCACGAGCGGCTTGCCTCTTAAGTGTCTTCCGAAGTCCTCGACATAGGCATTGGATGCTCTTCCTGTCTTTTCGGATGCCGGACCGTTCTTTTCCGGTCTTCCGGTCAGCGCCTGGCTTGTTGCCTTATTCATCTCAGCCTCGTGGGCTTCTCTTCTCTCCATCCTGTGGATCTCGTTAGTCAGGGAGTCCAGTTCGTTCTCCATGTTGCAGTAGGTCTGATCGTCCTCTGCTGAAAGAACGCCCATGTCGTTTCTGTGGGTATCCAGGAACCCTTCCATCGTGTTCCACAGTTTTGCTCTCTTTTCTCTCAGTTCTGTGATATTCATGAATACATCCTCCTTGCTTTACAGCAGTTTTCTGTACAGAGCCGCCTTCAGTTCATCGACCCTGCGACCGTCAGTAGCTTTTGCAGATGCCTTTGCCTGCGGCATCTTTGCAGTGATCTTGTTCACCAGAGCGTTTTCCGTCACGCTCTCAGAGAACTCATAACTATCCGGCGCTCTCTTCTTCTCGTCTTCCATGATCGCATCGATGAAATGCAGTTCGAGCGCCTTGCCCGCATTCATCCATGTGGTCTGGTCCATCATCTTCGACAGCTGCTTTCTCGGAAGATCAGTCTTGATCTCATAGGCGTTGATGATGGACTCCTTCACTTCATTCAGCATATCGATGGCCTTCTCCATATCCGCATGATCGCCGAATGCGACCGTGGCGGGATTGTGAACCATCATCATGCCTGTCGGAGCCATCAGCACCTTCGTGCCTGCCATAGCGATGACCGATGCGGCTGATGCGGCGATACCGTCTATCTTGACCGTCACATCTCCCTTGTAGTCCATCAGCATGGCATAGATCTGACTTGCTGCGATGCAGTCTCCTCCCGGTGAATTTATAAGGATCGTCACCGGCCCGGATCCTGACAGCAGCTCCTCCTTGAACACCGCCGGAGTGATATCGTCATCGAACCACGACTCTTCCGCGATGGTCCCGTAGAACTCAAGGACGCGTTCCGTGTTTTCCTCGCCCGTGTCCTGGTTCCTTATCTTCTGATCCGTCCATTTCCAGAACTTCCTCATCTGACTCAGTCTCCTTTCCTTCTGTTTCATACTTCGTGCTCCACTTTCCGGCATCCGTCAGCGGTACCATGTTGCCGTTGACCAGATACAGGTCTCCTCCGTCCTCCGCAGGGATCTCGTCAAGCTGCTCGAGCCTTCTGATATCATTGGCGCTCATCCAGCCGTTCTGCCTTGCGATGGCATACCCGTCCATTCTTGACTTGTAGTCACCCCTTAGCAGTCCGTCCACGTTGAACTTGATGAAATACTTTTTCTTCTCCTCCGGCTTTAAGAGCGCCCTCGCGGCAGACTGCTCGAAACGCACGAGCCACGGCTCAAGTGTGTATTTCACGAACTCAAGGCTCTGCTGCTCGATATTGGAGAAGCTGCTCTTCTCAAGGTCTGCCAGCATATGCGGCGGCACACGGAAGATCCTCGCTATCTCATCGATCTGGAACTTCCTCGTTTCAAGGAACTGCGCTTCATTCGGCGAGATAGAGATGGGTGTGTATTTGACACCTTCCTCAAGTACCGCTACCTTGTTGGCATTCCCGCTGCCTCCGAACGTCTGCGTCCAGGAGTCACGGAGTTTTGAAGGATCCTTCAGCACCCCCGGATGCTCAAGCACACCGCTCGGTGCAGCTCCGTTGGCAAAGAACTTCGATCCGTATTCCTCTGTTGCGATGGCAAGACCGATGGCGTTTTTGGCCATCGCTATCGGAGAGTAACCTACAAGGCCGTCAAAGCCGAGTCCCGGGATATGGAGCACATCCTCCGGCGATAATCTCACCGTCATATCCCGGCCGTTTATGGTCTTTGCATCCTCTTCGCTTCTCGTGTACTCGTAATAAAGCCGTCCGGACTCATCCCTGTCCACGCTCATGCGGTCGGGCATCAGAGGGTAGAGTCCTATCACATCCCCTTTGCCGTTGCGTATGATCTGAGAGTACGAGTTCCCCCACAGAAGCAGGTGAGTCATCATCGTCTCCCGGAAAACAAAGGATGTCATCTCTGCATTCGGCTCATCATGCAGAAGAAAATACAGCGGATGATCCGCTGCTTTCTCCTTTCCTCCTTCGTCTGTATACCGATACAGGTGGAGCGGAAGACCCGCCACTGCTTCAGACAGTATCCTCACGCAGCAGTAGACTGCTGTCATCTGCATCGATGTGCGTTCGTTGACATACTTACCGCTTGTGGTTCCTCCCAGAAAGAAACTGAACGCACTGCCGGATGTCCGATTCTGCGGCTTGTCCCTTGAATTGAAAATCGATGTAAAGAATCCCATAATTACCTCCATGAAAAAAGCACCTCCGAAGAGATGCTTCTTAAAACAGTGTTCAGTTTCCGGTCTGCCCGTCCGGCTGGCACAGATCCATGCCCAGTGCCATTCCTCTGTAGACATCACTCATATTCCCGCCGGCTGCGAAAACTCCTGCAGCGATATCGTCCTTTGTCCATCCGACCGCCCCCTTGTTCTCTCTCGAGAACTTCTTCATGGCATCGAACACGATACCTTCGATCATTTCCTGGCTTAACATACACCATCACCCCTCCTTAATGCTTTGGGTAAAAGTATAGCATCTGATGCTTCTGATGTCATCTGATGAGAAGTGCCGGAAGAGGCCTGCTCCGGCGGTCATTGCTTCTTTCCCGGAACGTGTACTGCAGGATCCCGTAATGATCTCCATGAGAAAAGCACCTCCGAAGAGATGCTTTCTCAAACCTGCTGCTTACCTACTTTTCACTTAACAACATTTCATTCGCCTGTCTGGTATGCTCCATCAGGCGCTCACAAAAGACCAGACCCATGTCGATGCGTTCATCGATGTTGTCAAAATCGTTCATCCTCATGTCGTTAAAAACGATCTTCAGCGATGTCGCATCTGACAGGATCTCCGTCATAAGGTCTTCGATCTTTTCTTTCTCTGTCATTCTGGTGCCCTCCTTTCCTGCTGAATCATATACCCAGTATGAAAGGAAACACGTGCAAAGTCCACAGACAGTCAGAATACAAAAAGTCCTCTGCTGTCGTATACCGACTCCGAGGTGTCGTTTCCGCACCGGATGGCCCGGTCAAGCCCCATGATCATCGCAATGGCACCGTCTATCTTCTCTGTGGACTTTGACTTGTCCGCCTTGATATTTCCGGCAGGATCCGTGCGGATGTATATGTTGTCGACCATCCAGGACAGAGCCGGATTGCCGCCGTGGGCGATCCTTTTCTCCAGGGTCAGCTTCATCAGCTCCTTTGTCGGAGGAGACATCGAAGAAAAACCCTGTCCGAACGGCACGACCGTAAAGCCCATGCCTTCAAGGTTCTGCACCATCTGCACGGCTCCCCAGCGGTCGAACGCGATCTCCCGGATGTTGAACTTCTCACCGAGCCGCTCGATGAACTTCTCGATATATCCGTAATGGATGACATTGACTTCCGTGGTCATAAGATACCCTTCCTTCTGCCACTTGTCATATGGCACGTGATCGCGCCTCACACGAAGGTCAAGGGAGTCTTCCGGTATCCAGAAGTACGGCAGCACCGTGTATTTATCATCTTCATCGGCCGGAGGGAACACCAGGACGAATGCCGTGATGTCCGTGGTCGATGAAAGGTCGAGTCCTCCATAGCAGACGCGCCCCAGAAGGTCTTCCTCTCTCGCCGGAAAGGAACAGGCCTTCCATGCTTCAGACGGCATCCACCGCACAGCAGATGATACCCACTGGTTCAGCCTCAGCTGACGGAAGGCGTTCTCTTCTCCCGGGTTCTGCTTTGCCGACTCGCAGGCCGCTTTGACCTTGTCGATGCCGACCGTGATCCCAAGGGACGGGTTCGCCTTCTTCCAGACCTCCGGATCCGTCCAGTCCTCATCCTTCTCCGCTCCGTAAATGACCGGATAGAAGGACGGGTCATGTTTTCTTCCGTCCAGGATGTCCCTGGCCTTCTGGTGCACCTCGTAGCATATGCTGTTGGTATCGTTTCCCGCCGTGGTTATGAGAAAGAACAGCGGCTGACGTCTGCTGTCACCGCTGCCCTTTGTCATCACATCATATAATTTGCGGTTCGGCTGGGTGTGCAGCTCATCGAATATGACCCCGCTCGTGTTGAAACCGTGCTTGTTCGCCACATCCGCCGAAAGCACCTTATATTTGCTGTTGGTCGGATTGTAGATGATCGTCCTCGTGGACTTCTGTATCGTCACACGATTCCGGAGTGCCTTGCACAGCATCACCATATCCACCGCCACATCGAAGACGATCTTCGCCTGGTTCACATCCGCAGCGCAGGAATAGACCTCTGCTCTCTGTTCGCCGTCCGCACAGGTCAGATACAGCGCGATGGCGGCTGCCAGTTCGGATTTGCCCATCTTCTTCGGGATCTCCACATAGGCGGTCGTGAACTGCCTGTATCCGTTTTCCTTCAGTGTGCCGAACACGTCCCTTACGATCTGCTCCTGCCAGTCGATCAGTTCGAACGGTTTCTCGTACCACTCGCCTTTCGTATGGCATAGCTGCTCGATAAAGGCCACGGCAAAGTCAGCAGAGTATTTATCATAATGCGATGTCCTGTCCATGAACCTGGTCGGTGTATATTTCTTCAGCTTTCGTATCATCCTGTCCTTTCACCGTCCTTTTTCAGAAGTCCGATATATCTTTCGAGGTACCATACGGCTTTCTGAAGATCCTCTTCCGTTTTCTCCGGGTCCTTCTTTCCCGCACGGCAGATGTATTTCATGGCGTTGCCCAGGTGATACGGCAGCTTCTGGTCTTCGATGAAGTCGATGACCTCGATCGAGCCGGAAGTATAATGCCCCGGATGGTTCACGGGATCGTTCCTCTGTTTTTCCTTCTTCATTCCTCTCCTCCGGCATAAAAATAAGACCGTCTCCGGTCTTCCCACGAGACACAGAGCCTGCCGGCCCTGTTCTCCGTTATCTTCTTTTCTGTTTCCTTATTTCTTTTCGATGGCTACGAATCCGAACTGGTCGAAAAGTCCGCCCTTGATCTGCCAGATCTCGAAGCCGTCCATCTCGCCGATGTAACGCTCGTCTCCGAGCAGCTCCTTAACGATCATCGCGTGGCATCTTGTGTTGTTGTAGGAAAAAATGATCTCTCTGCGTTCCATGTTTTCTTCCTCCTGCTTTCCTTTCTGTAACTGTATAATCCCGTAAAACACAGATAATAGCAAGTCATTTCTGCAGAAAGTGCAGGTTTATTTTCCCATCGCCCAGGCGATCGCATGGCCGTCATCTTCGAACTCCACCTCGCTGACAGCCCTGATCCCGATGGTGCTTTAGCAGGTCTTCTCGCCGTCCTCAAGGTATTCGTATGCGGCTGCGAACCAGCTCGGGCAGTTCTGCCCGTTGTAGTAGTATCCGGCAAGGAGCACTCTGTCGCCGAAGTTCAGGACCTTTCCGTCCATTCCGGAAAATCTCATCTCCAGGTCTTCGGGTGTGCTCGGGTTCGGCAGTCTGAATCTTTTCATTCCTTCGGTTATCGTCATTTTCGTTACCTCGCTTTCTGTGCTTTTCTTTTGGTAGTCTATATATCACTCTGAACGCACATAATAGCAAGTCATTTCTGTGTATTTCCGAAAGTTTTATTCACTGCCGTCAAGTCCTGCGCCGTGGCTGTAGATCGTAGCGATGATCTCCTCCTGTTCCTCCTCATCCACGCCGATACTGGCAAGCGCCTGTCTTGTGCCACACTCAGGGCAGATAAAAGTTTTGTTGTCGATCCGTGACAGTGCCGGATGCTCCCTATAGTGTCTTCCACAGATCGGACAGACCGCATCTCTTTCATACATTTCTTTCATCTCATCATCTCCTCGCTTCTCTTTACCGCTTCGATCAGGAACTTCTCATCGAATCCGAACGTCCTGTAGCCTTCAAGGCATGTCCGGTAGTATTCCCTTGTCGGGATCCCCGGCTCACTGTCCTCACGCATGATGTACACGAAAGCATCTCTCACCCTGGTCTTTCCCGACCGGATCCCCGTGACCTCCACTTTCATGTCTGTCTTGTAGTAGAACCTCGGGTATCCTTCGTATCGGTCAAGCGCCTTCTCGTCTTTTTCGGATACCTCCCATACTGTGACTGGAACTTCTGCTCCCTTCTCTTCTTCGATCGTAAGATACGAGCCTGTCCGGCTTCCCTTAAAGAGCAGCGCCATGTCCTTTAAGGCTCCTGTTCCGATCACTCTTGCATCCGGACACCGCCATCTCATCTGCGGTACGTTCAGATTGCTGCCGTAGGCAATATAGTATCGTTTCATCTTTTTCACCTTCCTTTCCATTTGCCCTTCTACCGCCTTAAGACCGCCGGAGCGGTCAGTATGCGGGCTTACCTTGGCTGAGTCCTTCAGGCGGCTTCTCTGCCGTTTCTGAAGGCTGCATCGCCGGAAAGGTTGCGTGTGAGGAAGTCCCTTGCTGTTGCGAACTCCTCGCCGATGAAGCCGAGTCTTAAAAGCCATGTCCTCATCGCGTATTTCGGATTTTCATTCTGCTGCGGTCTTGCGCTCGCTCCTCTGACCTCCTTGGCCATCTGGGAAAGTGCGAGGCAGAACTGTATGTAGCTTTTGAGCTGTCCTGCGTGGATGCCGTTCTGTTTTCCATTTTCCGGTCTGTCGAACTGGAAAAGTCTGAACTCGATGGTGCCTTTCGTGAAGGTGGCGTGGTAGTTCAGCATGTGGTATCTGCTGTCGTTGTAATGCTGGTTCCGTCCGTAGGATGCGTTCTGTGAATCGTACCAGATCTCGGCAAGTTTCGCCATCGTCTTCGGCTTTCTTTTGTTCAGCCTTTCAAGGAATCTCGGGTCGATCATCCTGCAGTACTGTCTGATCCGTCTTTCGTCAAGCTTTAATGCTTCGGCGATCAGGCTCTCGTGGCTTGCCATGATGTTGGCGAGGTTCCGGAGGGTCTGCGGTGTGTGGCCGTTTGCTCCGATGTGGATGTGGATCCCGCATCCTCTGCCTGCATCGCTTTTAGCTCCTGCGTGTCTCATCTGTCTGCAGAGTTCCTGCAGCGTCGGGATGTCCTCGTAGGTAAGGATCGGTGTGACCAGTTCGCATTTCTCATCGTCCGGGCCGTTTATGGAAACGTCCTTTTGGAATTTCCATTCTCTGCCCTGTCCGTCCCATGCGCTCCAGGTGCTGTAGCCGTTCCTTCTTGCCGTGTTCTCGAATCTGCCTGTCCCGAAGAAGTCGGCTGCGATCTTCGCTGCTCTGCTTCTCGTGATGCTGTTCATCTCGACCTCGACCCCGATGGTCTGCTTTTTCATTTCCTCGATCTGTCTTGCTGTTTTCGCGTTCATCTTTTTCCTCCTGAAACCCTGTGTTTTCAATGGTTTTCGGTTTTCTTTGTGTGTCTATATATCACTCTGAACGCACATAATAGCAAGTCATTTATCTGTATATTTCCGATATTTTTTATTATATTTTCCGGACGATATCCTCACCGTAGATGACGTTGAGTCCGCTGCCGTTATCCCATGAAACCATGAGGCTTCCGGTATCATCAACACCCGTCACTGTGCCTTTCGTTCCGGGCGGAGGTGCCTGTATATCATCCATCTGCACCAGCTCCACCCTCGTGCCGTTCGGGTACTGTTTCCTTAAGTCTTCCACGATCTGCCTACTCGGAAATCTCATGGCCTGCACCTCCCTTGAATGCGGATGATCCGCTGAAGTTCTTCAGAAGCACCTTCCTGCTCGTCTTGAACTCATCACCAATGAATCCGAGCCGTAAAAGGAAACCCCGGAATGCGTACTTCTCGTTCTCCACAGGTCTGTCTTTTCCCGTGATCCGCTTCGACTCTTTTGCCTGTCTGCAGAGGGCTGTGACAAGATCCATGTAGGCTTTCACCTCATCGGGATCCGCATCCTCCCTGAACCAGGGAAAGTCCAGCTTTCCGTCTTTCTCTCTGACTGCAAGGCTGTCCGTTCCGACCGCCTTCATGATCAGGCTTTCCTTAGATGCGATCAGCTGCTCGAGCCGTGAGATCTCGTCCCCGCTCATCATCGGCATTTGTATCGCAAGTCCTCTCTGTTCACTCATTTCTTCCTCTTCTCTGTTCTTTTCCCATTCCGCAGGGCTTACTCCGGCTGCCATGACGCAGGCATCGATGACCGCAGAAGACCTTTCAAGGTCTGTTTCATCCGGAAATTCAAGTTCTCCGTTCCTTCCGACCGTGTAATCTCCGATCTCGTAGGCTGCGCTCGGCATGCCCAGGTACTTCGGCTTAATGCCTGTCTCTTCCTGTATGGCTTTTACCATCGCCTTCCTGGCTTCGCCTTTTACATTGAAATGCAGTATCATGATGATCCTCCCTTCAGTATGTGATTTTCGTATGTAATACATCACTCTGAAGGGAGAAAATAGCAAGTCATATCTCACATCTTTTCCGAGAAATATGCGATGCCTGCAAGCACGAACACCACATTCGGAAGTGCGACTCCGTTGCCCCACATCTTATACTCCGCAGAATCTGAATGCGGATCTTTCAGCCACTTCACGATCTGCGCCCTGGTCTTCGGCTTCTTCGCCCCGGTGATAACTTTCCTGTGTGTCTCAAAGATCTCTTCCCAGGAGTCGATCTCATCTTCGGACGGCTCCTCTGTCCCGAGCCCTGCGCACCACCAGTCAGGAAAGCCCTGCAGTCTGGCGCACTCGGTCGGCGTGAGCCTTCTTACGATGTACTCGCATCCGTCCGAATCATTCACGAGCGGAGGATCCTTATAGTCCGTTGCGACAAGCGCCCCTGCCACTTCCTCTGCCGGACTTGTGAAAAAGGATGCCTTGCTCGCTGACCAGGTCGGCTCAAAAAGCGTCTGGTCATTGTTGCATGAGAGCGTTGCCGACATGTTTTCCTGGATGAGCGGTCCCTTGCCGCCACCCGGCTTACCGCACCGGATCTTCAGGGTCTTCGGTTCTGCCACAGCACCCGGCCCTCTTGCCACGAGCGGAGGATCCTTTTCTTCTTCTACGGAGAAGCCGTATTTTGCATTCTTCCCCTGGTTGAACGCCGCGCAGTCGATGCCGTAAGCCACCGCATGCTCCTCTGTCGCATTGAGCGTGTACATGACATCATCCTCTTTATATCCGTCACCGTGATGGGACGGTCGGCTGCCGTTGCCCTCGACCACAGCGATACCGCCCTGGTTGCATGAAGGGTTGCCTCCGTTACCATCCAGTGTTCTGGAAGTCTCGGCAACATAAAAGCCGGACTTTGGATTGTCCGACTTCATGGAGTTGCTGTCTTTGGAACAGATGCCGAAACACTGCATCACCAGTGGCTGGTTGTTGCCGCCTGTCCCGAAGGTGGCAAGCACTGTCTGCGATTTATCGAGCGGGCCGGTATAACGTGAGTCCTGCGCGTGGTTCTCAAAGACCAGCGGAGGATGGTTGGCCTGTGCCCGGAGGGTGCTCGTTTTATCTTCCGTCACGTCCATGCGGTTTCCGCCCTGATCGTTCAGGCACAGGCAGCCTGCCTCTCCAGTGCCTTCTGCAGAACTTCCGGCAGCTCTTTGCCACGCTCGGAAGCCCTCCGCAGAATACCAGACACGCCTTCTGACTCAAATAATATTTTTCCGGCACTCCCGCCATCAAGATCTGCGACAAGGTAGATGCGTTTTCTTCTCTGGGGCACTCCCCAGTACTGAGCATCAAGAAGCCGCCATGCGATGGAGAGATCTTCTGCCATGATGAGTCCTGCCCCTGCCCATTTGTCAGATCCAGGTATATCAGTTTCACGGTTTTTGATCCCTGCGATCTCACCCAGGACCGCTTCGAAGTCTGCCCCTTTGTTTGAACTGAATGCGCCCGGGACATTTTCCCAGACGATGTATCTCGGATATCTGCCATCCGTTGCCTCCCTCATTTCCTTAACGATACGGATCGCCTGATAGAAAAGACCTGACCTTGCAGCGTCAAGTCCTCCTCTCTTTCCCGCTACGGACATATCCTGGCAGGGCGATCCGAATGTGATGATATCGACAGGCTCAATCTCCGCTCCGCTTATGGCAGAGACATCGCCGTAGTGTTTCAGGAACGGCATCCTCTTTGGCGTGACCCTGATCGGAAACGGCTCGACCTCTGAAGCCCACACCGGAGTGATCCCTGTAAGAAGACCCCCGAGAGGAAAGCCGCCGCTGCCGTCAAAGAGACTGCCGAGCGTCAGTTTATTTCCCATCTTTTCTCTCCACCTCTTTTACGACATCTGCGTACATTACCTTTTTGCCGTCACGCATGCACCAGACATTCTCCGCATCACCGAAGTTGTCCACGTACCGCCTTAAAATGACGGAGGCGTATTTTTCGTCAAGCTCCATACACAGGCAGATGCGGTACATCTGCTCACAGGCCATCATGGTCGATCCGCTCCCTCCGAAGGTGTCGATCACGATGCTGTTCTCCTGAGTGGAGTTGCCGATCGGATAAGCCAGAAGATCGAGCGGCTTCGATGTCGGATGGTCGTTGTTGCTCTTCGGTTTATCGAAGTTCCATACCGTTGTCTGTTTCCGGTCGGAATACCACTTGTGGTTCGCGCCCTTGAGGTATCCGTACAGGATTGGTTCATGCCTCCACTGGTAGTCGGAGTACCCCGGTACCAGGGAGTTCTTGACCCAAATACACACACCGGACAGATGGAATCCGGCATCTAAAAAGGCCTGACGGAATGTCAGACCTTCGGTATCCGCATGGAAACAGTAGAAACTGCCGCCTTTCTGCAGATGGTTTTTCATATTGATGAATGAGTCGAGCAGGAACTGATAGAACTCCGTTCCCTTGGTGCTGTCGTTTGCGATCGTAAGTCCTGCTTCGCTTTTATACGACACACCGTACGGAGGATCCGTCAGGATCATGTTCGCTGTCTTTCCATCCATGAGTTTTTCGACATCATCTGCATCTGTGGCATCGCCGCACATCAGCCTGTGACGCCCGACCGTCCAGATGTCTCCCTTCTCCACGAAAGCCGCCTTCTCAAGAGCTGCGGTCAGATCGTAGTCATCATCTTTGACTTCATCTTCATCCGCTCCGAAAAGGTCTGCCAGCTCCGCTTCATCAAAGCCTGTCAGAAGCGGATCGAAGTCCATATCCTGCAGTGCCTCGATCTCGACACGCAGGAGTTCCTCGTCCCATCCGGCATCCATCGCCATACGGTTGTCAGCGATGATATATGCCTTCTTCTGAGCCTCGGTAAGGTGGTCAGCAAACACACACGGCACTTCTTTGATCTTCTCTTCTCTTGCAGCAAGGATCCTTCCGTGTCCTGCGATCACACCGTAGTCCCGGTCGATGATGACCGGATTGATGAATCCGAACTCACGGAGCGAAGAGCGGAGTTTGCTGATCTGCTCCGGTGAGTGTGTTCTGGCATTGTTCACATACGGCACGAGCTTTTCGATCGGAACGAGCTGCATCTCAGTCGTTGTCTTCATATCTGATCAGCCCCCATTCCGCAAATTTCTCGAAGCCTCCCAGGCTCCGGATGTATTCTCTCGCTGTTTCCACGATCTGCCCGTACGGGATCCCGTTGATCTTCTCATCGCCGATAGCACATACTGCCTGGACAGGCTTTCCTGTCTTCTGCGCAAGGATCCAGACGAAGATGTTCATGCTGACATCTGCCTTGGACAGGTCTTTGCCGTGCAGTCCTCCGCCCGTCACGGAGTCTGCCATATCACTTCCCAGTTTTCTGTTCGTTGCTCCGGAGTCCACATCCGGGCCGCCCGTCCAGTCACCGATCGGGTTGACCTCGGCTGACGGATACATTCCTTCAAGTGTGTATCTGTCAGCATTGCTCTGGCAGATGATCAGGCGGTCACCGTCCAGTATGTACTTCCCGTCATACGGAAAAGTGTGATACACATTATCTGCAACAGCAGCAAGGATGCACTGCTCATCTGTCACAGGCACACCTTTGAAGATGCCGTTGTCACCGCAGCGTATCATGCCGTTCTGGTTCGCCGACAGATGTACATCCTGCGGCACTTCCTTATAATCGGTGACGAGGTCACCTGCGATCCTTTTTACGATGCCGTCCGCTTCGTCATCCGCGATGTGTACTGATGTCTCTGCGATGATGTGGCATACTCCATGCCCGATCAGTACTTCGACCGCGATCTTCGGATCGGCTTCTTTCTCATAGGCAAGATCCACCATCGCCCCTGCGATGCGGTCTGCCACCTTGTCCGGATGAGCCGGATTCACTTTTTCAAACATGGTCGTTCCTTTCTGTTACTCTCTTGAGCGGAGCAGTCTCTCCATCAGATCATCCTGCGGATTCGGCCCGCTGCTGTAGTCGGTGCTGCAGTTCTCCTTCACGATCTGGAAGATCTCGTTCCAGAGCCTGTTCGCCTGGTTCATGTAATTGATCCCGATGTTCACGAACGGTGACGGGATCGGCTTCTGCGTGGTCGGATGCTTTGAGAGGAATCCCAGCTTGTTCGTGATCTCCTCGCACTGGATCCATCTCGCCGCGCACATGGCATAACGCTCTATCATGTGCGGAGAGATCAGATGAGCACATCCGACTCCTTTCAGCCACTTCCATGTATCCTCGTAGATTTCCTTCGCCTGCAGAGGATTTCCGTCACGCTGGTCTGCTGACAGGAAGTCATGGGGCTTCGGCATATCCACACCTTCCATGTCCGGGATGTCCAGGACCTCAAGCGGTCTTCCTCCCGGATTTCCGTTTGCAGCCTTTTCTGTGACGGCTTTTTTCTTACGGCCGGCACCAGGTCTTTTTCCACCTCTGCCGCCCGTGTTGTTCGATTTTGTCGGCATAAGCGGTCATTCCTCCTTAATTGCCCTTTTGATTTCGCCTTTTGTGCGCACGTCGGGCCGGCACCGTTCCCCGGGACCTTAAGTCACAGAGATCTCTACCGCCCCTCCCCGTCTTCTCGGATCTCCATATCCGTGCTATAGTATTCACGTAAGCATTACTGACCCTGATGCTCTGCTTACCGGACAGGTGTGTCCCTCCGCTACTGATGGACGTCAGTACTTCGGTGGGGGGATGCAGCCTGTCATTTCTTTCCCCATCGGTCACCCCGCTTCGCATGGATACGGGAGTGACACGACTTGCAAAGGGATATGAGATTGTCCGGATCATGTGTCCCACCTTCTGCCAGCGGAATGATGTGGTGGACTTCCTCGACCGGAACGATCACGCCGCGTTCAAAGCACTGTTCGCAGAAGGGATGCTCCCTTGCGTACCGTGCACGGATACGTGTCCATGCCCTGCCGTACCTGCGGCGTACAGATCTGTCCCGTCCGTACTTCTCGTAGGTCCTTGCTTCTTCCTTCGTGTGCTTTACGCAGTACCTCTGCCCCGGCTCCACCAGCTCCGGGCATCCGGGATGTGCACACGGATGCTTTGGTTTCCTCGGCATCGCTCTCTCCTTTCCGGACATGACAAGACCCCGGAAGGTTTCAATCCTCCGGGGTCAGCCGTTCTCCGTATTCTATTCTGCTTTCGTCATTATAACTATATCACAAGACTAAGGTATCATTCTCTCTCATCAACTCTCATCTTTAAGATCTCGTCAACTTCTTTTAATGCCTGCCCGTGCAGACGGAACACATGCTGTATGCTGTAGTTCGTTCTTGCAGCCACTTCCTCCCAGGGCATGAAGCACAGGTATCTCTTCTCCAGGACTGTCCTCTGCTCCGGGCTTTCGATCTGACTGATCGTATCAACGATCTCCGCCTTCTGGTCCACGAGCTTCTTCATGTCATCCTTGATGCGGTTCTCAAGGTCGATGATCTTTATGATGATGTCCTCCGTTCTGTGCGGGTTCGGTGTTCCGGAAAACGGTACCTCGCTGAACGTGGTCGTTGCTTTCGTTGCCAGTGCATTGAGACTGTCTATCTGCTCCAGTTTGCTGCCGATGCCGACATCGATCCAGAATGCCTGGCTGAGATATTCTTTTGCTGTCATAGCGTCACCTCCGATAAAGAAAAGTAATGGTTTCCCTCGGATCGACTCTGATTGACTCTGTTTTTCATCTGAAGTTGTCTCTTGTGATGTGTACCACCACGAGGACCATGAACAGGACGCCCGCCATGAAGCCCGTGATGTTTCCGAAGATGAATCCCGTCATCGCCCGCTCCTTTCTCCGACCTCTGCCTTCACGGCATCGATCAGTCTCTTCTGTGTCACATCCTTGCTCTGCAGTGCCTTCAGCACTCTCTCGTCTATCGTTCCGGCAGTCACGATGCTGATCACCACGACTGTCTCATCCGTCTGCCCCTGCCGCCACAGCCTTGCGATGGTCTGCTGATACAGTTCCAGTGACCAGGTGAGTCCGAACCACACCAGTGTGCTGCCTCCGCTCTGCAGGTTCAGTCCGTGTCCGGCGCTCGCCGGATGGATCAGTGCGATGGGGATCTTTCCCTCGTTCCATCTGCGGATGGCATCATCCTTTTCAAGACGCTCCCAGGTGTATCCCAGGCTCTCCAGTCTCTCTTCGATGCGGTCACGGTCATGCTGATACCAGTAGGCGATCAGCAGCGGCTTGCCGTTCGCAGACTCGATGATGTCCTCCAGGGCATCCAGCTTTCTCTGATGCAGGATGTTCACGCCCTTCTCATCATCGTAGATCGCGCCGTTCGCCATCTGCGACAGCTTGCCTGACAGCACTCCGGCATTGGCTGCAGTGATCTCCTTTCCCGGAAGCTGCAGGACGAAGTCATCCAGCATTTCCTTATACTCCATCGACTCCGCTTCAGACAGGAACACCCGGTACTCCGATGACACAAGTTCCGGCATCCGGATGTGGTCCTTTGCCTTCATGCTGATTGTGATGTCGGAGATCTTATCGTAGATCTCCCGGTCTGCTCCCGGGAGAAGCCTGTAGGAATACACGATCTGGCCGTTCATTCTGTCCGGCTCGAAGTACTTTGCACGGTACCGCCCGATGAACCGTTCCAAGCGCTCACCCTTGTCGATCAGACGGAACGGTGCCCACAGATCCATCAGTCCGTTGCTTGACGGCGTTCCGGTCAGAGCCACCATCCTTTTTATCTTCGGTCGCACCTTCAGAAGGCTTTTGAACCGCTTGGCCTGGTGGTTCTTGAACGATGACGCCTCATCCAGGACACACATATCGAAGTCCCATTCGTATCCGCTCTTCTCAATGAGCCACTGCACGTTCTCCCTGTTTATGATCACGATATCCGCTCCTGACTGAAGCGCCGCCATCCTCTCCTTTGGTGTGCCCACCGCCACCGCCCAGGTAAGGTCAGACAGATGATCCCAGCGGGCCAGTTCATCTGGCCAGGAAAACTTCGCCACACGGATCGGCGCGATGACAAGGACGCGACTGACATCGAAGCTGTCGAACATAAGGTCTGCGATGGCTGTCAGTGTGATGCTCGTTTTTCCCAGGCCGCAGTCAAGGAACAGGGCCACCTCCGGTTTTTCCTCCAGGAAGCGTATGGAATATTTCTGGTAATCATATGGCTCGTATTTCATCGATGATCTCTCCTATCATTTCCTCGCTGTCAAGGACATACACTTTGAAACCTAACTGACGAAGTCTCCTGTGCCTTGACTCCTGAAGGGGCCTCGGCTTTTCACCCGGACGCTTTACTTCCACGAACGCCATTCGCCCGCCCTTAAGTAGCACGATCCTGTCAGGCATTCCATCAAATCCTGGTGACACGAACTTTACCGCCATGCCACCCATCATCTGAACGGCGCGCACCAGTTTTCTCTCTATCTCCATTTCCAGCATTTCACTATTTCCTTTCCGGTGGTGCAGGTCAGTGCAGGTCATTTCATAAACTCCTCTTAGAGAGATTTTTCCGGAAGAAACTGCCCTAAAGGGGGTTTTATACTAAGACCTGCACCGACCTGCACCCTTTTAACTTCTAAAACGGTACATCCTCTGATTTTTCAATGCTCAGAGCGATTTCGAGGACATACATCCCCGCTTTCCTCTTTTTGCGTTCCATGCCCGCCGCCTCCAGGGCATTGTAGAAATCAGTGGTGCTCCTGACATACTCACCCGTCCTGCTGCAAAAGGCGCGGTATGCCTGGTAGAGTTCTCCGGATCTCTCCTCAAGGCCTGTTCCGGTATCGCAGCACTCCTCGATGAAATGACCCAGCCAATCGTTGTCGGCGCGGTAGCTTTCGATGGCATCACGCACCACTTTCGGGAGCGGTATCCGGAAGTCGGCTTCAATGGCCTTCTTCGCCCCCTCGATGATCCACGAAACGATATACGGGCCGGCATTCTTCAAGAGGAACTCGCCGTAGTTCTTCTTGTCGCTGCTTCCGGTGATCCTGGCATTGAACGGGATGACGATGAGCCTTCGCCAGATGCCTGCATCCATCGCGCCGACTCTCGGCAGATGGTTCGTGTACAGGACGAGCGTATGGCTCGGTGTGAACGAGAACGGGTCCTTGTACTTCTTTTCCGCAAAGATCTCATCGGTGGAGCAGAGCTGCTTGACCGTTGATGTGTTGAGCCGCATGCCCTCCTCCATTTCCGCTGCGATCAGCAGACGCTTGCCTTTCGCCTCCGCCAGCTCCGGTTTCACGTTCCGTCTGCAGCCGACCGTCAGCGTATCGGCAGAGATATTCCCGTTGTATGTCCCGAGTGCGCCTGCGATGGAGTTCCAGAACGTGGACTTGCCGTTTGAGCCTTCCCCATATGAGATGATCATGGCTTCGAGGTTCACCATGCCGACCGCTCCGATTCCTGTTATCTGCTGCACGTAATCGATAAGTTCCTGATCCCCGCGGAACGTGAGGTCGAGGGAGTCGAGCCACAGGTCTTTGCCTTCATCGCCCGGAGCATAGGCCGTGATCTTCGTGATGAGATCCTTCGCGTCATGTTCTTTCCTTCCGGAGCGTCCCTGCCGGAGATCATAAGTCCCGTCCGGGCAGTTCAGCAGATACGGATCGGCATCCAGGTCGGACGGCTGTATCTCAAGCATCGGCTTTGCTGCAGCGAGTGCGGATGTGACATATTTCATGTCTCTCCGCTTCATGACGAACGTGTAAAAAGCAAGGGCAGCCTTGTAGGCACGATACGCCCTTATCTGATCGCCGTTGATCTTCTTTTCCAGTGTTCTGCCGCCTGTACGGATAGCTGATTCCGGAACGCCCGCCGACATGAGGTCCTTAAACGTACGGTCCAGCTCATCCTGTGCCTCTGCAAGCTGAAGATCCAGAAACTCCTCTGCTGCACCGACTGCCCTCTGTTTCGACTCCACCCAGCACATGCCGTCATAGCGGATATAGTCCGTTGCGGCCGAATACTTCAGTTCCCCACCATACTCCCTTGCGAGGATCTTCGCCTGTCCGATATCCGAATAGTCATCCGGCTTTAAGGACTTGTTCTGAAACTCATATTCCTCCGGCGGGATATACCCTTCCTGGCTCTGCACCTTCTTTGCGAATCTGCAGGCGCTTGCCCATATCTTGGAGAGTTCCTCATCGTCCAGCGGAGGATCGCACTTCTCCGCCTGCTCCAGGAAGATCTCGTGCGCACGGTCTGTTGCACCGTATCTCGTGACCACCTTCCCGGCAAAACGGGACATGGTGCTGTTCCTCTGCCCCTGCGGGATCGATCTGTCATCTTTCGGCGCAAGCCACTCATCGATTGTCATCTCCCCTTCATGCCAGAGTGCATCCGGACACGGCGTCCCGTAGATGAACCTGGCCGCATCCAGGGCATTGCCGTCAAAGAACGGCAGTCTCTCGTGCAGCTGATGTTTCAGTGCCGCGCATGCCTTCGCATCCCGGATCTGGGCGTGAGGGAAATACGCATGGAATCTCGGTCTTGCCGACTTCCCTTCTTTTTCTTTCATGTTGTTCCGGCTCGGCGTCAGAGCAAAGTCGATGTCATCCAGACGGTCTGCCAGGATCTCCGGCGTGATCCACTCATCCGGATCCTCCGAGTGGTCGTTGTCGCAGTCCATCACCTCGCAGTCCGACAGTTCGAAGTTGCCGCTGCTCCTGTAGTTTCCCCTGAACCGTCCGGTCACATGGTCTTTCTCCACAGCTGCCATGAGGTCAGCCATGTTTTCAATGATGCAGACGTTCGGATACAGGCAGTTCTTCTCGTTGCCCGTGCAGTTTGCCGTGTATAAAGTGAATTTCACATTTCCACCTCCATATTTGAAAATTCCAAAAGCCTCTACCATCCCTCGGACAGCAGAGAGCCTTCAGAACGAATAAATGTCAGTCTTTTTTATAAAAATATGTTTCATAGCCGTCAGCGCGGAGGATCAGACCCTCCGCCCAGGGAGGCGTCCTTCCCATCTGGCTGCAGACGGCATCGAGCGATACGGCTTCGCCCGCTTCGATGACCAGCTCATCGTGTATGTGAGCGATGATAAAGCAGTGCGACAGGGTCCTCATGGCATAGCAGAGCACATCCCGGGACAGGGCCTGGGTGATGTTCTCCACGAACTTGGGACCGTAGGATTCGATCCTCTCCCACTTCTTTCCCGTACCGACACCCATGTAGGTCACGGACTCACCACCGAACTGGTTCTCTCCCATACGCGGTTTCACATAAGTGAGCTGCCGTCCGGACGGCAGATGGATCAGCAGCATGCCGGAACGGTACTCGAAGATCAGCCCGTGTGTTTTCGTCTTCGTCCTGCATCGGACAGCGGTCTTTACCGCATCGTCCACAGCCCACCAGAAGGACACGATGTCCGGATTTGCCGAACGCCATGTGTTCACAAGCGGCTGCAGTTCCTCCTCGGAAAGCCCCATCTCAAGAGCGCCCATCGCTTTGAGGGCACCGACCGAGCCGCCATAGCCGAGAGCGAGTTCCGCGATCTTGCCCTTCTGACGAAGCTCGCTGTTGACCCCGTGCTTCACGACCGGGACACCGAACATCTGACTTGCCGATGCACAGTAGATATCATCGCCCCGTTCAAAGGCATCCATGCGCCACTGCTCTCCTGCAAGCCATGCAAGTACTCTCGCCTCGATCGCAGCAAAGTCGGATACGATGAACCTGCATCCCTTCTTTGGCACGAAGGCTGTCCTGATCAGTTCCGACAGCACATCCGGCACGGAATCATAGAGCATGTCCACGGCCTCGTAGTTCCCGGTCCTGACAAGTGCCCTTGCTTCAGCCAGGTCTTCCATATGGTTCTGCGGAAGGTTCTGCAGTTGAATGATCCTGCCTGCCCATCTTCCGGATCGGTTGGCACCGTAAAACTGGAACATTCCCCTGGCTCTTCCGTCCCGGCATACAGCAGTCTCCATCGCCTGGTACTTCCGGACAGATGACTTTGCGGTCTTCTGACGCAGCCGGAGCACCTCTTTCAGATCATCCGGCACTTCCTTCATCAGCTGTGCGACCTGCTTCTTCCCCAGGCTCTCTGTCTCGATTCCTTTTCCGGACAGCCAGTCTTTCATCTGCATCACACTGTTCGGGTTCTCAAGGCCTGTCAGTTCCTTCAGTCGTGCTGTCAGCACGGTCCTTGCCTTCTCGTCCATATCGATGGCATTTCTGACCACGTCCATATCAATCTGTATCCCCCGGTCGTTGATCTCCTGGTCCAAGTGGTACTCCGACCACACCTGTTCAGGCACAGGGAACTTATGCAGCTTTTCCTGTATCTGCATCTCGACCTCAACGTCCCTGCGGTTATATGCTTTGAATACAGCCCACTTGTCGGGAGCATGCTCCGGAAGGTTCCTTGTCCTGCCGCCGTTGCTCTTCGTGGGCCGGCACGGTGTGCAGAAATACCTCACGAGATCTTTGCCTTCTCTCATCTTCCTGTCCTTCAGCTTCAGCACCTCTCCGACCGCATCCAGTGACAGCGGAAGCCCCATGTAGGCTGCCCACACCATCGAGCACCGCCAGCCTTCCGGATCAAGGTAGTCTGATACGGTATCTGCTTCGATGCTGTAGGAGCGGAACTTCTCCGGGTGATGTTTCTTCAGCCAGGCGGATATGCACACCCGCTCGAACTGGCAGTTTTGCGCCCACTTGATGACCCTGTTATCAGTCAGCGCATCAAGGATCTCCTCCGGCAGTTCATCGCCTTCCGTAAAGTCACAAACGATGACCTCACCGCCGTCCACGCTGTATCCGAACAGCAGTATCTCGAAGTCATCCGACTCGGCGTACTTGTATACGCCCGCCTTTGACAGGTCTGTGCTGCTGTACGATTCAATATCGATTTCCAAACGTTCCATAATAATCTCCATCTGAAATACGGGCGGCAGGATGCTCCCGCCGCCCTCATGCTTACTGTTTCTTCTCACTTCTTTCTCTGCGTCTTACCTTCTTAACCCACTTTGCGAACGTGTATATCCAGTACCCGATACCGAATACATCGAGCGCCAGTATCATTCCGAAGCCGGTGTAAATAATGCATTCCTTTGCAAATTCGTACATCGTTATCTCCTTTTCCCGGAGAGTGGGATGACCCGCCCTCCGTATTCATTGTCACTTAGTCGAGAAAGTCATCATCGTCTTCGAGTCCTGCGAAGTCATCCTCCGCTCTCGTTCTGCCTCCGAGCGGCTCTCCGTCCCTGATCTTCTGCAGATTGTTCAGGCCGCATGCGATGCCTCTGTTGCCGTTGCTGTTGAACGCATACAGGTTGATGGATGCTCTGCCGTAAACACCGGAGTACACTTCGGATCTGTCGATGATCGGCTGTCTGTCGGCATCCACGATGCCCGGAGCAGTTGTACTGTTGGCGTTGATGAAGTAGCTGTTTGCATATGCCGGATCATCCGGTCTTTCGACATCGCCGTCACGCAGCGGGGTCTTGATCGCAGACAGAGCCGGTACGCTTCTGCTGTTGCCTTTCAGCTTCGCCTCGCCCTCCTGGTATGCCGCCTGGATGGCTGCTTTGATCTTTTCCACGGTCTGCGTATCGCTCTTCGGGATAATCAGTGAAACAGAGAACTTCGGTGTGCCGCCGTTGATGCTCTTTGCCTCCCATACATTTGCGTAGGACCATCTGGTATTTACTCCTGTGATAACCTTCATCGGATTGTTGAACTTAGCCATTATTTTTCCTCCTTGAAATCATCTTTTGCTGTATTCATCGCCGGACGTTTATCGCTCTCCGGCACTAACACTGGTTTACCTGTCGGCTTCATGACGAGTTCGCCAAGAAGCTCATTGAATCTCTTTCTGCCGAGGGTCTGCGTCATTGCCGTGATGCCAAGCAGTTTCTTCTCATAAGGATCGAATCCTGCCTTCTCCACAGCCGCTGCCACCTTCTCCTCATCCGTGTACTTCCTGTTTGACCTACCTTCGACCAGTTTCCAGCCCTTCCATTCCTTGCCACTGAGTGCCTGTCTCAAGGCATAGTCTTTGACATCGGATGCCCAGGATGTGAGCGTGTCTGCCCTTGCCAGGATATCCTCGATATCCTCGTCCTCCAGGACGTCCGGATCTGCGAAGTCGTATCTTGCGAGCTGCATCGCATAATCGGCTCTCGCCCTGCAGATGTGCTTGACCGGACAGAACTGGCACCACTCTCCGCAGGCGTATTCACCTTTGCCTTCGAATGCCAGGGTTGCCGCCGGAGCGAGGATCTCGTCTGCCCATTCGAGCAGGTCTTCCTTTACCAGCATGCATGTGGAGATGTTGTCCCTGTTCGGCTGATAGATCGTCATCCCGATATTCTGTATGTCGTAGATCCCGTCAAACATCTGGAGACTTCCAAGCCCGTAGCAGCGCATCTGGCTGTTGTCCTCGCATTCAACGAGCACCCCTTTTCCGTTCTTGTAGTCGATCACATGGAGTGTCCCGTCTGCCACGACCAGAGCATCTGCCGTCCCGAACCCGTCTCTGACCCATTTCTCATAGCTGACCTGCTGTTCGATCAGGACGATGGGGTCTTCACACGACTCTTTTGCTTTCTCGTAGATCTCCATCACGTACTGGGCGTACCCTTCGGCATTGGCTTCCATCTCCTTGCTGTAGTACTGAAGTCCCGGCACCGGATCTTCCATATCGATCCCGAGCATCTGCTTCAGCCTGTACTCACACAGGAGATGCGCTTCTGTTCCTTCTGCTGCGTACTCACTCCCGCGGTTCTCATACTTTTCCCCGAGCCGGATGCTCGGCGGGCAGTGTATCCACCTGTGGGATGATGACGCAGACAGCAGTGCATGTCTTGCCATCAGAGCACCTCCGCTTCTTTGAGGATCGCCGCATACTCTTTCGGATCGATCTCCGAGAGCTTTCCGGCTCCGTGCTGCGTGAGGATCTCTTTGATCTCTGCCGTGTGTCCCGCTCTGGACTTGTCAGCCAGCACCTTTCTGATGTCTGTGTAGGAGATCTCCTTTGCAGGCTCTTCTGCCTTCGGCTCCGGTTTCTCCTGATCCAGACGGTCTGCGATGCTGATCAGCTGCTCTGCCAGGCTGCGGAGTTCATCAGCTGTCTGTTTCTTCTTTGCCATCGTTACCTCCTTTCCCGGCTTCCTGCGAGATCGCAAGCAGCGTTCTCGCCAGTTTCCTTGCTATGACACTGATCGCCATCAGGACACCTGCGGTGTCTTCGTAGCGTCTTCTTTTTTCAGTGCCGGATCTTATCGTTTCAGGCATCTCTCTGCCCTCCTTTCCGAGGCGGCTCTCTTGCCCCTCACCTTTCCTCGGACATCCGGACAGTCCCGGAACGAAAAGAAATAAAAAAAATCTCCACCCGCACAGGGAAAGGTGGAGACTTCCGTATTTAGATGAAATCCTTCAGATGTTCGCGGAGGAAGGCAACGACCTTGCTCTTTCTGTAATTCAGCGTGGTCTTGGCGATGCCCAGTTCCTTCGCAACATCCTTTTCCAGATCCTCATACTTCAGCATGTCAACAATCCGCTCTGCATCCGGGACCATACCGTTCAGTTCCTCGATCAGTGAGTCCAGGACGATCTTCAGGATGACCGCATCTTCATGGCTGTCAGACCCCTTAGGCTCGAAATCACTTTCTTCATAAAGCTGACCAAGTGACACATCACTTCCGGTCGGACCTTCGCCGTAGCGGTACTGGTCGCATTCCTCGCAGTTCCTGCTGCATCTGAACCCGTTGCCGTCACGGCATCTCCAGGCGCGCTGCTTTCTCTTTTCCTCACGCCACACTTCATCCATGATGACGTAGTAGACGTCAGCGCTGACTTCCTCATAGTGATCCTTGCAGAACACATAGTATCTGCCGTCTTTCTTGTAACCTGCTTTTGTCATAAAAAGACCTCCTTTGTCTCCGCTCAAGGCGGACCAAAGAAGGCCATTGCATGACGAAACAGACTATCTGATAATCGTGATCGCCCCGAAGATCTTCTTCGAGTCCGCCACGACTATCCGGTAGCCGTTGAGCATTCATTTTCAGTTGTCCCCCACAGTGCCGGATACGCCCTGGCCAGACGACCACTGTGAGAGCTGTTACAGTTTTCCCTGTGCTTTATCAAGAACGCATTTCTGCGGTTCTCTCTAATAATGTACGCCATAATTATTTTGAATAACGGACATGGCATGTCCGGTCAAAACCCCTTAAAACGCAAAAACGCCGGAGTTACCTACTTAGCCTTCTGGCTATAATAGATAACTCCGGCGGTCAGTTCCTCGGTTGGATACGGGACTTGTTGCGGTAGCTTCTGATTATTTCTTGGCTGCGTCTTTTTTCGCCGCCTCTACCTGGTAGACCACATCCTCCCACGGAATGGTCTCATATTTCTTGTTGTTCTTACATTCCAGATAAACCTCTTCGCCTTTGACGATCACCTTACAGAACATGGGCGGGCTCGGCTTATCACTATGAAGATTTCTTATCGCTCTTTCAATCATTACGGCCTCCCTGCATTCACATAGTTCGTGATCATCTCCTGCAGTCCTGATGACAGCCTGACATCATCAACATTGTTTTCTATTGCATCGAACAGTTTTTCAGCCTCCTCGTGAAGGGTGTAATACGGATCATCGCTTGTATAAAAGAACTTCTCCCATTTCCACCCGTCTTCGTCTTCCCAGCTGAAAATGAAGTCGAAGCCCGTCATGCTTTCCTTTTCAGCATTCCTGTATGGTATCACGACCAGATCCTTGTTCTTTTCAAAGCATTCGATGTACATGATATCCTTCGCCAGGACCCATTTAACCGCAGGATTCAGATGTTCTACAGGGTGATAAACAGCTGTCTTCTCCTCGTCTTCGTCTTCTGTGATAAGACCAATCTCTCTGAACCTTTCCTCAAGCATGACCATATAGCCGCCGCCGTATTCCCAACTGAAGTATCCGTCATGGGTATCTTCTGTGAGCCTGCGCATGAATCTGACGAAAAGATCAACATTGTGGCGCGGCACCCACAGCTCATTTTCCGTCAGCGCCTTGATGTCGATATTAAATATCTGTGCGATTTTCCAGACGATATCAATGCTGATTTTCCTTTTAGAGTCTTCTTTCATCGTCCTTGATATATATCCTGCGCTGATTTCCAGCATCTCCTCGAGTTCCCCTATACGAAGACCTGTTTTCTTGGTCAGATACGCTATGTTGTTCGCGAGAACAGTATTGTTGAACTCTCCGACCGATTCCGCATAACCCTTTATGTAATCGACCTGCTGCTGAAGAAGACTCTCATACCCATCTCTGGAATCATCGTCATGCATCAATGCACTGATGTACGTCTCAAGAGCATTCTTGACTTTGACTGCAGATTCCAGTTCTTCGGAATTGACCGGATCCACTAATACATATTCTTCCCCGTACAAATCGAAACGATCTGCCATATACTCATCAAACTGTCGGGACATGATATTCCTCCTTTGCTATTGTACTGTTATTCTATCATTTGAACTGTTAATCGTCAATGATTCAAATGTAATTTTACGGTACAAAAATAACGCCCACCACGATTGTGATGAACGTAACAACTGGACATGGCGTGTCCGTTTTTTGCCGAAAAAATTTTAAATTTCTACTCCATACGGAGCCAGATACTCCCGGACCGCCCAAATTGGCTCCGGATACTTGATGTACAGTGCCTCGCTGATCCACTGATGCGCCGGATTTACAGGGTTCAGCTTACACCCCAGGACTTCCATGAGTTTGAAACTGATTGTTGGCGGCAGATGCATTCCAAAACAGATCAGAGCTGCCGTTTCCACTTTCGGTGCAGTCGTTCCTTTCACGGTACGGCTGATGGTCTTCGGGTTGATATCGATGGCATCTCCGAGATCTGTATATTTCATGCCACGCCATTCCAGCAGAAGTTCCATGCATTGCTCCGGATCATCAGTCATCTGCTTGCGGATGGCGAGCTCCTCTTCCTGCTGTTTCTTCCGCATTGCAACCTGGCGTTCCTGAGGAGCATTCTGATATCCGTTATGGAACTTCACCTCAAAAGTGACATTGCTGTCCTCACGGTTCAGATAGCAGACAGTATGGTACTCCTCGCCGACCTTGCTGGTGATCTTCATATCGAAGACCAGGCAGCACTCATCCATATGTGACCGGGCATAATCCGTCAGATCAAGTTTTCCATTCTCATCTCGCTCTACATACAGAGGAGCATTATAGACATAATGGTTATCGATGAAGAGATAATCTCCGCTCTCCGTCAGTTTGCGGAGATCCGGATTCACAAACCGCTCTACTGCTGCATCCTGGGTCGAAATGGAAAACGTCTGGTTTACCTTCAGAGTTCCCTTCCGGAAAGTGTGCGGTTTGACATAATGGTCATCCAAATAGGTATAGGTACCTATCGCAGACTCGAATCCCAGCTCTACGAGCCTGATTTTCGCCGCCTGCCGTGATACTGCAAAATCTGTCTCAAGGGCAGTGATGACCTGTTCCATCACTTCATTTTCATGCTTGGCATTGTTCTGCCGCATGAACTGCCCGATATATTCCTTCGCCTTGATTGCAAACGGTCGTGCGGGCATCTGGATTCTTGGTGTCAGCTGGTTTGCCTGCTTCTCCATCTGTTCTGCCGCAGTCCGTGCCACAGCAGATGCAGCACCGCCCACCACTTCACAGCTGATATTGGATGCAGCGGAATTATAGAGTTTTTCAAGCATGAAGACTTTCCGGTGCTTATCCCAGTGAACGCATTCATGGATGATGGTATTGTTGACGCAGCCCAGATTACGGAGAAGGAACATCTTCGGGTCAAACACAATAGTTCCGGCATCAATATGCATGACCACTGGTTCCCCCGATTTTGCATCAAACATTTCCGCTTCAGTATCCTCAAAATAAATCTGGCCAAAAACCGAAGCATCCTCACGAATCCGCTGCTGTTTTACTTCGAGCGACAGGCTCTTTGCTATCTCAAGAGGATCTACGCTGACCGGAGGCTGTCCATATGGTGTGACCTTAAGAGCATCCGGATAGTACTTCTTCAGGAATTCTTCTGCTGCCTCATCCAGCTTGTCATAAGGAATGTATGGGACAAGTGCATCGGACATGGAGTTAGGCGGAGCATTCTTACTGCTGTACTTTTCGACTTTTTCTATCTCCCAGTCATCCAGACCGCAGGCAAGATCCCCCTCGCAGTATACACGGATCCACGGGCTGCACTGATCGGTTTCGTCATAGTGATAATCCCCTTCATGGACATCGAGTGTGAGCTCAAGACCGACCTCAAATGCGACCCTGGTACCCGGAAGATCCCTCACATAAACTCTTTCTATACTGGCATCGGCCATGTCTACAGAACCGATACGATGAACCTTCCTGGTATACAGATTCATCGATTCCCAGTTGTCAGCAACAAAATTCTCTGCTGTCTCATATAAGCCGTTATAGCATTTGTCTTTTACATATTCTTTGAATGACCTGTTTCCTGCCATTCGGCTCATCCCCTTTTACTTCTTTTTTATTCTCGCATATCCCAGTTCAAACTTCCGGACAAAACCAAGCAGATCTGCTTCGATATTTTTCCATTCCGTGTTGAGATTGATGGTTTTTACCATTATGTTGGAGCCCTGTATCGGATACAGTTTCCCCTTAGCAAGGTCACTGTTAACCATTGGGTAGATCAGTGCGCCCATTTTATCTCCCAGAAAATCACTATCGATGAGATATCCTCTGACCTGGTTAAGATGTCCGGTTCTCGCCCGCTCATCGTCAGAATTCATATAAGCGCTGACAAATGTGTTTTTGTAATACTTCGCATCGAAGATAAGCTGCAGATTCAGCTTCTTATTTTCAAGAACGATATCCGTTCTTCTGTCTCCAGGATTCTCATCCACCTCAAAGAAGTCTCCCCATATGTCTGCTGCACCCTCTTCAAGATGCCAGTTTATCTTCGGGGCATGGACGCGGTAAACATCCGAATCCAGATGAATCTTATAGAAATTCAGGATGAACATCTCAAAGACCTTATGCATCTGCTCCTGCCGATAGAAATCCTTGAAGGTGTTATTTCCATCCTCCTCACTGACCGTGGTGTTGTCGTACAGCATGACGGCGATGTTGATAAGCAGCTTATATGTTACGTTGTTCCTGTTAAAAATCAGTTTCTGCCTGTTTGTTTTCGTTGGCGGCACAGAATCGATTCCTTCAAAGAACACCATCTGTTTTTTCAGATTCCGTTTTGTGGCCGTGTTCACATTCGGGTTCCTGATAAGAGAATCCATCGTATATTTCAGGATCTGGTTGAAGAGGTCATTCGTTGAGTACTCATCATATGTGCAGATCAGTTTTTTACGCTGTGCGGTGAGCTTGCTCATGCTCTCCTGCACCTGAATCTTGCCGCGAAGAGTAGACAGTTCTTCCGTGTTCTCTATGTAAGAGCGATGGAATCCCTGCCTGATCAGTTTCCCGATACCATAGGAAAACACACGGGACAGAAGATTGTAGGCATCATCAAAGTCATCCGTGCCCACCTTCATGTCATCAGCAACAGCCAGAACGTTCCAGGCATAGCAGAGCATATAAAACAGATTTTTAATTGGTATCGGTGCCTTGCTCTCACTCATTCTTTAATCCTTCATTAACTCTTTCCTGCAGTCTTCTGCCTTGTTCTTATCATCCCACCAGTATTCATCGAGGAGCGGGGATACTTCGAACTCGATAATTGTGTCATACCATTCCTGATCGGTCTGTCCCTCTACCGGAGGATTACAGAAATAGCTGTGCCCTATACAGAATCCTTTCCCAAGGCCGGAGTTCTCTTCATCTGCAATTTTTTTATTCAGATCCGTGAATCTGCTTATCACCTTGCTGACAACAGCCGGATCTGAAATATAGCCCTTGAGATATTCCTTGAACTGTGGCTTTCCGAAAGCCGGCTCCACATCAAAGAAACTGAATCTTCTTCTCAGTGCATAGTCCATCATTGCCAGGCTGCGGTCGGCCGTGTTCATCATGCCGATCAGATACACGTTTTCAGGAACATAGAACTTCTCGTTCCTATAGGCGAGGGTAAGGCAATTATCCTTTCCCCTCTTATCGCCTTCAATCAGCATCATGAGTTCACCGAATATCTTACTAAGATTGCCGCGGTTGATTTCATCAATGATGAAGAAGTATTTATGGTCTTTGTCCTTCGCCGCCTTCTTGCAGAAATTATAAAATACTCCGGTTTTCAGCTCAAAGCTGTCTTCCGTAGGCTTGTAGCCCATAATGAAATCTTCGTAGCTGTAATTCTGATGGAACTGGATCAGTTCGATATACCTGTCATCTTTCGCGCCAATAATCGAGTATGCAAATCTTTTGGCGAGGAAGGTCTTTCCCACACCTGGGGATCCCTGGAGGATCACGTTTTTCTTATACAGGAGCAGTTTATATAATTTGTCGTACTCTTCCGGTGTAAGAAATACTTTCTCAAGGAAGGCTTCCTTGCTGTAAGGATCCGGCGTCTCCTCTACCGCCTCTTCCTCTTCAGCCTCATGGATCTCATTCAGATATTTCTCGTACCAGTTTAGAGCGGTGCTAAGGAATCGGTTATTACAGGCCTTGTTGACCTCATCATAATCGTGATGACCTTTTATGATGTCTTTGATATCGACAAAGGTATCTATGTCTGTGATTTCAAAAACGCTCTGAATATCCGGATATTCTATGATATCCATCAGCTGGCAGACTTTTTTCAGAGCGGAGCAGTTGTTACTGATCATGCTCGGTGATGGAGCCGTTCCGTTCACAGTAACCTGTCCTGCCATCCATGCCCTGAAACTATTCTCATTATCTGATTTGTCACTGTCCTTCTTCTCTCCTGTATCCGATGTCTGAACCGCCAATGGGATTTCTCCGCTTCTATCATCAATATCATAATAGTATTTATGATACAGAAGCATTAAATTATCATCATCAGATAACTGTTTGCAGGTTGTAAGATGCCCCTCTGACTTCTTTGGCAAATTATCGTCCGGGTCAAAACATCTATGCCACTTTACTGATTTCTGATGTGGAAACACAGCATTACTATCGTATTTATATGCCCCTACCTTGTCTCCAAGCGCAAGTAGCTTCTCACCATCCATAGCAACAAGGACTGTATTCTCGTTTGAAGAATAGAACGTAGATACTTCGCCTGCTTTTCTCGAAGCCATACGCTTATCATCTGGATAATAGAGTTCCTGCATTTTTTCAGCAACGGCTGTTTTATTCAATGAAGATCCTGTGTCATACTCATCAAGTGCACCGAGATCACCCCATCCAATTGCAGCTATAGACTTCTTCAACCATTCTGTGAAGTAATTATTCCCATCCAAATCTGATGTCCCGATTCTGACAAACTGTAAAACGTATCCGAATCTGTCGTAGATTGCAGCTCCAAAATGAGGGACAGATAATCCTGTATGTTTCATAACCAAAGCAATCTGTCCATTCCTGACAAGGAATGATGCGTCCGGCTTGATTCCAAGAGCATAAAGAACATGACGCTGCCACCCTTCCCAGTAGAATCCTGTAAAATGTTCCGGATACATCAGCAGAAAATACTTCATGACCCAGACATAGGTGTAGAAATCTCCGATCCCTTCCTTTAATTCTTCTTCAAGCTTTATGTAATCATCAACAGAATCAAAAGTTTTTCCTTTTATGATTTCTGCTCCTTTGACCAGTTTGTCACGGATACTGTATGCCTTTTTCAGGGATTCTTCTTCAGTCAGTTCCTGTGTGTTTAGCGGAGTCCCGGAGATCCAAACTCCGTCTTCTTTTCTCTGGAACAGGCCAAACTTATATGCCGATCCGCCCGCTATACTACCGTATTTTTTTCTACTAAAGGAATTGAATTCAAGCCAGTAACAAAGGCTGTCATTTGTCTGCTCACTCGTGTAAAACATTTCCTGGCGGATGTTATGATCTGTCAGCTTATTAAGGGCTTCTGGTGAGAATTTTTCCCTGAACTGATACAAGAAATCTGTGATTTCTTCATCTGTGGTTTCAAACTGAAAACTACTTTCAAGAAGATGCTCCTTGATGATTTCTGCGGCTCGGGCATACTCATCTTGGTCGAGATTCACGCTACTATCAGATTTGGCCTGTACTGGTAAATTAGCGACTATCTTCTGGTCATTTTCTTCAAGTATAGACTTTATAACCTCCTCGGTAAGCGCATTACCCCTTTGTTCTAACAACTCAGACACTTCATCGCTACCTACAGTTGCATACATTTGCATAAAATCTTGTGATGGCTCTTTTGAAATCTCGGGTTCAACATCTTTGTCGATAGCAAGATATTGTCTCAAACTGTCTCCTGAAACCATATTGTTACTCTGCTCAATAAGCTTATTCTGATAGTAGAACAAGCGATCATAATCATTAGCTGTAAGTTTCAGTTGTTTGATTAGGTGTAGAACGCATACATCAGAAAAATCCTTTTCCGTTGCCCCCTGTGGAATATCTATCTCCCAGAATCTATGATACCAGGCAGCCATCAGTTCTAAAGAAATCTTATTTCCTTTCAGATAGTTTTCGAGAAGATTATCTACTGAATCCTCACGGAGTTTAATTCCTTCATCAGCATCACCGCCTCGTTGCAGAAGGGTGCTAACTAATGCATTATCTAAAGTATCTGATACTCTTGAACCTAATCGTTGAAAAGGTGTGGCACCGTTATAAAAGGTCCCTGCTTTGTATTTCTTTCTAATAGAAAATGAAAATAGAGCAGTTCTTTTCAGTCCAGTCTCCTTTTGGGCATCAAATACTCCGGCTAAGTCATATAGTATCCTCAGAACTTGCCGCCTCTGGTATTCATCCATACTGCCCCATTTTGGGTATTCAGTATAAGACCACTCGTTTACACCCATTGCCTTAAAGAAAAAATACAAACCTATCTGTTCAGGCTTCCCGTACTCCTTCTTACGAAAGAATTCAATAGCCTCCTGTATTGCTTTTTCTGAAACATATTGATTCATCGCCAACCCTCACAATCTACTCTTCTTTATCATCAAACACCTGTTCCATGATAGCATTAGCTACAGCATTTGCCATTTTAACAGGAACGGCGTTTCCTATCACTTTATACATGGCCGTGATGTTTTTTAGGCCATCATCGATAAACACAAAATCATCCGGGAAAGTTTGACTTCTGGCAATTTCCCTAATGGTATATCTTCTGTTCTTCGTAGGATGAACAATGCCACAATTTTCTGGCTGAGCGGAAGCAGTTATTGTTCCATTTATTTCATTTCGTGCAAACCGCCTATAAAAGTTCGGAGCATGATAACGTTTCATATCATCTCTGATTCTTTGAAAGCGTGGAGATAAGTCCTCATAATCTATGCTTTTCCAAGATCCTCCTTCAGGAATTTTTTCTATCATTGATTGAGCTTGCGGTGATAGTGGCCAGTCAACCTGATTTGGTACATCTTCAGGAATATCTAAAATATTCCCTACTTCTAACCCTTCTTTTGATTGCTTTTCCGGAAATTCAAATGTAATCCCCAAATCCTTTCTGACTCCAATCATAATCAGACGTTGTCTATTCTGTGGGACACGATAGTCACTCGCATTTAAGACTTCATAAGTCACGTTGTATCCCACATCATCCATATTCTCAAGATCACTTGCTATGACGTCAACCAACCTTCTGCCATCGATATATTTTGTTGACATCAATCCTTTAACATTTTCAAAAAGAATTACCTTGGGCATTTTTGCCTCAATTATTCTTAAGCATTCCTGATACAACATCCCCCTCGAATCATGAACACCTTTTCGATTGCCTGCATTAGAAAACGGCTGGCAAGGGAACCCAGCTGTAATAACATCACAATCGGGTATTTCAGAGGCATCGACCTGGGTTATATCTCTGCCGTCAATGTCGCCAAGGTTTAATCTATATACTGCTTGAGCATCTTTATCAAAATCATTAGCCCATAGCCTCTTAAACCCTGCTTGATCAAACCCTAAGTCTAATCCGCCACAGCCCGAAAAGAGCGACACATGAGTAGGGTGCCCACTCTTATCATCTGTCACCACAGATTTCGCTATTTCATGAGAATCCTCATTGCTAAAGGAAAACATGTCACTGATATCACACTTAAAAAAACAGCACAATCTACTTATAGTTTCATAATCGACTCTGGTTGCTTTATCATGATATAAATTTGATATTGTATTCCGCGATAATCCCGTCCCCTTGTGGACATCCTGGACAGACATCCGGTTGGCTCCCATTAAGGTTGATAATTTACAGTGAACAGCCCCATTCATAAATTGTCTCCTTCGTATATTAAAAAATGCTTAACTTCTTAATCATTATAACAAAGATTATGATCATCGTAAACAACGTATTCTTCCAAAAGCAGTTTTATCAACTCCACTACCCAAAAAGTAGCTTTGTCAACTCCACTACCCCGTTTTTCAGTTCTATCCACTCTACTATCCCTTTGACCGAACTTATCATGGGTAGTGTTTGACAGAACTTATCAATAAACTGAATCCCGGGCCGAAACCCGGGAATCCCTTGAAATCAACGCTTCTACGCCCTTTTTCACTTAACCCTTGACATCAATACTACGCACTCCACATGCCCTGTACGTGGAAACATATCCACAGGCGTTGCTTCTACAAAACTGTATCCATATCCCGTAAGTATCTTTATATCGCGTGCAAGTGTCGCAGGGTCGCATGACACATATACTATTCGAGCCGGTTTTATCACTGAAATTGTTTTTAACAGTTCAGGTCTGCACCCTGCTCGCGGCGGATCAAGCACTGCGACATCAACAGAAGCCAAGCTGCCTTTCAAAGTATTATTGAAATCCCATTTATCAGAGTTACAACAGACTTTTGCAGCTTTCCCCTCTAAAAGATCCTTTAGTTTAATTTCTGCTCTTCCATGCAGAAATACGGCATTTGTTATCCCGTTTAAGACAGCGTTCCTGTTTGCATCGAGTACCGCCTGTTTTTCAGATTCTATGCCGATAACACATCCGGCATGCTTCGCAAGCCAGATACTTATAGTACCCGTTCCACAGTAAAGATCCAAAACTGTCTCTGAGCCGCTCAAAGCCGTATATTCTTTGATTACATCGTACATTTTCTCCATTTGTAACGGATTAACCTGATAGAAGGAAAGTGGAGATATTTCAAATATCAAATCGCCAACTTTCTCCTTTATACTGCCTTTTCCGGCAGCTATAATACATTCATCACCAAATATCTTACCGGTATCCTCATTATTTATGTTTATTGCAACGCTTTCAAGCGAATATCCGACATCATATACGGCATCATCAAGATATCTGATAAGCTTTTCTATATTTGGAATCCCCTTCCCGTTTATAACAACAACGATCATTACCTCTCCGGTTCCGAAAGCGGTCTTTACAACTATATGACGTATAAGACCCTTTTTCCACTTGGGATCCCATGCTGTTATATTATCTTCACTCATAAATTTTCTAAGAGCTTTTACTGCCTCCATCGCGGCTTTTGATTGAAGCATACAGTCGGTGCAGTCCACCACATGTCTGCTCTTCATCTGATAAAAACCTATTCTGACTTCACCCAGATTTTCAATGATACCGCCTTTTCTGGTAATGACACCTCCCGTTGTCACAGGAAAGATACCTTTGTTCCTGTACCTTACAGGACCTCCTTTAAGTCCCGTATCCATAGTTACCATCGGTCTTATCAATGGCGATTGCAGACCGCCGATTCTAATCAGCTTTTGCCTTATCTGCGCTTCCTTCAATTGCACCTGACCGGTGTAATTGAGCAAGTTTAACGTACATCCGCCACACGTTTCAGCATAGATGCATTCGCTTTTAATTCTATTTACAGAAGATTTAAATATGTATATCAGTTCAGAAAAAGCATAATTTTTCTTGACCTTTGTAATCTTTGCTGTTACTTCATCTCCGACCACTGTACCGGGCACAAAAACAGCCAAGCCATTGGCCCTTCCAATACCCTGACCACTATCAGTCATATCTGTAATGTTTACATTTACTTCCTGTCCTTTTTCAAACGTCACATTCTCCATTTTCATCGCCCGTTTCATAATGCATACTTTTTTTAATTCCATACCGCTTTCAATAATAACCTGTTAAAGCTTCTCCGCTATTTCTTCAATCTTTTTCATTCTCTTGTTCATACCGGATTTCTTGATAGGGGGATCCATCATTTCCCCAAGCTCAGACAGCGTTGCCTCTGGATTTTCCAATCTTAAAAGTGCCACAGCTCTAAGCTTTTCAGGCAGTGATTTCAGCCCTTTTAATTCTGAAATCTTTTTAATGTAGGTTATCTGTTTGACTGATGTGGCAAGCGCTTTGTCAATATTTGCCTGGTCACAGTTGCTCTGCCGGTTTGCAGCATTACGCATTTCTTTAGTCAGTACAACGTCTTCAAACACAAAATATTGTGAATGTGCGCCTATTATCGCAAGTATATCACTTATCTGACCTTTATCCTTTACATACGTTATATATGTATTCTTTCTCTTTATGCATTTTGCATGAATATCAATAAATGTATTAATAAGTCTCTTTATGTCATTTGCAAGCACTTCAGTTGAGGCAACTATCTCAAAATGATAATCTCTCTCCGGATTCGTTATCGAACCCGACCCCAAAAACAGACCTTTTAAATAAGCTTTTCTGCAACACTTGGTCTTGGTTATCCCCTCATATATGCCATCACTTATATAGTTCATTCCTTCCCTGACCATCAGTATTCCTGTTTCACGAAGTATCTGTTCACTCAGCTTGTCAGGTCCGATCGTAATAAAATATGAACGCCCTTTTTTAAGTGAGGTACTCTGTACCACCTCAAGTCCGGCATCCACTTTAAAATACGCTTTTATCATCTTTTTATAATGTCTTGCAACCGCTGCATTATCGGTCGATGTAACTATTTTAAACCTTCCTCCGCCTACCAGCCTTATACTGCCGGAGACTCTGATAAACCCGGCGATTTCAGCAAGCATGCAACACTTCTTTTCAGGCACTGTTCTTGAAAGTTCATTTTTGGTATCTGAAGAAAATGACATTTTTCCTCCTCAGCTGTCTCTGTGCTTCACTGTAACATTTTTGCCTTCAGCTTCAAGCACTCTTCCCATCTCATTGGCTATCGCAACTGATCTGTGCTGACCGCCTGTACATCCGAATGCTACATTCAGATGATACTTTCCTTCGTTAAGGTAATAAGGGATGAGTTTTATCAGCATATCATTCATCCTTGTTATAAATTCCTCAGTTGCCTTCTGCTTGAGAACATAATCTGATACCGCTTTATCATTTCCGGTAAGATGCTTAAGTTCCGGAATATAATACGGATTTGGAACAAATCTTACATCTATAACAAAATCCGCACCTAAAGGTATGCCATTTTTATATCCAAAGGAAGAAATATGTATTGCAAAATCATCCAGTTTTCTTTCCGCAGAAAACATCCCTTTTATTTGCCTATAAAGATCAGCCGGCTTCATGTTTGATGTGTCTATTATGAAATCAGCCTCGGAACGCAGTTTTTCCAGTCTTTCTCGCTCTTTACGTATGCCATCGGCAGTGCTGCCCTCTACAGCCAGCGGATGTATCCTGCGCGTCTCGCTGTAACGTTGTATAAGTTGCTTATCCGAAGCTTCAAGAAAGATAATTTTATGAGGTATCTTGTCTTTTTCGATCTCTCTAAGTACTTCTTTGATATCGTTAAGAAGTGCACCGCCTCTGACATCAATTATAAATGCGGCCTTTTCGACTTCGCTGTTCTGCTCATCCGTCAGATCAATAAAATTTTTTATAAGTTTAGGAGGCATATTATCTATACAGTAATAACCCAAATCTTCCAGCGCATGCGAAGCCTGAGTCTTGCCCGAACCCGACATTCCTGAAACTATTACAATATTCATGAGTCACCTCTATCATATATCATTTATAACATTACCGTCATTCAGTCTGCCTTTTGCTTATATCTACTGTTCTTCTATGCGCCTTATATTTACGATCCTTTCCGGATCCAGTGCCGCTTTAAATGCACGAACCAAGCCGCCCTTAAACGTTCCCACTCTTTCCGGCTTATGCGCATCGCTGCTTATAATAAAATTGACATCTTCTTTTGAGGCTGTTTTAATTTCATCTACCGTAAGGTGCGCATGCCACGTGCTTATCTCCATTAGCGTATTGGTATCCGCACATGCCTTTGCTATCTGATCCATATGTACAAAAGCTTTGTCTCCGGGATGTGTAAGCACTTTGATATCATTTTCATAAAGCGCCTTTATGATCATATCAGTATTTTTAAATGCGAGCTTCTTTGCCATGCGCCTTGAGCCTGTCTTGGCCGCTATCCAGTTTGATACACAGCATGCGTCCCGAGTCCCAAAATGATATCCGGCAATAATAAAATCATAATTCCCCGCCTCTTCCGGTCTGACGTCAAGACCGTATCCCTTATTATAGATATCTGCTTCAACACTTAAAAATATTTTCAGTTTCGGATACAAAGGTCTTAAACGGCATATTTCTTCTCTCATCTCAGGCAATTTTTTTCTATCCATACCGTAAAATATATGCTCCGGACCATGCTCGGTAATGGCTACCCCCTCTAAACCCCTTTCGAAGGCCGCTTGCACATTTTCCTCTATGGTTCCGGTAGCATGCTTTTTAAAGCGCCCCTTTGAATACAGCGTATGTGTATGCAGATCCTCTGTCATCATATATGAATCTGCCATTTTTTTTATATCTTCATCAATCCCCTGCCGGATCATTTGTCTTCTCCGATTATCCTTACTTCAGGTATCAGTTCAACTCCAAACTTATCTTTAACCGTACACCTGACTACATCCATAAGCTGTATTATATCCGTTGCTGTAGCATTGCCTGTATTGAGTATAAAACCGCTGTGAAGTTCCGATACCTGTGCACCTCCGACAGACAGGCCTTTAAGTCCCGCGTCCTGTATAAGCTTCCCGGCGTAATACCCCGGCGGTCTTTTAAAGAAGCTGCCCGCGCTCGGCTTGTCGACCGGTTGTTTCAAATTGCGCTTATCTGTAAGTTCTTTCATTTTCGCCTTTATGCGATCGGGGTCATCTTTCAAAAGTTTAAGTGTAACGCTCACAACGACATAGCATGTTTCATATAACCGGCTGTACCTGTATCCGAACTCCAGCTCTTTATTTGTCATTGTAAACATCCTGCTTCCATCTTTAGAGATCACTTTAACTTTTTCAAGTATCTGAACCATCTCGCCGCCATATGCCCCCGCATTCATAAACGAAGCGCCGCCTATACTTCCGGGTATACCGCTTGCAAATTCAAATCCGGCAAGGCCGTGTGCCAAAGCTTCAGAAGCCACCTGCGCCATAAGCGTTCCACAGCCCGCTGTCAATCTTTCACCGTCGACCGTAACATAACTGAACGCATCGCCAAGTTTTATGATGACACCTCTATAGCCGCCATCCCTGACTAGAATATTTGTACCATTTCCCATTATCATATAAGACACATCTGCCGCATTCACAGCCTGTAGCAGATACATTAATTCTTCTTGTGTTTCAGGCATCACAAGCACATCAGCTTTTCCACCTGCCTTAAAAGAAGTATAACGCTTCATATCTGCATCTTTTACGATCTCATTTTCAGGAAGTTTTCCCTCTAATTTTTTAAGGAGTTCCTTCACTTCTTTTCCTCCTGTCTATTTATATATGAATATCATTTTTTTTCTTTTTTTCAGGCGGATGCCTATACTGATCCACCTTATAATCGTTTAGATCTATTGAGTAGCCTTTATTTGCCAGCTGCTTATTTACGCCCTTGGTCGCATACGCATATATGACCGCAAAGATTGGAATACCAAGGATCATCCCTGCAAACCCGAAAAGACCTCCTCCTACGAGGATGGCAAACATAACCCAAAAACTCGACAGTCCCGTAGTTTCTCCGAGTATCTTCGGTCCTATAATACTTCCATCCACCTGTTGCAGCACCAGTATGAAGATTGTAAAGTAAAGAGCCTGCATAGGGTCTACTATCAATAGCAACAATATCGACGGTATAGCACCTATGAAAGGCCCGAAGAACGGTATGATATTTGTAACGCCTATTATACAGCTTATCAGAAGTGCATAATCCCATCTGAATATCGTCATAAATATAAAACATATGATACCTATTATAAGAGAGTCGATCAGTTTTCCGTTTATGAATTTTCCAAACTGGAGGTTTGTGTACCTCGCGCCGTTTAAAAGCCCTTTTGCTCTCTCTTCATTCAATATGACGAGAGCAAGCTTTTTACACTGTGCCGCAAATATTTCTTTGCTGTTTAAGAAATATACACATATGATAACACCTACGAAGAAGTTCTTAAAAAATTCAAGAACGCCCATAAGACCTGCAGATACAGTCGCTGCAATGCTGTCATACTGCGGAAGCAGTTTATCATGTACAAGATTTGTAATGTGTGTTCCCAGATTTTCCACCCAGCTTTGCAGTGCTTTCTGGAAAGCCGGAATTTTTTCAGCATTTTCAGTCGCCCATTTAGAGGTCTTCCTTGCGGTCTCAGAAATATTCTCTCCCAATGTTCCCAGCGAAGATATCAAGCTCGGTATGATCATCCATACTACACCCACTATGATAGCGCAAAATGCCAGCATGGTAATTGTTGAAGACAGCACTTTTGAGACACCTATAGCATTTTTCAAAGGCTTCTCTCTCGCCTCCAGTCCCACAAGAAACTTCCTCATGAAAAAGTTGTACATAGGACATAAAAGATATGCAAATACCATTCCATATACGAACGGTTTCAGTATATCACTGAGCTTGCCTAAAAACGACCCTATCGCTGCCGATTCGGACAGCAGAAAACACAGAATAACGACACCGCCAAGTGACAAGAATATGGTCTTTCCCCATTTTTTTTGATTTTCATCCAGCTTTAAACGCTTCATTCAATAATATCTCCCGGATCTCACTATTATAATAACTGTCATTATCTATAAACATTTACCTATACAGATTTATTTTACACTATCCGCTACGCTTATTCCAGTAATTGATACAGATTTTGTATCCTTATTACTTAATGATATACGCTTATACATTTTTTATCCGATGTAAATGTTTTTTTCTGGAATTTTATACATTAATACAAAAAAACTCTTGAATTTATACGTAAAACGTGTATAATTACACTTGTATCTACATTTTTATACATTGGACAAAACACCTAAAATAAAACTCAAATCAAAAAATATTACAGGAGGCGTAAAATGGCTGAAAACAAAGAAAAAGTCGTATTAGCTTATTCGGGAGGTCTGGATACATCAGTCATCATCCCATGGATAATCGAAAATTACAATTATGAAGTTATAGCAGTATGCTGTAATGCAGGGCAGAAGGATGATTTCGAAGCAATAAAGCAGAAGGCTCTGAACACCGGGGCTTATAAAGCCTATGCGCTCGACATCCGGGAAGAATTCATCACCGATTTCATCTGGCCCGCTCTAAAAGCGGATGCCATATATGAAGACGAATATATGCTCGGTACTTCAATGGCAAGACCTCTGATGGCCAAAAAGCTCGTTGAAGTGGCACAGGAGGAAGGCGCATATTATATCTGCCACGGCTGCACAGGCAAAGGCAATGACCAGGTAAGATTTGAAACCACCATCAAAGCTCTCGATCCGGCTATAAAAATCATAGCGCCATGGAGATTCTGGGACTTTGAGTCAAGACAAGATCTGCTTGAGTATGCCTCGGCTCATAACATACCTATTGCACAGAGTGAAGCGAAGATTTACAGCCGAGATGAAAACATATGGCATATCTCACATGAAGGCGGCGAACTTGAAGATCCATGGAATGAACATTATGATACAATTCATGTACTGAGCGTTCCTCCGGAAAAAGCACCTGATAAAAAAACATATGTGGAAATAGACTTTGAAAAAGGCATCCCTGTTTCTGTAAACGGCGATCATCTAAGCCCTGTTGAATTGCTTACAGTGCTCAACACCCTCGGCTCATCAAATGGCGTAGGCACTGTTGATATCATTGAGAACCGACTCGTAGGCATGAAATCAAGAGGTGTTTATGAGACCCCCGGCGGCACAATCCTCTTCACAGCTCACAGAGCGCTCGAAAAATTAATACTTGATAGAGACACTACACAATACAAAAATATCGTTTCACAGAAATTCGCACAGCTCCTTTATGATGGACTGTGGTATACTCCTTTAAGGGAGGCGATATCCGCATTTGTGGATTCTACACAAGAACTGGTTACAGGCACTGTACGCATGAAACTTTATAAAGGCTCGGCGACAGCAGTGGGACGCAAGTCGGAAAATTCCCTCTACAGCGAAGAATTTGCCACGTTCAGTAAAGACGATGTATACAACCAGAGCGATTCGGAAGGATTCATCAATCTCTTCTCACTGCCTCTGAAGATACGCGCTATACAGAAACAGGAAAAAGAAGGAGGAGCACAGCCAAATGAAGCTTTGGAAAGGAAGGTTCTCAAAGGAGGCGACTTCATCCGCTGATGAATTCAATGCCTCAATCGGATTTGACCGCAGGCTTTACAAACAGGACATAACAGCCAGCATAGTACACGCAAAGATGCTGGGATGCCAAGGTATAATAACAGCGGAAGAATCGTCGCTAATTGTCAATACACTAAAGGAGATATTGACAGACATAGAAAATGGAAATATCGAATTTTCAATCGAAAATGAAGATATACACATGAATATTGAGACGATACTGACACAACGCATCGGTGATACCGGTAAAAAACTGCATACCGCAAGAAGCAGAAACGATCAGATTGCAGTAGATATGAGGCTCTACATGAAAGAAGACATTTCCGAGATAGAAGCCTGTTTAGAAAAGCTGCTTGCAGCACTTGCCGACATGGCAGATCAGCACCAAAACACAATCATCCCCGGTTATACGCACCTCCAGCGTGCACAGCCAATAACGCTTGCTTACCACATGCTCGCATATTATCAGATGTTTAAACGCGACAAAAGCAGATTCAACGATTGTTTGGCCCGCATGGACTGTTGCCCTCTGGGCTCGGGAGCGCTTGCCGGAACTACATATGAAACTGACCGTGAATTCCTTGCGTCAGAGCTTGGCTTTAATGGCATATGTCCAAATGCTATGGATGCCGTTGCAGATAGAGACTATGCGCTCGAGTTTTTAAGCGCATGCTCTATTACAATGATGCATCTTTCAAGATTCTGCGAAGAAATCATAAATTGGAGCAGTGTTGAATTTTCATTTGTTGAAATAGACGATTCGTTTGCAACCGGCAGCAGCATTATGCCGCAAAAGAAAAACCCCGACATGGCAGAACTCATACGCGGCAAGACAGGCCGAGTCTATGGAGATATGATTACGCTCTTTACGATAACCAAAGGTTTGCCGCTCGCCTATAACAAAGATCTGCAAGAAGATAAACCCCCGGTATTTGATGCAGGCGATACACTTAAAGATTCGATAAATATATTTACAGATATGCTCACATCTATGCACATAAATGAAGAAAATATGGCACACGCCGCAAAATACGGGTATATGAATGCGACAGATGCCGCTGACTACCTTGTATGCAAGGGCGTACCTTTTCGCGACTGCCATGAGATCATAGGGAAAATTGTTCTGTACTGCATAAAAAAAGGCATTGCTATCGATGATATGAGCCTTGATGAATTCAAGAATTTTTCAAAAAAGTTCGAGGAAGACATATATGATGCAATTTCTATAAGGAACTGTATAGAAGCCAAGAAATCAAAAGGCTCAACTTCATTTAACAGTGTTAAAGAACAGCTTGAAAACATAAAAAAAAGCAATATGTAACTGCTGTTTGAAAATTACTTCCATACGGTATTTTTACGCCGCCTGTGTTATAATATTGTAAATATCCCGAGAAACACGTCGATACAGATAATTGAAACAATATATGCAACACAAAGGAGACAAAAATGATTACATTTAATCTGCCTGCTCATTTTTACGATTTGAATATATTTTCAGTAGTCCTGAGGCTTCTCCTTGCAGTAATCCTCGGAGGCATCATAGGCCTTCAACGAGGTATTCGCGGACAGTTTGCCGGATTCAGGACACACATACTCGTCTGTGTAGGCGCGGCGCTTGCCATGCTGACAAATCAGTACATATGCAATGTCTTTGAAGGCACGCATGATCCGGCAAGGCTGGGAGCACAGGTAATAACCGGCGTTGGATTTCTCGGCGTTGGAACTATACTGGTTACAGGCAGTCATAAAATCAAAGGTCTTACAACTGCTGCAGGACTTTGGGCATCAGCATGTCTCGGACTTGCCGTAGGTATCGGATTTTACAGTGGAGCGGTTATTGCTGCTGTCATAATATACATATGTCTTGCAATCCTTCCTAAAGTTGAATATGCATTTCTTCGCCACTCCATGCGCATTGATCTTTACGTAGAAATCAGCTCAATGCAAGGACTAAAAGACCTTATGAATTATATGCACGATAACGAAATACGCATAATAGAAAAAACCTTGAGCAGCACAACTCCACTTTTTAAAGAATCGCTTCCTCTTCTAATGACAATAAAATGCACAAAGAAGAAAAAACACGATGCGATCATAAAGGATCTGAACAACATGGAATATATACTGTTTTCAGAAGAAGTCTGATTTGCATTCGTTTAAGGTATTTGCTAATACATATTAAAGGCAACGATTAAAGCACTTTGCTGAAAAACTCTTTTGCCCTACGGCTTTTGGTATTATCAAATATTTTTTCCGGAGTTCCCTCTTCTACTATCACACCTTCATCTATGAATACGATACGATCTGCCACTTCTCTTGCAAATCCCATCTCATGTGTTACAATAACCATCGTCATGCCACCCTTAACAAGCACTTTCATTACATCAAGCACCTCTCCCACCATCTCGGGATCCAGAGCTGAAGTCGGCTCATCGAACAGCATTACTTCAGGATCCATTGCAAGTGCCCTTGCAATCGCAGCGCGCTGCTTCTGACCGCCGGAAAGTGCCGTAGGATAAACATCCGTTTTATCTGAAAGTCCAACGCGTGTCAGAAGTTCCTTCGCCTTGCTCTCTGCATCTGCTTTACTCATCCTGCCCGTCTGTACAGGTGCAAATGTGATATTACGAAATGTCGTCATATGCGGAAAAAGGTTAAAATTCTGAAATACCATGCCGAGTTTTTCTCTGACTTTGTTTAAATCCACACCTTTTTCATTTATCTTTTGCCCATCTATTATGATATCGCCCTTTGTTGGTTCCTCCAACAGACTCAAGCACCTCAAAAATGTACTTTTCCCTGAACCAGACGGACCGACTATACATACGACTTCCCCTTCATCAACCTTAGTGGTTATACCGTTGAGAACCTGAAGACTGCCGAAGTATTTATAAAGATCAACTACTTCTATCACTTACTGCCATCCTCCTTTCCATATAAACCATTATCCTCGAAAGAGGTATGGTCAGACAAAGATATGTCAAAGCTACACCGATATACGCCGGATACACAGCATATGCCTGCGCAGCATAAAGAACACCTTTCCTGGTGATCTCTTCGACTGTAATCACAGAAAGAACAGCCGTTTCCTTTATTAACGTTATGAATTCATTTCCCAATGCAGGGAGAATTATGCGCGTGGCCTGAGGGATAACAACATATCTCATGGTCTTGAAAGGTGAGAGTCCGAGTGATCGCGATGCTTCTATCTGACCCTTATCTATCGCCTGAAGACCTGCACGTATTATTTCCGCAACATATGCCGAGCTGTTTATCCCGCTTGCAATAAATCCACAATAGATCTCATGATCTCTCCATGTAAAGTCAAATCCGCACAGCTGCAGTAATTCCGGAACTGCCGCATACCAGATAATTGCCTGCACTATGAACGGCGTGCCTCTGATTATTTCGACATATACAGATCCTATTGCTCGAGGAATAATGTGCTTTGATAATTTCATAAGTGCAACGAGCAATCCCATTGCCACACCAATTATGACCGCTACTCCTGTGATTGTAAGAGTTGTCCCTACACCTGAAAGTGCGTGCTGAAGCCCTGTCCAAAATTTTTCCAATCACTTTCCTCCTATATAAAAACTGACAGAAAAGGTTTGCAGCATCGCAAACCTTTTCTGTTCTATTTATTTTTCCGTATTATTTATCCTTTTGCTTCCAAGTATCAAGCTTCTTTATAAGCTCATCATACTTGCCGTTATCCTTGAGATTCTTAAGACCTGCATTTATCTTTTCAAGCAGTGCGGTTTCGCCCTTCTTTACAGCTATACCGTATGAGTCGGCATCTATAACATCACCAACAGTCTTGACTTTATCCGAACTCTTGCTTACGTAATTATCCGTCACGGGCTTATCATTTATGATAGCGTCGATGCCTCCATTTTCAAGATCCTTGAATGCAACATCAAGACCGTTGTAGGTCTTTACTTTACCAATTTTCCCGTCCTTCTTTAATGATTCAGCTTTCTTTGCACCGGAAGTTCCTATCTGTACTCCGACTATACTGTTCTTGCCGAGATCATCAATAGATGTGATCTTGCTGTCTTTAATTACAGCTACAAGCAGTCCCGAGTCATAATACGAATCGGAAAAATCCACTTCTTCTTTTCTCTCATCAGTTATCGAAAGACCCGATGCTATTATATCTATATTTCCTGACTTCAGTGCCGGGATAAGCCCATCAAACTCCATTTTTTTCCACTCCACTTTAAGCCCCTGATCTTTTGCGATAGCATTTATAAGAGCATAGTCAAATCCATCCAGGTCGCCGTCTTTATTTGTAGTATCAAATGGCGGGAATGTAGCTTCCATAGCTGCGACATAAGTCTTATCGGTCTTCTCATCATCGGAACCACATGCGGTAACACCAATCACAAGTGTCAGTGCCAACGCCAGTACAATTGCCAACTTCGCAAACTTTTTCATAATTGTTTCCTCCAAACGAATAATATTGCAATAATGACTTGATTATCATACATTAATAACAGGAGTTTTTCAAGATATTGGGATAAAACTCGCAAAAGCACACCTGTCACATTAATCCGACATCGCTTGATCCCCTCTGAATTTCAAGATACAACTTTTTCTTAAATGCTTTCTTTATCAAAAGACTTTCTGTACAAGCTGCAGTTTTTTACAGTTTGATACCTTCTTGATGTAATTAAAATGCCTAAAAACAGATCCCGTAAAACGATCTGCTACAGCTCGCGGATTATGCCATCTGCCATCTTATGTATACGTTGCATTCTCTGATCTATGTCTGCAAGATCATTCGCACATGCGATCAGTTCCATCTGAGCATCTTCACTCAGATCACCTTTGTTTTTATACTTAAGCTCATGTTCCAGACTTGCCCAAGTGTCCATTGCTATAGTCCTGAATTGTATTTCTACAGGCAGAACTTCCACACTCTCTGTCAAAAATATCGGCACAGTCACTATCAGATGCAGGCTTCGGTATCCACTCTTCTTAGGGTTTGCTATATAATCGCGCTTTCTTATAAGGTCGATATCATCCTGCTTTATAAGGAGTTCCGAAACATCATAAACATCATTTATATAGTTGCATATAACCCTTATACCTGCTATATCAGTAAGCTTTCTAACTGAATCCTTACTGATATCGAATCCTTTGCGCTGAAGTTTTTCCATTATATTCTGGACTGACTTTACACGGCTTTCCATGTGATGTATGGGCGTGTAGTTGTTTTTCATTTGAAATTCATCATCCAGTATTTCTAATTTTGTGCTGACTTCTTTTATTGCTGAACGATATCTGTTTCTCATCTTGATGAACCACTGTGCTTCTGCTGCGATATCTCTCAGCGGCATTGGCACAGAATCGATATCTATATCTATCTTATCGCTTCTTTCCAGTATCATCTCTACTCCTTTCAAGATCCTTGTTTTGTTACACACAACTCATATATAATAACATACTTTGTACTCCTTAAATAAGACTTAAATACTTTTAAAAAACTTTTCAATTAAATGCAGGCTCCCTTCACAAGAAAAAAGCCGCAGGTTTCTTTATAAAGCACGCGACTTTTACTAATAACACTTGATAATAAAAAGCAAAGATTACTCCTCATGATCTTCCTGTTGTGTTTATTCGGCATATTATTTGATTTTTTCAGATGACATCACAGATTTTTATCGAATCCGTAGCAGCCCATTTCAAATCCATATTTTTTATAGAATTCGTGAGCATCTGTACGCGGTGTGCCTGACTCCAGTGTAACAGCCTTGCAGCCTCTTGCCTTTGCCAGTTCAACCGCATGGTCCATAAGCATCCAGCCATAGCCCATTCCTCTTTCATCCTCATTGCTTATTATACTTGAAACATAGCAGGTCAGACCTGACATCCAAAATGTCAAAAAATAATCTCCATGACAAAAACCGTGATATCTGCCGTCATCATCCATAAGGAAAAAAGCAAAACTGTTTTCGTCTGCCAAAACTTCCCTATATACTTCCCTTATCTCGTCTTTGTCATAAGTGTTATAGGTCCAAAGTTTAACGATATAGTCAAATGCCACATCATAATCTTCCATAGTCGCATCCTTGAATTTCATAAGACTCGCTCCTTTATATAAAAAATTTATTTGAATATGGAATCAAAATACACTTCAATATATTTAATGTAATCGATTATACTTCATCATAGTCATAAGTATAATCCAATTTCCCATTATATTTCAAGTTTTTGTTTTTATTTTGGAACAAAACATTGTATACAGTTAAAACGCTCCCGTTCACTCTCCTCAAAAATATAAACTGCAATAAATATCTTTCTTTCAGTTATATTTCAAGAATATGCTTTAAAATGTACTCATAAAAGACTCATAATACAATCATTATTCCTTTTCGAATAATACAACCAAACAAATCTCTTAAAAAGGTCCAACCGGAATGACTTGAACAGGACCTTTTTTGTTGTAAGCCAGTATGCTGTTTTCAATAATGAAAACGAACTTTTTTAAACCTTCCTGTAAGCATATCATAAAAAGCAATCTGCGCCGTATTAATGTATGCGCCAACCCAGAACATTCCGGATGATGCTATAAATATAATAATTTTATATATAAATCCGATCATTCCTGTACCTGAGTAAAACCCCATCTTAGCCAATACTTCAGATGTCATTGCACCGGGGATTACAGCCAAAATCGCCCAACCCGCAAACGATAAATGCATGATGAATAGTTTTACTTTGTTTCCGCGCATCAAAAATGCGCTCTCAGCCATACACTGAATCGGACTTTTTTTAGGATCATCGCACATTATGCAAAATGCCTGACTGTATCTATAAAAAAATATAACGCCTGGCACAATAAACAATATCATACCTGCAACAACGATAAACATGTATAGCAAAAATAGCACAAGAGTATTAATAAAACGTCCGAACCCCGAAAAAACAAGTGTTGTACCGGCATCCTGACGCCTGAAAAATGCTATGAAAAACGCCGTAAGCCCAAAAGCAAATGCCCCCGCTATAAAAATCTCAAGTATTGCTCCTGCCGGACTGAATGCCATTATATCTTCATACATACCCGCATTTTTCAGCATAACGTTTAACGACCTGACTCTCACACTGAAAAACGAATCCAGAAACATTGTCGGTATCTGCATAAACACATCTACTATAAGAACTGCAAGCACAGGCTTTGTCCATTTACCTGCCAGAGTCTGTCTTGCACATGCTCTGAAATATGCTGCTTCTTCTGTGATTATAATGCGCTCCATTATCCGTATTACCTTTCTTTCGTTCTCAAATTACGTATCAAAACATACACTACCCATAAAATTATTTATTTTATGGGTAGTACTCCTTTAATGATTTTAATCACGGCAGACTATCTGACCTTGATCTTATATTTAAACTTTAGTTCATTATAACTACTGTCGTAACCGGTGAATTCATACGTAAAACTCTTTTTATCTATTTTTTTAAATACCACAACACCTTCTGTCGATGCTCTACCTTTTAGTTCGCTGCTTATATTAGGATAGTTAAAATTATAATAAGCTTCTTTCTGCTTGCCCTTTTGCACTATTTTACCTTGGTCAGGAAATACATCAACATCATTCTTTCCTGTGTTTTTTATAATCATATACAGTCTTGTCTCATTATTTGTCCAGTCAACCTTTTTAAGCATTGCTTTTACAGAACCCTTCTTTATCGTCTTTTTGACATCAACTGTCTTAATTGCAGGAAATGCGTCAGTAACGCCGATTTTTTTGACCGACTTGGCAGTTATCTGTACTGCATCTAATGCGCCGCCAAAAACCTTGTTATCACTACACACACCATCGACAATACCTTCTACTTTTATATAATCATCTTTATTGAACCTTTCTTTGGTATTCGGACATATTATGACAGTGTCCTGGCCGTATTTATCTATATCATGCCATGCCCTTAAATAAGTTATTCTGTTTTCTTTATCAGTAGCAAAAACTTTTGCCGTAAATTCAAATGTCCTACCCTTAAAATTATCCGGCGAACTATAAAGGTCTGCTGTCTCACTTTCGTTTACAGGTGAAGTCCCCGTGCTACCGCATCCCGCAAGCGCAAATACAAATACGCATGCCATTAATAGTGCAATCAATTTCTTTTTCATAATAATGTCCTCCTCATATAATCAAGTGGTTTTTTGTTGAAAATCCAAGGTTTTTAAGCCCT
>DAISVU010000002.1:0-172563 GCA_036839975.1 Bacillota bacterium | reverse complement strand
CGTGAGAACCATGCAGGGGTGAAATTCCCGTGAGGCTAATGCTTATAGCCATCCGATTAAAGCCCATTTTATCAATTAACTCTGAATAATCGACAAACCATTATTCAGAGACTGATTTAACATCAGATGAAAGGGGTTGATCTTTTGAATGAAAAGAAACTTGCCGTCACAAAGACGGAGCATAAGATAGGCAAGACGACCTACATTATATGTTCGTCGTTCAGCGATAAAGCAACGGACAACCTTGATAAAAAAATTGAAAAGCTGATCCGAAAAGACATTGAAGAGAACGCCCGAAATCAGGGTGTTCTTTAATATTTAAGCCATGATATAAGCAGCGGTTTATGGTATAATATTATTAGTACACATACCATGCTTGTCTGCTGATAGAAAGGAGGCTACTTTATGATAGCAGACAAGATAACTGCCTTATATTGTCGATTAAGTCAAGAGGATGTACAAACCGGTGAGAGTGAATCCATACAAAATCAAAAATTGATTTTACAGAAGTATGCGGATGAACACCATTTTTTCAATACTCGATTTTTCATTGACGATGGTTTTTCCGGAGTGAGCTTTGAACGCAAGGGACTTCAAGCTATGTTACAAGAGGTAGAAGCCAGAAATGTGTCAACCGTCATCACCAAAGATCTTTCCCGTCTGGGGCGTAACTATTTGAAAACCGGCGAACTGATTGAGATTGTGTTCCCGGAATATGAAGTACGCTATATTGCCATAAATGATGGTGTAGATACTGCAAGAGAGGACAACGAGTTCACTCCTTTGCGGAATTGGTTTAACGAATTTTATGCCCGCGATACCTCAAAGAAAATCCGTGCCGTGAAACAGGCAAAAGCTCAAAAGGGAGAGCGCGTCAACGGAGAAGTACCTTACGGATACGTTGCTGATCCAAATAACCGAAATCATCTCCTGCCCGATCCTGAAACGACACATGTAGTAAAACAAATTTTCGCTATGTATATAAGAGGCGACCGTATCTGCGAAATACAGAATTGGCTGAAAGAAAACAAAATTCTGACCGTCGCCGAACTACGCTATCGGCGTACAGGGAAATGCCGTCACCCGCGCCCGCATCCGACTTGCATCTATAACTGGCCGGATAAGACGCTGTATGATATTCTCTCCCGAAAGGAATATCTGGGACATACTATCACGGGAAAGAGCTATAAGGTGTCATACAAGTCAAAAAAGACAAAGAAAAACCCTGAAGAAAAGCAATATTTTTTCCCAAATACCCATGAAGCATTGATTGACGAAGAAACCTTCGATCTCGCACAAAAGCGGATTGCTACAAAACACCGACCAAACAAAATAAATGAGATTGATTTGTTTTCTGGGCTTCTCTTTTGCGGAGATTGTGGCTACAAGATGTATCTACAACAGGGAGCCGGAACGCCGGAGCGAAAACACGCCTACACCTGCGGTAAATACAGTAACCGTATCAGGACAGGCGAAATTTGCACCACCCACTATATTCGCAAGAGTGTCCTAAAAGAGCTTGTCCTTGCCGACCTGCAAAGGGTATTATCTTATGTCAAAACTCACGAAAAGGAATTTATCCGGCATGCCAATGAATATAACGCAAAGTCCATGCAAAAGGCATTGTCTCGGCAGAAAAAGGAGCTGGAAAAAGCAACCGTAAGAATGAACGAGTTGAACATCCTGTTCCGCAAGCTATACGAGGATAACGCTTTGGGGAAACTTTCGGACGAGCAGTTTGTGTTTCTGACTTCCGGTTATGATGAGGAAAAAGAAACATTAACCCGCCGGATTGCGGAGCTGTCACAGGAGATCGACAAGGTTACCGAGCGCAGCGTAGACGTAAGAAAATTTGTTGCCATTGTGCGCAAGTACACGGCAATTCAAGAACTGACTTACGAGAATGTCCATGAATTTATTGACCGCATCCTAATCCACGAGCTGGACAAGGAAACAAATACGCGGAAAATTGAAATCATGTATAGCTTTGTGGGTCGAGTAGAAACGGGCGATCAGCCCACGGAAAGCATCTCCTATTTCAGACAGATAGGAGCAAACGTCAAGAGCTATGCAATTTGACGCAAAAAATAAGCGGGACAACGCACCCCTTGAAAAAGTTACGTTATCCCACTTCAACAAAATTTGTTCCGGTATAACCATCATCAATATGTTCCCTAATCTGAACACCTGTAAATTCTTCTTTAGAGCGGATATAGTCCTTTCAGTCCCTCTTTGTCTTTCTTCCGAGTTTTTCGGTAATGACCGGTTTTTCTTCAAGCCTTCTTTTTTCTTCTTCAAAGATGCCAATTTGCTTTTCTTTTAGGCTCTCCAGTTCTTTTTTCCTTTTCTCTTTCAAAATCTTCCTTTCTCCAATCTCCCAAGACATACTTTTCGTAATACTCACTTTGAAGCCTACTCAGTCCTGAGATTCTTCTGCCGATTTCTGTCAGTTCTTTTTCCTTTTGCTGCTCCGCTTCTCTTTTTTTATCCGCATAACCGTCTAAATATGCCTTATAGCTTTTCTTATTGTTTAAAAGAATGGTATCAAATGCAGCTTTTACGGTATTTTGGAGTGTCAACTCTGTAATTGCCGTTCCGCATTTTTCTGCCTTGTATTCTCCAAATCGGTTACAGCTAAAGTAAAATACCGTTCTTTTCCCGCTTAATTGTCGATGGACGCTCATTCTTTTTTGACAAAGGTTGCAGTAAACCATTCCTCGAAAGATAGTATCGTCTTTGGCAGCCGCATTTTCCTTTCTGCTTCTTTTTATCGGTGCTGATTTTTCGGAAATTTTCTCTTGCACCTCTTCAAAAGTATCCATCGAAATAATGGCTTTGTGGGCATTTTCGGTTACTGTCCAATATTCTTCGTCGAGCCTTTCTCTTGGCTTCCCTTCATAAAGGTGTTTTTGATTTCTTCCCTGTATTAAAGTTCCGGTATAGGCACGATTTTTAAGCACTTGTAAAATCGTAGTCGGTTGCCATATCCGAATCGGTTCATCGCCATCAGAAACCGCCTTTTTATATTTCCGATACTCGGTTGCGATATACACTCTTTTTTCCAAAAGAAGTTTGGATATATCCAGTGTACTCAGTCCTTTCAGATAGGTATCAAAGATTTCTTTGACGATGGGAGCAGTATTTTCATCCGGATACAAGCGTCTGATTCCATCTTCATCTTTTCGTGCCACATACCCATAAGGAGCTGCTCCACAGATGAATCCGCCTTGTTTGATCCTCATCTGATGAGAGCTTGATACTTTCTTTGAAATATCCGTTGCATAGGTTTCATTGACGATATTTTTTAGAATGACCTCCAGTGATTTATTGGGATCGTCCATGTGGAAGGTATCTAAGTTGTCATTGACTGCCACAAATCTTACCCCAAGAAACGGGAAGATCTTTTCAATGAAATTGCCAAGTTCGGTATAGTTTCTTCCAAACCTTGATAGGTCTTTTACAACAATGCAGTTGACTTTCCCTATTCGTACTTCAGCCATCAAGTTTTCAAAGCACGAACTTAAGATTGGCTACAAAGGGTATCAAAACAATCGTCTGTATTCCAATCATAATTGCTGTTAATAATGTAATAAGTACAACATCTTTTAATCTAATCCAATTTTTTTACTGTTCATTCTTTTTTCCTCCTGACGAAATTTTCCACTCTTTTGATTTGTTTTGTAAGTTCCAAAGTTTCTGATAAAGCCCTTTTTTCTTTAACAACTCTTCGTGATTTCCTTCTTCCGCAATTCTTCCTTGATCTAAAACAATAATATGGTCCGCATTTTTGATTGTCTTTAATCGATGCGCAATCATAACTACCGTTTTATTTTTTACCAAATTTGATATTGCTTTCTGAACCGATACTTCATTCTTTGCATCTAAACTTGAAGTAGGTTCATCTAAAAGTAAAATAGGTGCATTTTTAAGAATAGCTCTGGCAATGGATATTCTCTGCTTTTCACCCCCTGATAATGTAGCCCCCCCCTCTCCCACAATTGTTTCATATCTTTGTGGGAGTTTTTCAATAAAATCATGACACCCTGCCAGCTTTGCAGCACGAATCATATCTTCTTCGTCTGCATTTTCATTTCCGAAAATGATATTTTCTCTTATCGATTCATGAAAAAGATACACATCCTGCAAAACCATGGAAATTTGTTCCAACCAATTATCCTGATGAATCTCATTTAAAGGCATGCCGCCTATTTTTATATTTCCTTCATCAACATCCCAAAACCTTGCAATCAGTTTCAGGATTGTTGATTTCCCTCCACCGCTTGGACCTACAATTGCAGTAAGAGAGTTTTTCTTAAGATAACAAGATATATTTTCAATGATCGTTTGACCTTTTGTATAGGAAAAACTTACATTTTCAAAATGAATATCATCTAAACTTTCTATTTTTTTGTTTCCAAACAACTCCTTTTCTTTCATTACATTGTCAATCCTTCCTGCACTTACATACTGTACCCTAAGCAATGCAGTGTACCTAATCCAAGTCAAAAGAGGACTTATGATTTTAGTCCCGATAACAATAATACTCAAAAACGAAATCAGGCTTATCTTGCCACCAATCAATAGATAAGAGCCGACAAAACACATGAGCGGAAGTCCTGCCCTTGCAAATGTCAGCGCCAAACCTAAAAGAGCACCTCCTACCGTTTCTCCTTTTATACTGACCTCCATTAAGTGTCTGTATGCTGTTTGAAGTTTAGAAAAACCTTCTCCTACTTGATTATAATTTCTAAGAATTTTCATCCCCGAAAGATATTCGTTTAATCCCTCTGCGGTATCATCTTTCGCAGATCGGAGCCGGGTACTCATATGTCCGAATACTTTCATTGATATCATGATGACGATCCCCGAAACAGGTATTGTAATATAAAAAGCAAGAGCCATCTTCGAGTTAAAATAAAACAGGAATACGGAAGTGACTATACAGGAGAAAACAACCCCGAAAAGACCGGTAAAGGTTGCCACCATGCTTTGTTCAATCGCTAAAAAATCTCCCGTAAACGTATTGATAAGTTCGCCGGAACGTGTTTTAGAGAAAAAACCGAGAGGAAATCTTTTGATTTTCCCGATAAATTCTTTTTTATTATCCGTAGAATGGATTGCCCCCGGAAGAAATGTTCTTAAAAAGCTAAATGTGCTGACAATCAGTTGTAATAAGAATAAACCCAACATCCATAAAGCGATATTCCAATATCCTTTATCAAAAATCCTTTCCGGATTTTCAAAATGTTCTATAAGCAGATTGATGACAAAGTAGACGGCTATCGCAGGAAAAGTCATCGTAAACCCTTCCAAAAAATGCCATATAGCCGGTTCGATCATCTGTTTCGTATGACCCATCGTAAATTTTCGTATGATTTCTCTCACTATGCTTCTTCCTTCTTTCTCTCTATTTCCCAGCTTTCCGCTTCAAACTGTAGATCCCACAAACTCTTATACTCTCCATCTTCTTTCATAAGATTTTCATGTGTACCTTCTTCTATTATCCTTCCTTCCTTTAGAACAATAATCTTGTTCGCTTCCATAATACTTTTAAGTCTGTGGGCAATAACAATAACTGTCTTGTCTTTAACCAAATTTATAATAGCTTCCTGAATCAAATTTTCATTCTCTGCATCGGTATAAGCCAAAGCTTCATCCAGAATTACAATTTTTGAATTTTTCAAAAATGTCCTTGCAATTGATATTCTCTGGGCCTCCCCTCCGGATAATTTTATGTTTCCGCTGCCAATTACCGTGTCATAGCCTTTTGGAAGATTCATTATAAACTCATGACATCTTGCTTTTTTTGCAGCTTCAATTATTTCTTCATCAGAAGCACTGTTATTCATTGAAATATTATTTTTTACCGTATCGGAAAAAATATGGGTATCTTGAAAAACAAATGCAATTTTCTCCATCAACTCTTTTGTTTCAATAGTCCTTACATCTTTATTTCCAATCTTGATGCTTCCTTTTTCCACATCCCAAAATCTTAAAATCAGTTGTCCTATAGTAGATTTTCCGCTCCCTGATTCGCCAACTAAGGCGGTCATTTCTTTTTCTTTACAAACAAACGAAACATTATTAAGTGCCATTTTTCTTAACGGATTTGCTTCACTTTCATAGGAAAAAGAAACATTATCAAATACGACATTGCTTCCCTTGATCTCTTCTGAACTATCTCTCACTTTTAATTCTTTTTCGTTTATAATGTTTTCAATCTGAAAAAGTCCCGCTTTTGTAAGATTAATCTGAGTAGAATAATCGACACAGGTTAGCAGCGGCTCATATAAAGCCGGTACAATAATAAGTGTCATAATGACTGCTAATACTGTATCGCCAGTAGGATTACCAAGTATCAATATCCCGCCTACAGGAACTATAAAAGTTAAAAGAGAGAGAATTATGCTCTTGTACATGCTCATAGGCAAAGATGCCTTTTTATAATTTGTAATTTCCCAGCGAAGGCTTTCATTGAGATGATTCTCTAAACTTTTTAACATACCGCCTGATTTCCCAAAAAGTTTTACTTCAGCCATTCCTTTTACATATTCGGAAAAACTGCTTGTAATATTGGTTGATGCCTGAATATAACTCGCATATCTGCCCTTTGCTTTTTCACTTCCGAATATCATATATTGAAAACAAAATGCAATAATGACAGATATAAGAACGGTAATTGCCATTACTATATTTAAGTAGCCTATCCCTAAGAAAAGTAATAACAAGATGGCAAATGAACCTACTAAATCAGGGAGCATATGTGCTATAATACTTTCCAATTTTTCAATATTTTCATCCATGACTTTTTGAATACTTCCACTTGTATTTTTTGAAAAGAACCCTATCGGCAGTTTGCCTAAATGCTCCATAATATTAATTCTATATGTATATAGAGTTTTAAAAGCAACTTTATGACAGCCTAAACCGCCAAGAAACGTAAAGATCAAGTTTAGTAAAATGGCAAAACCGGCAATTGCAATCCAAAATATTACCGTTTCGTTATTATCTCCTGATATTAAAAAATTTTTACCTATAAAATATACTGACACATACGGAATAACATTGCATATCATCCCTATAACTGAAAGGCACAGGCTAAATACCAAAAATAGCTTGCCATCATTGGAATAATAAAAGATATGCTCAAATATCCCCTTAGTTTTTTTCTTCAAAGAAATAACCTCCTTCTTTATGCTATTAGTTATTACTAACTCGTTTCATTTTATCGTACTTGATAGTTTTTTTTAATGGCTCATTTCTTCAACTAGAAAAGGTATTTTGATTTAATTATTGATTTTTCAAGGCTTTTATGATATGCTTTTCTTCGAAAAGAACAGAAAATACTTCAAAAAAAGCAGGTGTGATAAGATGAGAACGATTGAAGATTATTGGAGAGATTTTGAAAATTTCGGTTTTATTAAAATCTCGAAAGACGGACGAAATGACTACACTTTGGATAGAACAAAAGGAAGTGGAGGTTTTTCTATTTTAGGTGATCCACAGTCAGCAATGGTAACCATTTCTGACTGTACCTTATATCAGCCTTTTATTATAAAAGAATATGTTAGTGAAAGAATCATTGAAATCGGACAATATTATGCAGGAGCTGCTTCGATTTATCAAAAAAAAGATAATATATTCGAATTTGAATATGGTCTGAATGCTTATGTTAATTTAGGTACTTTTTATGGATATAAACGAATTGAGCCTAATATACGACTTCTTAATATCGGCTTTGCCTTTAGAGAAAATTTCTTTTCTTCTTTACCTATAAAGTTAGAAGATAATTTCTATGAAAGAGCCGCTATGATTCTTAACCCTAAACCCGTTTCCATTCCTGAAATAACCGCAATTTGCAGCAGTATAAACGAGTGCCCTTTAAAAGGAAACGCACTAAAACTTTATATTAGAGGTAAATCATTAGAAGTTTTTTCACTTCTTTATGATTATATTTACAAAAAAAAAACCTAAAACTACTATACACCTTTCTTCTAAAGATAAATCCATTTTAAATGACGTGAAAGACTTTATAGAATCACACTTCGCAGATAGTTTTACGATTGCTGAACTTACAAAAAAATTTACTATCAATCAACAAAAATTGATAACAGGTTTTAAAGAAATATTCAATATGACTATAAATGAATATACAAAGAAATGCAGAATGACAAGAGCACTGGAGCTGCTTTATGATGAAGAATTATCTATTGTAGAAATAGCAAAAAACGTCGGTTATTATGGCGATGGATATTTCCAAAAAGCTTTTAAAGAAATTTATGGCATCACTCCGAGTAAAATGAGAAGAGATTTATAATTACCTGTGAGCAAACAAGATAAATTAAATATTAACGTTATTTTTATACTATTAGTATAAGAGCAAGCACAGTAAGTGTACGGACACTTACGGAAAAATTGATGAAGCAGCCCTTCGGGATCTGCTTCTTTTTTATCAATTTTTAGCTTGTTAGGGAGACCCTAAGACCCCGAAAATCATACAAAGGAGGAAATTTCTATGGCAAACAGAATACGAAATGAACGACTTGAAATTAAATTGACCAAAGAAGAAAAAGCTCTTTTTGAGGAGAAAAGAAAACTTGCAAAGTGCAGAAATATGAGCCACTTTATCCGCAAATGCGTTTTAGAAAAAGAAATTTATCAGGTAGATTTAGAGCCTTTCCGGGATTTACAAGGCTTACTTTCAAATGCTACAAATAATATCAATCAAATTGCAACATGCGTATATATGTGTTATCCGCCCGTGCTCATATGATATAATGTTGATGGAAAGGATTTGAGATGCCTATCGTTTTATCCGGTAGACATTGATTTATATTATGGATATTTTAAAAGCTCAATTTCAGAACAGTCTTAATGACAGCACACTGGTAAAGATCGTGTTTTCATGTAAGCGCAGAAAATCACTCGAAGCAAAACGTGTCACGATGCGCCCGTTTGATATAGGAGATAATCGCTTCTTTCAGTTTGAATACACATACGAAACGAAGACGATGCATGAAAACCTGGAGCCTTCAGCAGCTTTAGACAGATGCATGTCGCTTGTCTGTGATGTTTTTAAAGAAATAAATATTTTAAATGAAACATCCGATATTCAAATACTCGCCTCAAAGCCGGAAAGACCGAAAGTCAGGACGATGTGTTCAAACCGCAAGCAGGCACATATCAGGCATGATAAAATCAAAAACTATATAATACCGAACGGCAGGCCATGTGATTTTCTGATACGCCTTGGCGTCATGAGTGAAGATGGCAGAGTATATAATAAACACTATTCTAAATTCAGACAGATAAACAGATTTCTTGAAATAGTTGATGACGTTTACAAAACTGAATTTGCAAATAAAAATAATGAGGGCAGAGACCCGGATTCAGCCGGAATGCCTGATAATTGCGTTGCTGATGATTCACAAACTGCAGAGCCGCTCAAAATAATAGATTTCGGCTGCGGCAAGGCATATCTTACATTTGCGGTGTACTATTATCTTAAAAGATTAAATAACAGGGATGTTGATATTATAGGTCTTGATCTAAAAAAAGAGGTTATAGACTATTGCAATAAAATTGCAGAGGATCTGAGATATTCCGGCTTGAGATTTATTACCGGTGATATCGCGGATTATAAAAGTGATCGTGCTGATATGGTAATAACCCTTCACGCGTGTGATACCGCCACAGACTATGCGCTTATCAATGCAGTTCGCTGGAACAGCCGGGCCATCCTATCAGTTCCGTGTTGTCAGCATGAACTTTTTAAACAGCTTCATAATGATATTGATGAGCCTATTTTAAAATACGGGATACTGAAAGATAAATTTACCGAACTTATAACCGATGCTGTTCGCGGTTTGAAGCTTGAAGCAAACGGCTATAAAGTCTCAATGCTGGAATTCACACCACTTGAGCATACGGCAAAGAACATTATGATAAAAGCTGTCAAAGCTTTCAATACGACAAGCGGACGCGCTCACAAAGCACGCAAGCAGTATGAAGTTCTGAAACGCGCTTACCGCATAACACCAACTATCGATAAGCTTTGATCAGGATCTAAACGGCATAATTATAAATAAATGCCTCAAGAAGTATTCGCATCGTTTTTTAAGTTAACGATCTTAATTATCTTTCAATATTTATGTATATTTATTGAATTTCGTTTGCAGCTGATGCTATAATGTCTTTAATCAGTATTAACCGCATATCGATACGATTTAATATAATTTCTAATCCGCTCGTTTTATATTCCTGTGGCATATAAAACTATCGATTACGGGAAGGAATATGTATCAGTTTTTCTAAAGTTCAGACTATGGACGCTTAAGCAGATACAAGTTTAAAGATATGAATTTTCAAGATGTAATTTTAAAGAGAAGAAGTATAAGAAAATATGAAGAAAAGCCCATAAGCGATGCTGATCTTCAGGACATAATCAATGCCGGTATGTATGCCCCTTCCGGTGTTGATTTTCAGCCATGGTACTATGTGGTAATAAAAAGCAGAGATGAAATGGCAAAAGTGCATGATATCATGGCGGACGTGTCGGACAATCTTAAAGACAATCTGCACACAAGATTTAAAAAACATCCGCAGGTTGCTGAAGAAAGTCTTAAATTCATAAAAATGCTTGGGAATGCTCCTGTTGTTATGCTTGTATTTCAACATAAAAAAGATTACACAAAGTCAGAATCAACTATCATACAGAGCATAGGAGCTTCAATTGAAAATATGCTTTTGTCAGCTGCAGCTAAAGGAATAGGAAGCTGTTGGCTCACCGCCCCTGTCGAAGGAGGAAAAGCGAACGCGTTCCGGGAGCTTTATGCGCCTGACAAAGGGAAACTTGTTGCACTTATAACATTCGGATATCCTGCTGCAAATCCAAAAGCGCCGAGAAGAAAGGAAGGCCGATATATCATTATTTAATATCTGAAATTAGCAGAATAAATCCAAAAGCGCCGCTTTATTATTCAAACGGCGCTTTTTAATATCTGAGATCGAGATATCTTATCTGTCTTCTGCAATACCCTGCCTTTCGGTCAAGCTTTGCTCTGTCGGGGCAGACGAGGTATTTGCAGATCAGCCTTCTGACATGTCAGCTATCTCATCAGCACTGTATCCGAGTCCGGAGAGGATCTCATCGGTGTCCCAACCTTCAGGATAACCGGCATGCTTGTATTCTACAGGGCTTGCTGAAAGTTTGATAGGGCATCCGAGCTGTTTTACAGTCTTTCCCTGAGCCTGAGGCAGCGGAACATCCGGGAACATGCCGCGAGCGGCGTGGTGTTCGTCCTTAGCTGCTTCATCAAGTGTGAAGACAGGTTCAACGCACGCATCAAGCTTTGAAAATATTTCTACCCACTCATCTCTGGTTTTGGATTTGAAATCATCGATAAATGTTTTCTTTGCAGTTTCAGGATCAGTTTTTAAGATTTTTCCGTCAGCCCAGTCAGGATGACCCGTTCCCTTGCAGAGATCTGCAAAGAATTTAGGTTCCAATGAACCGACGCCCATGAAATGTCCGTCTTTAGTTTCATAAAAATCATAAATACCGCCGCCATTGAGCAGTCCTGCCGCTCTCTTCGGCTCGTCTGCTCCTGCGAAGAAACTTGCTCCGTCCATTGAATTAAACGGTATAACACCATCTTCCATTGAAACGTCTACAAACTGGCCTTCGCCTGTCTGGTCTCTATGACGTATAGCGGCAAGAATACCTATGATAGCATCCTTTGATCCCGCCGCTACGTCGGCAATCTGGAAGTTGAACAGCGCAGGACCTGTTTCCTTGCGGCCTGCTGCGGATATTATACCCGATCGTGACATATAATTGATGTCGTGCCCTGCCCGCAGAGCCATCGGTCCGGTCTGTCCGTATCCGGTGATTGCACAATATATTATTTTAGGGTTTATTGCCTTGAGCTCGTCATATCCTATTCCAAGCTTACTCATAACACCCGGACGGAACTGTTCTACGACTATATCATATTCCATAACGAGTTTCTTTACTGCTTCAACAGCAGCAGGTTTCTTCATGTTAAGGTGTATAGTCTTTTTGTTTCTGCCGAGCCATGCGGCAGCACCTGTAGTATCTGTACCGTCGATTACAGGCGGCCAGTGTGTTACGAGGTCATATTTGCCCTTGCTGCTGATTTTAAGCACTTCAGCGCCTAAATCCGCAAGTGTCATCGTAGCGTATGGTCCCGGCAGCAATGTTGTGAAATCAAGTACTTTAATTCCATTAAGTGCACCCATTTTAGTTCCTCCTATTTCTTAACATTTGTTTAAGTGCTTGGATAATTTATCGTTTATTTGAACGTCTCCAGATTTGCATCATTTCAGCTTCTTTTATCAGGTCATCACGGAATTCAGGAGCTGCTATCGATATCATCTTTTCAGCTCTCTGCCATGTGGCATTCCCCTTGAGGTTTACCTTACCGTATTCAGTTACGATGAAGTTAACGTTTGAACGAGTGTCTGTAACAATTGAACCTTCCTTGAGTCTCGGACGTATCCTGGATTCAGCTTTACCCGTCTTCTTATTCATAAATGTTGAACTCATGCATATGAAACTTTTGCCGTTTTTAGATCTGTAAGCACCGAGTACGAAGTCGAGCTGTCCGCCTGCGCCGCCTATATGCTTATATCCGTTGGTTTCAGCATTGACTTGACCGAATAGGTCGCAGTCAACAGCGTTATTTATGGAAATAAAGTTGTCGAGCTGAGAGATGACTACCGTGTCATTTACGTAGCTTATAGGAGCACTCATGCACTGCGGGTTGTTGTCGAGGTAGTCATACATTTTCTGAGTACCTGCGCCGAATCCGTAAGTCATACGGAGTGGATCTATATTCTTACGTCTGCCTGTGATTTTTCCCTGTTCCACAAGATCGATGAATCCGTCAACAAACATTTCTGTATGTACGCTGAGATCCTGAAGGTCTGATTTTGAGATCATGTTGGCAACAGCGTTTACCATACCGCCTATGCCCAGCTGCAGGCAGTTTCCATCCTGAAGCTCTTCCATGATATAGCCCGCAACCTTTTTGTCGATATCTGAAGGTTCACCGGCTCTTGGAATCTCATCCATTGGAGAATTGTTGCCTTCCACGATCATATCGACCATGCTGATAGGTACTTCTTCAGCCCATCCGCCAAGGCACCGACACATATTTTCATTTACTTCAACGATTACAGTCTTGGCAACTTTGCACATTTCCAACAGGTGGCTGTTGTTAGGCCCGAAGTTGAAAAATCCATACTTGTCCATTGGAGCGACCTGAATCATGGCAACATCTACATGTCCTGCACTTCCCGAACTGTAATACTTTGGAACTTCCGAATATCTGATCGGGTTGTAGTATCCTATGCCCTTGGCGAGCATCGGACGCTCTACGCCGGTCATATGCCAACTGTTCCATGAAAAATGATCAGGCGCATTTTCAACATCGCCTATAGCAAGTGGATGAAGCACCATACCGCCTCTGATGTTTACATCGGTAAGTTCTTCCGCTCTGGCAGCGAGCGCTATATCGAGTTCTACAGGGGTACCTGTACACCAGCCATAGTCGACCCAGTCACCGCTTTTGATGCATTTTACAGCTTCTTCAGCAGTAGTAAGCTTTTTCTTATATTCATCAATAAAGCTCATTTAATCCTCCTTGTGTTAACATAATATATATTCTGTAATTTATATGTTTTTGGCTCATATTTTCCGTTTTATGCATTGATTTTATAAAATAAATCAACAAAATATAAATTTTTCTGTTTAAAAACAAACAAGTATGAGGTTCTGTGTTTCCACAAGATCCTCATACTTGCAACGTTAGTCGTGAGCCCTGAATTTAGAGCTCGTTATTACTCTAAGTTACCAAGGATCAGCTATTTGTGAAGTTCTTCTCTTTTCTCTTTTCTACAAATGCGCCCATTCCTTCTTTCTGGTCATTAGTGTCAAATGTGCTGCCGAAAATCTCAGCTTCAAATGCGATAGCATCATCCATATTCTTCTCAAGTCCTTCATTAACGAGGATCTTACAGTCACGAACAGCGATCGGTCCCATTTTAGCGATCTTAGCAGCCATTTTCTGTGCAGCCGGCATAAGTTCAGCCTGAGGATAAACTGCATTTACGAGTCCCAGTCTGAAAGCTTCGTCGGCATTGAATATTGCTGAAGTGTACAGCAACTGTTTAGCCATGCCCGAGTTGATAAGTCTGGGCAGTCTCTGAGTTCCCCCAAACCCCGGTGTAACGCCAAGGCCGGTTTCAGGCTGTCCAAAAGTAGCATTGTCTGAACAGATACGAATGTCACAGCTCATTGCGAGTTCGTTACCGCCGCCGAGAGCAAATCCGTTTATTGCAGCTATTACCGGAAGTGGAAAAGTTTCGATTTTTCTCATTACCGCATTACCTTTGATTCCGAAGGCCTTTCCGCCTTCTCCATCGAGGTTGTGCATTTCGCCTATATCTGCGCCGGCTACAAAGGATTTGTCCCCTGAACCTGTGATGATAAGACAACGAACTGAATTCTGGTCAACATTATCGAATATCTTGTCAAGCTCCGAAAGCACTTCCGAATTAAGTGCATTCAGCGCTTTTGGACGATTGATAGTTATAGTGCCAACAGCACCTTCCACGTTATATTCTACTATAGCCATAGTTTATTCCTCCTATTACTATTTCGCATCAAGGATATTCTTGATAGCCTCTGTAAGTAACGGTGTTACTGTAAAGAGGTCACCGACGATTCCGTAAGAAGCTACGTCAAATATTGGAGCGTCAGCATTCTTGTTTACTGCGATGATGCATTCACTGTCCTGCATGCCAGCTTTGTGCTGAATAGCGCCGGAGATACCGAGTGCAACATAGATTCTAGGATGTACAGTCTTACCGGTCTGTCCAACCTGGTGATCCTGAGTGATAAATCCTGAGTCAACACACGCACGCGATGCGCCTACAACGCCGCCCAGCAGGTCTGCCAGTTCCTGAGCAAGAGCAATACCTTTATCCGGATCTTTACCGATACCACGACCTACAGAAACGATTACGTCTGCGCCTATGAGGTCAACCAGTTTCTTGGCAGTTTTTTCAATACTATCGATTGATACGTGGATGTCAGAATCATTAATAGTCACATCGTAATTTTCGATTGCGACCTTGTCTGCTCCCGCCTGATCGAATGCCTGCATTTCCATAACGCCGGGACGAACTGTCGACATCTGTGGACGGAAACGAGGGCAAATGATAGTAGCCATGAGATGGCCTCCAAATGCCGGACGAGTCATCTTCAGATTGTCATTTTCTTCAAATTCCATGTTGTCAACGTCAAGAGTAGAAACACTCTTCAGGAACGCCTTATACTTTTCAACATCTACATCAAGATGTGTACAGTCTGCAGTCAGACCTGTATGCAGTCTTGCAGCACAACGAGGTGCCATGTCACGACCAATGTTGGTCGCACCGATCAATACCATTGCCGGTTTTTTATTTTCTACTACATCACAAAGCGCTTTTGTGTAAGCGTCTGTAGTGTAATCTTTCAGAAGAGGATGGTTTACGTTGATTATGGTGTCTGCACCGTAACCTCCAAGCTTTTTGATATCTTCTTCTTTGATATCTGTACCAAGCAACAATCCGCAAAGATCTGTTCCCAGATCGTTAGCAAGTTTTCTGCCTTCGCTCAGCAGCTGATAGCTTATTGACTGGATTTCTCCGTTACGCTGTTCACAGAATACCCATACTCCTTTGAAAGCAGCAGTATCTTTACTATCGAAAGCCATGTATTAACTCCTTTCTTAAATCACGTGTTTTTCGTTGAGTAAGTTAGCAAGCTCAGCACAAGTTTCTGCACCAGAGCCATCCAGCATTACCGCTCCACCCTTTGGTGGTGGTGAAAACGACTTGTAAACATTTGTAGGTGAACCCTTAAGTCCTATAGTGTCAGGATCGATAAGAGGCTCGTCTTTCAAAGCTTCATAGTCAAAAATATCCACAGGCTTTTTATATGCTGAATTAATGCCGGCCAGACTCATGTATCTAGGCTTGTTGAGTTCCTGTACACATGTGATCAGGCAAGGTGTCTCAACTGTGAGCATCATGTGTCCATCTTCAAGCAAACGCTTAACTGTAAGCTTGTTGCCGTCCTTCTTTATATCTGCAGCGTAAGTAACCTGAGGCAGATCGAGTTTTTCAGCGATCTGAGGTCCTACCTGTGCAGTGTCTCCGTCGATAGCCTGACGTCCGCAGAATACTACGTCATCAGTATCAACGCCGACTTTGTTAACTGCTGCTGCTATGATCTGTGATGTTGCATATGTGTCGGATCCACCGAACTCACGCACAGAAACGAGTACGCCTCTGTCAGCTCCCATTGCAAGAAGTTCTCTAAGCATTCCTTCTGCTGGCGGAGGTCCCATTGACACAACGATTACTTCACAACCAGTTTCATCTTTTAATTCCAGTGCTGCCTCAACAGCTGCCAGGTCATCATGGTTAGTGATGGTAGCCATTTTGGCACGGTCCATGGTTCCGTCTTCTTTGACCGCTACGACACCAGATGTATCCGGAACCTGTTTTACACAAACAATTGCTTTCATGTATATTCTCCTTTACTGCAAAAGTGCCCTGCTGATAACGATCTTCTGTACTTCTGACGAACCTTCGTAAATAGTAACGATTCTGACATCACGATAGATACGTTCTACCACGTAATCCTTCATGAAGCCGTATCCGCCGTGAATCTGAACTGCTTTGGCTGCTATCCAGTTAGCTGTTTCTGCTGCGAAGTACTTGGCCATTGAAGCTTCCATAGTTGCAGATTGGCCTTTTGACATCGTTGCAGCTGCCTTAAGAGCGAGAAGTTTTGCAGCTTCAAGTCTTGTAGCCATCTCTGCCAGATACCACTGCAGACCCTGGTTAGCTGAAATCGGCTTTTTGAACTGAACACGCTGTTTAGAATATTCAATTGCAGCGTCCAGAGCAGCCTGGCCGTAACCGATCGACTGTGCCGCGATTCCGACACGTCCGGAGTCGAGTCCTGAAAATGCAACGTGCATTCCCTTGCCTACTTTGCCGAGCACCTGTTCTTTTGGCAGACGGCAGTCTTCAAATATGAGTTCGGAAACAGCAGCTCCGCGGATACCCATCTTGTCTTCAAGTTTACCAAGCGTGAATCCAGGAGTTCCACGATCTACGAGGAATGCTGTGATTCCGCCGTGACTTCCCTTTGTCTTATCAGTAAGGGCGAAGATGATCGCATAAGCACCTTCGTCAGGGCCCATGTTGGAAATAAATACTTTAGATCCGTTGATAATGTAGTCGTCTCCGTCTTTATCTGCAGTCATCTGCAGACCGCCTGCATCTGAACCTGCTTCAGGCTCTGTCAGTGCGAATGCGCCGATCTTGCCTTCCGCGTTCATTGCGAGATACTTTTTCTTCTGCTCTTCAGTACCGTGAGTAGCTATTATATAGTTAACGAGTAACTGTACAGCGAAAAATTCTCCGGTACTGCCACATGCGCGAGTAACTTCAATTATTGAAAGTACTTTGCAGATGTCGTCCATACCAGCTCCACCGTATTCTACCGGAGCGTTAAGACCGAGCAGGCCTATCTTGCCCATTTCCTTGTACGTTTCCTGCGGGATTTTGCTCTCTTTATCCACATCATCAGCTCTAGGCTCAAGCTCATTAGTGGAGTATTCGCGAACCATTTTCACCAGCAGTTCTTGTTCTTTAGTAAGTTCGAACATAGTTCTCCTCTCTTTGGTGTTTGATTACTTAGATTTACAATATGATTTTACGTATAGACTTTGTGAAGGGATTCACAAAGTCTATACATCAAACAGCACAGGGGCGCAATACACCCCTGGCTGTTCAGTTTAACAATTTATTAGTAAGTATAGAAACCGCGTCCGCTCTTAACGCCAAGTCTGCCTGAAGCAACATACTGCTTAAGTAATGGGCAAGGACGATACTTAGAATCATTGTATCCTTCGTAAAGAACGTTCATGATTGCAAGTACAGTGTCAAGACCGATGAGGTCTGCCAGTGCGAGAGGTCCCATTGGATGGTTCATTCCAAGCTTCATAACTGTATCGATAGCATCCGGCTGTGCTACGCTTTCATAGAGACAGTAGATAGCTTCGTTGATCATGATCTGGAGAACACGGTTACTTACAAATCCAGGGAAGTCGTTTACTTCTACAGGAGTCTTGCCAACATCTTTAGACATATCTTCTACTGTCTGATAAACTTCATCCGTAGTTTCGAGTCCGCGAATGATCTCAACCAGCTTCATTACAGGAACAGGGTTCATGAAGTGCATGCCTATAACCTGCTGAGGACGGTTGGTTACTGCAGCTATCTCAGTGATAGGCAGTGATGAAGTGTTTGTTGCGAGAATACACTCCGGCTTACAATTAGCATCGAGCTGTCTGAAGATATCTGCCTTCAGTTCCATGTTTTCGCTTGCAGCTTCAACAATGATATCAACATCTTTAAGTTCTGCATAGTCCTGTACATAGTGGATTCTGTCAAGGCTTGCAGCTTTTTCAGCCTCGTCGATTCTGCCTTTGTCTAACTGCTTTGCGAAATACTTTTCCATCTTAGCCTTAGCTTTATCAGCTGAAGAATCGGATCTTACCCATACAGTAGTGTCATATCCGCTCTGTGCAAATACCTGGATTATTCCGCCGCCCATCTGACCGGCGCCTATTACTGCCGCTTTTTTAATTGCCATGTTTAAACTTCCTTTCTTTAATTAAATAAATATGAGATAATTTATTACTCAACTTCGATCCAGCAAGCATCTCCCTGAGCCATACCGGAACAGATAGCGCATATACCGCTCTTGAGACCGCGACGTTTCAGCTCATAAATCAAAGTCATCAGGATACGAGCACCGGAAGCTCCGATCGGGTGACCAACTGCAACCGCAGAACCGTTCACGTTAACCTTTTCGTCCATCTGTTCATAAGTCATTCCGAGGATGCCTATGCATGATACGAGAGGAACTGCCGCAAATGCTTCGTTAACTTCGATTAGATCGAAATCATCAATGGTAAGATTGTTTTCATCCATAACTTTCTTGATAGAAAGACCAGGAACTGTTGCGATGTACTTAGCGTCTCTTGCAACCTGAGCATAGCCCTTGATAGTTGCGAGGATCGGTGCGCCAAGCTCTTCTGCCTTTTCTCTTGTCATGATAACAACTGCTGAAGCGCCATCATTAGTTCCCGGTGCGTTACCTGCAGTTACTGTGTTTTCAGGATCAAAGATAGGTGGAAGTGCTGCAAGTCCTTCCAGAGTAGTATCAGGACGAGGAGCTTCGTCTTTGTCTACTACATTGACTTTGCCCTTCTTTCCCTTGACTTCAACAGGGAATCTTTCGTCATCGAATACTCCGTTTTTCTCGCCTTCAGCCCATTTCATCTGTGAACGATAAGCCCACTTATCCTGCATCTCTCTAGAAATGTTGTATTCCTTAGCAACTCCGCCGCCGTGTACAGCCATGTGCACATCATACTGAGGACACCAGAGTCCGTCGTTTACCATTGCATCGACCATTTTAGTATTGAACATTCTGGCTCCCCATCTTACGCTGTCGCTGAGATAAGGTGCGTTCGACATACTTTCCATACCGCCTGCAAGGATAACCTCTGAACCGTCTCCGCTCTTGATGATCTGTGTACCGAGAGTAACGGCTTTAAGAGCACTGCCGCAAACCTTGTTGATTGTAAGGCAAGGTTTTTCAATAGGAATACCACCCTTGAGTGATGCCTGGCGCGCAGGAACCTGTCCCTGTCCTGCCGGTAATACCATACCGTAGATCATTTCGTCTACATCTTCAGGGCTGATTCCGGCTCTCTTAATTACTTCTGCTATTGCGAGTCCGCCGAGTTCTGCAGCCTTAAAGCTTTTAAGTCCGCCGCCAAATTTACCGAAAGGGGTTCTTGCTGCACTTACGATTACAACTTCTTTCATGTTATTCCTCCTTTAAAATTAATTAGGGTAAGCAAATATGCCGACTCTTCCGCATTTTTGCATACTGACATATTTTCAACATACCATTTCTCAAGGCGGTTTTCAACATGTTTTTAAAAAAACTATAATGTATATATTAGGTTTTTACACATTGAAAACGTGCCTACTTTAAAATATCATTTATTAAATGTTTTTGCAACAGTTTTAAGTTTAAAAAATGTCGTTTCTAATCCCATGTTTCCTTAAGTACGCCCTTTTTATAAGCATTGATCAGCGCCTTAAGTTCAACCACCTGCTGTTCAAGTGCCCGGCCCTGATCGGCGTCCAGCACCATCATTCTCTTTTCAAGCGTGTAAACGGTAGTCAGCTTCGGAGAATGGAACACCTGTGTGCCGTCTTTTTTAAGGGGTTCATAAGGCTTGTGCTCGGCAAGCGACATGTATCTTGAATTAAAGATAAAGGTATATCCCGCGATGCCTGTCTGCTTCTGGTAGGCCTTGGAAATGCCCCCGTCTATAACATACAAAAGCCCGTCACCCTTGACCGGGCTTTCTCCGTCTTTTATCTTGACCGGCACATGTCCGTTGAGTATTTTTGAACTCTTCTTATCGAGCCCGAATTCCTTTAATATCATTTCACAGGTGCTTTTTTCTTTTATCCATCTGTAGTACGGGACAGTATGCTCTTTGTGCGTTTTTTTATCTGCAATGAAACATCTTTCAAATGTTGTCATCTGATCTTTGCCGAAAAGCGGCGAGTCTTTGCCGAGCCAAAGATACCACATGATATCACCCGAACGCTCATTCTTATCCAGTCCGTCGGATTCATAAAATTCCCTTCTGACTTCGGTATCCAGGAAATCCATATATGCTTTTCCTTTATGTGTCTCGCCGTTTATAGTGCACTCTTTAAAATTACCGTCGTCAGTAAGCGGAATGCACCCGTGATACAAAAGATTGCCGTTGATGCATTTATAAAGTGATCCATGTGTGAACATGAACCTTATATGCTTTTGAAGCTTTTCGCTTTTAAGGAACGAGGCTTCGAGTCTGTTAAGCATTTCATTTTCTTCACTTGTAAGTTTATACGGATCCTGAGGATCTACAGTAGGAAAATTCTTATCTCTGAGTTCGTATGTTTTGCCGTTTATTTCCATAGTGCCGTTCTCATAATCCACCTGTTCAAGCGAAAGTCTGTTGTTGAGATCGTATTCCGGATGAGCTTTTATCCTCTGCCCTTCCACTTTGAACTGGCATACAGCTATAGCTTTGTGCATTTTTGCGGCGAGTTCCTCATCGACGGGATCATAGACATTCTCATCTATTATGTGAGGCTTAAAATACTCGCACGGATCATCTCCGTAGAACTTGGCGGCAAAACTCGAAAGCGGCCTGAGGTTTATGCCGTAGCCTATCTCAAGCATATCGAAATTATTATAACTTACGTTCATTCTGAGCACATTTGTAATACAGGCCCAGTTTCCGGCAGCGGCTCCCATCCAGACTATATCGTGGTTTCCCCATTGAAAATCCACGTCATGGTAGTTTACCAGAAAATCCATTATGGTATCTGGGTGCGGTCCTCTGTCAAATATATCCCCTATGATATGCAGTTTGTCCACCGCAAGACCGCTGATAAGCTCTGTAAGTTCTCTTATGTAATCCTCCGCCACCCCGCATTCGACTATTGATCTGATGATAGCGCTGTAATAAGCCGCCTTATTATCTTCATCATCTGCATGCAGAAGCTCATCTATACTGTACGCGAAAGCCTTTGGAAGTCTTTTTCTGACTTTTGATCTCGTGTATTTCGTGGATACGGCCTTGCATATCTCCACAAGATTATATATGGCCTGTCTGCACCACTTGTCGAAATCAGTTACCGAATTCTTTTTGCGCTTCATCTCCGCATCCGCATTGTATACAAGTGATGCCAGATCATCTCTTTCACACACAGTAAGATCAGGACTGAACAGTTCATCTATCTTGTGCCGTATAACACCCGATGCGCTCTTGAGCATATGTATGAATGCTTCGTGCTCACCGTGAAGATCACTTAAAAAGTATTCAGTGCCTTTTGGAAGCGCAAGTATCGCATTGAGGTTGGTTATCTCGGCGCTTGCCGCCCTGATATTTGGAAAATCTTTTGATAATACCTCCAAAAATCTTTTCTTGTTCATGTCTACCTCCGTCTCCGTGAAAATTGCTGTTTTTTATATATACAAAAAAGCACAACAGGATGTCATTCTGCTTCCCATTGTACTTTAAGTGCCTTATTTTTCAGTTCATTGAGATCGTACGGCGTTTCCTGATACACATAGTAATTGAGCCAGTTACTGAAAAGAAGGCTCGCATGTGCTCTCCATCTGAAGAGTATTTCTTTGTCAGGATCGTCATCTCGGAAATAATTTTTGGGGACGTCCATGTCCAGACCTTTGTTTATGTCTCTGAAATATTCATTGGCAAGAGTTTCCTTGTCATATTCCTGATGTCCGAGAACGAATATCTGACGTCCATTCTCTGTTGACAGTATGTGAGGGCCGGATTCTTCAGATTCAGCCAATATCCTAAGCCCGGGGAATTTCAGTATATCTTCCCTGCGCACTTCCGTGTTTCGTGAATGCGGGGCATAAAATACATTATCAAAACCTCTGACTAACGGGTTTTGAGGTCTGACAACACGTTGTTCAAACACCCCGAACATCTTTTTGTCCATTACGTGTTTCGGTATGCCGCAGTGATAATAGAGAGAGGCCTGTGCTCCCCAGCAGATATGCATCGTGCTGTAAACATTCGTAAGTGAAAACTCAAACATATCGCAAAGCTCGTTCCAATAATCGACTTCTTCAAAGTCCAGGAATTCAACAGGCGCTCCTGTGATTATCATACCGTCGTATTCATTATATTTGATCTCATCAAGAGTCTTGTAAAATGATTCCATATGATCCTGTAAAACATTGCGCGGCTCGTGTGAATCCATTTTTACCAATGTAAGCTCCACCTGAAGCGGTGAATTTGCAAGCACCCTCGCCAGCTGTGTTTCAGTCGCGATCTTGGTAGGCATGAGGTTTACTATCACTATTTTGAGCGGTCTGATATCCTGGTTCATGGCTCTGCCGTGTTCCATAGTGAATATATTGTCTCTTTGCAGCGTTTCTGCTGCCGGAAGCGAATCCGGTATTATTAAAGGCATTAAATTCTCCTGTAATATAATTATATTGATTTCATATCCCTGATATTTTGCTGAAACATATTTCAACAAAATATCAGGCAGTATTGTTTTTAACGTTATTTATCTATTTTACTGCGCGCAGCGCCTGATCGAAATCCTCCAAAATATCATCTATATCTTCGATGCCCACCGAGGCTCTTATAAGTTCCGGTCTGATACCTGCGGCAATCTGTTCTTCTTCAGTCAGCTGTCTGTGCGTACTGCTTGCGGGATGCAGTACAGATGTCCTAACATCGCCCACATGCACAACTATGCTCGTAAGATTCAAGGCTTCCTGAAACTTGACGCCGGCTTCCACACCGCCTTTTACGCCGAACGAAAGTACGCCGCTTTGACCGTCAGGCATGTACTTGCAGGCAAGGTCATAGTATTTATCATTTTTAAGACCCGGGTATGTTACCCAATCCACCATATCGTGCTGCTGCAGGAATTTCGCAAGTGCGAATGCGTTTTCTGAATGTCTCTGCATTCTCAAATGCAGCGTCTGAAGTCCCTGATGTGTAAGATACGCGTTCATAGGTGACATGGTGCAACCCAGATCTCTTACAAGAACTGCTGTGAGTCTTGTGCAGAATGCTGTTTCACCGAACTTATCATAAAATACCAGTCCGTGGTAACTCTCATCAGGCTCTGTAAAGCCGGGGAATTTATCTGATGCGGCCCAGTCGAATTTTCCGGACTCCACTATGGAGCCGCCTACACAGCTCGCATGCCCGTCCGCATACTTTGTAGTTGCTTCTATAACTATATCGGCGCCATGCTCGACAGGTCTGCAAAGCGCAGGTGTAGCCAGTGTATTGTCAACTATAAAAGGCACTCCCAGCATATGTGCGACCTTTGAAAATTTCTTAAAATCGAGAATTGAAAGTGCCGGGTTTCCGAGAGTTTCTCCTAAAACAGCTTTGGTCTCCGGTCTCGCATGAGCTGCAATTTCTTCTGCAGAAAGTTCCTGGTCTACAAAATCCACATCGATGCCGAGTTTTTTCAGTGATACTCCAAGAAGGTTGTGTGTGCCGCCGTATATATTTGTCGCCGATATCATATGATCCCCGGCATTGCACAGGTTGAGGACCGTGATGAGTGTGGCCGCCTGTCCCGATGACGTGCATTTTCCGGCGGTGCCGCCTTCCAGAAGCGCCATCTTTCCTTCTAAAGCGCTTACCGTAGGGTTTGCCAGTCTCGAATAGAAAAATTCGGGGCTGTCAAGATTGAAAAGCGCTGCAATATCAGATGAGTCGTAATATCTGAACGTAGTGTTCTGTATTATTGGGATTACCTGAGGCTGAGCATTCTCTGCCTTGTAAACGCCATGCACACAATTTGTATCGAATTTAGCTGTCTTTTTTGTCATTTCATCTTTACCTTTCTTGTTTTAAAAGCTTGTCAGCGTGCTTAATAACATACTGAAACGCATTAGGCCGCTGCACGGTTTACAATATCGAATCATTATCATCGGTTACGATATCAATGTGCTCCTGCATTTCATCATCACTACCGTTTACTGATTTTAAATATTCATCTCTTCCCATCTTATACAGATCGTTGCCCAGAGGATCTATAGTTACGGTCACCGGCATTTCTTTGACTGTGAGTTTCCGTACAGCTTCCGGCCCGAGATCTTCAAAAGCTATGACCTCGGCATCGATGACACACCGTGAGATAAGTGCCCCTGCGCCGCCTATAGCGGCAAAATACACTGCATTATTTCTGACAACGGCATCCCATACAGCCGGACTCCTTTCTCCTTTGCCTATCATTCCGGCCTGACCCAGATCCAGCAGCTCAGGAGCATAGCTGTCCATGCGATAGGAGGTGGTCGGTCCGGCAGAGCCTATGGGATCTCCCGGTTTCGCCGGCGAAGGACCCGTATAATATATTATGGAATCCTCTATTTTAAAGGGCAATTCTTCACCGTTATGAAGCATTTCTATCAATCTTGCATGGGCAGCGTCTCTTGCGGTATAGATTGTCCCTGTGATCAGGACAGAATCACCGGCTCTGAGTTCTGCAAGCTTGTCTTTTGTAAACGGGAACAATAAAGTCTTTTCCAAAAAATCACCTCTGGTCTTCCGCAGTTTGCATATCTTAAGATTGATATAAAGCAAACAACATTATTGAGTTACAGTATGATTTCTCCATGTCGTGAAACATGGCAGTTGATGTTTACAGCCACAGGAAGCCCTGCTATATGCGTGGGAGCGGCTTTTATCTTCACCGCCAAGGCTGTGGTTTTTCCGCCGAAGCCTTGAGGTCCGATGCCCAGCTTGTTTATTCTATTCAGGAGTTCATCCTCCATGACTTTGTAAAAATCGTTCTGCGCATCGGCATCCAGAGGCTCCAGCAGCGCTTCCTTCGCCATAAGCGCGGCACTGTCAAAAGTTCCTCCTATACCGACACCTACTACTGTCGGAGGACACGGATTTGCGCCCGCATCCTGACATACCTGCACCACAAAAGCTTTGACCGCATCCGCCCCCGCCGCCGGCGGCAGCATTTTTATCCGGCTCATATTTTCAGAACCGAACCCTTTAGGTGCAAATTTTATTATTGCTTTGTCCCCCGGCACGATTTTATAATTTATCACGGCAGGGGTATTGTCGTCAGTATTCTTCCTTTCAAAAGGATCGTTTACTACGGATTTCCTCAAATATCCGTCTTTATATCCCTGCCTTACCCCTTCATTTATTGCGTCTTCAAGATTTCCGCCGATAAAATGCACGTTCTGTCCGATTTCCATAAATATGCATACGATGCCCGTGTCCTGACATAGCGGGATATTTCTCTGTTTGGCAACAGATATATTTTCCTGTATTCCGGACATTATATCTTTAGCCACAGGAAAAGTTTCTTTAGCTGCAAATTCACATATGCGCTCACATACATCATTACACAGGTTATTGTTCGTATCTATTGCCAGTTTTTTTATTGCTTTTGTTACTGTTTTTACATTGATCTTTCTTATCATCTATGTTTTGCTCCTGCCTTGAACCGTAATGTTTCAGACGTCTTCGATCCTTTCAATATCGGCGCCGAGTCCTTTGAATTTCCCAACCAGATTTTCATATCCTCTGTCAACATGGAATATTTCGGTTATTTCCATAGTGCCTTCAGCGACAAGCCCTGCCAGTATAACAGCCGCGCCTGCTCTCAGATCTGTCGCTATTACTTTTGTACCCTTGAGTTTCTTCCCGCCGGGTATGAATGCCCTGTGTCCATCTAAAATTATGCCGGCGCCCATTCGGTTGAATTCAGCAACATGCATATACCGGTTTTCAAATACTGTCTCCTGTACTACGCTTGCACCGTCCGCCACTGTCAAAAGCGCCATGAACGGCGACTGCATATCAGTAGGGAACCCGGGATATGGCAGAGTTTTTATATCGGTAGCGACCAGCGGCGCAACGTCACCTCTTACCCTTAACCCCAGATCAGTCGTTTCTATCTGCACACCGCATTCGCGCAGCTTTGCAATAATCGGTTTTATATGACTTTCAACTGCATTTTTTATCAGCACATCTCCTTTTGTAATCGCAGCCGCGACCATATAAGTCCCCGCTTCTATACGATCGGGTATGATGTTATGATCAGTGCCGCGAAGAGATTTTACACCATCTATTTTGATGGTGTCTGTGCCTGCGCCTCTGATCTTTGCTCCGATTTTGTTTAAAAAATTTACAAGGTCTACGATCTCGGGTTCCTGAGCCGCATTTTCAATTACAGTCGTACCTTCCGCAAGAACAGCAGCAGTGATTATTACTTCAGTTGCGCCGACACTTGGAAAGTCGAGGTAAATGTTTGCGCCTTTCAACTTCGACGCATGCGCTTCCACCCTGGTATCATTATCATAATATCCGGATATAATGTCAGCCCCCAAAGCTTTTAACCCTTTAAGATGCAGCTCTATCGGTCGTTTGCCTATGGCGCAGCCTCCCGGCAGAGGAACGCTTACATGTCCTTTGCGAGCAAGTACCGGTCCCAGTACCAGAATGGAAGCTCTCATTTGTTTTACCAAATCCAACGGAGCGTCCGTCACTTTAATGTCTTCTGTCTGTATCTCAATTATATTTTCATTCAATTTATCTTCAATGCTAACACCCATGCTTTTCAGAATGTCTCTCATGATCTCAACATCTCTCAGAGCAGGTGTATCGTGTATAACACATTTTTCTTCAGTCAAAAGCGCTGCCGCCATTATTGGAAGCACCGCATTTTTCGCACCACTTATACACACCTCGCCCTTAAGCGGGGCGCTTTTTCTGACTAATATTTTTTCCAAGTGAGTCTTCCTCCGTCCGCTTGTCATACATAAGTATATTATGTATGATATGTTTTTTCAAGATATGGTCAAATCATATTGTATTCGGTATTTTTGCTGCGCATGCATCAGTTGACGTCTCTGTTTCGTAATATCAATCTATAATTTTCATATGCTGTCGGAGAGAGTATCGTTTTAATATTATTGTCAAAATCCGATGCGCTGTAGATCGGAAGATACCATTTATATCTGCTGTAATCTATATTTTTAAATATTCTGCCGTTTTTAGCGCAGATGTAGTTCAACGCTGCCTGAAGTTCCGCGTCAGTCCTGCCTCTCAGATCATCAGCGGTAAGCAGTTTTGTATCAAATGAATCTGTTCCTCTTTCGATATCATAGTCAAATGCGTTTCCTGAATGGTTGTTGTCTTCTGTAGGCTGTTCGGCTTCCTTATCAGCTTCGTCCAAAGCTCTTACAAGATAATCCATCGTATTACCCGTCACGGTGACATGGTATTTCTGTTCAAGGGTGCTGACGTATTTCGCTTTTATCTTGACGTGCTCACCGTTGGAAAGACCGGATGTTTTATCAGCTGCGAAGTCGACCTGACTGAGGAATTTTTTAAGTCTGCCGTTCCCATCAGCAAGGATTGTTTTTATTTCATACTGATCGATATTTATTTTACCTTCTCCATCGTTGCCTGAAACGGTTATGGCCGTTTTATAACCGGATGAAAGATCAATATCTATGTTCCTGTACGTAGTATACCAAAAGCAGACTCCGGCTGATATAGCTATAAGAGCGATTATGCTTACGACAACAGGCGCTTTTTTAGATTTTTTATCTGTCGCAGGCATCAAATTTCCCGACTGAGAGCTTGAAATATCGTATATCTGCTCATCTCTGTTTTGAACAGCATTGTCAAGCTTTTCCCCGCAACTTGAGCAGAAGCAGGCATCATCCGTATTTTTCATGCCGCAATTCCAGCAATACATAAACTACCCTCGACTTTCTTCAGCGGGAACATTGATAAATCATACAATCCGCTGCATAATTTTTATGAGATTTTTCGTCATGTCTTCATAAAAAGATTTTAAGTCACTGTTTATTGTTTAATTATATATAATAGGCAAAATAACGTCAATCTCAAAGGACAAGGCGTATATAATTTATTCGATAATATGTCTGCCTTGTCCCTTATCTGTTCTGTGCTGCGGACGATCACTCAATTTTTAAACACTGCTCACCGCAGGATATTGACACCTTTTAAGATCAGATGGCTGTAAATTCCTGCTGATCATTTTTTGCATCTATGGTAACAGTCTGCCCATCGATGATGTCACCTCTTATGATGCCTTCAGCGATTCTGGTCTCAATGTTGCGCTGCAGATAACGCTTGACAGGTCTTGCTCCATATATCGGTGAGTAAGCTTCTTTTGCAATGAGTTTTTTGCTGGCATCTGTAAGATCGAGTTTTATATTTCTGCGGGCAAGTCTTTCCTCGATCTCTTTCATTGAGATGTCCACGATTTTTCCGATCTCTTCTTCTGTCAATGGTGAGAATACCACAATATCGTCTATCCTGTTTATGAATTCAGGTCGGAAATGTGTCTTCATATCATCAACTACGTGTTCTTTGACACCGCCTGAAACAGTTCCGTCTTCTCTTATATGATCCGTCATATATCCGGAACCTATGTTGGAGGTCATGATCACTATGGTATTTTTGAAATCCACTGTTCTGCCCTGGTTGTCAGTAAGTCTGCCGTCATCAAGCAGCTGAAGCAATATGTTGAAAACATCAGGATGAGCTTTTTCTATCTCATCGAACAGAATCACGCTGTAAGGTCTCCTTCTTACCGCCTCAGTCAGCTGACCGCCTTCATCATAGCCGACATATCCCGGAGGCGCTCCGATAAGCCTTGACACAGAATGCTTTTCCATGTACTCGGACATGTCTATTCTTATCATGTTCTTTTCAGAATCGAACAGCGCTTCCGAAAGAGCCTTTGCAAGCTCGGTCTTGCCGACACCCGTCGGTCCCAGGAATATGAAGGATCCTATAGGTTTTTTTTCATCCTTGAGACCTGCTCTCGCCCTCAAAACAGCCTCTGAAACGGCCTTTATACCTTCTTCCTGACCAATAACTCTCCTGTGCAGTATCATAGGCAGCTTAAGAAGCTTTTCGCGTTCAGTCTCCACCAACTTGCTTACCGGTATGCCCGTCCAGTTTGAAATTGCTTCTGCAATCTCTTCTTCGCCGACCTCTTCTTTCAGCAGTCTGTTTTCTTTGACGCTGCTTGCGGCTTCCTGCTCTTCCCGCAGCTTTTTCTGAAGTTCAGGCAGTTTGCCGTATTTCAATTCTGCAAGTTTCTCAAGATCATAGTTCCTTTCGGCATCTTCAATCTGATGCTTGACATCCTCGATTTCCTGCTTTGTGCCTTTTGATTCGGCAATAGTCTTCTTTTCGCTTTCCCACTGCATCCTCATCTGATCGTTGCGTTCTTTAAGTTCAGACAGTTCTTTGTCGATGTTCTCAAGCCTTTTTTTCGATGCTTCATCGCTCTCCTTACCGAGCGCCTGCTTTTCGATCTCAAGCTGCATGATCTTTCTCGATATTTCATCGAGTTCCGCAGGCATACTGTCTATTTCCGTCCTTATCCTTGCCGCAGCCTCATCCATTAAGTCGATAGCCTTATCAGGCAAAAATCTGTCACTTATATATCTGTCCGAAAGTGTCGCACATGCAATAAGTGCATTGTCAGTGATTCTTACGCCGTGATGTATTTCAAATCTTTCTTTAAGGCCTCTGAGTATGGATATCGTATCTTCAACTGTAGGCTGATCTACAAATACTTTCTGAAATCTTCTTTCTAGCGCAGCGTCCTTTTCAACATACTTTCTGTATTCATCAAGCGTTGTCGCCCCGATGCAGTGAAGTTCGCCTCTTGCCAGCTTCGGCTTCAGCAGGTTGCCTGCATCCATAGACCCTTCGGTCCTGCCTGCGCCTACGATATTATGTATTTCATCTATGAACAGAAGTATCCGCCCCTCAGATTTTTCAATCTCATTTATTACAGCTTTTAACCGTTCCTCAAATTCACCTCTGAATTTGGCGCCTGCTATCAATGCGCCCATATCAAGCGCAAATATAGTTTTGTCCTTGAGTCCTTCAGGCACATCACCGTTTAATATTCTCTGTGCAAGCCCTTCCACAACTGCTGTCTTGCCGACACCCGGCTCACCTATGAGCACAGGGTTGTTCTTAGTCCTTCTTGAAAGTATCTGTACAGTATGTCGTATTTCTGCATCTCTTCCTATTACAGGATCGAGTTTACCCTCTTTCGCCATTTCCACCAGATCGCGACCGTATTTATTAAGCGCATCATAATTGGCTTCCGGATTCCGGCTTGTGACTCTCTGATTTCCACGCACATTGTTCAGTTCTTTCATAAAGTCCTCTTTTGTGATGCCGAATTCTTTCAATATGGAGGCGCTCGGTGTTCCGTGTTCGTCTAGTAGCGCAAGATAAAGATGTTCTACGCCAACGTACTCATCTTTAAATTCATTTGATTTCTTTTCGGCATCAAGCAGAATCTGCTGAAATCTTCTGGTCGTATAAAGATCGCCCCCCCCGCCCGTCACCTTAGGCAGTTTTGCAAGTTCGGCTTTTATTCTGCTTTCGACAGCATCGACATCCTTATCCATAAATTTTAAAAGCCTTGGTATAAGCCCGTCTCTCTGCTGCAGCAAGGCCAAGTGGAGATGCTCACCATCCAGTTGTTGATGGCCTTCCTGTATGGCCAAATTCTGACAAGCCATCAGCACGCTCTGTGCGTTTTGTGTATATTTTTCTATATTCATTGTCAATTTTCTCCCAAAATTATCAATCATTCATTTCAACTTTATACACATTGTACATCCGTCAGAACAAAAAGTAAATACTTTTCAGCACTCTTTTGAGTAGAGTGCTGATAAGCGTTCTGAGCCGCGCCCGTTTGTTCACTGTATTAAAAAACCCTCCTTACCGTTTATACCGTAAAGAGGGTATGTATAATTCGGAGTCTGCTGCTGACAAGTTGCTTGATTATTCAACCAATTCGAGAAATACCATTTCCGCATTGTCCCCTCTTCGGGGTCCAAGTTTAAGTATTCTGGTATAACCTCCGTCACGATCCTGAAACTTAGGCGCAATCTCATCGAAAAGTTTTGAAACTACGTCTTCATCATAGACATATGCAAGTATCTGTCTTCTCGCGTGCAGATCATTGCGCTTTGCCAACGTGATCATCTTTTCTGCCTGTCTTCCGGCTTCTTTCGCTCTATGCTCGGTAGTAGATATTCTTTCTTCTCTGAAAAGATCTGTTACCAGGTTTCTAAGCATCGTCTTTCTGTGAGCGGTATCTCTGCCCAGTTTTCTATATCCAGACATCTGTCGTCTCCTTTCGTAGTATTATTCGTCGCTCTGTCTGAGTCCAAGGCCGAGTTCCTCGAGCTTGTTTTTTACTTCATCCAGTGACTTTTTGCCGAGATTACGCACTTTCATCATATCGTCTTCAGACTTTTGAGTGAGTTCCTCTACCGTATTAATTGAAGCTCTCTTTAGACAGTTGAATGAACGAACTGAAAGTTCCAGTTCTTCTATCGTCATTTCGAGAGCTTTTTCTTTCTGATCCTCTTCTTTTTCTACCATGAACTCCATAGAATCGGCAGTATCCGTAAGCTTTATGAAGAGATTAAGATGCTCCTGCATGATCTTGGCTCCGATCGAAATACCCTCCGTGGGAGCAATTGATCCGTCAGTCCATATCTCGAGTACGAGCCTGTCAAAATCCGTAACCTGTCCGACACGTGTATCCTCAACTGAGAAGTTTACTTTTTTTACAGGTGTGAATATAGAGTCCACAGGAATGACCGATATCGGTGTCTCTTCAGTCTTGTTCTGATCGGCAGAGACATATCCTCTGCCTTTTACCAGATCAAGCTCCATTATAAGTGATGCGTTGTCTTCCAAAGTCGCTATATGAAGATCGGGATTGAATATCTCGAGGTCCGCATCAGCCATGATGTCAGCTGCAGTGACTTCTTTGGGACCTCTGACATTTATGATAGCCTTCTTAGTATCATCACTGCCGGTTAGTCTTACAGCAAGCTTTTTAAGGTTCAGTATTATCTCCGTAACATCTTCCTTAGCGCCCGGTATAGTGGAAAACTCATGTAAAATCCCGTCTATTTTGACAGAGATGACCGCTGTGCCCGGAAGTGAACTTAACAGTATCCTTCGCAGGCTGTTCCCGAGCGTGGTGCCGTATCCTCTCTCAAGCGGCTCTACTATGAATTTTCCGTAATTAGGATCATCTGCTGAAAACTCGCATTCGATTGTTGGTTTTTCTATTTCTATCACTATAAAAAACCTCCTTCATTTCTCTAAAATTTTAACAAAAATTTTCTCACCGTGTGCTGTAAAAGCACAACGAGTACTTCTGCTATATTATTTAGAATATAATTCGACGATCAAGTGCTCTGCTACAGGAGTGTCTATTTCATCTCTTAAAGGTATGCTGATGACTTTACCCTCAAGCTTGTCCACATCAACAGTTACCCATGAAGGCACCGTTATTGTCATGTCTTTAATTTCTCTGAATTTAGGTGAACTTGCGCTCTTTTCCTTTACCTTGATAATATCTCCTGCTTTCACCTGGTAAGAAGGTATATCTACTTTCCTGCCGTTTACTGTAAAATGTCCGTGAGTAACAAGTTGTCTCGCTTCCTTTCGCGATGAAGCGAATCCAAGCCTGAAGACAACATTGTCCAGTCGTGTTTCAAGAAGTATGAGCAGATTTTCACCTGTTATGCCCTTTTTTCTTGCAGCTTTATCGAAAAGATTTCTGAACTGTGTTTCCTGCAGCCCGTAAAATCTTTTTGTTTTCTGTTTTTCTCTGAGTTGCAGACCGTATTCAGAGATTTTTTTTCTTCCCTGACCGTGCTGTCCAGGAGGGAAATTTCTTTTTTCCAGCGCACACTTAGTGCTGTAGCATCTGTCGCCTTTAAGGAACAGTTTCTGTCCTTCACGTCTGCACAATCTGCAGTTTGCATCTGTATATCTTGCCATCTATTTACTCCTCCTTTCTCAATCAGACTCTTCTTCTCTTCGGCGGTCTGCACCCGTTGTGCGGGATAGGCGTGATATCCTTGATCATTGTGATCTCAAGTCCTGCACTCTGAAGCGCTCTGATAGCCGCTTCTCTTCCGGATCCCGGACCTTTAACGTATACTTCAACTGTTTTAAGACCGTGCTCCATCGCACCCTTAGCTGCTTCCTCTGCCGCCATCTGAGCCGCAAAAGGCGTAGCTTTTCTTGAACCTTTAAATCCAAGTGAACCGGCGCTTGACCACGCAAGTGCGTTTCCCGACAGATCTGTCAGTGTAACCAGCGTATTGTTAAAGGTGGACTGTATATGCGCCTGGCCTTTTTCGATATTTTTGCGCTCTCTCTTCTTTTTACGCGCACCTTTTTTTACATTTGTTGCCATTTATATCTGCCCTCCTATGCGTCTTTCTTCTTTGTACGGCCTACAGTCTTTTTAGGACCCTTCCTTGTCCTTGCATTAGTCTTGGTCTTCTGACCCCTGACAGGAAGGCTCTTTCTGTGTCTGATGCCTCTGTAACATCCGATTTCCATGAGTCTTTTGATATTGAGTGAAGTGTCTCTTCTCAAATCGCCCTCTACCATATACTCCTGATCAATGATCTTTCTGATTTTTCCGGCTTCTTCTTCTGTAAGATCTTTAACTCTTACATCGGGATTTACACCGGCTTTTGAGAGGATCTCATTGGAAGTCGCTCTGCCTATACCGAAGATATAAGTCAGACCTATCTCTATCCTCTTGTCATTTGGTAAATCTACTCCGGCTATTCGCGCCATATTTTCCTCCTGTTCCCATCTTCCGTCGCGCAGCAAGGTGTTACCAATACACCCGGACGCAATATAAACGGGGATGCATTAAAAACTTTTTAAAATTAGCCCTGTTTCTGCTTATGCTTAGGGTTTTCGCAAATGACCATTACCTTGCCATTTCGCTTGATGACCTTGCATTTTTCACAGATAGGCTTTACTGATGCTCTTATTTTCATCTTAAAAACCTCCTACTTTAAAATGATTATTTGTCTCTCCACGTGATCCTGCCGCGCGTCAAATCATAAGGTGAAAGCTCTACCTTCACTTTATCTCCCGGAAGGATCCTTATGAAGTTCATTCTGATTTTACCTGAAACATGTGCCAATACTTCGTGTCCTGTTTCCAGCTTCACTACGAACATAGCATTTGGCTGCGCGTCAACAACCACGCCTTCAGCCTCAATTACGTCTTTCTTTGCCATGATATACCTCCAATGACAGCGGTTAATTTCTATTTGTACAAAGTAAGCAGTTCCGGCTCGCCGTCGTTTATTACGACAGTATTTTCATAATGAGCGGCCATGCCTTTATCCTTTGTGACTACAGTCCAGTCATCGGATAATACTTCCACATCATATGAACCTTCAACTATCATAGGCTCAATTGCGAATACCATTCCCTTAGCGAGTCTCGGTCCTCTGCCGGGTTTACCATAATTAGGTATCTGCGGATCTTCGTGCATGTCCCTTCCGACGCCGTGACCTACGTAATCCCTTATTACCGAAAAACCCTCTCCTTCAGCCTTAATCTGTATCGCATTAGATATATCGGAAAGCCTGAAACCTACTCGGCATTTTTCAATGCCCGCAAAGAAGCTGTCTCTGGTTGCATCAATAAGGTGCTGAGCCTTATCGCTGATACTTCCCACACCGTATGTCCTGGCCGCATCACTCACATATCCTATGTGCGTACTTCCGACATCGACACTTACTATATCTCCTTCTTTAAGAACTCTATGCTTTGAAGGTATCCCGTGCACGACTTCTTCATTTACAGAAACACAGCAGTTGGCAGGATATCCGTAATATCCTTTGAACGTCGGAATCATATTGTACTTTTTGATCGTACTTTCAACGAATTCATCGATATCAAGAGTCGTAGTTCCGGGTTTTATAATATTTTCAAGCTCCTTCAGTATCCAGCCTGTCACCCTGCCTGACTCACGCATTATATCTATCTCATCCTTGGATTTGATTATTATCATTTTATTCACCCAGAATGCCTGAAATTTTCGCGAACAGATTTTCAAGTCCTATTGAGCCGTCGAGATGCACAATGTTTCCGGATCTGTCATAATAATCAAGTAAAGGCTTGGTTTGTGAATTATATACTTCGATCCTGTTTTCTGCAGTTTCTGCTGTGTCATCGGCTCTCTGTACCAATTCGTCACCGCATTTGTCGCATATGCCGTCTTTTTCAGGCGGCATACCGCTCACATTGAACGTTGCTCCGCACGATTTGCATACTCTCCTGCCCGTAAGACGCTTCATCAGTTCTTCTTTCTCAACATCTATATCGAGCACGTAGTCCACGCATTTCCCTTCATCTGAGAGAAATGCATCGAGTGCTACCGCCTGTTCAACAGTTCTTGGAAACCCGTCAAGCAGAAATCCTTCTCTGCAGTCATCATTTTTCAGTCTGTCCTCAGCGATTTCTATTACCAAACGGTCAGGAACCAGCTCACCTTTATTCATGTACTCCTGCGCCTTTTTACCGAGCGCGGTGGCTTTTTTTATGTTTTCCCTGAATATATCCCCTGTCGAGATATGCGGTATGCTGTACTTTTCAACGATTTTTTCAGCCTGAGTGCCTTTGCCTGCACCCGGAGGCCCTAATAATATCAGATTCATCTTGTCATCTCCTAACCGAGGAATCCCTGATAATTTCTCATTACCATTTGATTTTCAAGTTGCTTCATCGTATCCAGCGCCACACCTACGGCAATCAGAAGCGATGTTCCGCCGAAGTGTATGCTCAATCCCGTAAGTGTACTTACAAGTGTAGGCAATATAGCAACTGCTGCGAGGAAGACTGCTCCAACGAATGTTATGCGTGTCATTACTCTGTTCATATACTCAACCGTAGTTCTTCCGGGTCTGATACCCGGTATGAAGCCTCCGTTGGCCTTCATGTTGTTTGCCACCTCCATAGGATTGAATGTAACAGACGTATAAAAATAAGTGAAAAATATTATCAAAGCTATGTTGAGTATCGAGTACACCCAGACTCCCGGTGACTGATTGTATGACAGCCATTTATTTACCCAAGCCGTAAAGCTTGAATCAGAAGGTGCAAAATATGTGACAGTGAGCGGGAAGGCAAGAAATGACATTGCAAATATTACCGGTATTACTCCCGCCTGATTGACTTTGAGAGGAATGTGCGTAGCCTGTCCGCCGTACATCTTCCTTCCAACGACCCTCTTTGCATATTGAACAGGTATTCTTCGCTCTCCCTGCTGTACAGCTATGATACCTACGATGATGAGCAATGCCGCGATCAGTATAAGTATCAGTGTCATAAAACTGAGCTCTTTCGCTTCATATTTGCTTGCAACAGTTCTTATTCCGGAAGGCACTCTTGCAATTATACCGCCAAATATTATCAGTGATATTCCGTTTCCTATACCGCTCTCATTTATCTTTTCTCCAAGCCACATAAGAAATGCTGTTCCTGCTGTAAGTATAATGACTATAGTTGTAACAGAGAAAAGGCTCTTGTCTATGACAGCCTTGTTGAAAAGACCGATAGTCATGCCTATTGCCTGTATTACTGCAAGCCCGACAGTAAGATAGCGCGTGTACTGCGTTATTTTCTTTCTGCCTTCAGTGCCCTCCTTGGAAAGTCTCTCAAGCGTAGGAACAGCTATGGTGAGCAGCTGCAGTATTATAGACGCTGTTATATAAGGAGTTATACTCAGTGCAAATATAGTAAAGTTACTGAATGCACCGCCGGAAAACATGTCGAATATTTCAAAGAGATTGCCATCCCCACTGAAAACTTCTGATAATATGCTTCTGTTTATTCCCGGCACAGGAATGTTAGAGCCTATCCTGAAGACCACTAGCATCAACAATGTGAAGATTATCTTTTTTTTAAGATCTTCTATCTTCCATGCCTTGGCAATCGTTCTTATCATATCCATTAAATCACCTCTGCCTTTCCTCCGGCAGCTTCGATTTTTTCTGCAGCCGTCTTGCTGAACTTATGAGCCTTGACAGTTACATTTTTTTCTAATTCCCCGTTTCCTAATACCTTGATCCCGTCTTTATGATTTTTTACCACACCGTTTTCCTTGAGAAGTTCAGGAGTTACAACGGTACCTTCATCAAATCTATTGAGATCATCTACATTTACAGTAGCATATTCGGTTCCCCAAATATTTGTGAACCCTCTTTTAGGCAGCCTTCGGTAAAGTGGCATCTGGCCACCTTCAAATCCCAGTCTGACGCCGCCGCCGCTTCTCGACTTCTGTCCGTTCATGCCTCTTCCGCCGGTGGTACCCTGACCTGTAGCATGACCTCGTCCGCGTCTTTTACGGTTTCTGCCGGATCCTTCGGCTGCTTTTAATTCATGCAGTTTCATTTGTTTTGCACCTCCATTCCTACAGTTCTTCTACAGTAACAAGATGCGATACTTGTGCCGCTGCCCCTCTTGCCGCCTGTGTATCTTTCATTTCAACTGACTGATGCATCTTTTTGAGCCCCATTGCTTCTATTATCTTTCTCTGCTTTGGAGGAGCGCCTATTGTGCTTTTTGTCAAAGTTATTTTGATCATGTCTGCCATATTTTTTCCTCCTTATACCAGGATGTCTTCCTGTGACTTCCCTCTCAGTTTTGCAACTTTTTCCAGGGTCATCAGATTTTTAAGGCCCTCAAGTGCAGCATATGCCATATTGCCGGTATTGTTCGAACCTATAGATTTTGCTCTTATGTCCTTGAGACCTGCTGCCTCAAGCACAGTTCTGACTGATGATCCCGCTATAACTCCCGTACCTTCTACCGCCGGCATCAGAAGTACTCTTCCGGCGCCGAATACGCCTGTTATCCTGTGAGGGATGGTTGTTCCGACGGTAGGAACCGTTATCATGTTTTTCTTTGCGTCTTCTACAGCTTTTCTTACCGCTTCAGGTATTTCCTGAGCCTTGCCAAGTCCAACTCCTACCTGTCCTTCACCGTCACCCACGACCATTGTAACGCTGAATCTCATGTTACGGCCGCCTTTTACAGTCTTTGCAACTCTTCTTATGCTGACGATGGTTTCAGACATTTCTGTTCTAGACGTTTCATTGTTGTTTCGCATTCCGTTTACCTCCTGTTAGAATTCAAGTCCGGCGTCACGAGCACCGTCAGCCAGTTCTTTAACTCTTCCGTGATAAAGGAATCCGCCTCTGTCAAATGCGACAGAGTTTATACCCTTATCTAGAGCTTTCTTTGCAATAGCCTCTCCTACTTTCTTAGTAGCTTCCTTGTTGCCGCCGTATCCGGCAATGTCCTTATCCAGTGTTGAAGCTGCAGCCAATGTGACCCCGTTGATGTCATCGATCAACTGAGCATAGATATTCTTATTACTCCTGTAAACGCACATCCTTGGTTTTCCAGGAGTTCCGAATAAATGAGCTCTGACTCTCGCATGTCTGTCTTTTCTTCTGTCATTCCTGCTTGCTTTTGCCATTATTCATTGCTCCTTTCTTTAAGCCGATGTTGTTACGCCGGCCTTACCTTCTTTTCTACGTACATGTTCACCATCGCATCTGATGCCTTTGCCTTTGTAAGGTTCCGGTTTTCTAAGAGCTCTAATATCTGCGGCATAATTTCCGACAAGTACTTTGTCTGCACCTGATACCGTAATTTCATTTGCCGAAGGACAAGAGGTTTCTATCCCCTCAGGATCCTCAAGCTCTACAGGATGTGAAAATCCCAGGTTGAGCACGAGCGTTTTGCCCTTCTTTTCAGCTTTGTATCCTACACCGACCAGCTCAAGTTTCTTTGTGAATCCCTCAGCAACGCCTGTAACCATGTTGTTGAGAAGAGCTCTTGCAAGTCCGTGCTGTTCTCTTTTTTCTTTTGTATCATCGTCTCTGGAAAGAGTGATAACATTGTCTTTCCGCTCTATCGTTATGAGACTGCTCAGTTGCTCCTGCAGCTGGCCTTTAGGTCCCTTGACCGTGACCATATTGTTGTCACCTATACTGACTTCAACACCGGCAGGAAGTTCAATCGGCTTTAATCCTATTCTTGACATTGATATTACCTCCTACCATACATAACAGATCACTTCGCCACCGACACCAAGTTTTCTAGCGTCTTTATCGCTTATTACTCCGTTTGAAGTCGAAATTATAGCGATTCCGAGGCCGCCAAGCACCTTAGGTACATCCGTTGCCTTCGCATAAACTTTTAATCCCGGTTTTGAGATCTTCTTTAAACCGTTAATAACTTTTTCCTTATCAGGGCCGTATTTCATCTGTATTCTGATTGTGCCCTGTTTCTTATCTTCTATAACATCGTATCCGCCGATGTATCCTTCATCAGTTAGAATGCCCGCTATGGCCTTCTTCATTTTAGAAGCCGGAACATCTACAGATTCATGTCCTACAGTATTTGCATTTCTGATTCTTGTCAGCATATCTGCTATAGGATCTGTCATTGCCATTTCGTTATCTCCTCTCTTGTCAGCTTTTCCATACAGGAAGTTCTGACAATAACATTAACTGTCTTGTGCTTTACCAGCTGGCTTTTTTTACACCGGGTATCTCGCCTTTATATGCAAGTTCTCTGAAGCATATCCTGCAGATTCCGTACTTTTTGAGCACAGAATGAGGTCTTCCGCATATCTTGCATCTGGTATAAGCTCTCGTCGAATATTTAGGTTTCCTCTGCTGTTTAACCTTGAGAGATGTCTTAGCCATGTATTACCTCCTACTTTTCAAACGGCATGCCCAGAAGTCTCAGAAGCTCAGATGCTTCCTCATCTGTTTTCGCCGTTGTTGTGAATGCTATGTTCATACCTTTGATCTTATCTACTTTATCATAGTTGATCTCCGGAAAGATAAGCTGTTCCCGGATACCCATGGAATAGTTTCCTCTTCCGTCAAAAGCGTTTTTACTAACACCTTTAAAGTCTCTTACTCTGGGAAGAGCGATGTTGAAAAACTTATCTGCAAAGTAGTACATGTTGTCGCCTCTCAAAGTAACCATGGTACCCACCGGCATTCCCTGTCTTACTTTGAAGTTCGCGATGGATTTCTTCGCCTTGGTTACAACCGGCTTCTGTCCGCTTATCAGCGCGAGTTCCGCTATTGCCTTCTCCATCATCTTAGCGTTGTCCTTCGCCTCACCAAGACCCATATTGATAGTTATTTTTTCAAGCTGCGGCACTTCCATCACATTATTGTAATTGAACTTTTCCATCAGCTGCCTGAACACTTCATTTTTGTATGTTTCCTTTAATCTGGGCGTTGTCAAGATCGTCTCCTCCTTTCTATTCTAATTCCTCTCCGGTTTTTCTGGATACTCTGATCTTTTTATCTCCGGTAAATTTGTATCCTATCTTTACGGGAGTCTTGTCTTTCGAGTTGTAATACATTACGTTTGAGATATGTATAGGGCCTTCCTGATGTTTTATGTCCGATCTTTCTTTCTGTGTCTGTTTCTGGTGCTTAGTCTGCATATTCAGACCCTCTACCAGAACTTTTTCATCTTTAGGCATTACTTTTATGACTTTCCCTGTTTTGCCCTTGTCTTTTCCGGCAAGAACAATAACTGTATCACCTTTTTTGATTTTCATTCTTCTCGCCTCCTATAATACTTCAGGTGCCAAAGACACAATTTTCATAAAGCTTCTGTCTCTGAGTTCCCTTGCAACAGGGCCGAATATACGCGTGCCGACAGGCTGCATATCCTCCTTGATGACAACTGCCGCGTTCTGATCGAACTTGACATAACTGCCGTCCGGTCTTCTGGCGCCCTTCCTGCTTCTAACGATTACCGCTCTTACGACATCGCCTTTTTTGACTGCTCCGCCATGGGTTGCTTCCTTAACCGTACAAACGACCACATCACCAATATTTGCATATTGACGGCTGGTGCCGCCCAGGATGCTTATGCACAAAAGCTCTTTTGCACCGGAATTGTCTGCGACTCTTAATCTGCTCTCTGTCTGAATCATTTTCTGGCGCCTCCTTACTTAACTTTCTCAACGATCTCCACGAGTCTCCATCTTTTATCCTTTGAAAGAGGCCTCGTTTCCATGATTCTTATCTTGTCGCCTATGTTGCACTCGTTATTTTCATCATGCGCTTTAACTTTTTTCGTTCTCTTAACAGCTTTGCCATAAAGAGAATGCCTTACGAAGTCTTCCAGGGCAACTGTTACAGTTTTGTCCATTTTGTCGCTGACTACCATACCGACTCTGGTTTTTCTTCTGTTTCTTTCAACTGTCATAATTCATCCTCCTTTCTATTTTGCTGAAGATACTTCGATTTCCTTTTCTCTTATAATAGTTTTAACTCTTGCTATATCTCTTTTTGTATCCCTCATCTTGATCGGGTTTTCAAGCTGTCCTGTCACGTGCTGAAATCTGAGATTGAAAAGATCCTTTTTCATCTTTTCGAGCTCGACCGTCAGCTCTTCCGGTGACATTTCTCTGATTTTGTTTATCTCCATTATGCTTCACCACCCTTTTCCCTCTGGCTGATCTTTGCAGCAAATCTCGATTTTACGGGGAGTTTATGGCCTGCAAGCCTCATAGCTTCCTTTGCCTGTTCTTCTGTAACATCTGTGATCTCAAACATTACTCTGCCCGGTTTAACAACGGCTACCCAGTATTCAGGAGCACCTTTACCGGAACCCATTCGTACTTCTGCCGGTTTTTTTGTAACCGGTTTATGTGGAAATATCTTGATAAATACTTTTCCGCCTCTCTTGACAGACCTGGTCATTGCTATACGAGCTGCTTCTATCTGGTTGGAAGTGATCCAGCCGGGTTCCGTAGCGACAAGACCATAATCTCCATATGTGATTTTGTTGCCTTTGGTCGCTCTGCCCTTCATTCTTCCTCTGTGGACTCTTCTGCGTTTAACGCGCTTTGGCATCAACATAGCGCTTCCTCCTCTCTAATGTCTATTCTGCCGACTTTGTTTCTTCAGGTTTTACTTCAGTAGTTGCTTCTTTTACAGGTGCGGCGTCAGCTGTCTGATTTTCTGTATTCGTACCTGCCTGCACAGCCTTTTCAGCTTCAGGCTCTTCCTTAGGCATGTTTTTTATTCTCGGATTTACAGCCTTCGGCAGTCTGTCTCTGTCATCTCTGTCTCTGCGCCTGTTGTCGCCGTCACGTCTCGGCCTTCTTTCTCCGTCACGACGCCTGTTGTTGTCTCTTCTCTTCCTTCCGTCTCTCCTGCCGCCGTCCTTGTCTTCTCTGATTGCGCTATGAAGACCTTTGTCGAGGATCTCGCCGTGATTGATCCATACCTTTATTCCAATCTTGCCGTAAGTCGTATCCGCTTCTGCAAAACCGTAATCAATATCTGCTCTAAGTGTATGAAGCGGAACATTGCCTTCGCTGTACTTTTCGTTTCTTGCGATCTCGGCGCCGCCCAGTCTTCCTGAACAGAGGACTTTCACGCCTTTAGCGCCGGCTTTCATTGTTCTGCCCATCGCCTGTTTCATAGCTCTTCTGAAAGATACTCTTCTCTCGAGCGACTGTGCAATGTTTTCTGCAACCAGCTGCGCATCGAGTTCTGTTCTTCTTACTTCTTTTATATCAATGCTTACATTTTTTCCTGTGATTTTTACGATTTCCGATTTCAGTTCATCTACACCGTTTCCGGATCTGCCGATTACCATGCCGGGTCTGCCGGTGAGCACGATTACCCTGATCTGGTTTTCCGCTGTTCTTTCGATGAGTATTTTTGATACTCCTGCGGCATACAGTTTTTTCTTAACGAATTCTCTGACTTTAATGTCTTCAACCAGGTAGTCTGCGAAAGTATCTTTGCTTGCATACCATTTTGAACTCCAGTCTTTTATAATGCCAACTCTTAATCCATGCGGACTTACTTTCTGACCCATGCCTCTGACCTCCTATCTTTCATTCTTTTCTCTTAAAGTTACGCCTATATGACTGCTTCTCTTTAAGATCATCGATGCCCGTCCCTGAGCGCCGGCTTTCCAACGTTTCATAGTTGGCCCCTTATGAGCATATACTTCAGCCACATATAGATTATCAATGTCCATATCTTTTACATCTGCGTTGGCTGCAGCAGACTGGACTACTTTTTCAAGCAACTCGGCACCCTTTCCGGGTGTAAATTTGAGTATAGTCAATGCCTCGTTTAAATCTTTGCCTCTTACAAGGTTGGTAACAGGTTTTAATTTGATAGGAGACATTCTCACATATTTTGCAATTGCTTTTGCTTCCATTTTAAATTATCTCCTTTCTATTGTTCGGCACCGTCGGATTCAGACTGTGAAGATGATTCGGCAGGTGCTGCAGTCGCCGTTGCAGGTGATACTGCATCGACCACAATGCTCTTCTTTGAATCTTTTTTAGTGCTCTTGTCAGCCGAATGGCTTCTGTATGTTCTGGTCGGAGCAAACTCTCCAAGTCTGTGTCCTACCATATCTTCCGTAATATATACAGGGACATGTTTTCTGCCATCATGAACTGCGATCGTGTGACCTACCATCTGAGGAAATACAGTCGATGCTCTTGACCATGTTCTTACCACTCTTTTCTCATTCGCTTTATTCATAGCTTCAATTGCCGCGAGCAGTTTCATTTCGACGAAAGGACCCTTTTTAAGCGATCTTCCCATTTGTATGCTCCTTCCTACTTATCTCTTCTTTCTTTAACGATATATTTATCCGACTCTTTGTTCTTCTTTCTCGTCTTATATCCGAGCGCCGGTTTGCCCCAAGGCGTTACAGGTCCTACACGTCCGATTCCAGCCTTACCTTCTCCGCCGCCATGCGGGTGATCATTCGGATTCATTACAGATCCTCTTACAGTAGGTCTGATACCCATGTGTCTTTTTCTTCCCGCTTTACCTATCTGTATGTTTTGATGTTCTTCATTGCCTACTTCTCCGATAGTAGCCCTGCATTCGATCCTAACTCTTCTGACTTCACCGGACGGAAGTCTGATCTGAGCGAACTTTTCTTCTTTTGCACGGAGCTGAGCGCCGTTTCCTGCCGATCTGACCATTTGAGCTCCCTTTCCCGGTTTGAGTTCAACATTGTGTATGATCGTGCCTACAGGGATATTAGCAAGCGGAAGCGCATTTCCTGTCTTTATATCTGATGCGTGTCCGGATTCAATAACATCACCCACAGAAAGTCCTTTTGGCGCTATGATATACCTCTTCTCACCGTCCGCATAGACAATCAGCGCAATATTGGCTGTTCTGTTCGGATCGTATTCAATAGAGGCCACCCTGCCCGGGATATTATCTTTATTCCTTTTGAAATCTATTATTCTGTACTTCGGTCTGTATCCGCCGCCTCTGTGTCTTACAGTTATTTTGCCTCTTGAATTTCTCCCGGAATGTTTTTTCAGTGTCTTTGTAAGAGCTTTCTCCGGTTCGGTCTTTGTGATTTCCTCAAATGTGGAAACTGTCATTCCTCTGAGACCCGGAGTAGTCGGGTTATACTTTTTTATTCCCATTTTACTTTTTTACCTCCTCTATAGACTCTGGAAGAATTCTATTTCTTTACTGTCATCTGTCAAAGTCACAATGGCTTTTTTAGTGGCAGCTGTCATGCCGACATATCTTCCCATTCTCTTTCTTTTGCCTACAACGTTCATAATGTTTACTTTTTTTACTTCCACATCGAAGATTTCTTCCACCGCATCCTTGACTTGAGTCCTGGTTGCATCCGCCGCCACCTTGAATGTGTATTTTTTTTGCTCGGCGTCATCCATACTTCTTTCTGAAATCACCGGTTTTATTATAATGTCATAAGGGGTCATCATTGTGCGTACACCTCCTCGATCTTGTTTATCGCGTCTTTGGTAACAACGAAGTTTGTATGATTTATGATATCATACACGTTCATCGTAGATACCATCGCTGTTCTTACTCCCGGAATGTTAGCCGCCGACTTGATAAGATTTTCGTTTCTTTCTGCAGTAACGATCAGAGCTTTTTTATCAGCCTTAATGTTTTCCAGAACCTTTACCATTTCCTTAGTCTTCGGCGCATCGAAATTCAGTTCATCAAGCACGATCATCTCAATGTCCGCCAACTTGGAGGAAAGTATCGATTTCATTGCCAGTTTTCTTATCTTTCTGGGAATGGAATACCTGTAGCTTCTCGGCTTCGGTGCAAATACCACGCCGCCGCCGATTTGTGAAGGGTCTGTTGAGGATCCCTGTCTGTGACGTCCCGTTCCCTTCTGTCTGAAAGGCTTTCGGCCCCCGCCTCTTACTTCGCCGCGGGTCTTAGCTGACTGAGTTCCCTGTCTTTGGTTTGCCAAATAGTTTTTCACAACTGTCAGGACAGCATTTTGATTTGGCTCTATTGCAAATACAGTGTCATCAAGCTCTATTGTTCCCGCTTCCGCACCTTCCATGTTCAGTACTTTTACTGTTGCCATTTCACTTTCTCCTTCCTGACTCTACTTGTCCTGACATTTAACCGCGCTCTGGATCTTAAGTATGCCGCCTTTGCCGCCCGGCACAGCGCCTTTTACCAGCATCAGGTTTCTGTCTTCCATTATTTTAACCAATACTATGTTCTGAACGGTCACAGTGTCGCGCCCCATTCTTCCCGGAGCCCGGTTGCCTTTGAACACTCGGCCCGGATAAGCTGCTCCCGCCAGTGCTCCCGATAATCTTTTATGTTTTGAACCGTGGCTCACAGGTCCTCTGTGATGGCCGTGTCTTTTTATGTTGCCCTGTGTGCCCTTACCTTTGGATGTGCCGGTTATATCGAGCTTCATCCCTTCTTCGAAATCTGCGACTGTTATCGTCTGTCCCACTTCGTATTCTTCGCCTTCTTCCGCCTTGAATTCCGCAATGTACTTTTTAGGCGCAACACTCGCTTTATCAAAGTGTCCTGACAGAGGCTTCGTTACTCGCTGAGGTTTTGCATCTCCGAACCCCACTTGTACAGCATCATACCCGTCAGTTTCAACAATCTTTATCTGAGTTACTGACTCAGGGCCTGCTTCTATCACCGTTACCGGGACAACTTCTCCTGTTTCGGCAAATATCTGTGTCATTCCGACTTTTTTGCCTAAAATCGTTTTCATGTTTTTTCCTCCTTTTCTTACAGCGGATCAGAGTCTTTTCTCCGATCATACTAAGGGGAGTACCCTTAATAACTATAGCTTCAATTCAATCTCCACACCTGCCGGCATATCCAGTTTTGTAAGTGCGTCCGTGGTTTTTGCCGTAGCACTGGTTATGTCGATCAGACGCTTGTGAGTCCTCTGCTCAAACTGTTCTCTCGAGTCCTTGTACTTGTGCACAGCCCGCAGGACAGTCACAACTTCTTTCTCTGTCGGCAGAGGGATAGGTCCCGACACTTCAGCACCGGTCTTTTTAGCTGTATCTACTATTTTTGCAGCTGACTGATCAAGCAGTGCGTGGTCGTAAGCTTTTAATTTGATTCTGATTTTCTGTAATTCGCTCATTTCTTCCTCCTGAATAATTTTGTACTGATTTCGCTATTCTCGTACCAGATCTCCCTTTGATGGAGCTTTGCGACTTTTCAAGTTCACTCTCATCTTTTGCTTTTGCATGTGCCTGTCTACAGCCTCAGATGCTGTGTTCAGTGCGGAAAAAGGATCCCGATATCCTCGCACACGCCGCCGTGCGTCTCCGTATATCTCATACAGAATAACACAGCGAAGACCTTCGTCCCCGTCATACAGGGGCAATTCTCAGCGGAAATTACCTGATAGCTCAGCAACTTCCCGCCTCATCGCTAAATTCCGCAAGCTTATATAGTCTATATTATCAATCTTGTTGATGCAAGAGTTTTTGTAAAAAAAGTTTAAATGTTTTTTGTGATTATTTAAATATAAAGGCAGTATTATCAGGGCTTTGCAAGGACAAATAGGTACACGCGTCCTTGCGTATCCGGCATAGAGATTTTCAATGAAACAAAAACCGGTTGAGCTCGCATACAAAAAGCATTATAATGATACTGTAGCAACTACGACATGCGGACGTGGTCCAATGGCAGAATCCCGGCTTCCCAAGCCGGTGACGCGGGTTCGATTCCCGTTGTCCGCTCCATAGACAAATCAGATTTGAGTTAAAGGAGACAAATAATGAAAAAAACAAGAGCAATGATTTTCTTTTTGCTCCTGACCGCAGCTGTGTTTTACGCTCCGCCATTGTTGGCGTTCAATGTGAGCAGTACTTATGTATTTTTATTTGTGTCAATACCTACAGTCACTTTCGGACTTTCATTAATATACAGCATAATAAACGGGTTTCACATACTCTATCCCGTACTCGCCGGGGCAACTTTTTTTCTTGTCCCCGTATATTTTTTTGAACTGTCAAAGATAACATCGCTTAAGCTTGCAGGCGCTGCAGCACTTGTGGTACTTACAGGGAACATAGCAGGTACTTTGATATACGCGATTGTAAACAAGATAACAGGCGTATCGAAATTCAAAAAGCAGAAAAAAACATCGGGCAGACCGGAGACGATTCATTCCTCGGCTGCCGAAGACTCAACCCTTCATGATCACGCATCGGCGGAGTCGCCCAAACTCAATCCTTCTATACAGGCAAGACGCAGTCCCGATTTCTACCGACGTAATAACGACAGATCTGATTGTATAGATAATTTCGACAGCGATAATTACGGCTTGTAGCACCTGCTTCGATATATCCTGATGCGCCGTAAAATTATCGGAATTTACGTTTTGTTTCTTACAGGTCTTTCGTCAACAAGCCTGTTGACTACATCAAACATCTGAAGCATAGAATAGTTTCTGTTCCAATTTCTGTTGACATCACGCATCTGAACTTTTTTGCAAACGGTTCTGTTCCTGTACGATGCGCCTATATAGATAAGACCGACCGGCTTTTTTTCCGTGCCGCCGTCAGGTCCTGCGATTCCCGTTACAGATACGCAGATATCGCTTCCGCTGTTTTTTCTGACTCCTTCGACCATCTCAAGCGCGGTTTCTTCGCTGACAGCGCCGAAAGCGTCCAGCGTATTCCCGCTCACTCCCAAAAGGTTCATTTTGGCCTCATTGCTGTACGTGACAAATCCGCGGTCGAACACAGCTGAAATGCCCGGAATTCCTGTAATTTTTTCCGCAAATAATCCGCCTGTGCAAGATTCAGCGCACGATATAGTTATGCTGCGCTCTATCAGTTTTTCACCAACGACTTGAGGGAGGTCTCGGTTATCAATGTCATATATGAACTCGCCTATCCTCTCTCTGACTTTTTCTATCATTTCAAAAACAGCTCTTTCAGCAGCTTCCGTTGTACTGCGTTTGGAAGCTACTCTGACATAGCATTCGCCTTCCTTTGCATAAGTTGCAACGGTAGGGTCCGACTGCCCGTCAATTATATCCAGAAGTTCTGTCTCCATTTGAGACTCTCCGATCCCGAAAGTCCTGACAAGTCTGTAATAGATAGCTCCGTCGTTCCATTTTTCCAAATATCGGCGCACTTCCTTTTCAAACATGCTGATCATCTCACGGTACGGACCGGGAAGGCAGATTGCATACTTTCCGCGGTTCATGAAGATGCATCCCGGAGCCGTCCCCTGATCGTTTTTCAATACTATGCCGTTTTGAGGCATGTAAGCCTGTTTGATGTTGTTTTCAGTCATTTCAAAATGCATTCTGTCAAAAAGCTTTTTTATATGTTCAAGCGAAGGCTGATGCAGCACAAGTTGATCATCAAACATATCGGCAAGCAATTCTTTTGTAAGATCGTCCTGCGTAGGCCCGAGTCCGCCGGTAGTTATGAGTATGTCGCAGTCCTTAAGCGCATATTCCACGCTTTCCCTGAGACGCTCGTAATTGTCACCCACGGTAAAGTGGTAAAGTACGTCAAATCCCATTATATTGAGTTCTTTAGAAAGATAAACGGCGTTTGTATTAACCGTCTGTCCAAAAAGCAGTTCTGTTCCGACTGCGAATATTGCAGCTTTCATTCTGTCCGTCTCCTGTTTAAATCATATTGTTTACAAAAAACGCAATTGCCCTGCGGCCGCCCTTGCGGCACACGGCCTGTACGCACGAATACTTGTTATTTAAGTGATATAATGTGTCTGTTCTTTATGATATATTCAGCGCCTGAATATACAGTCATCGCTACTGCCGCCCAGAGAAGGATCTGATCCATAGGGATATCGATATACGCGAACGGTCTGTTTTTTAAAAGTATCAGCGTTATCGCAACCATCTGAAGCACTGTTTTTATCTTTCCGCTGTGGCCCGCCGCTATAACAAGCCCTTCAGACGCGGCGACAGTTCTTAAACCGGTTATTGCAAATTCTCTTCCGAGGATTACGATTACCATCCAGCCGGGTATGCTGCTTAGCTGTACGAGACATATGAGAGCCGACATTACCAGCAGCTTGTCCGCCAACGGATCCATCAGCTTCCCGAAATTTGTGACGAGAGCGTACTTTCTTGCGATCTTTCCGTCAAGCATGTCAGTAAATGATGCCGCCGCGAATATCACAGCTGCGGTGTAATAGTGTCCTGTCAAAAGGACAACAATAAGCACGGGTACAAGTATTACACGCAATGCCGTTAATTTGTTGGGCAGATTCATAATCTATTCCTTCCTTCCCTCAATGTCATAATCATATGCCTTTTCTATCATGACATAAACCAGATCCCCGGCTTTTAACTCTTCAAATGATGTGAACAGCACGGAATTGTCTATTTCGGGAGCATCCATCCGAGTCCTTCCAAAATATCTTCCGTCCAAATCACGACCTTCAACTAAGACTTCCAGCTTCTTTCCTATAAGCTCTTTGTTTAATTCAAACGCTATTTCGTTTTGACGACGCATTATCTGCTCCTGCCTGCGCTTTTTGATCGCTTCGTCTATCTGCCCCGGCATTTCAGCTGCTGCGGTGCCTTCTTCTCTCGAATAAGCAAATGTGCCGAGTCTTTCAAAGCGCATCTCCTTCACGAAAGAAACGAGCTCTTCGAATTCTTTTTCAGTTTCTCCGGGAAGACCTGTTATAAGCGTTGTCCTTATAACAACACCGGGTATCCTGTTTCTCAGTGCCGTTATTGCATCCGCTATGCTCTTAGCTGTAGAACGTCTTCCCATTGACTTCAATACCCTGTCACTGCAGTGCTGAAGCGGTATATCAATATAATTGCAGATTTTTTCTTCTTCCGCAATCACATCTATCAGTTCATCCGTTATCCTTTCTTCATAGCAATACATAAGCCTGATCCATACAATGCCGTCAATTTTACAAAGTTTTCTCAAAAGATCCGGGAGCGCGTATTTCCCGTATATATCTTTGCCGTATGCAGTAACGTCCTGCGCTATGATTATCAGTTCTTTACATCCGTTCGCCGCAAGAAGTTCCGCTTCTTCTGTGAGATCCTCCTGTCTTCTGCTTCTGTATCTTCCCCGAACAGCAGGTATCACGCAGTATGCGCACGCATTGTCGCAGCCCTCTGCTATTTTCAGCGTCGTACTGTACGTTTGTTCCGGGAGCTTCCTCAACCGGGCTTCTGTAAAGTCCGCAGGGGTTGCGCCGACATGTTTTTCACGCACTCCTTTTTTGTGTTCTTTTATTACATCAGGCAGACGTTCATAGTCATTTACTCCGATAAATATATCGATTTCCGGAATATCTTTGTACAGATCGTCAGCATATCTTTGCGTAAGACAGCCTGATACGATCAAGAGTACATCATCTTTTTTCTCCCTGACAAAGTCGAATATCCTGTCAATCGATTCGACTTTGGCATCTTTTATGAAACCGCAGGTGTTTACCATTATAATATCCGCATCGTGAAAATCCTTCACTATGCTGTGCCCGGCGTTTTCCATTATTCCCGCCGCCATCTCTGAATCGTTCAGATTCTTAGGGCAGCCGAGAGTCTCAATAAATACTTTCATCTATATTATTCCCGCGGTTCATCTGTACCCTCGGCGTTTTCATCGCCTGCGGCAGTGTCTTTAAGACGGTCTTCCGTTATTAAAACCTGTCTCGGCCTGCTCCCTTCCGCAGGGCCGACAATGCCGCGTTTTTCCATAATATCCATCATGCGCGCCGCGCGGTTGTAGCCTATTCTAAATCGCCTTTGGAGCATGGATGTGGATCCCTGACCTGCCGAAACAACAGTCTCCACAGCTTCTGAAAGAAGCTCGTCATCGTCGTCACGCCTGTCGGCAGATTTACCCGTGTTTTCCATTGAATGCATGAGGTCATTCGAATACTCGCTTTCGGGAGCCTGAGACTTAACAAACGCAATAACATTGTTGACCTCATCCTCTGATATGAAAGCCCCCTGCACTCGGTGCGGTTTATTGTCACTGACTCGGCTGAAAAGCATGTCACCCTTGCCAACGAGCTTTTCGGCGCCCGCCATATCAAGTATAGTCCTGGAGTCCACTTGGGAGGAAACTGTGAACGCTATGCGCGACGGGATATTGGCTTTGATCAAGCCTGTTATTACATCGACCGAAGGTCTTTGTGTGGCTACGATGAGATGCATTCCCGCTGCTCTTGCTTTCTGAGCAAGTCTGCATATCGACTCTTCGACCTGTGAAGGGGCTTCCGTCATAAGGTCGGCAAGTTCATCGATTATTATTACTATCCGGGGCAGCGGGTCCCTGTCCTTATCAGCCGCTGCAGCCCTGTTGTACGATTCCAGTTTTTTTACACCTTCCGCAGCAAATTTCCTGTAGCGGTCATCCATCTCCGCACATGCCCAGTTCAGCGCCGCCGCCGCCTTTACAGGCTCTGTTACAACCGGAATCAAAAGATGAGGTATTCCGTTATAGTTGGTAAGTTCGACCACCTTCGGATCAACGAGTATCATCTTTACTTCTTCCGGACGAGCCCTGTACAGAATGCTGGTAATAATGCTGTTTACACATACGCTTTTGCCCGAACCTGTTGCTCCGGCTATCAGAAGATGCGGCATTTCATTCAAGTCGGCTACTATCGGTTTTCCGGATATGTCCCTTCCGACTGCAAAGGATATTTTGGACGGCGCTTTCCTGAATTCCTCAGAGCTTATTATATCTCTTATGGTCACCATGTTCCCCGTCTCATTTTCAAGTTCGATACCCACTGCCTTTTTTCCCGGTATCGGCGCCTCTATTCTTATGCTCTTGGCTTCCATATTCAAAGCGATGTCATCTGCAAGCCTGACTATGCCGTTTACTTTTACGCCCACATCCGGCTGTACTTCGTATCTTGTTACTGCAGGTCCCTGCGTTACATCGACAACAGACGCGGGCACGTTAAAATTTCTGAGAGTCTCTTCAAGCTTTTCGGCTTTAGATCTGATCTCCGCTTTCGTGCTCATGCCTTTTTTCTTCGGACTCCGATACAGAAGTGAAAGCGGAGGAAATTTATACCCCGTCTTATAGCTCGACTTACAGTCATCATAATCAGAAAGCGCCTGTTTCGAATCCGGAGCACGCATAATACCCGCAGCCGCGGGCATTGCAGCATCCGCATGATTACAACCGGTATCGGAGCCGTCCGCTTCGTCCGCAGCTGAAAATTCCCGGCCGTTTTCCGCGGTGCCGTTATTATTAAAATCATTTGATTTTACATAGTCAAGGATCCTTTTCTGTCCGTGCGAGATGTCGTCTTTATCGTCATATTGACCTCGTACGGCGCAGTCCTCTTTGCCGTCGCGATAAGAGGTCTGTCCCGTTTTAAGAAGATTTTCATTTTTTGTTTTGACTGTATCTTCCGCAGGTAATGCCTTGTTTTTGCTTCTCTTCTTGAAACTGAACAGGGGTCGTTTCTCATCGCTGTTGTTCCCGCCGGGATGCATTTTATCCTTAGGCTGCATTTTTTCCGCATTTTCTCCGGCAAGCACTTCTTCAAGCTGTCTTTCGAGTTCCCGTTCTTCCTTTTCATCTCTTTTCCAGCGTCGCTTATCGGACATTCTTTCAAAAAATCTTGAAACAGGCGTATTTATTATCAGTACAAGGAATACCGCGATCACGACTGCCGAAAAAATATAGAGACCCTTTATGCCGAGCAGTTTTACAAGCAGCGATCCGAGACACATTCCTATCAGTCCTCCGCCGTTAAGATTTATGCCGGCGCGGTAATAACCTTTCATAGCATTAAGACCGTATCCGCCTCTAAATTCGGGAACATCGATGAATCTTCCGGAATTTATGAAAGCAAGCATCAGATATATAAAAAATAAAAACAGTATGAACTTAAGACCTACATGTATCGTCGCCTTTACCATTATCAAAACGCCGAACGCCAAAAGCAGGTACGGAAGCGCATATGCGACCATACCGAAACATCCCATGAACACCCTGCATATGATCGTACCGAAATTTCCCGTGAATGGAGTCTGAAAACACAGCAGAAAAAATAGCCCCAGAGCAATGAAGATGATCCCTCCGACTATATTGCGTATCCTGCGGCCTCTCGTTCTGAGCTCCTCGGTCTTTCCTTTTATATCTTGTTGTCTTTTTTTACCCGGCACCGGTCCTGTTGCGGCGCCTGTCATTTTCTTTTCAGATTTTGTCATATTTAAGTCACCCTTTAAATCCTTAAAAACTTAATATATATTATAACACAAGTCATTTGTTTTTGCGTGCAAACAATCGAAAAGCTCTACAAATTCAGTGGTTTGCAATCATATGAGAGCAGAAAAAATACATCTGAAATTGTTAAAAAACAGACACAAATATATATCCTTAAACCTTTGCAAAACCGCATTTTAAGTGCTATAATCGAAATCGCATAAATCAATTTTAATATAGGAGGAACAATAGAATGAACAAGAAACCAAATGTAGCCTTAGTCGGCGCTACCGGCGTTGTAGGTAGAACTTTTCTGAAGGTTCTTGAAGAAAGAGATTTCCCTTTTGAAAACTTGTATATTATGGCGTCAGCAAAATCAGCCGGCACCACTATCACATTCAAGGGCAAAGACTACGTAGTAGAAGAGCTGACCGAGAATTCATTTGATAAAGATATCGATATAGCTCTCTTCTCCGCAGGCGGCCCTGTCAGTGAAAAGTTTGCGCCGATAGCGGCATTGCACGGCGTAACAGTAGTAGACAACAGCAGCCGGTGGAGAATGGATCCTCAAGTGCCTCTGATAGTGCCTGAAGTAAATCCGGAGGACATCGAATGGAACCGCGGCATAATAGCCAATCCAAACTGCTCGACCATTCAGGCATTGGTTGTACTCAAGCCGCTCCACGACAAATACACCATCAAAAGAGTCATATACTCCACTTACCAGGCCGTTTCCGGGTCGGGAGTCAATGGCATAAGCGACCTGAGGGAAGGTATGGCCGGACGCGATCAGACCACTGCATATCCTCATCCTATCGCAGGAAACTGTCTGCCTCACATAGATGTCTTTGAAGACAACGGCTATACAAAAGAAGAGATGAAGATGATCAATGAAACTCATAAGGTCCTCGGTGAAGATATTAAAGTAACCGCCACGACAGTAAGAGTTCCGGTGTTCGATTCACACAGCGAGTCCATCAACATCGAATTCGAAAAACCGTTTGAAGTCGACGAAGTGAGATCGCTACTTGCCAATTCACCGGGAATCGTAGTACAGGATGATCCCGAAAATAATGTATATCCGCTCGCACGAAGCGCAGCGGGAACCGATGAGGTTTACGTAGGACGTGTCAGAAGAGACTTTTCCATCGAAAACGGACTGAATATCTGGTGTGTTGCGGACAACATCAGAAAGGGTGCCGCGACAAACACTATACAGATAGCGGAGACGCTCATTAAACAAGCTTAAAACATGCCGCCGCTCCGACGAACAGCAAAGCCCCGCTTTTGAGATTAAACAGATAAAGCGGGACTTTTTTAAAGCTTTTTGTTTGCAAAAAATATCCTGCATTAAATTATATAATTTAATGCAGGATATTGATCTTTATCGGTCAATATATTCTGTTGACGTATGAGAGTTTCAGCCATTTATTCGCACCCTTCAGCTTGCCCCCAGGTGCCTGACTTGTTTTCATCCACTATCGTATATTTTTTTGTTTTGCTTGTGATTTTGCCGGTTTTTTATATGAAACGCCCGGGCCTGCATGCAAATTGAAATTTGATACCGCACTTCTTCTTTGAAGATACGGAAGCTTTTTCCCTCACATTAAGAGCCGCAGTGTCCAACATGACTTATTTTCTATTTTCCGGACGTGTCGACTTCAGGCCGTGTCATCTGTGATAACAGCATCTGTATTTGCTTCGGAAACCGGAGTTGTCAGACCGTAATGCGCGGCGATTACCTCCGCTTCGTTTTTTGCCATTTTTTTGAGATTATCATTGTTGTACAGCCATTTGGCTTTAGCCTTGTTTGTATGGAACGAATGCTCCAGTATGTATCCGTTCGTTTTTACTGCAGCGCTTCCTCTGAGCACGCCGTACCAATCGTATTTCTTGTCTTTCCATTTATATGTCCTGGACCATACCTTCCCGGCATTTTTGCAGTTCATAGTATCTCTTATGGTCGCGCAAAGTTTATTCGCAAGCTTAACTTGCTTCTTCGATGCTCCATACTGCCTGATCACAAGCGGATAATCCGTTGATTCAGATGTGCCGGAATTTGAATGTAATGAAAGGAACAAATCATAGCCTTCTGATTTTTTGCCACGCTCATATACGGGAAGATCCTTTTTCTGAACAGGTCTTGTCTTGTCCGCCTTTATGCCCTGAAATTTTTCAAGTTCATTCTTAAGATATTTATGCAGCTTCCATGACATTTGAGACTCGTAATAATAACTGCCGTTATAAGTTCCGACATATCTGTTATATTTGGCGTAGTGTCCGGCATCAAGCATTACAAAAAGACCTTTTTTGAATTCGGCCCTGATTTCATGTGATTTATTTACATTTTTGAATGTACAGGCGGTTACAGCGCCGACATTTTTGCCGTCGACATATACAGCCTTGACAGTAAATCCCCGTTTTGGTGAAACCTTAAACGTACGCTCCTCGTTATGTTTGACATACGCCGTCTTGGTAATTATGCCGCCGACATACTTAGCCGGTGATGTCTTAATGCTTGACTTGATCTCATATGTTTTCGCCATGAATTCTGCCGATATTTCTTGATCTGACTGCACATTTTTGAGCTCCACTGTCCGGCTGTCCTCATTTGTCAAAGTCTGTTCAATTGCATTTACAGTGATTTTTTTTATACAGTATCCGTCATCAGACGCCACCTTATAAGCTGCGCCGCCTTCGACATTTGGTATACGGGTGACAGTACCGCCGTCTCCCGCATGCACAGTAACTTTGTATACCTTTATTTTAGCAGCCTTAAATAAAGTCTGTCCTGCAGTAAAAGTGATTATACTGCCGTTGCTTTCTTTGACACTTTCCGCCTCACCGGATAAAGCCGTGCCGCCGCCGGCGGTATTTTCAATTTCACCGGATCCGTCTATAGTCAGACTGCTGCCGCTTTCAACGGACAAAGCGGCGGCAAGCTCATCTTCCTTTATGCTTTTACCGTTCATATTGAGCGTGATCGCCTTTTTGCCTTTGAGGACAAGTCCCCGCACATCAGCATTACCTGTCTCAGATCCGGTTCTTTCATCCAGAATGTTTTTTTGAAGAACTACGGTCTCGCCTGAGTCGGCCGCATCAAGAGCAGCCTGTAAAGTGGCGTAAGAAACGCCGTCTATCATCGCCGCATTGTTTTCATCTGCAAATGATAAAGAAGATGCTGGCATCATTGCCGCGATTATAAAGATTCCTGCAAAAATACTCAAAAATTTCATCCTTGTTTTTGTGAAAAACATCTTACCACTCCTTTGCTTTTAGGACTGCAGTTTGATTTCCTGTAAATACAGGAAACAGACACTTTAAAACATGCTTACACTCGTTAAATTATACAATTGTTTTCGCTCAGATTCCAGCCTGCCGACAAAGCTTCACAAGGTTGCGCCGTAACTATTTAGATTTGACGGCGCTTCATTGTGCCAATTATGAAGATTGTGCATTATTTTTGCAAAGAAAACAAGAACAGCACATCATGTTGTGCCTTTCTTATGATATCTTCATTTTTTAAGCTTCTGAAGAAATGATCTCCCTACCGTCATAATAGTTGCAGTTAGGACAAACTCTATGCGGAAGCTTAGGCTCATGACACTGTGGGCATATCGATAATGCCGGCGCCGCCATCTTCATATTAGGTGATCTTCTCTTGTCTCTTTTGGCTTTTGAAGTTTTTCTCTTAGGTACTGCCATTGCTTTACACCTCCTTGTTCATCATCATTTGTCGCACTGTGAATTTAACTTACTTCATATGCAACTTCTTAAGTATATATTCGCATTATTAAAAAGTCAATATTTTTTTTATCCCCGTATTCCGTTTATGCGGGGTTGTCAAACACATTAAAAAAGGAACAGTCATTATGTGAAATACCCATAAAGACTGTTCCCTGACAGCTCAATTGCTTCTCATCACTCCTTTCCTGACAATCTCCTTTTGATCAAAACCCTGTACAGACATAAAACTTGCGGGCAATGTCTGACAAGGAGTTTCCTACTGACAGTATGCCTCATAAATGTACTCATATCAATATCAAACTTACATTTTGTTTAATATTTCATATAATAATCACAGAACAGTTCAAAAGAAAGGAGACAGTCCCAAGATCCATAAGCTCGCTACTCCGCCGCCACCAGAGTCATGGACTTGTGCTTGTTTTTAATAACGACCTTGTTCTTCTTAGCCTTCCAGGTATATTCCGTACCTGCAATCTTTACTTTCGCTCCGTCCACTTTGCATTCCATATCCTGAACCGCCGAGAAAGTGCCGTCTTTCTGAAATACGAGTCTCCAGGAAGAGCTCCCGTTCACACCATATGTTCCGTCGAAGGCTTTGCTCTTTGTAGCCCCATCTTTGCCGGCAAGGAACCTCGTCGGGAAAGAATTATCTTTCGAGATGAAGTTGGTATCGCCGTTTGAAGCTTTCACCCTGTATGTGGATTTTTTCATCGTACCGTAGGACATTCTGATCTTCCCGGCGGATCGGATGATATATGAGCCCTTCTCAATTTTACTGAGAGCGTCGTCTGAGAAAACGTAAATCGTGTTCTTATCACCGGATGCGGCGTACTTGCCCTTCAGCTCTTTAAAACTGCCCTTCTCCGATGAACGGGCTGCCGCGACGGAGGAATCCTCTTTTCCGGCCTTCTTGTTATATGATGCGCTGTCGCCGGATGAAGACGAGCTGCCGCCGATTCCGGATGATCCGGAATCGGAATCTCCTCCTCCGCACGCGGTCATGCTGACGGCGAGTATCATTGCCAAGACAAGTAAAAACAGTTTATTCTTTTTCATATCATATCTCCTATATGATGCTATCCTATGCAGGCGTTTTGATAAAATAGGTTGTGTCTGTACAGACTTCATCTCCGACAAGGCGCCGGATGATCTTGCTGTATGTGTTTTATGCTTTAATTAATTTTCAAAAACCGAACCCCCCTGTCTTAGCAGAGGGGTCCGACTTTTATTTTTTTCTTAGCGACAAATCAACTCTCCTAATGTAACATTTCTGAGTTTGATTTACTTAATCGCTACAACACATACAGATGTATTCTAACATCTGCAGTACTAATTATTTAAGCGTGACAACCCACTTATTCGCTGCATTGTACTTAGCCTGCAGGAACTGGCCTGTTGAAAGCTTAGTCTCATAAGTCGCATTCTCAACAAGAACATCACCAGGGTTAGCCTTTTCAACCTTAACTGATCCATAGAACTCTTCAGCAGGTATGCCTCGTGTCAAAGTCAGGTTCACATCAACACTACAAACTGTAGTGTTAGTGTTGGTCATCTTTCCAGTAAATGTAGGCTTAGACAGAACCTTCACATGATCTGTTTTGTCAAACTGGTTCTTGGCTATTATGCACGTATCAGCGCCTCCGCCAAATGGGTTTGCAGCGTTATAGCTATCGACACCATCCCCTAATTCCATCTTGCCGCTGAGTTCATACTTTGTAAGGTTAGCTTTAAGTTCAAAATCAGCACTGTCCACTGCAGAGAAATTCTCCTCATCGGCAGGTATGAAGCGGGCATAAAACTTATCTCCGATAAGATTATTGTTGAATACGCCTGCTAGCATAACAAATTCATCACCTTTAGCAACATCCGCACGCTTTATATACGAAGCGGGATTTTCCGGATCAATTGCTACACCCCATTTGGCAAGATATACTTTACCAGCTGTCCTTCCATTAGTGAATCTAATCTTTGCAGCAGTAGCTTCTTTCGTATCTTCTTCAACTGTCACGGCCTTTGCGCCCGGTAAAGCCAAAGTTTTCCAAGGAGCCGTCAAATTGATTTTATCTGCTCCGTAGATTCCCTTTTCAAGCTCAGCAGTGGCAGAGTAGAACTCCCGTGCTGCTACTGCGTTACCGGCTTTGTGCACACCCTTTTCAACATCGCTGTTACCTGCATTATGAGGAGTTGCACCCGCTGTGGTAGCAGCTGTGTTGCCGTAAACCTTAATAGTTGCGCCTGCATCAGCAGGTCCGCCAGGATTCATCCATGTAAGAGCAGTTCCCTTTGCATCCTGGAATGTCAATTCGATCGGAGTTCCAGCAGCAACCTTTGTCAAAGCGATCTTCGCAGGAGCTGTTACGTACGGAATCGTGATCGTGCCGGCGGTCTTGTTGACATTGATATTCTTCGCATTAGTAATGTCGTCCTCACTAATTTTTGTCTGATCGAATACTACCTGATATTTCTCGCCACGTCTCGGGGAGTTATTCTTATTAAGCAGGAACTTATAAGATACGGCATGTGTCGCAGGATCAGTGTACTTGAGGGCGAATTTAGGTGCCAAAACTTTAGAATCCTTGAAAGCATCCTTGCTTGTTACAGTATCTGCGTTGGCAGTGGAGTAATCACCGATCGTAGGGGTAAAGATATTGCTCTTCTTATACTGTTCTTCTTTTTCCTCGAAGAGGTAGAACTTTCCCTCATAATTCTTTTTCATCGTAACGGTAAGAATCGCCTTGTCATCTGCGTTTTTAAGTTCGATTCTCGGTGTATCATAGTCATCCGTTACAGTGGTATCGCTCAGAACAGCAGCTTTTTCCTGTTCAGTAACAACGATACTGTTTGATGTGAATGTCTCGCCCTTTGTGTTTGTGACCACTGCATTACAAGTACCGGCTTTACTAGGCTGCCAATCGAAAGTGAACCCCATAGCAGCGGAAGCGCTGATTGTCTTCATAGCAGTACCGTCAAGATACCACGTGATCTGACTTGGAGTACCGATATCAGCAGCGTATGTTACCTGCAGCTTATCACCAATCAGAGCTGTTCCGTCAGTCTGAAGTCCGTCCAAATCAATCAGTTTACCCGCTTCCTTATATACCGTAAGCGCATCAGATGTGGCTTCGCCGCCGTTCTTGCCTGTTACCTTTACGGAAACAGCTTTTCCGACGTCACCTTCTGCAACCTTGTAAGTAGCCGTTGTAGCAACCTCCTTTCCGTTGATCATCCAGCTGTAAGTAGCGATTTCGGCGTCTGCCGGCTCAACTACTGCTTCAAGAATGTCGCCAACCCTAGGAGTTTTGTTGTTGATTTTAACTTTTTGAACAGCGGCAGCCGGTTTAACAGCTTTTGCTACTTTTACTGTCCATGACACGCCTTTTTTTGCTTTTGCCGCGCCGCTTCTGGCTTTTACCGCAATTTTAGCAGATTTGCCGGCCTCTACAGCCTGCGCCTTTACTGTTACGACATAAACCTTTGAACTCTTCTTTTTGAAAGTCTTCTTGGCGATTTCGACATTAGCTTTTTTGCTCGTCGTAATTTTCAGAGCTTTTGAAGCTGCTGACTTAGATACTTTCTTCTTGAATGTAACCTTGGCCTTCAGGTTGATTGTTTTGCCCTTCCCTGCCAAAGTATAAGAAGAATTCTTAGTCGAAGTCTTAACAATCTTGCTCACCTTCTGTGCTTTGGCAGCAAATGAGTTCTGCGCCATAGCAGGCATAAACGAAAAGAAGAGAGCGACTGCAAGAAATGCGACTAACCATTTTTTCGCATTTGATGTTAAAGTCATATTATACCTCCATTTAACATTAAAAATTGTTCTTCCAGTAACCGATGTTATGCTTTACTACTAATAAAATATTCAGTGCCCGCATACAGAAATTTATATAGTCATAGAACACACATCGTATATCAAACGGTCCTTCTGAATTGAAGCACCCTTTTTTTATTCCACAAGGGCAACACTTCATATGAACCGTGTATATTATAATATCCATCCGGCAATTTTGTCAATGCATATATGACAAGTAATCAGTATTTCCTCCATATTTTCTCCATGAGAGTCAAACTCCCGGATCTCTAAAAAACTTTAAATAATCGTTGACATTACAACACATGCCGGTGTAGTATATAGTATATGTTTAGTATTAAAAACTTGGATCGCGGGCGGCTGTGGCGGAACTGGCAGACGCGCACGGTTGAGGGCCGTGTGGTATACCGTGTGGGTTCGAATCCCACCAGCCGCACCAACATTGAGGGGCTTTCAGGCAAAGTTCCTCTTTTTATATCAATCTGTCGACCTGCTCATAAAGATATTTTACATCACCGGAATTATTTATGACATGATCCGCGCGCCGTATCTTTTCGTTGCTGCTCATCTGACTTCTGATCTTTTTATCCGCAAGTTCTTTTGATATCCCGTCCCTTTCCACTATACGGTCTATCCTTGTCTGCAGGGACGCATCCACGACCCACACCTCATCAACATATTGGTCGAATCCGACTTCAAACAGCAGCGGCGCATCGACCACCGCATATTTTGTTCCGTACTCTGCCGCTTCTCCAACCTGACGTTTCACCTCATCTATGATGGCGTTGAGCATTATGCCGTCCAGCTGTTCAAGCTTTTCCGGATCATTAAAAACCATCTCGCCGAGACGCTTTCTGTCAAGCTGCCCGCTCTCGGTCAATATCGACCTGCCGAATGTGTCGACCAGCTTTTTCATGGCGGGCTTTCCCTTTTCGGTTATATCTCTTGCTATCAGATCCGCATCGATTATTACGGCTCCCTTCTGTAGCGCAAGATATGATGAGACTGTCGATTTTCCTGTTCCTATCCCGCCTGTAAGTCCGATTGTTTTCATAACGTTCTCTCTATTTAAGATCATACCAGTTGTCAGCGGAATTGAGATCCACTGCGAGTCTGACTTTAAGCTCCGTCGCCTTTTCCATATTTTCTTTAAGAAGCTTTTCCACTTCCTCTTGTTCATCCCTGCATGTTTGTATTATCAGTTCATCGTGTATCTGGAGCACCAGCCTCGAGCGCAGATGCTTTTCCCGCAGTTTTTTGTAAATAAGTATCATCGCTTTTTTTATTATGTCTGCCGCGCTCCCCTGTATAGGACTGTTCATCGCAAGTCTTTCGCCGGACTGTCTTGTCGTGAAATTTGACGCTTTTATCTCATTGATAAAGCGTTTTCGTCCCAGTATCGTGGTTACATAACCTCTTTCTCTGCAGGAGGCTATCTGTCCGTCCATGAAATCTTTGACTTTTGAATGCTTTTTAAAATAGTCCTGTATGTATCTGTCCGCTTCTTTCCTTGTGATATGAAGCTCCTGAGACAGCCTGAAGGCTCCCATTCCGTAAATAATGCCGAAATTGACAGCTTTTGCTCTGCTTCTTTGAATCGGCGTTATCTCTTTTTCAGGCACTCCCAGTACATGCGACGCCGTCAGTCTGTGAATATCTTCGCCCTGATTGAACGCATCGATAAGCACCGGATCTTCCGACATCGCCGCAAGCACTCTCAGTTCAATCTGAGAATAATCCGCACCCGTAAAGACATGTTTGTCATCGCCTGCAACGAACGCTTTTCTGATCCGGCGCCCGAAATCTTCTCTTACGGGAAGATTTTGAAGGTTCGGTTCAGCACAGCTGAGTCTTCCCGTGGCAGCCACAGTCTGCTGAAAATGCGCGCGTATGCGGCCGTCGTCACCGATCAGAGGCGCAAGCCCTTCAACATATGTGCTGTTCAACTTGCTGAATGTCCTGAATTCAAGTATAAGCGGAACAATCGGATGTTTGTCGTAAAGCTTCTCAAGCACATCGGCGCCGGTTGAATATCCGCGTTTTGTTTTTTTGCCTGCGGGCAGTTCAAGCTTTTCGAAAAGTATATGCCCGAGCTGTATCGGTGAATTAATATTAAACTCCTCACCTGCATGCTCATAGATTTTACTCGATATCTCGCCGAGTTTTTCCTTCAGTTCGCTGCCTGCGGTTTGCAGCACATCATTATTTACCGCGACTCCCTCCGCTTCCATAGCCGCAAGAACTTCTATCAACGGCAGCTCGATATCATAATACACCTTTTCAAGAGCTTCTGATGCTATCAGTGATTTTATGTGCGGTGTCACCGCCGCCGCCGCGATGCACCACTGTTCCCCGTATGCGGCAAGATCGCTTGATGGATCCGCAAAAAGATCCATCTGCCCCCTGTCCTTAAAATAGTCGTTTTCGTTGTCTATATTTATGCCCGAGTAATCAAACGCCAACGTCTTTATATCATATCCGCTTCTTGAAGAGTCGAGCACATATTGTCCGACAGCCGTATCGAACGCAGTGTTAAACTGTGTCATGCCGTTTCTCATGAGCGCATAATAGTCATCCTTCAAGTCGTGACTTGCAAACTCATGCTTTTGTTCATCCAATATACTTACGGCTTTGTTCAGTACGCGCCTGTCCGAACAGTCGATAAAGAAAAACTTTTTGTTTGCCATAATACTGATTCCGTAAATAATCGGGGTCTTTTTGTGATCTTTGTTTCCAAAAGTTTTGAGAAATACAATGCGCTCGCTCTTCAAAGCTTTGCCGAACTTATCGAGCTCCGTTTCCGTATTGATTAAATAACGTTCTTTTATTGCCGGAGCCTCATTACCTGCATCTGCGTTCACAGTCTGCGCTTTCACCTTTGCGGCATCCAATTTTTTCAAAAAACTGTTGAACTCCAGTTTTTTGTATATCCCGATCAGTTCCGCATAATCCGGTTCTGTGAGACGGCAGTTTTCAATATCAAATGTTACAGGCACATTCACATTTATTGTCGCAAGGCATTTGCTCATAAGCGCCTGCTGCTCATTGTCCTCGATACTGGACTTGACTTTGCCGCCGGGAAGCTCGTCTAAATGTTCTATAAGATTTTCCACACAGCCGTATTTCAATATTAACTTCCGAGCTGTTTTTTCACCCACGCCGGGAATGCCGGGTATGTTGTCCGATTTATCACCCATGAGTCCCTTGAAATCAATAAACTCGGAAGGTGTAAATCCGTACTTTTCGATTATTGTCTGCCTGTCATATATATCAAATCGGGTCATGCCTTTTTTAGTTATGATTACTTTTGTCATATCAGTCGCGAGCTGGAGCTCATCTTTGTCACCGGTGATGATAAGCGGTTCGAGGCCGTGCTCCTCACCTCTCACAGCAACTGTTCCGATTATATCGTCAGCCTCAAAGCCTTCCATTTCCAGAAGTTGTATTTTCATTGCCCTCAATATATCCTTCAGAATCGGAAGCTGCATGGCAAGTTCAGGCGGCATCTTTCGTCTTCCCGCCTTGTATTCGTCATATGCTTTATGTCTGAACGTAGGAGCTTTAAGATCAAACGCTACCGCTATATATCCCGGTGAATAGTCTTTCTTTATCTTTTCCAGCATATTGATAAAGCCGTATATTCCATGGGTATATATGCCTGCTTTAGTGATCATAGGCTTCGGGACCGCATAATACGCTCTGTTTATCAAACTGTTTCCGTCTATAATAACAAAAGTCTTTTTCATAGAAAATCTCCAAAATCTCAATACAGTTTTTTTGAAAGCCGTAAAACTGAAAAACAGCATTGTCTGTGCTATACTGTTTTATTATACATCAAATGTGAAAGGAATTAAAATCAAATGTACGATTACCACACGCATACAGCGTTTTCAGACGATGCGGAAGTACCGATGGAAAACATGATCATATCAGCTATAAAAAAAGGCGTCAAAGAAATAGCTGTTACCGATCACTTCGATCCAGATTATCCCGACCCCGAGTTTCCGTTCCTTATAGATTTTTACAGCTATTACAGAGACCTGCTGATGTATGAAGAAGCATACGCCGGCAAGATCGATATAATAAAAGGTATCGAAATAGGCATTCAGCACGGAAAAACAATTAACAAATGCAAATACATCGCCGGCAGCTTCGGATATGATTTTATAATAGGATCCTTTCACTGTTTTAACGGTCACGATCTTTACAAATATGAATACGTCAGAGAAAAGACTGAAAAAACAGTTATGGAGTTTTACGAATACATGCTCTCGTGTCTTGAACAGTTCAATAATTACGATGTTCTCGGACATTTCAACATCATAGACAGGTACCTTCCTTATGTGCCCGACTACGATCAGTATATGGATGTTATAGCAGCTATACTCCGCCTGTTGATCAGAAACGGCAAAGGCATAGAGATCAATACGTCGAGTTTCAGGTACGGCATGGGCGAACGCACTACGGCGGCAAAGGAAATACTGCTTCTCTACAAGGATCTTTACCTGGACAAATTCGCACCTTCCGAGGCTCCGATAATCACTGTAGGTTCAGATGCGCATTCGTCGGAGTATATAGCATATAAATATTTTGACACTGTCGAATATATGAAAAGCCTGGGATTTGAAAAACTGTCTCTGTTCAAAGAAAGAGAGCTGAGACAGATAAAAATATGATTCCCGATACATCCTTTGCCACCTCGTACACAGTGTATCATTTTTTTGCATAAAAAATCCCGACATGCCGTCAAGGCTATAATTAACACCCTATCTGCTTAATAGGGGGATGCCCTATTCCCGCTTCTGCCTTCCCCTCTGCGGAGGCTTGACATCCGCTGACGGTGTTCAGGCTCCAATGTCACTATGTAGGTTTAATTACATCGCCTTTAACGTACATTTCAGGATAAAAATTTTTAATAAATTTTATAAATGAATTTTACCACCGATTCGCAGTCATAACAACTGCACATTTAAAAACGCACCCGCGGCCGGCTTGACAGCTCGTTGCTGCCCGCGTCAGTTTTCAATATCAACGGTACAGTTGTGGTACACCTTCTGTACATCGTCATCGTTCTCCAGAAGCGCTATCATCTTTTTAAGATTATTTATATCCGATTCATCCGTCGGCGTCGCTTCCATCGACGGCAGATATTCGACATCCGAATCGACGAATTCATAACCCGCACCGCGCAGTGCGTCCGCCACTGTATCGAAGTCTTCCGGAGCAGTCAGTATTTCAAACGAATCGTCGTATGTGATCATATCGTCCATTCCCGCTTCCAGTGCAGTTTCCATGAGCGAGTCCTCATCAATATCATCAGTCTTTTCAATAACTATTACACCTTTTCTTGCGAACATGTACGACACGCAGCCCGGTGTTCCGAGACTGCCTCCGAACTTGTCGAAGGCGTGCTTTACATTTGAAGTCGTCCTGTTTTTATTGTCTGTAAGCACATCTATGACAACCGCAACGCCTGCAGCGCCATATCCTTCGAAGCTGCCTGTTTCATAAGTCTCGCCGTCGAGTTCGCCGGTACCCTTTTTAACAGCTCTTTTGATATTTTCATTCGGCATATTGATTCCTTTTGCTTTTTCTATTGCATGTTTTAAGGCAATATTATACTCAGGGTCTCCTCCTCCTCCTTTTGCCGCCACAGTGATCGCTCTCGCGTATTTTGTAAACATTGCAGCCCGTCTGGAATCCTGTTTTTCTTTTCTTCCCGCTATAGTACCGTGTCTTCCCATCGTGATTGCCTCCTTAATGTTTTTCATGTTCCGTCCCAATTATACATTATCCGTGCTTTACATTCAAGATTTGAGACATTCACAAATATATATGCGCGAACTCTATAGTAATCTGAATCACACATTCCCGTCTCAAGCGTTATTGGCTGAACAGCGTTTTTGTCTGTGTATTCGGCTGCGCCGAAAAGACCTGGTCGGTATCCTGATGGGTGATGAGGATATGCTTTATCCCAGCCGGATCAATATCCAACCATCCCATCTTTTCGCACAGACGATCATAATTATAACCGGCATCTATCATGATCGTTGTGCCGTTTTTCGTGTTTTTCGTGTAGAAGAATATGTTGGCGACCCACTCACGAACGCAAGCTACGCGCTCATCAATCCAACCGGTGTTCAGCGGCTTGAATATCTCTTTTCCCCGATATCCTAAGCTCATGACTTTCTTCTGGAAGTTTGATGCTTTCTTTGACATCGCCCTGCTCCTTATTCCCGTAATAATTTGACCCACTTGCGCTGCCTGTGCGCATAAAATGCTTTGGCCCACAGCCAGATAAAGATCGTTTTCCAGCCCGCTTTGATCTCCACTCTGTCGGTGTATTCCGTGCGACTGCCATCCAGTTCCATCAACATTATCTCATGGTTCCACACGGGAACATGCTCGTTTTCCTCCTTGCTGCTGATGCCATCCTGATCGAATCGAACGATGCAGATCGTATGAGTGCAGAAGGGGATAGCGCCAAAGAGACGGAAACGATAGGCCGACGTACTCCCTGCAGTCCACTCCCGAACAGGCTCACCTGCCGGCTCAAAGGTGGCAAATGGTCTTGAGATATATTGAAGTGTTTCCGGCTGCTGCAGCTTTTGAAAAACAACAGAACGTGACGCCGGTAAAATTGTGGTTTTCTTTACAATCACATTTACTCCTTATTTTCTCCCGACAAGCAGAGCCGAGCCTGCAAGTCCGAGCCACACTGCCTCTTTATGACCCATAAACCTTCCGTCTGTGGTATTGATCAGACGCACCTCCTCGTAGCCTTCTGCTTTCAGTCTTCGGATAAACGCATCCATGTCGCCGTAGCGCGGCTTGCTCATCAGATCATGAATAGCGAAGACGCCGCCTTTTTTCAGCACGCGCAGTGTCTCCCGCAGGAGCATTTGCTTATCCTGGCCTGTGATATTGTGATAAACATAGTTGCTCGTCACCGCATCGAAACTCTCATCCGGAAAAGGAAGCTTCACCGCGTTGCCCTCCTCAAACCGCACATTGGATACGCCCTCCGCTCTTGCGTTGTCCTCACAGCGCTCCTTAGAAAACACAGCTTTGTATGCGCCGCCGCTCCAGATATCGCAGCCAATCACGCTCGCTTTCGGGTTCCTCTTTGCGCAGGCGATGCTCAGTGCGCCGCTTCCGCAGCCGATATCCAGTCCCATGCCGCCGTCGGGGATTCTTACATACTCAGCCGTTCCCTCTACGATGGTCTTGGCAAGCTTTCTTTTGCCCTTGTAATCAAAGGCCCTGTACAGCACTGTCATCCATACAGAAAAGAACAGCAGCGCAAGCGTTCCGACACCGAAAATAACGACACAGATGAGACGCGCTGTTCCGCGCAGGACAAAATCCGTTGCTCCGAAAAGCAGGAACAGAATAAACGTCAGAGCAGTTCCGGCGATCAGTCCTCTCAACATGCTTTCCGGAACCCAGTTTTTGTAGTCAGGTTTCATTTTTATTTGTACCCCCTTCCCTGCGTGAATACCGGCGGCCAGTATTCCATCGGCTTTTCGCCGATCTTTATTTTGAAGTCACAGAAATCGCCGTCCTCAAAGCATGTGTGCTCGCGGAAGAGCGGCACGCCGAGAAGGCCGAACATGACATAGTCCAGATTGCAGAGATACGGCATATATTCCTCATATCCGTACTGCTTTGCAAAATCGGCCAGAGGACAGACAAGGTTGTGATAGCTGAAATCATATCCTTCCTCGGGCGGAATTTGTGTTTTGGTTTCAAAGCTGCCGGGGTTTTGCGCTGCATTGGCAGCATTTTTAGCATCCTTTTTCATGAATATCCTGTTCAAAAGCCTCGTTCTTTTACATAATTTACTCATGCCTTTCCGGACGAACCACGGCATTTTCATAGTCATGCGCTCATAGCTCCTGACCATGAGACGTCCCCTTTCTTCCAGAGGGACACCGTGTTTTTTAAGCACTTCACCCATAGCGACAAAGCTGTATGCGCCCGTCAGGTTACGTGTGCCGCTGATACGCTTTCCTCCAATATAGGGGAACCTTTCAAGCAGTTCTGCTTCATAATATCTCCATATCTCTGCAAACATATCACCGTATTTCTTTCCGCTGGCCTCCTCCAACTCAGGTCGGATCAGGGAAAGCATTTTATTCATATCTTTTTTAAGTTTATCCTTACTTTTGGCATAGTATGTATGCACGGTTTTCTCCCTCCTCCTCATTTTCTCGCATTAATCGTGATCCACGGTCTGGTTTTGTGGTGGACACTTGTAACTTCGGAGAATCCGACGGCACGCAGTGCTGCCTCCAGTTCTTCAGAGGTATAAGCCTTCATGCCGTCGATGATTTCTTCAAATTTTTGGCTCGCGGCATCCATCCCGTCTGATTCGTTGGAAATCAGAAAATATCCGCCGGGCTTTACCACCCTGTAAACCTCGGAAAAACACTTTTCAAGACCCGGCCAGAAATAAACCGTTTCGAATGCCGTAGCGAGATCAAAAGATCCATTGGAAAAGGGAAGCGCCGATACATCACCCTGCAGGACCTTGCAGCGCCCTGCAACGATCATTGCTTTGTTGTATTCTTTTGCCTTTTCCACAGACAAAAGAGAGTAGTCCACGGCTGTTACATGCGCCTTAGGATATCTTTTGAGCAGCTCTCCGGCATTTCTGCCCGCGCCGCAACCAAGCTCAACGATGTTCTCAGGGCTGATCTGAGGCAGATGCGACATGCCCCAGTCCGCCATCTTTGCATGGCCTGCATTCATGGTGCGGAGCATGATCCTGCCGAGCCTGCCCTCCGGCTTTCTTGTCTGGTTAAAGAATTTTCTTAAAACACTCATCTTATGCCTACGCTCCTTTTCACTGAAAAAATGCGATTGCTTTTTGGGCGAATTTCTGCGGGTGCATCCCCGAAAATTCGCCGTGCATCATGTCCGGGATCCTGATCACTTCCATCTGAGGCAGATACTTCTGATACCATTTCAGATCCCGGAATCTCGATCCCCATTCCTCTGTCCCGACCCAGAACTGAATCGCTGTATTCATTTCGGGCGCTTTTTCGGGCACCTGATAATTATTCGCCGACCAGAAGATATTCCAGATCGTCCGATTGCTGAAGGTCTTCAGGAATTGCCGGAAGTTCTTATATTCCTGCTTCCAGTTTTCAGGATCTCTGGCGAATCGCTCCGGTGGAAAAGCGGCTTTCATAACGGTGACGGAAGCGATGCCTGTTTTCATCATCAGAAAGTCTCTTAGGCCGATCAGCTTACAGACCCATTTCGGATACTCATAGGGGGCAGTTCCGGCATCGATGACCGCCCTGTCCACCGCAATATTCTGCGTTGTCAATAAGCGAAGCGCCATGCCGCCGCCGAAGCTGAGGCCGTACAATGCGTTCAGGTGATCAATATGATGTTCTTTCAGCCAAAGCACGGTATCGTCCACCGTATTTTCTATCGAAATAAAATCCGTGTGATTTTCCGGATCATGCCCGTCCGGCGTGACCAGGATCACATAAAATTCCTTTGCCAGCTGTTTCGCTGCGGGAGCGAATGCCTGCCAGGGCTCACAGCTCCCCGGAAAGAAAAGCAGGTTTTTTTGGTTATCTTTTCCAAATTCACGAACGACCATGCATAATCACCTTCTCTGCCACAGAACAACTCAGCTGAGCTCTGCAATAAAACTCTCTATTTCCTGCACGTATTCCGCAGGATGTGCTGCCATATATGCGCAGTGCGTATATCCTTTTCTGATCGTCGGCTTAACCGACGGCATATATTTCGGGATGCTTTTCTTTGCATATCTAAGATCAGGATCTTTTTCTCCGAAGACAAGATGCAGTTTCCTTTGTTCCTCGTTGCTTAAAAGTCTCAGACGATAGTGACAGCAGGCATAACAGATATGGTCAATATCCGCTTCCGTGATTCGCTCAAAGTTATGCGTCATCATCCTTGCAAAATCATGGCCGTACATTTTCACAATAGACGGAGAAGCGTCAATGTGCGATTTCAGCAGCTTTCTTCTTTGTCTGTGAAACATGGTTTTCATAAGCCATTCCGCAAAAGCCGCTTTCTCTGTAAGGACGACACCGTCAAACCACGCATGTTTGACCTCAAACTCTTTATCCATAAACAAACGATATCCAATGGCTGAACCCATAGAGGCTGCATAAACCAGAAAAATATCTCTGTGGCCACTCTTTACCAAGGCTTTTTTCAGTTGCGCATACTCATCGTCCGCACTGATATATGCCCCGGCTTTTCCATGACCTCCCTGATCGGGGAAAATGAAATGGTATTGTCTCTTAAATGAGGAGACATGATCTCATAAAGATTTTCTCCTGATACCATCATGGGTGCGAGCAGAATTATAGTAGGGTCCTCTCTATTGCCATACTCATTGGTATACATAATGCCACCCTCCCCTCTGTTAGATTTAGCTAACTCATACCCCTTAAAAATGCCGGTATTCCGGCACTGTTCAGAATTCACCATCAATCATTTTACGGTTCTATATAGTCGATAATGTCTCCAAAATTACAGCCCAGAACCTGACATATCCTTTCGAGGATCGACAAATGGACTGGCTGGCTCATCCCGACGCATCTTTGTCATGGTATTCGGTGCGATTTCTGCTGCCTTCTCAGATCTGCCTTACTCATCTTTCTATCCACTAATATTTTCCATAACTTATTGTATGTAACAGCCACGCCGCACCTCTCTTTCCTTGGTTAGTCTGCGCTAACAGTCTACCATAGCACTTCTCAAACTTCAAGATTCTTTCGCAAACTTTATGGTCTCCGGGCTTCATAGACAGTAAAAATCTAATGGTCACTGGATCAATAAGGTTTGAACCTCTCCAAAGAAAAACCTGAATCTTTTGATTTACACTATGTATGGTGAAAAGAGCCTTTTGGCTCCTTTCACCTTTTTCAATATGCCGGGAGCCCATATCCGTAGATATTGCTGCTGTCCCTGTGTTTTGAACCAGTTCACGCCGTCGGAGCAGAGAGAAAACTTCGAAATAATCCCCGCTTCGATGTAGCCGCACTCCTCCGCGCACCGGCTCACAAAGCAGGCACACCACTCCACGCGGCCGCCAAAGCCGTACCAGGACCAGTAGGGCTGTCCGCCTTGCTGCCCGACCTGCGACAGTGCCAGCTCCACAATGGCCTGATTAGCAACACCCATACTGAAGGCACGGCCATAGGGGTAATAACGCAGCACATGAGCCACATATTGTTTATCTCCGTAACTGCTCCAGCCCATCTTTTGAGCCATCTTATCGGAAAATTCCGAGGCGTTGGCCACGGAATAGCCGCCATAGTTTCGCAGCGCCCAGGAGATGTAGCCGCTCCCGTAGTTATAGCCCTGCAAGGCCAGCTTGATCCGTTCCATGTCCACCGGGTTTTCCACCCCGGCAGCCTCCAGCGCCGCTTTCAACTCCTGCACGCCGCACTCCACAGAATACTGCGGATCGGTGATGCCGTTTGGCACATGGGGAAAGCAGGCTTTGCCCTCGTTCGTGTCCGGAGGGGGAGATTTTCTCTTTGAACAATCCGCCCTGCGGCCTGTTCCGTCGTCTTCCCGGCAGAGCGGCTGCCCGTTTGGCCTGTTCCCGCGCTCTCTGGATCGGCTGTTCTGCCTTCTTCTGTTTGAAATAGTCCTTTGCTTTAGAGATATTCTCCTTTGTCTCCTTTACGGCCTTGCGGCCCTGCTTGTCCAGCTGGTGCCCGGCCTCGTGGAGCGCGGAGTCGGAAAACGTGGAGGTCCGATCTGTCGCGTATTCCTCCGGGGAACTCTCCGCGCTGTAATAACCGTGTTCTGCCTTGTCCTTCACACGCACATAGGCATCCTTCATGCGCTGAGCGGCCACGGCGGATTTATCTATTCGTCATTTGATCTCACCTCCGATCTTAAATAGAAAAAGCCGGATGTTCCTTTGTGGGGAAAACACTCGGCTATGTAAAAACCGGCTAATCTTCACTTGGAAGTGAACCGGTTAGTATTTGTTATGCTGTATAATATTTATACTACAGCTCTGCGGATTTCTCTTCAAGATTAGCATGGTATTATATTTATTCACTTAATATTTATCATGCCGTTATAGTTTTTAAGTCGTGTATTATCCATCTATGGCTCGCACTGTATGTAATATAACAATCCATATATAGCTATTTGTTACTCACGCCTTAAGATATTTTGATGCTCTCCCAGTACCGACTCGCTGAATTATACCGGCTCTTATCATGCCCCCCAGCACAGCCTCCACCGTTGTAGGACTGACATCGGGGAGGATCTCACAGATTTCTGCTTTGGAGATCGGCGTTAGACTGTTTAAGACTGTCGCCTCAATGCGCGCTTTTTTAGTGATTTTCTTTCCATGAACCACGGCGAAGCGTTTATCCAGTTCCTTGTAGCACATGTACAGAGTAGACAGAAAGTTTTCAATGAATGGGAAATAGCTGTTCTCGTTTGTGTGCCAGCCATCCGAAGATTGCCCCAGTGCCTCGTAATAAAATGCTTTGTGATTATTGATCTGTTCCTCAAAAGATACATATTTCCCAACATCATACCCGTTTTTATACAGCAACAACAAAGAAAGCAGCCTGGACATTCGCCCGTTTCCGTCCCGGAAAGGATGGATACACAGAAAATCCAAAATCACGCACGGGATCAGAAGAAGCTGGTTTATATTTGCGTCACTTCCGGCATCCAGATAAGCCAGCTCCAGCTGCTCCATGGCGGCCTCTGTCTCCTCTGCTGGGATAGGTGAAAAGCGTATTCTCCGGTTTCCGGATGCATCCACTTCAAGGATTACATTATCATCCGCCTTATACCGTCCGCCATATTCATATCCAGCGACAGACAGCAGCATCTCATGCAACCGCAAAATATCACGCTGTCGAAAATTGATGTGCTCATAGCCTAAGTGTATTTCATTTAAGGCGTCCCTGTATCCGGCAATCTCTACCTCGTTGTGGTTTAGTGGTGCACTGTTCTGATTAACGATTTCTGCGATACGCTCATCACTAGTCACAATTCCCTCAATAGCATTAGAACTTTTGACGGATTGAACTTTTGCAATAGCTTCCAATTCCGTGAAAACACGGATATGTTCATCTTTTCGAACACTTGCCATGGTTTTCAGGGAAGCAATGCTTGCCGTGAGATTCACGAGATTTGCAGGCAATAGTCCGTTATTAAGAAAAGAATAATCAAATCTTCTCATCAGAAGCCCTCCTATCTGCATATAATTATAGCTTATTATGTGCAGATACACAAGGATTATCTGCACATAATCATTATAACCATATGCAGATATTTTTGGCCTTATGCAGATACAGCAAAACTCAAAGCACACCTGTTTTTTCCAGATAAGCCAGCGCGTCTGTATGTCCCCGGAAGTAGATATGGATGCGCTCCTTTTCATCCATCTTCCGGTACAGAGCCAGATAGTCCAGCAGGATATCGTGTTCGTCTCTGGTAAGAGAAATATCGTCCTTACCCTCCAGAACTTTCAGAATAAAAGGATGTTGTTCCTGTAGGTCGTAAAAACGCTTGTGGATTCCGACATATTTTTCATCTTTCTGCCGCAGTTCCATCAGCATTTCATTTTCCATTTCCGGATAATTTTCCTCAATACGCTGAGAAAGGTTGGTGAATCGTTCTTTTTTCATTGTGTCATACACTCCTTTTTCTTTTCAGCATAGCATCTCTGTCCATTCCAACAACTGTGGGATATGTAGAAGACAGGGCACACCTGCCTCTCGTTTATAGTGAGATGAATGTCACTGGAAAGGTCACTGTAAAATTTTCTTTATATCGCAAATAGCTTCCCGGTGTAGTACAGTTTTTATCGCTTTCGTATTCATAACGCAGATGAATCAGTATTTTACCTTGTGCATAGTAATATGTGCCCGTGTGATTAAGAATACTATTGGTAACTAACTGTTATGCTTGTCTTTTTCATTTTTTTCCATGTTCTTGTGTGCAGTAGCCATCATAAGCTTGATCCTGTTTAACTGATTCACATTGCTTGCGCCCGGATCATAATCTATGGCCGCTATGTTTGCAAGGGGGTTCCGTTTTCGCATAGGTTTCATCATGCCCTTGCCCGTCACATGGTTCGGAAGGCATGCAAACGGCTGAAGGCATACGATATTTTCCACCCCGCTGTCTATAAGATCGACCATTTCACCGGTCAGGAGCCAGCCTTCACCGCACTGATTTCCTATCGAGATTATCTCACTTGCTTTTTCTGCGATCTTTTCGATCCTCATCGGTTCTTCAAAGCGCCGGCTTTCGCGCAACGCCTTACGCGCGGGCTTTCTAAAATACTCAATCAGCCTGATTCCGATCTTGTTGATCTGCATCTGATTATATGTGCCCGAAAGATGCATATAATTGAATTCCTTGCTGTACATCCCGTAAAGAAAAAAATCCAGAAGATCCGGAACCACCGCTTCGCCGCCCTCCTGTTCTATGACATCCACAATATTATTGTTGGCTGCGGGATGATATTTTACAAGGATCTCTCCCACCACGCCTACCTTCGGTTTCTTTATGTTTTTAAGCGGCAGCTTATCAAACTCATCTACGATAAGCCTTATATTCTTTTTAAATGTCCTCATGCTGCCAGTGCGAATGTTGTCGCGGGCAGCTTCACGCAGCTGCCCGTACAATTTGTTTGCAGCTCCCGACACCTGCTCGTACGGTCTTGTCGCATATAAAACTCTCATAAAAACGTCCCCGTAAACGACACTCATTATCAATCTCTTGGCCATCGTTGCCGTGATTTTGAATCCGGGATTAGACTCAAGACCCGCCATATTGACTGAAATGACCGGTATCTGTTCCATATCGAGATCCACGAGCGCCTTTCGCAGTAGCGATACATAGTTGCTTGCTCTGCAGCCGCCGCCTGTCTGAGACATGAATATCGCCGTTTTATCCGGATCCGTGTCGCTTGATTTTAAATATGCTATGACCTGTCCGAGCGTTACAATCGTCGGATAACAGGCATCGTTGTTTATATATCTCAAGCCTTCCTCAACGGCACCTTTATTGACGGGCGGAAGCAGGACCGCCCTGAATCCTTCTTCCGCCAGGGCAGTCTCAAAGAACTGGAAGTGTATCGGCGCCATCTGCGGTATCAGCACCGTGCAGCCCTTCCTCATTTCTTTCGTAAAAAATTTGCGTTCATAGCCTTTTCGGTTTTCCTCCGGTTTGATTCCGTTCTTTTCACGTTCCTCAATAGCGGCTTTAAGCGATCTGATCCTTATTCTGGCAGCGCCGAGACTGCTGCCCTCATCTATTTTTAAAACTGTATACAGCTTATTATTTTTTCTCGCGATTTCCTCTACCTGATCTGTAGTAACTGCATCGAGGCCGCATCCGAATGAATTGAGCTGGCAGATCTCCACATCATCTCTCGTGCCCGCAAATGCTGCGGCTTTGTAAAGTCTCGAATGGTACATCCACTGATCGAGCACTCTCAACGGTCTTTGGAGTTTTCCAAGATGAGCAACAGAGTCCTCGGTCAGCACCGCCATGCCAAACGAGGTTATGACCTTGTCGATGCCGTGATTGATCTCCGGATCCGCATGATACGGTCTGCCCGACAGCACTATGCCCTTTTTACCGCTTTCCGTCAGGTATTTGAGAGTGTATTCGCCCTGTTTTTTCATGTCGTCCTTAAAACACTTGTCCTCCCTGCGTGCCGCCCTGACCGCCTCATAGACTTCCTTGGCATTAACGCCTGTGCGTTTAAGCGTCCTGTACAGCTCTCTTGCCAGTTTTGCATCGTCATCATACGGCAGGAACGGATGCGTAAAAGTCACATCATATTCTTCAAATATATCGTCCATGTTACCGGCTATGACTTCAGGATAAGTGGCCACGATCGGGCAGTTGTAATTATTCGGAGCCGTTTTATCCTCTATCCTTTCATAGTTTATGCTTGGATAAAATATCCACTTTACGCCGTGTTCCACCAGCCACTTGATATGCCCGTGAACAAGCTTTGCGGGATAACAGGCTGTGTCTGATGATATGGTGTCCATGCCGCTTTCGTAAATGCTCTTGTCCGACGGCGGCGACAGCTTTACGCTGAAGCCAAGATTTGTAAAGAATGTAAACCAAAACGGATAATTCTCGTACATGTTGAGTACGCGCGGTATTCCGACAACGCCCCGTGTCGACATGACTTCTGAAAGCGGTTCATAATCAAACAGTCTGTTGAATTTATACTGATAAAGATTCTGAAGCTTGTTTTCGTTTTTATCTTTGCCGGCTCCCTTTTCACATCTGTTTCCGGTAATGAACTTCGAGCCGTCGTTAAAGCTGTTGATTGTCAGCATGCAGTTGTTCTCACATGCGCCGCACCTTGTGTGTGTGTGTTCTACCTTGAAATTGTTGATTTCATTTAATTTAAGTATCGATGATTCGGTGCCCACCACATAATTGTCTTTTGCTATAACCGCTGCTCCGTACGCTCCCATAATACCTGCGATATCCGGCCTTATAACATCTTTTCCGAGTATTTTTTCAATGCTTCTCAAGACTGCATTATTTAAAAAAGTGCCTCCCTGTACAACGATTTTTTCACCCGCTTCTTCCGGATTTCTGAGTTTGATCACTTTATAAAGTGCATTCTTGATAACTGAATAAGAAAGGCCTGCCGATATATCACCTATTGTAGCGCCTTCCTTCTGAGCCTGTTTGACCTTGGAATTCATAAATACCGTACATCTCGTGCCCAGATCAACGGGGTCTTTTGCAAAAATCGCTTCCTTGGCAAAGGCCTTTACATCCATATTGACAGACTTTGCATAAGTTTCTATAAAAGAGCCGCAGCCTGATGAACAGGCTTCGTTGAGCATTATGTTATATATGGCGCCGTCTTTTATGCGCATGCATTTCATATCCTGCCCGCCTATATCGAGTATGAAATCAACGCTCGGAAGGAACTCCTTGGCAGTTTTATAGTGCGCCATGGTTTCGATCTCGCCCAGATCAACTTTAAATGCCGCTTTTATTAACCCTTCGCCGTAGCCCGTTGCCACAGCATTTGCTATGTACGCATTATCGGGAAGCCTGCCGTAAAGGTCTCGCATCATCTCCGCTGTCGCCTCAAGCGGCTTTCCTTCATTGTTTTTGTAAAACGAGTACAGCAAATTCTTGTCCTCATCTATAAGCACCGCCTTCGTTGTCGTAGATCCCGCATCTATGCCGAGATATACTTTGCCGTGCGCCCTTCTGATGTCTTTGGTCCTGAGCTTGTTCCTGTCATGCCGTAACGTAAAAGCTTCAAATTCATCATAGTTTTTAAAGAGAGGCTCAAGATGCCTGGTCTCCGATAAGGATGATACATCGAGTCCGGTTATAGTATCCGCCAAAGTCCTGACTGTCGTCGTATTACATTTTTCCGCTATCATCGCAGCACCTATAGCAACGAAAAACTTCGAATCTTTAGGAAATATCACCTGCTCTTCAGTAAGGTTGAGCGTCTCGACAAATCTTTTTCTGAGTTCAGATAAAAAAGAAAGCGGTCCGCCGAGAAATGCAACGTTCCCCTTTATCGGGTGCCCGCACGCAAGTCCGCTTATCGTCTGATTTACCACAGCCTGAAATATTGAAGCCGCCAGGTCTTCAATATCAGCTCCTTCATTTATGAGCGGCTGTATGTCAGTCTTGGCAAATACTCCGCATCTTGCGGCAATCGGATAGATCAGCGTGTGGCGCTTTGCAGCCTCATTAAGCCCTTCAGCATCGGTATTCAACAGCACTGCCATCTGATCAATAAACGCACCTGTGCCGCCGGCGCATGTGCCGTTCATTCTTTGCTCTATCGTCTGCCCGTAAAAAGTTATCTTGGCATCTTCACCGCCGAGCTCTATGGCAACATCCGTCTCCGGTATCAGAGTCTCTACCGCCTTGCTGCATGTAACCACTTCCTGCTCGAAATCGACAGACATCATTTTGGAAAGCGACAGTCCTCCCGAGCCGGTGATTACGGCCTTTACTTCGAGATCTCCCTGTTTGTCGTAAAGGTCATTAAGCATAGAGGCCACTGTATCAAATACATTCGACATATGCCTTTCATACCGCGAATATATTATTTTATCTCCATACATCAGAACGAGTTTGACCGTAGTCGATCCCACATCTATTCCTAAATTCATGTCTACCTCTTTAATTCATATGTTCGCATTATAATATATTTGGTATATTTACCCTTTATAATCAGATGCAAACACCAATATTTAATTATTATATCACAAAGCCATCTTCGTTTAATCCGAGATTTGCACGTTTTGTCCGATTATTAAATATGCTTTATGATACTCAAAGTGATACTTCTTCCAGATGTTTGATCTTGTTGTTGTAAAGAAACCTGACCATCAATACAGAATATACGACACCTATGATCTCAGACAGCGCGAACGCCCACCACACGCTCGTTTCATTCCCGAATCTCGCCAGAAGATATGCTGTCGGAAGTATTCCTAAAAGCTGTCTCAGCAGTGATGCCATAAGACTCATTATGCCGTGTCCCGTTGCCTGAAACATACCGGAGGTGATAATTCCGAATGATGCGGGGATAAAGCAGATGCTGATTCTTCTCAGCGCAGGGATTCCAAGTCTGATCATATCAGGTGAAGGATCAAATATGTTGAGCAGCACGCCGGAACAAGTCTGAAACAGTATAAACCCCGCAAACATTATGCAAAACGCAATAAAAAAAGATGTTTTATATGCGCTCATAAGCCTTCCCCTGTTTCTCGCGCCGTAATTGTAGCCCATTACAGGCATCGCCCCCTGATTTATGCCCAATACGGGCATGAATATAAACGACTGAAGCCTCCCGTAGGCGCCCATTACAGCCACAGCTGTTCCGGAGATCCCGGCAAGTATCGCATTCATACCGAAAAGCATCACAGAAGCTATCGCCTGCATCATTATAGCCGGAGCGCCTACGCCGTATATGCCCTTCAAAACTTTTTTGCTGAAAGGCTGCTTTACATCCGGCTTTACCTGATCGATTTTTTTAAAAAGGAAAAAAGTGCACAGCGTCATGCTTATCACCTGTGCCGTGCCGGTTGCAAGCGCAGCTCCCGCCATCCCCAGTTTAGGCGCTCCGAGGAGCCCGAAAATGAGTACGGGATCAAGCAAAATATTGACGACCGCCCCGACTACACCTGATATCATGGGAAGCGTCATGTTGCCCGTCGCCTGTATGATTTTTTCATTGGTAGTGGTAATCATTACAAATATACTGAATATGCACACTATCATAAGGTATGTCGAGCCGCTGTTTATTACATAATCGTCTGATGAAAAGCTCCGCACAAACATGCCGGAAAAGAATACGCCGAACAAAGCAAATGCCGCGCCGCCGAAGAACGCAAGCTTTACACCCGTACTTGCCGCCTGATCTGCAAGCTTAAAATCTCCGGCGCCCAGCGATCTTGCAATCAATGAATTGATGCCTACTCCCGTGCCGACCCCCACAGCAATCATCAGCAGCTGCACAGGGAAAGCTATAGTAAGAGCTTCGAGAGCTCTTTCACTTAAATGTGCAATAAAAATACTGTCAACTATATTGTAAAAAGCCTGTATAAACATAGTAAATATGGCCGGCCCCGACATTGTCATAATCAGCCTGCCTATCGGCATCGTGCCCATTTTGTTTTCACTTCTTGCTTCTCGGCTTTTCTTTACCGCTCGACTTTCTTCCATGTTCACCTTTCATCATTTCCTATAATAAAAATATCGGGCAAGTCTGTAAGCCGGGTTCTGTATTAGACAATCATCTATCTAGGCATACCGTCACCGATATGCTCAAGCGACCTACCTCCGGGCGGCAGCGGGCCGCTGCCACAAATGCCCTGCTTGGTCTTGCTCCGGATGGGGTTTACACGGCCGGCATGTCTCCACGCCGCCGGTGAGCTCTTACCTCGCCATTTCACCCTTGCCACGGCATTACCCGTTTCGACGGTGTGTTTCTGTTGCACTTTCCCTGTAGTTACCTACGGCAGACGTTATCTGTCATCCATGCCCTGCGGAGCCCGGACTTTCCTCGTACGGCACAGGCCGACCCGCGCCGCACGCGACTGTCTGGCTTGCCCGAATACCACTATACGTTACCATGCTTCGCTTTAAAAATCCATAATTTTCAGCTGATCTTCAAATTCCATACATTTTGCTGAACGGATCTATGTCTGTCTCAGATATGATTATGTCCGCTCCGCTCCTGATCCTTTCTTTCAGCATTTCAGCCATATTTTCTGCAAATGATTTTTCTGTTCCGTAATGACCCGCATCTATCACACACAGGCCGAGAGATCTTGCATTCTGCGCATCGTGATATTTTAAATCGCCCGTTATCAGAAGATCACAGTCGTTGTCTATGGCGGTTGAGACGAAATCAGATCCCGCCCCTGCGCAGATTGCGACGCGGCTTATGTATTCCTCTGCATCGCCGACAGTCCTCATGCTTGATTTACTGATATCAAGCTTTTTTGAAACCGCATCCGCAACGTCTGTAAACGGCGCAGGGGAGGGAAGATCGCCAACTCTTCCTATGAGGTCTGTCGTCCTTACACCGTTTTTAAAGACCGTAAAGCCGTCCGTGTTTTCAAGACCGAGCTTTTCTGCGATCCGGTCATTGTTTCCTCCCCACATCTTATCAAAAGGTGTATGTGAAGAATATACCGAGATATTGTTTTTTATGAGATCTATCAGATACTGTCCGTTTACAGATGCCTTGTCTATATTTTTCAGGCTTCCGAAAATCAGAGGATGATGGGTTATCAAAAGGTCCACATCTCTGCTCACAGCCTCCGATATCACCTCATCTGTTATCTCCAGTGCAGTCATGACGACTCTTATGTCGCCGCTTCCGACGGATATCTGTATGCCGCTGTTGTCCCAGCTTTCCTGTGTATCGGGCGATGCTGTTTTTTCAATTTTTTCAATTACCTCTCTTATCTTCATATCTCATCCTCTCTTCGGTCAGATCCTCATAAAAATAACGTTCTGTATCAAGAATATGCTTCATATAATATATCCTGTCAAGATGATGAGCAAGCTCTCTGTCCGCCGCGTTTCCGCCCTTTTTTATATTACGGTATACATCGACTTCGCTATTATATATCCCAACAAGATACTCTTCGTACAAAAAGTCTTTTTTGTCGATATTTATGGGAATTTCCCATTTTATAGAATCAGCGTCGGCATCTGCAAGATTTTCGGGTAATTCAAACTCCTTTTCATTATCGACTACTATTACGCTGCAAATATAACGGCCTTCTCTCACGAGCTTCTCTTTTTTTATATAAAAGCCGTTATTCATCAGAAAATGCCTGAGATATCCTCTTTTGCTCCTGGGCTGCAGTATCAGTTTGACAAAGCTTTTGCTCTTTTCCATGTCTTTGGAAAGTATCCGGCTTATCAGGATCCCTCCCATTCCCGCGATAACGATTGTATATACCTCGTCCGGCTTTATAGGATCAAGCCCGTCACCGAGTCTGAAATCGAACTTGAACTTATGAGGGAGCAGCCTGCAGTTTTCCCTTGCAACAGAAAGCGGTCCCTCGTTTATATCGGTCATAATTACATATGGCGACAATGAATTTTCCCAAAGATAAACAGGCAGGTATCCATGGTCGGTGCCTATATCCGCCATGGTCTCCCCACGCTTGAATTCTTTTGCTACAGCATTTAATCTGTCACTTAATTTAACCATATTACTTCAGATAATCTCTCAGCTTTTTGCTACGGCTGGGATGTCTGAGTTTTCTGAGCGCTTTCGCCTCTATCTGTCTGATCCTTTCTCTTGTGACATCAAACATTTTACCGACCTCTTCAAGCGTGCGCCCTCTGCCGTCCTCGAGGCCGAACCGCAATTTCAAAACTTTTTCTTCTCTTTCAGTAAGCGTTTTAAGTTCTTCCGCAAGCTGCTCTTTAAGCATGGAATTTGCAGCGGCATCCGCAGGCGAAGGCACATCTTCATCAGGGATGAAATCTCCGAGGTGACTGTCTTCTTCCTCACCTATAGGCGTCTCCAGCGAAACAGGCTCCTGCGCTATCTTTAATATCTCACGCACCTTGTCCGCGGAGATGTTCATTTCTTTGCCTATTTCTTCAGGAGTCGGTTCGCGGCCTTTCTCCTGGAGCAGCTGCCTTGAAACTCTTATTAGCTTATTGATAGTCTCAACCATGTGCACCGGTATCCTTATAGTCCTTGCCTGGTCGGCAATAGATCTCGTTATCGCCTGTCTTATCCACCACGTCGCGTAAGTGCTGAACTTGTATCCTTTCCTCCAGTCAAACTTATCAACAGCTTTGATAAGACCCATATTCCCTTCCTGTATGAGGTCGAGAAACAACATGCCTCTTCCGACGTATCTCTTGGCTATACTCACTACAAGTCTGAGATTGGCTTCACAAAGCTGCTGTTTTGCGGATTCGTCTCCCGCTTCCATTCTTTTGGCAAGAACCACCTCTTCTTCCGCCGTAAGAAGCGGCACCTTGCCTATCTCTTTAAGGTACATTCTGACAGGGTCATCGACAGCTACACCTTTTGGCAGTGAGGACTCTATATCCGCATCGTTTTTAGATTTCTTCACTTTCTGTTCATTGCCGTCGTCTCTGTCGTCGTCATCATCATTGTCATCGTTTCCCATCGAACCGGAGAATGTCACGATACCGTTTTCATTAAGCAGGTCAATGATGCTGTCCACCTGATCCTTGTCAAGGTCCACCTCATCGAGAACATTTGAAATTTCCTCATACGTCAGTGTATTCTTTTCGTCCTCTTTCTTCTTATTGCCGGCGATATCCATGAGCTGTTTAACATGATCTTCGATCTGATGAATAAGATCATCATTCCTGTTGTCAGAGATGTCGCCTGCAGCGTCTTTTGTTACGTCAGCCTTAAGATCCTCAGAGCCGTCCTTTTCAGACAGTTCGGCGCTTTTAACGTCCGCTTTTACAGACAGCTTTTCAGCGTTTGAAACTTTTGACGCCGTTTTTTTATTACTGTTTTTCTTTGTTGCCGTCTTCTTGACCGCGGCCTTTTTCTCTGCCATGCGTAGAGACCTCCTGTTTTTTTATTTTCTTCTGGATTTCATTGATTTCTTCCAAAATCTTTTTTACCTCTTCGTGTTCCTTTTCCTCTTCAGCTACAGACAGTTTTAACATAAGCTCCTTTTGACGTTTTATATATCGCTCCTGCTCGAGACTCGTCATGCATTCCGTAAACACAGCTTCTTCCGCCCCTTCTACGCGAATATTGCTCAGCATATCTTCAGCAGCGGCTGCCGACTCATAATCGAGGCAATCGAGCATCCGGTTGACATCCATGCCGTCTTTATCTGCATATTGTTCTGCGATCGCACTGTATATGTCTTTTCCGACAGCGCCGAACACATCGCCGCTGTTGTCAAATTCCGAGAAGTATTTCTTTTCGCTTATCATAAGTTTAAGCAGATTCTTCTCAATACCTGAAAGTTCCGATCTTCTGTGCCGATCCGTCTCATGCTCAAATACACTTGCGCGCTTATCTTTTGTATGATCAGCCTGCCTGAGTTCTCTCTCAAGTGCAATTTCCGAGATCCTCATGTCTCCGGATATTTTCTTTATATATATATCCTGTTCGACGGGACTTAATAAAGCAAGTATCTTAGTTGCTTCTTTTATATAATCTATACGTCCTGCCGTTGAGTTTATGTCGAAATTCCGCTTCATATCGCAAAGTCTCCGATCAACAAAAGGCAGCGCATTGTCAACAAGCTCCATAAATGCAGGCTTTCCCATCTCTCTTATGAAATCATCGGGATCTTTTCCCTTCGATATCCTGAGTATCCTGGGTTTGCAGCCGCACTTATACAGCACTTCGGAACCGCGTACCGCGGCATTTTGTCCGGCTGTATCGCCGTCATATGAAAGCACCACATTTGGCGAGTATCTTTTTATAAGCCCGGCCTGATTTTCAGTAAGCGACGTGCCCAGCGATGCGGCAACGTTTCTTACACCGTACTGATAAAGCGATATAGTATCCATATAACCTTCAACCAGAATCGCTCTGTCACTTTTTTGTATATAGCTTCTTGTGATATTAAGCCCGTACAGGTTATGCTTTTTCGAAAACACAGAAGTCTCGGGCGAATTAAGATATTTCGGTTCATCATCACCGATCGCTCTTCCTCCAAAACCGATTACCTTGCCGCGCGTGTTTATAATGGGAAAGATCAATCTGTCCCTGAATTTGTCATAATATCTTCCTTTTGATCGTGAAAGCAGACCCGCATCAAACAGCTTTTTTTCATCAAATCCCTTTGCCGTCAAGTAATCATACAGGCTGCGCCACTGTTCATCCGCATAACCGATGCCGAATTTATTAAGTATTTTGTGTGAAATTCCGCGCACGGCTATGTAGTCGAGGCACCGGTTTTTGCCCGTTCTCAATGCCGTAAAGAAAAACTTTGCCGCTTCCCTGTTCATTTCATATGTTTCGTCTTTTTCCCTCCGGTTTTTTTCCGGTCGCAAATAAGACTTTATATCGATGCCGTATTCATCTGCAAGTTTCTCTGCAGCCTGAATAAAATCCATTTGATAATATTTTTCAACAAAACCGATCACATCACCCGTTGCACCGCACCCGAAACATGTAAATATCTGTTTTGCTTCAGATACAACAAAAGACGGATCCGCTTCCTTATGAAATGGGCAGGGTCCTTTGAGATTTGCGCCTGTTTTCTTTAAAGGCACTACCCTTCCGATAACATCGACAATATCGCATCTGCTTTTGATCTCTTCCGCTAAACTTTCGGCTTTTTCCATACTCAACTCAATCTCCGTCGACTGATGCCGCCGCATCATCGCCCTTTATATGATCATTAATTCAGACATCCTATGTTATCTATTTCGACATAAAAACATATATCCCTTTTTTTATCATTGAAACTTTTTAAGAAATTATTCTATGCCTGCAGACGTATTTTTTTGACATTTACAGCAGGCATGCGCTTTATTATAAGATTTTCCACGCTTTCGGCACGAATATGTCAGTATACGCATTCATCGCGTATCTGTCAGTCATTCCCGCGACATGATCCTTGACTATTTCTGCCACATCGTACTCCGCCATAAGGTCGGAAAACACAGGCGGCAGTCTTTTAAGATCATCAAGATAATAGTAATAAAGAGATTCGACTATGTTACTCACCTTGTCAAGGTCTTCATCTTTTTTGACTTTTTTGTTGTTGTATACGTTACTGAACATGTAACTCCGCAGATCGTTCATCTGTTCCTCGGCATGTCCGCTCATCATTATCATGGCTTTACCGTCACTGTTTACAATGAGATCGTTGACAAGGGTGCTTATCCTTTCACTGTGTGTATTTCCCAATGCTTTGACACACTCTTCCGGAAGATCGTCATTTGATATAACTCCGCTTCGCACGGCATCATCGATATCGTGATTGATGTACGCGACCCTGTCACATATTCTTACTACCTGTCCTTCAAGAGTAAAAGGTATTACGGGTCCGGTATGATTGAGTATGCCGTCCCTCACCTCTGATGTGAGATTCATACCGCGCATATCGCCGTGCATCTCCAGAACATCTACCACACGCAGGCTCTGCAGATTGTGCTTAAATCCGCCGTCATGAACTCTGTCGAGCACCGCTTCACCGTTATGGCCGAATGGCGTATGCCCGAGATCATGGCCGAGCGCTATCGCTTCAGTGAGGTCTTCATTCAACTTCAAACTGCGCGCTACGGTTCTTGCGATCTGTGATACTTCAAGCGTATGTGTAAGACGTGTTCTGAAGTGATCGCCTTCAGGCGACAAGAATACCTGTGTTTTATGCATAAGCCTTCTGAAGGCCTTTGAATGTATTATCCTGTCTCTGTCACGCTGAAAATCCGTTCTGAGACCGCTCTTTTCCTCTTCCCTTGCACGACCCTTTGTTTCTGCAGACTTTGCCGCTTTGGGAGCCAATATCTGATATTCCCTTTTTTCTATATCCGTTCTTTGCAACATACTTTTTCTTTCTATGCATCCTTACACCACGTGCAGAAAGTGCATATATTACATAAATGTCGGCTTTTTATCATTTTACGCCTGTATGTCCAAATCCGCCCTCACCTCGTTCGGTGTCTTCAAGTTCTCCGGAGAGCTGCCAGTCGACTTTCTCGTAAGATGCAACCAGCATCTGAGCTATACGGTCACCGTTAGTTATTATAAAGTCTTCATCGCCATGATTTATAAGAAGTATCTTTATCTCTCCTCTGTAATCGGAATCGACGGTACCCACCCCGTTCAGCAGACCTATGCCGTTTCGGGCGGCAAGTCCGCTGCGAGCTCTTATCTGAACTTCATATCCCGGTTTGAGCTGAATGCGAAGTCCCGTAGGCACCTGCGCCCGTTCACCCGGCTTTAATTTGATCGGTTCTTTTATAAATGCCCTTACATCCATTCCGGCAGAGCCTTCTGTTTCGTATTCGGGCAAAAAACCGCTGTCACTCTTGATCTTTATCTGTATCATTTTACCTTTATCATGAAACTATTATTCGAGGATGTACCTCTTTAACGGCACACGTCTGTTTGTAACTGCCGTCCCGCAATAATTCCCGATATCAGTTATGACCCTTTTGACTTCATCTATATCCGCAGCAGTTACTTCATCGTATTTATTGATTATGTCTTCGAGTGTCTGTATTTCCCCTGTGAGCAGCATGTCCTTTCCGATAGAAAACATACGGCCGTTGATGTTTTCCTGTCCGAATATAAATGTGCTTTTGACCTGTTCTTTGGCGGTTGAAAGTTCCTCCGGCGTTACTCCTCTGTCGTCTAAAACCTCCAGCTCCTCTTTAACAGCATCGATTACATTTTTGATATTGTCATGTGAAACTCCGGCATAGATATTGAAACACCCGCTGCCGCTGTACGACATCGTATTTGAAAACACGGAATACGCAAGACCTTTAGCCTCTCTTATGTTTTGGAAAAGCCTTGAGCTCATGCTTCCTCCGATTATGTTGTTAAGCAGTGACAAAGAATAATATCTTTTATCTTCAAGCTTCAGTCCCGGTACAGAAAGACATATATGACTCTGTTCAATATCCTTTGTCTTCACCCTGTATGACGGAACATATCCGCTGATTTCATGCTCTTTGTCCGTTTTACTCTTTTTGAGCGCTGAAAAACCTTCATCAAAAATTTCGCTGATTTCATTTTCATCGAAATTTCCCGCTACCGACACCACTATCCTGTCAGCAGTATATTCCTCATTGATATATTTGAGTACAGTATCTCTGCTGATACCTTTCAAACTCGTCGCTGTTCCTATGATCGATTTTTCATACGGCGTGCCCTTAAAGACCTGCACAGACATTGTATCAAGGCAATCCTCGTCAGGAGTATCCTTTATCATCTTTATTTCTTCACAAATGACTTTCTTTTCCCTTGCCATTTCAGCCCTGTCAAAGGTTGATCTGAGAAGCATATCCAAAAGTATGTCGGCACCTTCTCTGACGTTGGAGGAAAGTGTCTTAAGATAATAACATGTCGCTTCTTTACCGGTAAATGCATTGCTATGTCCGCCGATCTTATCGATATCATTCGCAATATCTCTGGCAGATCTGTTTACAGTCCCCTTGAAAAGCATGTGTTCAATCAAATGTGATATGCCGGATATTTTCTTTGTTTCATCCACTGCACCTGCTTTTATCCACACTCCCATGCACACCGACTGCACATATGGAATATATTCGCTTACGAGTTTTACACCGCATCTTAAATTTTTACTTTTTATCATTTATACCATCCTGTTTACTATTGTTTTCAGTGAATCTGTGCTTCATTTCATCTTTGAAATAAAGCAGAAGAAGTATTACCGCAATAACGCAAAGAGATAATATGCTTAAAGTCTTTCCGAATTTTAACTCGATATAGTCGCTTATGAAGACTATACCCAGAAAAACCGCCGCCGCCAGAATGACCATAACAGCACTGACTTTTTTCTTGCCCGGGCTTTCATCCTTGTCAGCGAGCAATTCTGTATCAGGCTCTTCGTGCGGTTCGAATTTTCCGATCTTTTTTCTGCCCTCATGATGGTCTTTCATACTTACTCCGTCTCTATTAGAAACGGCAAAACCAAATCAGTTTTGCCGGACACTTGTACCACGATTCTATTAAGTCTCTCCTTATGACATGCTTGTACGCGCATACATCCTGCGTCTCATAGCTTTGTATTTGCCGTTTTTTCTTGCAAGCACTTCGTATACCGCGCAGAATTTGTCAACTATACATACTATGACGCTCTCCTTGTACTGCGGAGGGATCGGCGTGATCGGAAACATATGGCATTTTATTATGTCCTTCTCCTTATCGGTAAGATCAAATGATCTTTCAGCGTTTGCCACAGCCGCCTCCGGATGCACCTGCGCATGTGCTTTTTTGTGATTTTCGATATCTCTCCAGTCATAAAGATAGTAATCATGCAAAAGAGCGCCTGTCAGCATTTCAGCCATATCACAATGTATATGCAGTATCTTAGACAAAGCATAACTATAATATGATACAGCAACGCTGTGCAGAAATCTGCTAGTTCCTCTATGCTGCATAAACTCATCGGTCTGTATCAGATCGGAATTCTTTATGATCCTGTCAAGTGTTTCTGTAAAAAAAACAATATCATCATAAGACATCAGTCCCATCTTATCTTTCGCAAGATACGCCATGTATCTGATCGCACGTCTGTTTAAAGTATTGATCATCCCGTTTCTTTTCCCTCATACTTAATCCTTATCTATTACACGGTGATTATACGCCATTTCGTTTCTTTTGCCAACTGTTAATTATAAATAAAAACAAAAAAATCCAAATACGGCATATTTCTATGATCCCAGGACTTTTACAATATTTACGGCGTTTATCATAAATGCCTCCTTCGGTTGTTTTTCCTGCTTGGATTTGTCCCAGTAAACGTCAGTGTACTTTTCAAGTAATTCCTCATCCGAAAGACCCTCTTTACGCCATTTCTGCACGAGATGACGCTTTTCTTCAGCATTTTCACCGTAAATCTTCCAGTAATCATCAATAAAATCGTCAGGAATAAGGCCGTAATGCGGAACCACAAGATGTCCGGCTCCGTATGTCCTGCATTTTTCCAGAGATTTTATAGAATCGTCGTAATTTTTTAGAATCGGAGTACTTATGTCTCCAAACTCGAGTATTCCTGTGCTTTCACTTCCAAACATCACGCTCAGCGGCTCAAACACGAATGTCATTGAGCAATCAGTGTGTCCTTTGGTTTCCAGCGCAACCATTTTTTCTTCGCCAAGTGAGATGCTGTCACCGTCCTTCATCGTAATATCTATTCTCAAGCCTTCAGTGGGGATTTCCATATTTTTATCTTCCGCATACATGTCTCTGGCTGACTCACCAAGCGATTTCAAAACATTCAGCGCGCCCGACCGCGTGAACACATATCGGGCTCTTTCCGAGCCGCAAACTTTCACATCGGGAAATTCTCTTATTACATATGGCAGCGCGCCTATATGATCATAGTGTGTATGACTTGCAAAGAGGTAGTCGAGCGTATAGGGGCTTCCGTCACTTTTATTGCGCTTTGCAATCGCTTTTTTTAAATTACGCATCATTGCTTCGCCGCAATATGCCATGCCGCAATCCACCAGCGCAGCTTTATCGCTTCCAAAAACAACTATAGCGTCGCTTCCCTTTCCTGCCGTTACTCTTTCCATCTCGTCCGGGAACCCGTATCTGTCATGTCCTTCGAATTTTGCTGAAAAATCCCTGTTTTTTTTCATTGTTTCACTCCTATCATCAATATTTATCATCTATACTATTGTCATAACTCCCGCCGTTTGCCGACTCATAAATATCGCCGTCGGGATCCGCATATGACATATCATCATCCATAAGTTCCGCAAAGCTCATCGTGTATTCATCTATTTCAAAATCAAGGCAGTTCTCAAAGTTGTAAAGATATCTCTCATAACCCATTTTTTCGGTTCTGTAAAGAGCCAAGGCATCGCGCACATTCGTATCTGTCGGCGCACCGCATTCGTTCCCTTCGGTATCCGCCCTCTGACAGGTCACAAGCATATCGAGTGAATACCAGTCATGTACGCGTGCGAATTCCTCAGAAAACCCGTACATTTCCGATTCATCATCTATGTGCTTCGCCATTCCCGCCAGTGACAGCTTGATTGTTTCAAGTAATGAATAAAGCTCCACTTCAGTGTCGGGCACGTTTTCCATTATCTCTTCAAAGTAACTCATGATAAGGTCTGATAGGATCTCCGTATCAATAGATGAGAACAGTTCGTTTAATGTATCCGCATCTATTTCATAATCAGACTCAAAAAGGTCTGCCATGTTTTCAAAATATTCAAATTCTCCCGGTGAGGATATATCTAAATATCCCATCAACTGTTTAATATCCATAAATGCGCTCCCGAAACAGGCTAAACGGCCTCGAGTTCCAAATTCTTAAATTTTACAGTTATGTCTGTTTCTTCAAAGATCCTGTTTATCATGTTTAAGAAGTTTTCAGAAAGATCGCTTGCATAAAATACATTTTCAACTTCTGTATCTTCGGCAAACATATCATTTTTCGCAATTATTTCCGCTATTCTGTGCACAACTTCCTCTGACGGATCTATGATTTTAAGGTTAGGATAAAGCCTTTCTATATTAGGTCTTATGAGCGGATAGTGAGTACATCCTAAAACTATCGTGTCCAGCCGGTCCTCAAGAATGAAATCCTCCATATAATACCTGATCATCAAATCCATTATATCGCTTGCTACAATCCCTTCCTCTATTAACGGCACAAATGTTGGACAGGCCGTCTCAAATATGTTGAAATTTTCATCGTATGCTTTTATAAGCTTGCTGTATGCTCCGCTCCGGACTGTGACTTTTGTACCGATTATACCTATTTTACTGGATAACGAACACTTTTTTGAAACAGCTTTTGCCGCCGGATCTATTATCCCGACTATGGAAACATCCGGAAATTTTTCCCTCAGCATTTCAAGACAGGTAGAGCTTACAGTATTGCAGGCGATAACTATCATCTTGACATCCTTGCTCACTAAAAAGTCGGCTATCTGTGTTGCAAATGTACGAATTGTCGATACTGCTTTTGATCCGTAAGGAGTGCGCGCCGTATCGCCGAAGTATATGATCTTTTCCTTCGGCAGCAGTCTTTTCAGATGCGGTATCGAAGTCAGTCCTCCCAATCCCGAATCAAAAAAACCTATAGGTCTGTTATCCATATACGTGTTATCCTTTCAAGATTATGCTATAATCTTTTTATACGTTTTAATTATACATTACTAATCATATATTGTAAAACATTTAGCTGTGCAGGAGCCTTAAAATGAATACTGAAAACAAAACCGGTTATAAAAGCAGACAGGATATACCGAAACAATACAAATGGGACATTGAGCACATGTTCCCCGACGAATCTGCAATCGAAACACACATAAGTGAAATAGAAGATGGAGCCGAGCGGTTTACCCTTTTCAGAGGCAGGCTGTCAAGTTCCGCCTCTAACCTGCTGGAAGCGTTCAGGGCGCGTGATGCGGTCTGGCAGAAACTCGAAAAAATATTTGTCTATGCCCACATGAAGCGCGATGAAAACAATACTGTTTCCAAATATCAGGCAATGACGGATAAATGCCGATCTTTGGCAGCCAAAGTGAGCGCTGCGATGTCATTTTTCACACCCGAATTGTCGAACATGCCTGAGACATTGATAAAAAAATATCTCGGTGAGGAGCCCGGTCTAAATACATATGCCTTTTTTATCTCTGATACCTTGAGAGAAAAAAAACATGTGCTTTCCAAAGCCGAGGAAAACGTCATAGCCAATTTCAGCGAAGTAACCGGCGCGTTGGGCGATATATTCACAATGCTGAATAATGCGGATATGAAATTCGGCAATATCAAAGATGAAAACGGAAATGATGTCGAACTCACCCACGGAAACTATATCAATTTAATGAAATCAAAAGAACGAAAGGTCCGTCGACAGGCTTTTGAACACATGTATAAACCGTACATGTCTCTGATCAACACAATCTCCGCAACTTATACCTGCAGCGTAAAGACAGATGTTGTGGGTGCGCGCCTCAGGAAATACAAATCAGCACGGGCTGCGGCACTTTCAGCGGACAATGTCCCGCTTTCCGTATACGAAAACCTTATCGATATCGTAAATGAAACTCTTCCCGTCATCCATAAGTACATGGCTGCGCGTAAAAGGCTTTTAGGCGTTGATGAACTTCACATGTATGATATATATGTGCCTTTGATCGATATACCGAAAGAAATCATCCCCTATGAAGTCGGTCTGAAGATAATAAACGAAGCGCTCAAACCGCTGGGCGATGAATATCTTTTACGCATGAACAACGGTTTCAGATCACGGTGGGTCGACGTATACGAAACTCCCGGCAAAACGAGCGGCGCCTACAGCTTCGGAAGCTACGACAGCATGCCTTATATGCTGCTGAATTATACAGATACTCTGCAGGACGTGTTTACCGTGATCCACGAGACCGGTCACTCCATGCATTCGAGTTATACGAGAGAAAACCAGCCGTTCATCTACGGCGGGCATTCTATATTCACAGCAGAAGTTGCCTCTACGGTAAACGAATCTCTCCTGATGAAGTATCTTTTGAAAAAAGAGAAGGACAAAACAAAATATCTTTATATCCTCAATATGTATATTGAGGCTTTCCGCACGACACTGTTCAGACAGACCATGTTCGCCGAATTTGAAAAGCTTACGCATGAACTGGTGGAAAACGGCCGGATGCTTACATCCGACCTTCTGTGTGAAGAATACGGAAAGCTCAACGAAAAGTATTTTGGTCCAAATGTGACAAACGATGAACAGATATCTTTTGAATGGGCGCGCATACCGCATTTTTATAATGCCTTTTATGTATATAAATACGCCACAGGATATTCCGCAGCCACGGCTATTTCAGAAAAAATACTTAACGAAGGCGAACCGGCGCAAAAAAGATATATCGAATTTTTAAAGACAGGCGAATCAAATTATCCGATAGAGCTGCTGAAAGGCGCCGGTATCGACATGAGCACTGAAACGCCTGTTAAGAGCGCAATGGACACATTCAAAAAGCTTGTTGATGAATTCTGTGAGCTGGCATAGCATCAGTATTGTTTAAAGATGTTTGCCGATTACGCTATACCTTAAAGCATACTTGATATTTCCCCGGGTGAAACTTATGAGCGAAAGAAAGATCAATATATATTCAAACGACACCGCTTTGTCGCGCGAAACAGAAAAAAAGTTATGTTTAAAACTCAAAGATGCAGATTTTAAAATTTCCGAAAAGTTGACGGATGATTGTGAACTCATGATATGTATCGGCGGTGACGGCGCATTTCTCGAAGCAGTACACCTTTATGAGTTCCCTGAAGTACCGATAATAGGTATTAATACCGGGCATCTGGGCTTCTTCCAGGAAATATACCCGAACGATCTCGATACTTTTATAGAAAGCTATAAAAAAAACAAATATCAGATACAGGAGCTTAATACGGTCGAAGCGTTCGTTTCACTGCCTGAAGGCAGGATCACACTTGCAGGGCTCAATGAGATCGTCATCAAAGGTGACAACGCGCACTCGGTTCACCTCAGTATTTCAATCGGCGAAAAATTTATACAGCGCTCCTCGGGCGACGGCATCCTTGTAGCAACTCCCTCAGGAAGCACGGCCTACAATTATTCACTGGGAGGTTCAATTGTAGATCCGAGGATCAAGCTGCTTCAGGTGACACCTATCGCGCCTATGAACACCACAGCATACCGGTCATTCACATCGAGCATACTGCTGCCTTCCGATCTGCAGCTTGCAATCGTTCCCGAAGAATCACACGATTCGACCATATACATCATAAACGACGGAATCCCGCATAAATACAACAAAGTAAATAACATAGAAATAAAATTTTCAGATAAGACGCTCAAGCTCCTCAGACTTGAAAACTATTATTTCTGGGACAAGGTCAAAACCAAATTTTTATAAAGATTAACCGGAACTGAAATATCCGCGCTTCATCAGCTGCGAACGATACGCCTGAAAAATATGACTATAAGAAAATACAAGTATACTGTAAAAAAAGAAGACGAGAAATACACACTCAAGAACCTGCTCAGAAGCAAGTTTGAATTTTCATCCAGAATGCGCGCAAAGATCAAGCATGACAAGCTTCTGTTTTTAAACGATGACCCTGTTCCCGCATGGATCTCCGCGCAGGAAGGAGACGTCATTTCTGTCAATGTACCTTTGGATCGAAGCTGTTTTGAACCGGAAGACATCCCTCTTGATATCATATATGAGGACGAGGATCTTCTTATTTTAAACAAACAGCCGGGCATAATCTGCCACCCCACAAAAGGACATCCCGCACATACGATGGCAAACGGCATAATGAAATATATGAATGACTCACACCAGTCATTTAAGATACGTTTTGTAAATCGCCTTGACACCGATACGTCCGGAATACTGGTCATCGGCAAGACTTCACAAGCGCAGACCGGTTTAATGAAACAGCCCGGACGCACTGAGAAAATATATACGGCAGTTGTCACAGACCGTATAGACAATGAAGAAGGGATCATAGATCTGCCTATAGGCAAACTCAGTCCCGACAAAGTGAAGCGCGGCATAGTATCGGAAGATCACGGAGGCCGCGCATCGATAAGCATGTACAAAGTGACAGACAGATATTCCGTTACCACGGTAAACGGCAGCAAGCGAAGTTTTACGCTTGTTGAAGTTAATATCACGACCGGCCGTACTCATCAGATACGCGTACACATGTCAAATACAGGTCACCCTGTACTCGGCGATCATCTGTACGGCGAGGAAAACCCGAACTTAATCTCAAGACAGGCGCTGCATGCAAGTCGACTCACATTCAGACATCCCGTAACGCATGAAAAGATATCGATAACAGCGCCTCTTCCGGAAGACATGCAAAGACTTATAGGCATCCTGAAAAATAACAGCGTAAAATGAACAAAACAGACGATCAAAAAACATCAATAAAAAACAGCCGGCATATCTACAATAAAAAATATTATGTATATATGTTGGAATGTGCCGACGGATCGCTGTACACAGGCTATACGACCGACGTTGCAAGGCGCCTCGGAGAACACAGCAGCGGTAAAGGCTCTAAATATACACGGGGGCGCTGTCCTGTCACGCTCGTTCATATTGAAGCGTTCCACACTGTTTCCGAAGCGCTGAAAAGAGAATCCGCAATAAAAAAGCTGACGCCCGAAAAGAAGCGCCGGCTTATAAATACCTGATCCTTATTGCATTTTTTTTAATGCAGTCTTTATTTTATTTGCGAAATCACTTATATTTCTGCGGTTTATGCTTATGTCATCACCGTTCTTTTCCATGTTTTTCAAAAGCATTTCCGTGGCTCGTCTATCCATGCCTTTTTGGAACGTCGGATTGAGCTCGCCGCCGAACGTATCGACTGCTACAGCATGTTCTCTAAGCTTCGGCGGCAGATTTTTGACTATATACCTGCGCGCTATATCCTGATAAGCATTGCATATATAGAATGCGAACGGCTTTACCCCGAGAATATTTTTATTGTTTTTAATATATTTTTTCACCTTTTTGTGTATCCTGCCCATTCTGATCGGAGATCCCAAAACAATAAGGTCATACGATGAAGTGGGCGGATCCGCGTCCGCCAGATTGTTGACTGTCACCTCGGCAAACGCATCTATTTTGTCAGCAAGCATATTTGCGCACTTCTTAGTTGTTCCGTTTTTTGTTGCGTATAAGATCAATACTCTCCTTTTCTCACTCATATCATTTGTCACTCCTTTACATCAAGCAGAGCTTCAACTATTTGAACGTCCGAAGGTGTATCGATATACTGCGTCACCCGTTTCTGTCTGGTCTCTCGTCCCTTTCCGGTTATCAGCACCACTGTATCCGCATCCGCTTCTTCTATCGCCTTGGTAATAGCTTCTTGCCGATCTGTCAGTATTTCATACCGCGTATCGTAAGCTGAAACGTATCCGGCAATTTCCTTCGATATCTTCATAACAGGCTCTTCGCCGGCATCCTCTTCTGTTATGTATACCTTATCTGTGTATTCTCCTGCCAGTGAACCGAGTTCCTTTCTTCTGCCGAGCGCCTTGTATCCGGGACATCCGAACACGATCGTTACCTTTTTACAGGGAAATTCGCTGCGCATGGATTTGAACAGTGATTCAAAACTCATCTTATTGTGTGCGTAATCGACTATGACTGTCCTTCCGTCTTTGCCGTTGAATATTTCCATCCTGCCGCTGACTCTGGCTTTTTTAAGCCCGGCTTTTATGTGTTCAATCGGAATATTCATCGCATATGATGCTGCTATAGCGGCCAGAGCATTATCCACATTGAAAAGACCTCTCATGCCGATCACGAATTTTTCATCAAAGCTGTCACATTTTACTTTGAATCTGATGCCTCTTTCGTACGGTACGATTTCATATCCCATTATATCCACACCTTCGCGTCTTCCAAAAGATATGTTCTTTTCGATCAGCCTGCTTTTGGCAGCTCTTTCAAAAGCCATATTTCCATACTCATCTTCCATATTTATACATGCACATCGGCACTTGTCAAACAGTTTCATTTTGGCGGCCAGATAATCTTCAAAATCAGGATGTTCTATATCACTGATATGATCTTCGCCAATGTTGAGAAAGCAGCCGACATCAAAGATTATCTCCGAGACCCTGTCATATTTGAGCGCCTGGCTGGACACCTCCATGGAAAGGAATTTTATCCCGCTCGACACGGCATTGTCGAAATGCTTGTAAAGATCCATGGCTTCCGGGGTTGTGAGATGCGATTCTTCCTTGATTATACCGTCGTAATTGTCGATACCCGATATCACAGCACTTTCCGGTCTGCCGATATCCTTCATGTATTCATCGATTATGTACTTAAGGAAATAAGTGGTGGTCGATTTGCCTTTAGTCCCGGTTATCCCTATGACAGTAAGATTCTCCCACACTTTATTGTAGTAGAGATCGGCGATAAGAATCATGGCTTTTCTTATATCGCTTACGATAATATAGGGCGTATTCAAATCCACGTTATCGTATTTCGTTTCGCTTATATAAGCGAAAGCTCCCTCATCAAGCGCATCCTTAAGGTATTCTCTCTTAAAATGCGCGCCTTTGCATATAAACAGCGTATTGTATCTGATGTCCTGTGAATCAAACGATATGTACCTTACAATTTTTTTTACAGTATCGTCATAACATCCGTTTTCCAACAGTATGCCCGCATCACTTAAAATATTGATATATTCCTCCATATTGTGAAATTTCGTTACCATTTCGCTGCCTTTCATTTATATTTGTCGGACGATGCCGCCCTTTCATTGTTTCAAAAATTCACCTTTTACATCCTTGTCACACATCAATATGGCTTTTCTCGCCATTATCTCCATCGCATCTATATATTTATCGGAAAGCCCGTATATATATTTTATGCAGGAAAGCTCAGTACACGCCAGTATTGCGTATTCGCATCCGTTTTCTTTTATTTCTTTATCAATCGCTTCAATCGCCTCATAATCTATGCCGCAGCTTTCCTTTATGCTTTCATATATGAGTTTCATTACCTGTTTCTGTACCTGAGCGGATGGAACATAAGGTTCGATACCGCGTTCCTTCAACGCCTTCTGATAAAGCTCAGTCTTGACAGTACCGTCTGTTGCCAGTATTGCAACTTTGCCGCTTGTTAATACGGTAGCCTGTTCCGCCGCAGCCTCGATCATATTTATGATCGGAGTATTTATACTGCTTTGGAGTTGATCAAAGATAGCAAAAGCCGTATTGCACGGCATTGCAATAACGTCTGCCCCTCCTGCTTCAAGATATTTTGCGTCTTCGACAAGCATCTCAAGGATCTCTTCAAAATCATTATTCATGATCGCAACTGTCCTGTCAGGCACTGTCGCATGATTTAATATTATCATATTAATGTGTTCCTGATCACTGCCCGCATCTGTCTTTTCAACTACCATACGGTAAAAAAGCTGTGTCGCCAGCGGTCCCATACCGCCTAAAACACCCAGAACCTTACCTCTTTTCTTTTTCACAAGAGCATCCCCTTTCTGTAAATGTATTTATATCATTTCTCACTACGTACCGGAAAAGCGCGGCAAAAACTCATTTCGCCATATAAGTTTTATAATTCCTGTAATGTCTGCGCATATTTTTCTTTATTCGCAATCTGCGCATAAAGCCGTTGTCTTTATCATAAATAAGCGGATTAACATATTTTCCCGCATTGATCAGCTCGCGCATCTTGTCTTTGTATTTCTGAGACCGTATGTACTCGAAAGCCACATCTTCAGGCACCACAAGCCAGAGATTCTCCTCGTGAACAGATCTGAACTCAATAGGTACGTCGTAAATATAGTCGTCAACTATGTACTTTGCGATGTTGGCTCCGGAGCCTGTTACATAATAATTGCTCCTTCCCTGCCTTGTGTTGATCTCAAAAACCTTGTATCTGCCGTCTCTCTGATCGTACTTTATATCAAAATTTGAAAATCCCGTATATGCAAGATAATCGAGAAACTTTTTAAATCTGAGTTCGAGCTCCTCATTTTGTTCCGTTATTATGACTGCATGATTACCTATGCCGTGCGGCGTATGCTCTTCCAGAAGCACATGCCCCAGGCACATCATTTTTACATCGCCGCGCTTATCGGAATAACATGTCAAAACTCTCATAAATGTATCGTCGCCGGGAATAAAATTCTGTATGATCACAGAATCGCTGTATCCCGAATCATATATTTCGCGGAGCACGTTTTTAACTTCCTCAAGTGTATCCACCTTATATACTTTCTTCTGTGTCCTGTACGGATGTTTCCAGTATTCAATGCCGTTCGACGGCTTGATGATAAACGGCCCGCCGAAAGAAGGGGTGATATCGCAACCCATATCCTTTGTGTGAACATAGGTGTCGGGATAATCTATGCCCGCCTTTTCACAAAGGTTATAAAATTTCTCTTTGTTCAAGAGATCATGCATAAGATCAATGTCTATATACGGCGCTATGACATTTTCAGGAAGATTGTCTCTATTTGCAGCGGCAAGTTCAACATAGCTGTCGCCGCATCCTATCAGCAGCACTTTTTCATCACTGTGCTCTTCGGCAAAGTCACGTACAAGCCTGATAAAAGTATCCTGTTCATCCGCTCTTTCATTTGCTTCATAATCCATGATAGCGCTGTTCATACATGGCCCGTGCGGATATTTGCCGTAAACATGTGAAGTAATCCCATATTCCTCATGGAATGCTCTTGCAATGCTGCAAACGTTTATATCACCTGCAAAAAGCAGTGGTACGAATTTTTTATCCATAAGCTCTCCTTTTGGTCTTTTCCCTAATGCATTTTATCAATATCATCGAAGGTGTCCATGCGCGCCGCCTTCATTATATTACCGGCAGTGCTGTCATCTGAATCGTTTTCAGAGTTTCCGGCTTTCTTCAAATCAAATTCTTTACAGTTCTCCGTATCATTGTTATCATTCTTTTCTTCTCTAATCTTCGGAGCCCAGTGATTCATATCCGTCAGCACAACATAAACAAATACAAGCGATATAACGATCAGAGCAAAGGATTCCCTGTAGAGGTTCGGACCGCGGCTATAAAGTATGGAAGCTATTCCCATTACAGCTGATATACCATAAAGTATCAACACCGTACGTCTCTGTCCGATCCCCGCCCGCAGCAGTCTGTGATGTATATGTCCCTTATCCGCTTCCATCACCGGCTTTTTGTTTATAACACGTCTGAATACAGCAAACAGTGTGTCCACAATGGGTATCCCAAGCGTCAGTATAGGAATGAGAAGCGTAAACACTGTCGCGCTTTTCAAAGGTTGTATGAGTGAAAATGCAGCCAGACAGAAGCCCAGAAACTGAGATCCCTGATCACCCATGAATGTTTTTGCAGGATAAAAATTATATGGCAAAAATCCTATGCTCGCACCGGCTACCGCAAGCATCATGAGACATACTAGATAGTATCCGTGAATATATCCTATGTACGAGATCGCGAATGCCGATATTATTACTATTCCTGCGGCAAGACCGTCCACGCCATCTACCAAATTTATAATGTTGGTTATTGCAACGACCCATATCACCGTTATGATGAAGCTTATGACTTCCGCGGCAGGATTGCCTGCAATTCCGCCGAAGAACCCTTCCATCTGTACTTTGATCCCGAAAAGATAAAGCATGGCCGCGCATGCTGCCTGTACTATCAGTTTAATCCACGCCTTCAGTGAAATGACATCATCTACAAGTCCCATTATATATATGAATACGGAAACTATAAGCGCTTTGGCAGCCATTTGAGGATGCACTGTTACAAATATCTGTATATCATCGTTAAAACACAATAATATTAATAATACGGCAACTCCAACTCCAAGGAAAATGGCAGACCCGGCAAAACGCGGGATCGGTTTCTGATGAACACGCCTGCTGTCTTCAGGTATGTCCATTATCCCCAGCTTTGGCGCAAGTTTTATGGATATTGGTGTAACTATTAGTGATATTATTGTGGCTACTCCGAAAATCAGCCAGAATTTCGCGCTGAAAGGCATCCCTGTCTCCTGTCATTTTTGATTACATTCCTGTAAATTATACTACATTTTGCATCTCTTGTGTGATCATTATCTAAAAACCCCCCTGATTCAGTGATCTCCCATGTCTTTTGTCAGCATTACAAGAAGCGTGCCTTTTTTCACGGATATCTCGATAACATCCTCTTCAAATTCGTTGCTGAGACCCAGCGGAAAAAGATTTGTCAGTTCGGCATCCTCTATTTTGTAATGCGTTCCCCTCGCCGATACACCTTCACATTTTTCCGTAAACGAAAGAAGCGAAAGCTTGTAGCCCGGCAGTTTCGGAAGCTGCACGCTGTCGTTTTTCAATGCGAATACATAGTTTTGTCTGTCCGCCATTATTATCCTCGGCGCATACCCGAGTTCATTGCTGAACATACTGTACCGCACCATGTTTTGAAGGTTCGCCACTGTATGATCACATCTTCCGCCCATGCCTCCGATTATGAATATCGCTGAGTATCCTTCTGAAACAGCATACTGAATGCATCTGTCAGTGTCGCTTACGTCCTTTTCCACTTCAAGTCTTATGACGGGAATATCCTCCGGTATAGCTGAATGAAGTGAATCAAAATCACCTATAAGTATATCCGGTTTCAGATCCAGCCTTTTCAAATGTTCATATCCGCCGTCCGCGCATATTATAAATGCGCCCTCCTCAGGCATCATTATTTCTTCAAGCTTTCCTTCGATATGAGGAAGGATTATATAGCAGTTGTTCTGTTTCATAGGAAGAAGTATAACACATCAAAGCCGGTACAGGCAAAAAACAATCTTATTTTATCATTGCGCATTGCGTGAATGAATTTGTTCTTTGCTCTTGACTAAAGTTTGATAAAGCGGTAATATTTATTAGAAAATAAATCATTGCTAGGGGAGCTTTTGCTGAGATTGACTGCATTGCAGTTTGACCCTCGGAACCTGAACCGGGCAACACCGGCGTAGGAAAGCAAATAATCATCGCTTAAAATATCCTGTTCAATATATTTTCTGCGATCTCATCCCCTCCCGACATACGAGGAGGTTTTTTTATGTCAGCATTACAAAGTTTTTTTGAATCTACAGGCGGCCGAACAGCAGTCATAGGTCTGATAGTTGTCCTTTTCGCTATCATACTTTACTCCGGAAAAGGAAAAAAGACAGATACCAAGATTCTGGTTATATCGGCAATGCTGGTGGCGCTTGCTGTTGTACTCAATCAAATCAAGCTGTTCACCATGCCGCAGGGCGGATCTGTATCGCCGTTTGCAATGGTACCGATTGTACTCATCGGATATTTCTTCGGCGTCAGACGCGGCGTGATCGCCGGAATGTGTATGGGGCTGATGGAGCTTGTGCTCGGACCTTATGTTATACATCCGGTCCAGCTTCTGGTAGACTATCCTCTTGCATTCGGAGCACTGGGCATCGGCGCCGTGTTCAGAAATCAGGAAAAGATACCGCTTATAAAATGTTATCTGCCGGGAGTCCTGGGCAGATACATATGTGCTGTAATATCAGGAATCGTGTTCTTTGGAGACTACATCCCGGATCCCAAGTTCAATGCAGTCACCTGGTCGCTTTTTTACAACATCACATATCTGGGGATAGAAGCGGTCGCAACGACTGTGGTTCTTTGCATACCGGCAGTCAATAAAGCTTTTGCACGGCTCAAAACACAAGCAGTCAGCACGACTTAGTTTTCAGCAGGGATCTGTATCAGAAAATCTCTGCTTCAAAACATACAGGACTTATGCTGTTATGCAAAACAGTCAGATCTCGGCTATAAAATACTCCATAGCCAGTCTGTCGGACATGAGTCCTGTTTTTATATTGCTTTCGATTTCATATCCTTTTAGAAGAATTTTACGCAATTTTTCTTCAGAGACCCGAGCGGAATGCTGCACGGTTTTTTTTACTCTGTACTCATTCATTTTCAGATATTTATGCATATCCGAAACGTTCATACCTTCATTTCGCATCTCCTTGACGACAAGCATCAGTTCAAGCTGTGCCACTAATAATTTTTGTATAGGAAAAACATTTGCTCCCGATGCAAAAAGATTGTTTAAAAGCCTGTATGCTTCGTCTTTTCTGTTTCTGCTTACAGCATCTATCATTGCAAAAACATTGGTTTCAAGATTATCGCTTACCGCTGTGGCGACATCGTCTGAGGTTATCCTCACACCGTCACTGTGTGCTATCATTTTTTTTATATCATTATCAAGGTTGTACAGTCCGTAATCCATGTCTTTATTGAGATACCCGCTGTCGCGTATCATCATGTCTATTACCGACGGTTGCGCGCAGACATTATTTTTTTTGAGTCTTTTGACCAGAAAGCCCCTCAAGGTACGCATATCAAGCGGCGTAAAATCATAAACTGCTCCTGCCTCTTCTACCGCCCTGAAAAGCCGGCTCTTTCCCCCGGCATCATCGGGTTTTTGTCCTGTGAATATAAGGAGAATCGACTCATTAAGGTCGTTTATACATTCAATCAGCTCATCAAGATAAGTTTCTGTAAATCCGGTCGCCGTATTCTTCCAAAGCAAGGGATGATCGTTTATCTTAAGCACTCTCTTTTTAGAGAACATGCTGAACGTCTCGCAGTTTTCTTTTATTACGTCTATATCGGCATAAAATCCGTCTAAAACGGCAAGATCCATGCTTTCTGCGCCCGGACGAACATATTCACTTACCAATACGTCTGCGGCCCACGAAACAAGATACTGCTCTACACCGCAAAGAATGACGGTTTTAAAGTCTCTGCCTCCGTTTATATCCTTCTGTATGCGTCTGAATGCGTGCTGTCCGGGTTCGCTTCTATAATATGCCATTTCGTCCTCATTATATATCAATTATCTTGCAGTTTGTTCGTCAATATCATACCGTTATCTATTGTGTTTTATTTTAGCATAAACACGTTACTTTTGTACATATGAGGCATATTACTTCAAATTAACATCGTATCAATCTTTTCGATCATTCCGTTTGCAGTTCTGAATCCTACAGCTCCCTGCAGATCATTGCGTAAAACAACCGCGCCGTTTGACTTGTAGCGGTCAAGGACTTCCTGTGCGGGATGTCCGTAGTTGTTTTTTCCAACCTGCACTACCGCCGCTTCAGGTGCAGTGTTTTTTATAAAAGCCTCTGATGAGCTGTAGCGGCTTCCATGATGGGGAACGGCAATAACATCGATATCCATTATGCGGTTTCCTCTCCAATATGAACATATTGCTTCTTCCGTCTCTTTTCCGATATCCCCGGGCGCCAAAAAAGACACGCCGTTTATATCTATGCGCAGCACAAGGCAGGATTCATTTTCATCATCTGAATCCACGACAGGTGCGATCGCGGTTATTTTAAGGTCTCTTTCGTTTATCAACAATGTACCGGGATCAAATACGTCATCGTTTGTTATGATTTTATCCACCATCCCCGCCGCTTTGAGTTCTTTTATCCCTTTATAATGGTCCATATCCTTGTGCGTGACAAACGCGACATCGATTTTCTTTACACCGTTTTTAAGAAGATAAGGCTTTAATACTTTTTTGCCGATATCAAAATCCCTTCTGCCGCCGCCGTCTACGAGAATATTGGTTCCTTCCGTACTCTTTATATGCATGCACGAGCCCTGTCCCACATCCACGAATGTAACGTCGGCATCCCATTTTCCGCTGCCTGCTCCCGCAATAAGAGCAATTACTAGCGCCGCGATTAAAACTGAAAAAATCATATCGCGCCTTTTTCTGAGTCGCAGTATAACAGCATATTCTGAAAGCAGAAAGAAAAACAAAATATAAAACAGCCAAAGAAAGCTTATTGAAGGCGAAGTCACGTCAAATGAGCTGCATCCGTTTCTGTATGTCATATCATTCAACATCCTTACAACATGAAGACTCATCTTTAAAAAAGCCCCGCCCGCATCAAATAAGAAGTGATCTGCAGCTCCCCCCGTATCAAAAATTGCCACACCGGCAAACGATATCACACCGTAAAACGCATTTTTCACTGCCATTGCCAGCATCAGAAAAACCCCTGCCGGGATCATGATGCCTGCCATGAATATGACCGGGATGTTTACCAGAAACGCTCCGAATGAAAAATAATTGAAGTTATATGCTATAAGCGGCACAAGAGCAGCCTGTATAGCAAACACTACGGATATCTTCCCCGCCGCACCTTTCTTTGTAAACGGACTCAGCATGGAAAGCACAGCGACCGCCATAAATGACATCTGAAACCCCGTATTAAAAAGCTGCATAGGATTTACGACAAGCATCACAAATGCTGTAAGACATGCGGCGGAAAGCATGTCATACGGTCTGTTTAAAAAATCTGCCAACATATGGATTTCTATCATTATTAAAGCTCTTACGACTGACGGAGCGAAATCGGCCATGGCGGCGTATATTATTAAAAACAGCGTCATAGCTGCCAGAAATACAATACCTTTTCTGCCACGCCACAAAAAACATAAAAAGGCATATATGCAACCGATATGAAGTCCGCTGACTGCCAGTATATGAGCTATCCCGTTCTTTTGAAACCTTTCATACATGTCTTCCTGAAGATCCGACTTGTCACCGAACATCATCGCATTTATTATCCCTGCGGTCTCTTCATCTGTACTTCTTCTTATCTTGTTTATAAATGAATGCCTGAACCGCGAAATATGATTCGCAGGTTTGTCCGCCACCTCATCCGACAGATCGATTTCGTCGTGTTTTACTGAAACTTGTGTATATATCTTTTTTGTCTTAAGATACATTCGGTAATCAAACGTTCCGGGATTTCTCCTTTCCCGAGGAAGCTCGATTTCTCCCCTTAAGGTTACTTTACGCCCTACCGCATCTCCGTTTTCAAACGGATCATTGATACATTCCGTTTCAGCGTTTGTACTGCTTCCCGACTTTTCACTTTTAATATCAATGTCTTTGCTTTGTTTATATATAGATGGTCGGGGAGATCTGCCATAGATACAGACAACTGTTTTTTCTCTGTCATCAAGCAGCAGTTCCTTTTTCTCTGCATCTGCTGATGATCTGTGATATTTGTCGTCTGAAAACACAAGACTGTATACAGAAACTACTGCATAGCATTTATCATCGGATCTTGTACTTATACTTTCAACTACACCTTTAATCGCAGCAGTTTGTCCGGCAATTCGGTACATTTTGCCGCTGTCATACAGCTTAATATCAAATATCAAGCTGCTCACTGCAAGTATGCACATATAAAAAAGAGCTGTATAAACTACGGGTCGTCTCAAATCGACTCCTATTCCATAAGCTCCTTTTTCACAAGAATTATATTACATTTTTTTACATTAATCAAGCCCTGTCAAATAAACAAAAATAATATATGCGATTCTTCTGTATATTATTCAGTGCGCTGAAGCAAATCTCCGGTTGAACATTCCGTGCATATGCACGGTCAGACCGCATTGCTTACCGGGCATTTAAAAATGCTTCGTAGCCTCTCTTCGTCTCATAAATATCAGCCTTGCTTGTCACCTCATACGGCGCATGCATGTTTAAAACAGCGACGCCGCTGTCGACTACCTGCATTCCGTAAAGCGCCATGATATACGCTATGGTTCCGCCGCCGCCGATGTCCACTTTGCCGAGTTCGGCAGACTGAAAGACAACCTTTTTATCGCTCAGTATAAGGCGCAGTTCTCCAAGGTATTCAGCATTTGCATCGTTGCTGCCGCTCTTCCCTCTGGCACCGGTAAATTTATTGAAAACCATACCCTTACCCATCATCGCGGCATTTCTCTTTTCAAATTTATTAGCATACAGCGGATCAAACGCCGCGCTTACATCTGATGAGAGCATCCTGCTGTTTGCGAATGTCCGCCTGAGCGCAAGTTCACCGGAAGCATCAATGTCCATTATCGCTAAAATCTCCGCAACTGTATTTTCGAAAAATTTAGACTGCATTCCGGTCGCTCCCACGCTTCCGATCTCCTCTTTATCCACCAGCAGGCAGCAAGAGGTGCGTTCAACACTTTCAACATCAAGCATTGCGGCAAGCGATGTATATGCACAAACTCTGTCATCCTGTCCATATGCCATGATCATGCTGCCGTCAAGTCCCGCCTCCCTTGCCTTGCCCGCCGGCACTATCTCAAGTTCAGCTGACCACAGATCATCTTCTTCTATGTCATATCTCGCCTTTAATATCTTCAATATATTAGCTTTGACCGCCTCCTTGTCTTCACCCTTCAACGGCTTAGAGCCGATCACAACATCAAGCGCTTCACCTTCTATCACGACAGCGCCCTTTTTATTGAGCTGCTGAGCAGCGAGATGCACCAAAAGATCGGACACGAAAACTACGGGGTCGTTTTCATCTTCGCCTATCGTTATCTCAACGACTTCACCGTCTTTTTTTGCAACTACGCCGTGGATTGCAAGCGGTATTGTCACCCATTGATATTTCTTTATACCCCCGTAATAATGTGTGTCGAGGTACACGATCTCGGAATCCTCATATATGGGGTTCTGTTTCACATCGAGTCTGGGCGAATCGATATGTGCGCCAAGTATATTCATGCCGTCTGTTATCGGCTCGCTTCCTATATTAAAAAGCACAGCGGTCTTATTCATGCATACAGCATAGACCTTATCGCTCTTCTTAAGTTTCTTTCCCTCTTCAGCCAACTCATTGAGCGGTCTGTATCCTGCAGCTTCAGCCATGGCTTTTATCTGTTTTATACATTCCCGTTCAGTTTTTCCGTCATTCAGAAATTTTCTGTACCCTGCCGAAAGCGTCTCTATCTCCTTCTCCTGTTTTTTTGTGTAAGCTGTCCAGGCATTAATATCTTTCATATTTTCCCCGTATGATCACTTTGCATAGAGGATCATACTCTCCTTTCTGATTTTATTTTTATGTCGCAGTTTACGTTATTATTACATTTATGATAAGTTTACATTTATGAAATGTCAAATACTAAGATTGAGACACGCTCATGTCGGCATTGTCGCACGGCGGCAGTTACTTTTTCTGAATCTGCAGGCCCCTGTAAAAACAGAAATGTGTAGATTACGTAAAATCCAAGTCGAATTTTTATTTGAGTGTCACTTATGGTATAATATTATGCAATGCATTCAGCATAACACAGAGCAATTGTGGAGGTATTAAGTTTTGGCAGACAAAAACACACATAGATATGGTAACAGAAACAGTAAACGTTCCGGTGGAGAAATGAAGATGTCTACAGGCACACGTTCCAGCAGACACAGTCAGAACAAGACAGCGGCTAAACGATCAGCAGCTGTACAGAGGAGCGCTTCCAGAAAGCATCCGTACGGATCACACGAAACCGCAAAGGGCAGTACATCTTCAAGATCTACAGCCCGAAGGACCTCATACAGGTCTTCCGCTTCAAATACAGCTGCAGGCGCCAGACAAAGCCGTCAAAACTCCGGCGAATCAAAAAAGAACAGCACTATAAAAAACACGTCGCGACCCGTTGACTCTACAGTGAAACAGCATCCGCCAGAATCGCAAAACGAGACACGCATAATCTCAAGGCTAAAAAAAGCTTTGACATCCGGAAAAGCAAATCCGGCGGAGTACGTCGCACATTCAGGCACTAATGCCGGGCAGAAAGCAAAGCATACATCAGGAGCAGTTCATCAGAAGGCACCACGACCAACTGCATCACGAAGAAACCGCGGACAGAACGTGAGAGCAGGCAACCCTGCACTAAGAGGAGCATCCGCAGCAGCAATCGAAACGAGGCCTCCTTTGACAGAACGCATAAAAAACTGGTCACGTAAAAAAAAGATACTGTTAAGCATACTTTTTATCATGCTGGCTGCAGCCGTTGCTATGGTCATATATTCGGTCTACGTTATTTCACAGGCTCCCGACATCGATCCTACAAAGATATACAGCCACATATCGCAGCAGTCAACACTTTACGGATCAAATAATAAGGTGATAGACAAAGTTTTTGTTGCCGAAGGCAACAGAAGCAATGCAAAATATAAAAATATACCCAAAAATCTCAGAAACGCCATGGTTGCGATAGAGGACAAGACATTTTGGGATCACCACGGGTTTAACTTTATACGTATATTCGGAGCTATCAAGGACAGCATCTTCGGCGGCGGCAAGATAACCGGTACAAGCACGATAACACAGCAGCTCGCGCGCAATGTATACCTTCCTGAAAGCAAGAGTTCACATACCATGAAGCGTAAGATAACCGAAGCGTATTATACTGTCCTCATAGAGAAAAAACTGGAAAAGGATCAGATACTGGAAGCATATATGAACACTATATATCTCGGATACGGTTCATATGGAATAAAAACTGCGGCAAAGACATATTTTTCAAAGGATCTTAAGGATCTCAGTCTTGTCGAATGTGCCGCGCTTGCGTCACTGCCTCAGCTGCCGAATTCATACGCTCTTGTCAAAGCGTTATCTTCCGGATCCGTAAATGCAAAAGACTCGAGAGTACTGTACAGTGACGGAACAACAACTTATCTGTATAACGGAGATGCTTCAAAAAAGCGCAGGGAACAGACATTGAAAAATATGTATGAACAAGGCTATATAACAAAAAAAGCGATGAAAAAAGCACTTAAGGAAAACCTGCGTAAATACATGAGGGTCGGCAAAAACAATACAAGTACAAAATACACTTACTTCACTGACTACTGCATAGATGAAGTAACTTCGGATATAATGCATGAGCTTGAATATTCATATGAAGATGCGCGAGACCTGATCTATACCGGCGGACTCAAAATATACACGACTATGAATAAACGGATTCAGAACATACTCGAACGGGAATATAAGAACAGCAACAACTTCCCTTCGGTCACAAACGTTCGCTATGACGGAAACAGCAACGTGCTCGATAAGTACGGCAATATAATTCTATATAATTACAACAACCTTTTCAGCGGCAGCAAGTTCGTTTTGACTGCGCGGGATTACCGGAAATCCGGTGACGGTTCCATCACCCTTGCAAAGGGCAGACATCTCAGCTTCTATGAGAGTTCCGACTCTTCCGGTTCAACTGCATTAACCGTTTCAATAAAACCTATGTGGCGATATAAAAACGGAGTGTTTTGCAGCATTGAAGGCGGCAAAATCGATCTGCCGCAGAAATATATTTCCAAGACAGGAAAAGGTCATTTGAAGATCTCCGCCGCATTCTTCAAGACAAAACGGGGCAGGAATTTCTTCAAAAAGAGAGGCAGAACGCTTTATGTGACTAAAAGAAATTACGCGGTCAAGCAATCCATCAGACAGCCGCAGTCTGCTATGGTAATCATCAATAATAAAAACTGCGGCATAGCGGGCATGGTCGGCGGCAGAAACACCTCCGGCAAAATGCTCTATAACAGAGCAATCAATCCGAGGCAGCCGGGATCTTCTATAAAACCTCTGGCAATATATTCCTCCGCCTTGCAGATGGGCGCCGATGCGGCAAAAGATAATCAGCCGATGACCTATAACGGTTCAGACACCGGTCAATACGGAAGTTATCTAACCGCTTCAAGCAGGATAAACGACGCACCTATAGCCGGAAATAACGGATGGCCTAAAAACTGGTATTCCGGATATAAAGGTTACCAGACCATGCGTTATTCAGTAGAACAGTCAATCAACGTGAATGCTGTAAGGATGTTCACAGAAGTAGGTTCTGACTATGCTATATCACAACTAAAAAAATACGGCATAAAATCCGTTGTTAAAGGCGGCACCACAAATGATGAAAACGCAGCGGCACTGGCGCTCGGCGGTATGACGAAAGGCATTTCCCCCCTTGATCTCGCCAGCGCATATTCGACTTTCCCTAACAGGGGTGTACATAAAAATGCGTCTTCGTATACCAAGATACTCGACCGCAACGGCAATGTACTTATAAAAAAAAGACCTAAAAAAACCCGTGTGATTGATGAAGGTGTCTCATATATAATGACTGATATATTAAGGACCACTGTCACCAGAGGACTGGGCATCAATGCGGCTATAGCTTCACAGCCTGTAGCGGGAAAGACCGGTACGACATCAGATAACTATGATATGTGGTTTGCCGGTTTCACACCGCAGTATTCCGCAGCGCTCTGGTTCGGCAATGACGTAAATATAGAGCTGACCGGGACAAGTGATAATGCCGCAGCCTGTTGGGGACGTATAATGGGGCAGGTATGTGCAGGAACCAGCTATCAGACCTTTCCTTCAATGCCCGAAAATGTAATGCAAATAGGCGGTGAATATTATGTAAGCGGTACACAGTACGGAAGAGTATTCATACAGCTTCCTGACCCGAAGAAGAAAAAAGACAGCGACAGCACCACTGACAAAATGATTAAGAAAAAACCGCAGGGCAACCGCAATAACGGCATCCAAAAGCAAAGCAACACCGATGGCGTAAGACGTTGAAATGAAAACAAAAATAATATTAGCCTCTTCTTCTCCCAGAAGAATAGAAATGATGCACGAACATAATATGATGTTTGAAATAATACCTGCAGATGTAGATGAAACTCTGCCTCTGCAGCTATCTTTAGAAGCATCAGTAATGTTCCTGGCTCTGAAAAAAGCCATGGCTGTAGAAAATATGCTGTGTAAAAAAATATCTGACGGCGAATATGATATTTTATGCAAAAACATAATAACCGCTGCCGACACATTGGTCTGCTGCGACGGTATTCTGGGAAAACCTGCAGATAAAACCGATGCTTATAATATGCTTACAAAGCTTAGAGCCCGAAAGCACATCGTATCAACAGGAGTCGCAATGATATGTCTTGCCCCTCAAAAAAACTTTTCAGAAAAAACAAACACCAATAAAAAACTGGTATTCTGTGAAAAGACCAATGTATTCTTTAAAGATTATTCAGATGCTGAAATCGATGCGTATCTCGATACACCCGAGGCTTATGATAAGGCCGGAAGTTATGCAATACAGGACACTTTCAGCAAATACGTAGATCGTATCGAAGGTGACTTTGACAACGTCATAGGATTTCCTTTTAAACGATTTTCAGACAATTTAAGCCTGTTTTAAACAGACTTCTCCCCAAGATATGAACGGCAAGCTGCATCGGATATACATTAACGGCATGCCCGTCATACTATAAAAATAACCGCCTGTTCAAGCGGTTATCATTTTTTCCATGTTCTACTTACTGTCTGTTGAAAGATGAAAATAGTTATATCCGTATAACTTACCGTTTTTCGGCTCTTCCTTATATTTGTATCTCAGCATCTCAGATACGGTCACAAGCTGGTATCCGTTCTTTTTAAGCCATGGAACCAGTTCTTCAACTGCCTCGGCAGTTGAATCGTATACACTGTGCATGAGAACAACCTTACCATCAAGATTGCTTACATTTTTTACAGAACTTACAACAGCACCCGCATTTTTGGATCTCCAGTCGAGAGTATCCACCGACCACAGAATCACCGGAAGATTTACGAGCTTCGCTATCTGTTTGTTTACATTGCCGTACGGCGGTCTGAAGACAGTAGGTTCCCGCCCTGTGTTGTTTTTTATGATCTTTTTAGTCTTTTCTATCTCACTTTTTATCTGCGCAGAAGTACAGATATTGAAGTTCGGATGTGAATAACTATGAGATCCCATCTCGCATCCTATTTCAATTGCATGCTGCTCTATTTTCTTTCCTTCTTTGGATTTCGCATTCTCTCCAAGGTCAAAAAATGTGGCTGTCACTCCGTTCTTTTTAAGGCAGTCCAATATTCGTTTTGTGGGTTTTCCTCCGGGACCGTCATCAAATGTCAGAGCAACCATAGGTTTATCAGGATCTATAGCTCTCAAATTCATCTTGTTACGCCTTATACCGGCGAGTTCATCGTTTTTCAACTCAAGTGATACTACTCCTTCACTCATAGGAAGCACAGTATCCCCGTCAAAATAAAACACTATAGAATCATCTCTGACGATGAATTTATTGAAATTGTCTTCATCAGGGGATATATAATTCTCATAACCTTTCTTGAGATCATCCCCGTACTCTTCTTTCAATTTTTGATTTACGAGCTTTGAAAGCCCTGATCTGTAGTTATGTTCAAAAACCTGAACCGAGTTGAGATTTATACCGGTCTTCTGTGAGAAATTGAACGTGTACGCATTTTCAACTACAGCTGTCATCTCATTTTCCCGTTCTTCCCTCTGACTCTCAAACATTACTACATTGTCGACCTTTTTATCGGTTTTTTCTGATTTGTAACCCAGAAGCAATGCAAACTTACCATCGCCTTTTGCTGCTCTCCCGTTGTACTCGATATTAAATGTCTTCCGAGCGTTACGTATCACTTCATATATGCTGTCATTTTCATTGCTGTCAGAAAACTTGGGAAACTGCATCGCGATCGATTTATTCTCACCGTAATCCAACGACTCCTGCTTTTCCCCGAAATTCTGACTTCCGCCAATATCATCAAAATATTTATTCGCATATTTTCCGAAACTGCTCTTACTGCTGTATGTATTTTTGTTGCATCCCGATATGAGCAAGATAATTGCGGCAAGTGCCGTTACCACTATCAAGATGGATACGATCAGCCTTCTTTTATTATAACTGCGCCTTTTATTATAATGTTCCTTCCTGTCTTTATACTGCTGCCTCTGCTGACTATATAAATTTTCACTGTACTTTTTTCTTCGTTTGTTGCCGTTCATCGCTTCCCCTTAAATCTTTCCTTTAAAATACACTTTCTGATTATTTAAGATTATTTCAAATTTTCAGGATTCAGAGCATTAAGTTCCGGCACCTGAAATATTCCGTCCTTTTCATAATCAATGAGTACGTTTTCACCCCGTTTGATACTGCAGGAATGTTCGATAAGAATTTTCAAAAGTTCTCTTATCCGCAAATCCATACTCTGCTATTTCTAGATATACTGTTTATTATACCTAAAATACGCTTTGTTTAAAAGATATAAAAACAATATTATTTTTAAATGAAATTGTTCACTATTTGTTTGCACGAATCAATCATTTGAGTTATACTGGACGCGTGAGTCATTTCAACAGGCTCTAAATATTACGGAGAGTTGTCAGAGCGGTCGATCGTGCGGCACTCGAAATGCCGTGCCCGCAAGGGCCCCGGGTTCGAATCCCGGACTCTCCGCCATACGATTACGATAAAGACTGCACATATATAGAGGTCTTTTTTTATCCCTCTTTTATTTTTGATGAGTTATAATTTTGTGTATAAGCTTCGGTTCCATCTTTAACTCCGGAGTTATCCTAAATGCCGTTTCAGTCTCCTTGAGCGCTCTCCTGCATTTATTTTTATCACTGCTGAATATCTCCGCGAGAGTATCGCCTTTAACAACCCTGTCTCCGATTTTTTTATGTAAAATCACACCTGCCTTCAAATCTATTTTATCATTCTTAACAGCACGACCCGCACCGGCATGCCGAGATGCGATCCCGACAGTTCTGGCGTCTAAGCTTTCTATATATCCGTCTTTGTCCGCCGGCAAAGCCTCTTTATAAACGGCTTTGCCGAACAGGTCATAATCATCTGTAACTGATTCATTTCCCCCCTGCGCTTTTACAAACTGTCTGAATTTTTCAAGACCCTCACCGCTTTCGAGAGCATCCTTTGCCATAACCATGCCGGCTTCTTTGTTATCAGCAAGACCGGATGCCCATATCATCATGCCGGCAACTGTTACGGAAAGCTCTGTTATATCCTTCGGACCTTTACCTTTTAATGTCTCTATCGCCTCTATAACTTCAAGACTGTTGCCCACAGCATTGCCAAGAGGCTGCGACATCTCACTTATTATGGCAGCGGTCTTCTTCCCTGCAGAAGTTCCTATCCTGATCATCATATCCGCCAGCTTTTCGGCATCAGCTGTCTCCTGCATTAAAGCGCCGCTTCCGGTTTTTACATCCAAAACTATAGCATCGCTGCCTGATGCGAGTTTTTTGCTCATTATGCTCGATGTAATGAGCGATATGTTATCTACTGTTGCCGTTACATCTCTCAAAGCATAGATTTTTTTATCCGCAGGAGCTATATGCCCGGTCTGGCCCGTAACAGCAATACCTATATCTTTTACCTGATTTTTAAATGACTCCTCAGTCAGTGATGTCTTAAAGCCCGGTATAGCCTCGAGTTTATCGATTGTACCTCCTGTAAACCCGAGCGATCTTCCGCTCATCTTTGCGACCCGAACACCACACGTCGCAGCAAGCGGTCCGACGATCAGCGTGGTCTTATCACCTACGCCTCCGGTACTGTGCTTATCGACTTTTATGCTGCTTATTACAGAAAGGTCCATTATGTCACCCGAGTCACGCATTTCCATCGTCAGGCATACAGTTTCCTCCTCATCAAGCCCGTTGATAAACATAGCCATCAAAAGAGCAGAAGCCTGATAATCAGCTATTTTGCCGTTTGTAAAGCTTTGCACAAAATACTTTATCTCATCTGCGGAAAGTTTACCCCCGTCTCTTTTTCTGCTTATTACACTGTAAATATCCATTTGCCCGCCATTTATTTTATCATTACCTGATTTCTTTTGATTCTGTAATTATAATATCGGGTTTGACATCATGCTGATCTGCAGGCAGTCTGTCAAACACCTGAATGTCGAATGCCGGAGCTATAAGCTTTACCCTGCCGCGCGTTTCTTCAGATAAATTGTGCAAAAACTTATCGTAGAACCCGCCGCCATAGCCAATGCGGTTTCTCGCTTCATCAAAAGCGACACCCGGCATTATTACAGACACAGCTGCTTTTTGTACTTCTTCTGCTATATCGACATTTTCCGCATATGCAGAAGGTTCCAATATACCCATTGTCCCCTGTGTTAACTCCGACATGCCGATTATGTACTTAAACACCATGCAGGACTTTTCAATACGGGGCACAGCCACCTTCTTACCTTTATCAAACGCATCTTCTATCAGAAAAAATGTCTGCACTTCCTTTGGAAGAGATACATATGTTAATATCACATCAGCTTTTTCATAATATGGGTGCACAAGTACTTTTTCAATTACTTGGCTGCTTCTTGACGTGACGCTGTCACCGTCCAGTCCGCTTCTTAATACAGCCATCTTATTTCTGATCAGAGATTTTTCACTATACTCCACTATATCAACACTTCTTTCATAAAGCTTTCACCAATCTCACATTGTGCCGCGCCGAGCATCTCGGCTATAGTGGCACCTATATCTGCATATGCGGCGCGTGTGCCGAGATCATGTCCCTTTTTTATATGTTCCCCATACACCAGGATCGGTATGTATTCACGTGTATGATCAAAACCGCTGTATGTCGGATCATTGCCATGGTCTGCACACAGCATAAGCACGTCCGACTTTTTCATTGCGTGCATGATATCCGGGAGCCTGCTGTCAAATGCGTTAATTGCCTTCCCATACCCTGAAGGGTCGCGCCTGTGCCCGTATTTCGTATCAAAATCAACAAGATTTGTAAATATTAGACCGTCAAAATCAGTCTTTATCGCTTCAATTGTTTTGTTTATACCGTCAGTATTGTCTTCAGTATGAACGCTTTGCGTCAAGCCTTTTCCATTGAATATATCATGTATTTTCCCTATCGCGAAAACCTGTCTGTCAGCTTCGATAAGATTGTCCAGCAGCGTATTGCGCGGCGGCATAACAGAGTAATCACGTCTTTCCGATGTTCTGACGCGTTTTCCGTTCCTTATGGTATAAGGTCTGGCTATCACCCTTATACATGAAACATCACCCACAAGCATTTCCCTGGCGGTCATGCATATTTTATACAGTCGTTCAAGCGGCACGACTTCCTCACAGGCTGCAATTTGAAATACGCTGTCTGCTGACGTATATACTATGGGTCTGCCTGTCGCCTCATGTTCAGGACCAAGCTCTTCAATTATCACTGTACCCGAAGCCGGATAATTGCCGATAACCTTTGTCCCTATTGCTTTTTCAAATTTTCTTATGAATTCCTCCGGAAATCCTTCAGGATACGTCTTGAACGGCTTGTCAGTATACAAGCCTGCAATCTCCCAATGTCCTGTAGTCGTGTCTTTTCCAACTGACATTTCAGCAAGTCTTCCAAACGATCCCAGCAGATTTGTTATTGCAAATCTGCCGCCTGCCGCACCCGTTATATTTCCCAGCCCCAGTTTTTGAAGGTTTGGAATATGAAGTTCCGTATATTTATCTGCAATATGACCGAAAGTATCCGCTTTCTCATCTGTCTGTCCGTCATTGAAAAATTTTGAAGCATCAGGAAGCGCGCCCACACCGAAACTGTCCAGTACAATAAGTATTACTCTCTTTATCATTTCCGCATATCCTCCAATTCTGTCAGATTCATTAAAAAGTTTATATGTTCCTTTTTAATCTGCTATTTTTACAGGCTTACAGTCAACGCGATCCATTGATACTAGTCTGTATTCAACACCGTTCATATATCCTTCAAAGCCTCTGTTAAAATTTTCCTGTCCGTGTAAATGTCCGTACACTACTTTTGATGTGCCGACTTCAGAAAACAGCTTTGTAAAACCTGATGTCTGAAACTTGTCATTTGTGGGAGGATAGTGAAGCACACCTATGTTTCTCGGGATCGCTCCGCTGCATGTGGTATCGGTATACTGTTTCAGCATATCATCTATCGACATCTCAAGCCTCATTATTTCACGATCATAAATCTTCCTGTCCTCTGTAATAAAATTCGAATCTCCGGGACATACCCAGCCCCGTGTACCGAATATATACCAGCCATCCTCATATGCAGCCTTGTTCTGCATAAATGTTAATGTTTTAAACATGCGGTTGAGTTTTGTTATGCCTCTCCACCAGAGATCATGATTTCCCTTAAATATGAGTTTCCTGCCCGGGAGTGCATCTATCCAGTTAAGATCGGCAATTGCTTCCTTGAGTTTGAGACCCCATGAAATATCGCCCGCTACTATAACCGTATCGCGTTCAGACACGTTATCTATCCAGTTCTTTTTTAACCTTTCCGCGTGATTCTCCCAGCTCTTTCCGAAAGCATCCATCGGTTTGTCTACATTTTCATCAAATGAAAGATGAGGATCGGCTATTGCAAATATGCTCATTATTTTTCTCCTGAAATCATATCTCCGGCCGCATCTTTACCCGGAAGATCCAAGAACAGTTCGCTGTCCTCAAGCGACATGGTTTCCACATTTTTAAGCTTTGAATAAATCATGCGGGTTCTCGTTCCAACGAGCTTTTCCAAGTCTTTATTCGCCTGCTCCAGTTTCTTCTGAGTGCTTGCGAGCACGTCTCCAAACTTGCCGAATTCTGTCTTGACTGCCGACAGCATATTCCAGACTTCGCCTGAATGTTTCTGGATGGCAAGTGTCCTGAATCCCATCTGCAGACTGTTGAGCATAGCCGACATCGTAGTTGGTCCGGAAATATTCACCTTGTAACTCCGTTGGAGTTCTTCAACAAGGCCCCGCCTTACAACTTCCGCGTAAAGTCCTTCAAAAGGCAGAAACATTATGCCGAAATCTGTGGTATTCGGCGGCTCGATATACTTGTCATGTATGTCCTTTGCTGCTTTTTTGAGAGCATTATCAAGCTTTTTGCCTGCATCTTCAATCCCGGCTTTATCACCGGCTTCATATGCGTCCATCAGATTACTGTATGTATCACCCGGAAATTTTGCATCTATAGGGAGATACACTGTCTCGTTCCCGTCGCCCGGGAGCTTAACGGCGAATTCAACACGCTCACTGCCCGATGTCGTCTTTACATTTTCCTCATACTGATCCGGTGCAAGTATCTGTTCGAATATGGATCCCAGCTGTATCTCACCTAATATGCCCCTGTTTTTTACATTTGAAAGAACTTTCTTCAGGTCGCCCACCCCCGCTGCCAGGGTCTGCATCTCTCCAAGACCTTTGTAAACCTGTTCGAGTCTTTCGCTCACCAGCTTAAACGACTGGCTTATTCTGTCTTCTAAAGTCTTTTGAAGCTTTTCATCCACAGTATTACGCATCATCTCAAGCTGCTTATTGTTATCCTCAGTAAGATATCTTAAGCTGTTTTCCATGGTTTTACGGATGTTTTCAAGCTTCTGCTCATTCTGCATGGACGTATGAGCAAACTGCTGATCCATAAATTTTATGGTCTCCTGCCGCATCGCATTAATCTCATTATCCAGTGAGTGCCTGGTCTCGTTTATCTCCTTATCAAGAGCATCTTTCGTTTCCTTTATGTCATATCTTGTAGTCTCAACAGCACTGCCTATGATATCTCCATTTTTATTGTCTGCAAGAGAGCGCTTTATACCGTTTATCTCTAAAAGACAAATTACGGCAACGATCATTACAGCTATTACTACTGTCAGTACCGCATATTCCATATAAGATCATTTCCTTTCAAATAATAATCATTTCCCGACCTTTATCTGCAAAATTTTCATATCTTTTATTAATCAGGTTGTATATGAATTTACTGTTGTGTGCCGCCCAGCAGTTTTTCATATCTTGTGGCGTCGGCTGCACTGAATGCCACAAGAATCACATCCATTTTATCACTGATCCCGAACTCTTTAATAAACTCCGATATAGTTTCTATTGCGATCCTGGCGGCTTCTTCCTTAGGATATCCGTATACACCGGTAGATATGGCCGGAAAAGCTACTGAAGAAAACCCTGCGTCGTATGCTGTACGCATGCTGTTTCTATACGCGTTCGCCAACAACTGTGCTTCGTTGCCGCCGCCTTTGTAAACAGGTCCTACCGTATGAATGACATACTTGGCAGGCAGATTATATCCCTTTGTCATCTTTGCCTCGCCCGTCATGCATACGTGCAGCGTCCTGCATTCTTCCAGAAGTTTTTTCCCGGCGGCACGGTGTATCGCCCCGTCGACACCGCCTCCTCCCAAAAGGCTGCTGTTTGCCGCATTCACTATTGCATCAACAGCAAGTTTTGTAATGTCACCTTGTACAACTTTTATACCCATCTTCAGACCTCCTGTATCAATTTAATTGTTCATACGCTACCATACCCCTGATTGCCCGATTTTTACTGTTGCATTTTTCTCTTTTATTCTGCAGACAACGTCAATTTTATTTAAGCATGACTATGGTAAGTCCTTTGTTCCCATCGACATAACGCTTCCATTCTTTTAAATCAGGACACATATTCAGAAAATCTTTCTTTTTGTTCATCCAGTCCTCACCTGCGGCATAGTCTCTCACCGTACCGCGCAAAACAGGATTTCTGAGTTTTCTGCGCACGGCCGCCTTGATCGCTCCGCCTTCACCGCTCGAACCGTATCCGTGTATAAGCACCACTGATTTTATGCCTTCCCGCTTTGCTGTCGTAAGACCGTTCACCATGCGACGCATAGCTTCATCTACCGGAGGATGTCCTTTTTCAATATTTACTTCTCTGACTTTTACAGCCATCTGTCTTCTCCTCTGTTTTCATGATTTTATAACATACTGTTTTTTTAATGCCGTCTTATGCGCTCATTTCAGCTGCTGCCTGACTATCATACTGTTGATCACTTCACCCGCTATAATAAGCCCTGCTGTTGACGGTACAAAAGACACACTGCCCTGCGGCATGTGTCTTTTGGGCACTTCAGCATCATTGCCACTGTTGTATTTCATATATTTTTCATTTTCACCGCATCTGATCTCACTGCATCTGACAGGATGCTCAGTAGAATATACAGCCTTAAGTTTCTCAATACCTCTGTCGCGCAGACCTTTCCTTACTGCCTTGGCCAGCGGACATGTATGAGTCTTTTTTATGTCTGCAACTTCGATCTTCGAGGGATTAAGTCTGCTGCCCATACCCATCGACGATATCACGGGAATACCAAGTTTTTCAGCCCTCATCACAATCTCAATTTTTGCCGATACGGTATCAACGGCATCAACAATATAATCGCATCCGGCAAGGTCAATTTCATCAGCTGTATCCGAAAGGTAAAAGCACTTATACTTAGTAACAGCCGCAAACTCATAAATGTCTTTTATTCTGTCTTCCATTACATCGACCTTAGACTTTCCCAAAGTACTTTTAAGCGCTATGAGCTGCCTGTTTATATTCGTGATATCGACAGTGTCATTGTCTACAAGCACAAAATTTCCAACGCCGCATCGCGCAAGCGCTTCACAAACGAAACTTCCTACACCGCCTATGCCGAAAACAGCAACCTTTACCGTTCTGAGCCTCTCTATATTTTCTTTTCCCAACAGCATCGCAGAACGCACAAACCTTTCATCCATTTATCTCACCTTTTTTCAGACAGATTACGCACTATAGCCATTACAATATCCGTATCATATCCATTATATGCCAGCTTTCTGCCCACTTTTGCAATGAGCTTGTCCGTCACTGCCTCACCTTTTATTAATTTTTCGGTCAGCTCTTCGGCACGTTCATGCTCGCTGAGCGGGAAATCACATTCTTCAAACACCTTGTCAACCATAAAAGGATCGGCTTTTCTTTTTGATACAAGCTCCTGTCTTATCCTGATCAATCCGCGACCGCATTCATAATATTTTTCTATATAACTGCGGCAAAACCCCTCGTCATCCAAATAGCCCATCGCTCCCATATCACGCATAGCTGCTCTGATCTCTTCAAAATCGTATTTCCTTTTATTAAGGTGATCCTCGATTTCCCGGGCAGTGTGCATGCTGCGCCCCGCATAACGCACAGCCTCTTCTATCGCTGATATTTTCTTTTTTTCATTTTTGTTTTCATATGTGAGTCCGCATATGTTATTGTTTTCTTTACTTGCTCTAACCATCTCACTTACACTTTTTGCCTTCTTCAGTTTTATTGCCTGCTAATATTTATTTTCTTAATATCATACGATCTGTCAGGAATAAAGCACGTGCATGCATAGTCTTCAGAAATGTATATATTTTTGAATATACAGTTTTTACGGTGTACAATGTCATCTGCAGCGCCATTGAAAAATATCGCGTTCCCGTCTTGTTTTTTTTCTGTATCGAAAATCGCATTACATGCAGACGCAGTATCATATGAAAGCACTTCTCCGGTAAGTCCTGTACCCAGCGCTTTTGCCAAGGCTTCTTTTCTGGTCCAAATTTCCGCAAATACTCGTTTGTTGTCTTTATTTTTCAACAGGCTTTTTTCATTGGTGCTGAAATACCTTTCAACCAGTTTGCCGTGATCACGCCCGTCGATCTTCTGAACATCAACACCGACCGTCTCTTTGCCCTTATTCATCAGGCATACCCACAGGTTTCCGCTGTGGCTCACGGAAAACGCCACCGGGGCGTTCTTAAAAAACGGCCTGCCCTTTTCCGTACGTAAAATTTCCCACGATAAACTTTTACCGGAATCAGCAAAGGTGTTTTCCTTGAATATATTTTCTTTGAATATGTAAAGAACCTTTTTGATCAGCTGATCAGAAGTCATATCCTTTTTTTTATATCCGTCATATATGAAAAGATACATGTGCCGGCTCCCAAAATCATCTATAAGCCATAACCGTCATTTCTGCTTTTTAAGCACCTTTTTATAACCTTCCGCACCATACAGCAGGCACTTGTTGATGCGGCTTATTGTCGCCGTTGAAGCCTTGGTCTCCTGCTCTATCTCGCTGTATGTTTTGTTGTCTGCAAGCAGCTTTGCAACCTGCCATCTCTGTGACATCGCATGTATCTCGTTTACCGTGCACAAATCTTCAAAAAATCTGTAACATTCATCTAAACCGTCCAAAAGCATTATCGCTTCGAAAAGATCATCTGCCTCTTTGCTTTTGAATCTCGATCTATATGCCATGCTCCCGCTCCTTTCATTTTACTTTAACACTTTATAGTATGATTATACAGCCGCACCGGAATTCAGTCAATTATATATGCATTAAGTTTACTGCCTAAAACATCCTCTGATACTATTTTTAATTGAAATCATAATACTTGACATGGAAATGAAAAACCTTATAATACATTCATACGGCAAAATCAAGCATACAAACATAAAAGCGGTACCGTAGTACAAAAGTCACTGTCATATTTTATCATCCGATACGGTTTTGCCGGTTTGAACTAAGCGGCAGCCCTACACATTTGCCGCAGCGCCAGCATTGAAAGGAATTTAGAATTGAACGTCTTACTGCTGATATTAGGCTTTGTGCTGCTAATAAAATGTGCTGATATTTTCGTTGATGGAAGCGTTCTTATATCGGAATATTTCAGGATCCCTTCTTTTATAATAGGGATTACCATTGTTGCCATGGGTACAAGCGCACCTGAAGCAGCGATCAGCATAACTGCATCTATTCACTCTTCAGACGGCATTGCTGTAGGAAATGTTATAGGCTCAAACATTTTTAACCTGCTTATAGTGCTGGGTATTTCCGCTCTCATAAGACCGCTGCCTGTCAGCACGCGTATACTGAAGGTCGAATATCCGCTGGCGTTGCTTGCGGCTGTAATGATTCCTTTTCTGTCAAACAATTTATTTTCATCTGATGAACTGATCCTGACACGCATTGACGGAATCCTGCTTCTCGCTGTTTTCATATTTTTCATGGCGATTACCGTACAGTCCGGCAAAAAACAGATCATACACGACCGTTCCAAAGAAGCACACGGAAATACGACCGTTCCTTCTGACAGTACCGGTATAAATAACAGATCGTCCGTGAGGGATAAAAAAACACACAGTTTGCGCATCAGAAGGAATCCCCTTTTACGAGGCATTTTACTCGTTATTGCAGGTCTCGCGGGGATAATTTCGGGCGGAACACTGGTCGTAAACAGTGCTAGCGAGATAGCGCTTCATCTGGGCATCAGCCAGACTCTTGTCGGTCTCACAATATGCGCGATCGGCACATCTCTTCCGGAACTTGTGACCAGCGCAGTTGCGACCTATAAAGGCGAGACTGATATCGCGGTAGGAAATGTGATAGGCTCTAACATATTCAACATTCTGTTTGTTCTTTCAATTTCCGCTATTGTACGGCCGATACCTGTAGACCCGCTTTCAATAACAGACTCTTTCATTCTATCGGGTATAAGCCTCGCGGCATTTGTACCGCTTTTGCAAAAAAAAGAACTGCACCGTATACCGGGTGTAGTCTTTATAATAATTTATGCGGCATATACAGTGTATATAATAATGCGCTGATGCCTTATTTTATTTTTTTGAATCCCTCATCAATCTCTCCGTTATTGAGTCTTTTGAAATAGTCCCTGCTTTCATGTGCAATAACGCCTGAAAGCAGCACCAGCGCTATCAAATTGGGGATTGCCATCAAACCGTTGAAAATATCTGCAAGTCTCCATACAAATTCAAGCGTAAGAAACGGTCCGACAAGGACAGCAGTTACATAAAGCCATCTGTATATTCGCACGACCTTCATATTTTTGTTTACAAGATATTCAAGGCATCTTTCAGAATAATAATCCCAGCCCAGTATAGTGGTGAACGCAAAGAATGCAAGGCAGAGCATAAGCAGAAAAGCCCCCGTGCTGTAACTCCAAGGTATACCTCTGCCGAATGCATTTATAGTCACTGCGACACCTTCTTTGCCTATATCCCATGAATTTGTAACCAATATAGCAAGCCCTGTCATATTACAGATGATGATCGTATCTATAAATGTTCCTGTCATAGATACGAGACCCTGTCTTACAGGCTCCTTTGTCTTTGCCGCCGCCGCCGCTATAGGTGCGCTGCCGAGACCGGCTTCATTTGAAAATATACCGCGCGCAACACCGCTCTGCACAGCGTCGAGCAATGCGCCAAGCGCGCCTCCGGCCACAGCCCTCAGTCCAAACGCGCCTTCAAAGATCAGTCCAAACGCGGCCGGGATTCTTTCCGCATTTAAAATCAGTATCGATATGCAGGATATTATATATATGATTATCATGAAGGGAACAACTACTTCGGTGACATTTGCTATTCTCTTTATACCGCCTATCACTACAAGGGCAACGAACAATGCAACTACTACCGCACTTATAACGACAGACCATGTATAGTCATTTCTGCCGATGCTGAACGCTATGTCACTGTTATTAGGATCGAAGAAATTCTTTACCGCATCCGTGATTGAGCTTGTCTGTGTGATGGTGCCTATTCCGAGAAGACCTGCGCCGATTCCGAAGACTGCAAAAATCTTTGCAAGCCATTTCCATCTTATCCCCCTGTACTTTTCTCCAAGACCTTTTTCTATGTAGAAGAAAGGTCCTCCCAGCGAATGTCCGTCCGAGTCGATCTCCCTGTATTTGACTGCTTATACTCCTTCTGAATACTTAGTCGCCATGCCGTCACACGCAGCAGCTATCATCCAGAACAGGGCGCCCGGGCCTCCTGCTGCTATCGCTGTTGCGACACCAACGATATTCCCCGTTCCCACAGTTGCCGCAAGGGCAGTGCAGAGTGCTCCAAAGCTTGAGATTTCCCCTTTGCCGCCTTGTTCATTACTGACCATGTATTTAAGAGCCTTCCCGAGTTTTCTGAACTGAATGACACCAAGCCTTGCCGTAAGCAATATACCGGTCGCCATGATAAGTATGATTGTAGGCACTCCCCAAACAACATCGTCTGCAGACTTAAGAACACTCACGAATGCATCCATAAATGATTCCTCCTGATACTTTGACAGTAAATAATGATTTTATTCCGGCTCTGTGTATTAAAAAAAGCCGACAGCTTCAGCTTCTTTAGAGATGCATTGCAAAAAAGTCTGCTCTGTCCTGATGCCTGAGAGACCCGCCGGCTATCGCCGGTACTCCACCTTCGGCGTCCAAGTTCGTCATGTGCTTGGAACTCTCCAGAGAAACCGCGGCGATGCTCAGCACATTCAGCAATAAGCGACGCCGATCAAATACTGCTATCATATATACGTTAAATCCGCAATAAAAAAACTGTTTAAAACAACCACTGTATGAGTTTTTGAATATCATATGATGATTCCTCCGCCCAGGACGTACTCTCCATCATAGAATACGGCAGACTGCCCGTGCGTAACTGCGCGCTGCGGCTCATCGAATACAACGCATACTTTATCTTCACCTGTTACCGTCACGGATGCCAGCTGCTCCTGCTGCCTGTATCTTACTTTTACTTTGGCCCTGAATGCTTCAGGCGGCTCATCAAACGAGATCCAGTTTAACTCGTGAACCTCGAACTGCCTGCTGAAAAGATCATCATTTGATCCTAATGTAACCGTGTTTTCTTCAATGTTCTTGTCCACAACAAAAACCGGTTTTCCAAGCGCTATACCGAGTCCCTTACGCTGCCCCAGCGTGTATCTTATTATACCCCTATGTGTTCCGATTACATTACCGTCAGCATTTATGAAATTACCGCTTGCATATTTCCTTCCGTTTATATGCTCTATAAATGATGCGTAATCGCCATCCGGGACAAAACATATGTCCTGACTGTCGTGTTTTGCTGCCGTAACCAGACCCGCTTTTTCTGCCAGCTTACGCGTCTCGTCTTTTTCCATATCTCCCAACGGGAAATAAGTATGACGGAGTTCTTCCTGCTTCATCATATAAAGCATGTAGCTCTGGTCTTTGTTAAGATCAAGCGCTTTCCTCATCAGCATTCTTCCGCCCTTTTCCTCAAGTCTCACATAATGCCCTGTAACTATGTGATCACAACCCGTATCAGCCGCACTCTTATACAGTTTGGCGAATTTTATATATCGGTTACAGTATATGCATGGATTAGGCGTATCGCCGCGTTCATACGCCGCAATAAACCGATCTATGACCTTTTCTTTAAAATCATCCTTGAAATTCAAAACATGGTGCGGCATATCGAGCTTTGAAGCCACCATACGCGCATCCGCTATATCTTCACGGCTGCAGCAAACGTTTCTATCTTCGTTGCTGCCATAATCACCATCATATAATTTCATCGTCACGCCTATGCATTCGCGACCGTTTTTTTTCATCATATAGGCAGCTACACTTGAATCAACACCTCCGCTCATCGCAATCAGCACTTTTTCTTTTTTCATCTTTCCCATTGTTTTAACCTTTCGATTTTTATTTAAAATCAGCAGTTTTTTAATCGGCATCAGCCCTTATTCAAACAAACTGCTATCATATTTTTATTTTCACAAGCTCACGCAATATAATTGCAAACCATATGTAATGATATATTTCTGTACAACACTTGTCAATCGCGTCAAATCACCCTGAAACCTTTGTGCTGCTTTGATCAAATTGCAAAGGCCTAAGACAAATCGCGAACATATGTGCTATAATTGTCATATGAAAGAACGAACGATACTGCATTGCGATATGAACAGCTTCTATGCTTCCGTAGAGATCCTTGAAAGACTGGAGCTTAAGAATTTCCCTACGGCAGTTTGCGGTGACCCGGAAAACAGACACGGCATAATACTCGCAAAAAACGATGAGGCAAAAAAATTCGGCGTCGCCACGGCAGAAACCATCTGGCAGGCAAAGCAAAAATGTCCCGAGCTTCAGCTTTTGAAACCGCATATGCGCAAATACAAAGCATACAGCGATAAGATCAATGCCATATATGCCCGCTATACCGATATGATAGAGCCCTTCAGCATTGATGAATCATGGCTGGATGTCACCGGAAGCTTAAAGCTTTTCGGAAACGGCAAAGATATCGGCGACAGCATAAGGGAATCAGTGCATGAAGAACTGGGACTCATGCTTTCTGTAGGCGTTTCATATAACAAAATATTTGCAAAGATGGGCAGCGAATACAAAAAACCGGATGCTACTACGATCATAACAAAGAGTAATTTCAAGGAAATTCTTTGGCCTATGCACGTTTCAAAAATGTTCTTTGTAGGAAGCGCAACTGCTGATAAGCTCATAGCTGCCAATATAAATACAATCGGTGATCTCGCAAATGCAAAAGTTGAATTTTTAAGCATTCTCCTGGGAAAACAAGGCGAGATGCTGTTTATGTATGCAAACGGCCTGGATAATTCCCCTGTCTGCCGTTTCACACAGCAGCGTATGATCAAATCAATAGGAAACAGTCTGACTTTTTCTCGTGATATAAATACAGCGTATGATATACGCACAGCGGTTACCGCACTTTCAGATCAGGTGGCAAGCAGACTTCGTAAACATGAAATTAAAGCCTCCGGCATAAAGATCGAGATACGCGACACCTCATTTCATACCATCTCAAGACAAAAACAGCTTTCTTCACCCACCAATCACACCGATGTTGTATACCGGACCGCCATAGAAATAATAAAAAACTCATGGCGTTCCCATAAACCGGTCAGGCTTCTGTCCGTCACAGCCATAAACTTAAAAAGTGAAAATGAAGCTGCGAATACTCAAATGTCATTTTTAAATAAATGCGATGAACAGAGGATTCAAAAAAGCGAAAATATAGATAAAGCAATCGATAAGATACGATACAGATTTGGAAACGCCTCGATCACATACGGCAACATGGTCGATAACGATATCGGTATCGATCTTGACAGACACCAAAAAGACTGATCACCGTGACAGTATCTCCGCAAGCTTAAATAACCTGTCTTCAACCTCGTTTTTTATGCACAACGCTTGCTCAAGGTCAAACGCCACTATTTCAGATCCTACAATGCCTATCGCCCTGCTTTCGGCATCATCCTTCAGAAGTTCAACAGCCTTTTCGGCCAAAATGCTTGCAAGCATCCTGTCCCTCACAGAAGGCGCGCCTCCTCTCTGGAGATATGCGAGCACCACAAGCTTTGCTTCATGTCCCGTCTTTTCAGTTATCTGCTCAACAAGCTCCTGCGACGACATATCTGAACCCTCGGCTTTTATTATTATGTTATGACGTTTTCCGCGGTTCATCCCCTGTATCATCTTCCTGCATATCTCATTTACATCAAAAGGCTCCTCCGGTATGAGTATGCTCTCTGCGCCGCCTGCTATACCTGAATAAAGTGCGATATCACCACAGTGTCTTCCCATTACCTCAATCACGGTAGTCCTCTCATGTGAACTCGATGTGTCACGTATATTGCTTATTGCCGAAAGGACTGTGTTTACAGCAGTGTCGAACCCTATAGTAAAATCAGTATATCCGAGATCGTTGTCTATCGTGCCGGGAAGGCCCATCACTGTCACTCCTCTTTTTATTAGTTCACATGCGCCTTTCAAAGATCCGCCGCCGCCTATGACAACAAGCCCTTCAATGCAAAAATTTTCAAGCATCCTCACTGCCTGTTCAATGCCCTCCTCAGTCATGAAGCGCTCACTCCTGGCTGTCTTTAAAAAGGTTCCTCCCCTGTGCAGGATATCACCCACAGACGCAATGTCCATGTTGTCTATCTCTCCTTCTATGAGGCCTTCATAACCTCGATGGATGCCATAGACTTCCATATCTGCAGCTATGCCGCATCTTACCACCGCTCTTATGGCTGCATTCATTCCCGGTGCGTCACCGCCGCTCGTCAGTACTCCAATCCTATTCATATACTGCTTTTTCTCCACATCTTTCTACGTTTGAAACAATCATTCTAAAAACTTTCTAAGTATAATGACTCAGTTGATTCACGCGATAAGTTCAATTTTCAATCTCCAATTTCACATTTTCTTTTCCCACAAGATCTGCCAGTTCAGACATGAGTTGTTCGCTTGGAGTAACCCACATGGACTCATCCGTCTTAAGCGATTTCGCGCCGTCTATATAAAGAATCACAGGTACACGTCCGCTGTGTCTGTGGAGTATATCCGCAAGATATACCACTTGCCGCTTTGTCATTTTCACCTTTATCATATCATAATTCATGCGCCGTTTTTCAGTTGTTTGTGAAAATCGCAAAGGCTGCTCTCCGGATCCGTCTAAAGGCTGCTGATGCAAAGCCGCATCCGCCACAGCATTCATATCGGATAGAGAGTCCGCAAGGATTTTGGGCGCTTCACCCTCCTTAAAGTTTATCCTGCCTTTGATGGCGACTATTCTGTCTTCTGAAACGGCATGCTTATATTTTTCATAAATGCCCGCAAAAGCTATAACCTCAAAGCTTCCGTACAGATCCTCCATCCGGATGAATGCCATCTGCCTTCCGTTCTTGTCTATAAGCGTCTTTACATTATTGATTATTCCGCCTACTGTTATCACGTCTCCGTCATTCACTTCAGACAGCTGTTCCGCTATACCCTCTTCGCCTTCTTCGTCACTTGATACCGGCATAAATTTATCGGTTGAAGTCATGCCACAGCGTTTCATAATATCGATATATTTCTCAAGCGGATGCTCAGATATATAAACACCCAGCATTTCCTTTTCCATACGCATAAGAGAATCTTTTGAAAAATTTTCAACTTCGGGAAGCCATCCGGAAATCCCGCTTACATCCATCTGATCTTCATTAGTCTGAAACAGGCTAATCTGTCCTTCTATGTTCTTTTTTGATTCATTCTGTGCCGATTCAAGCAGCTTTTCATATACTGCAATCAGCTGTGCTCTGTTATCGTTGATGCTATCAAAAGCGCCTGCCTTTATCAGACTCTCCAAAGCTTTTTTATTTACCTGATGCGGATCTACTGCAGTGATAAATGCATTTATATCATTAGGAACGCCTTTTTCCCGGCGTGCCTGTACAATGGATTCAATCGCACCTTCTCCAACATTCTTGACACCAAGCAGGCCAAACCTGATTCTTCCATCCTTGACTGTAAATTTCGCTTCGCTTTCAGTAACATCCGGCGGCAGCACTTCTATCCCCATGTCGCGGCAGTTCCGTATATAACGTGAAATCTGCCCGGCATCACCCATTACGCCGGTCATAAGAGCAGCCATAAATTCCACAGGATAATATGCCTTCAAATAAGCGGTTTCATATGCTATAACCGCATATGCCGCTGCATGTGATTTATTGAATGCGTATTCAGCGAAGCTGACCATCTGGTCGTATATCTGCTCTGCCGCAGCTTCCGGTATGCCGTTTCTCACACAGCCCGGCACTTCCACTTTTCCGCTTTCATCGAGCTGGCCGTGAATAAACGCTTCTTTTTCCTTAAGCATAACATCCATTTTCTTTTTACCCATGGCACGCCTCATGATATCGGAACGTCCGTATGAATATCCGGCAAGCTCTCTGACCGTCTGCATTACCTGTTCCTGATATATAAGACATCCATATGTTACCGAAAGTATCGGTTCCATACTTTTATGGATATAAGTGATATTTTCAGGATGCTTTTTATTTTCTATGTACACAGGGATGCTTGCCATAGGTCCCGGTCTGTAGAGCGAGACTCCCGCTATTATATCCTCCAGGCAGTCGGGCTTCAGGTTCTTCATGAATTGTGTCATCCCCGCGCTTTCAAGCTGGAATATTCCGTCAGTATTCCCGCTCGATATGAGTTCATATACTTTAGAATCTTCATAATCCATATTTGAAAAATCTATTTTAACGCCATGGTTTTCCTCTATTAGATTTACTGCGTCTCTTATAACTGTCAGTGTCCTAAGACCGAGAAAATCCATCTTTAAAAGTCCCAGCTCTTCTACAGTGGTCATTGGAAATTGTGTGGCCACACCTTTTTCAGCCAAATACAGAGGCACATACTCATCTATTGCTTCCTTGGATATCACAACTCCCGCAGCATGTGTAGACGCATGGCGCGGCATGCCCTCGATAGCCTTTGCCGTGTCGAGCACACGTTTTACCGCCATATCTTCTTCATACATCTTCCTGAGATCCGGATTGGTATTGAGTGCAATGTCTATAGTTGTGTTAAGTGCAAACGGTATTGCCTTTGCAATAGCATCGGTTTCCTGATAACTCACGTTCAGTGCTCTGCCCACATCCCTGACTGCGGCTTTCGCTTTCATTGTACCGAAAGTTATTATCTGAGACACCTTGTCTTCACCGTATTTTTCCACGACATAATCTATTACCTCTCCGCGTCTTTCATAACAGAAATCCACATCGATATCCGGCATGCTGACTCTCTCGGGATTGAGAAATCTCTCAAAGATAAGATTGTATTTTATCGGATCTATATCTGTTATCCTTAAAGTATACGCAACGATGCTCCCTGCAGCCGAGCCTCTGCCCGGGCCCACCATTATCCCTTGCTGTTTGGCATAATTTATAAAATCCCACACTATGAGAAAATACTCAACATAACCCATTTCTTCTATGGTGGAAAGTTCATACTCAAGTCTCTGCCTGAGTTCTGTTTCACTGACCTCTGTAACACCCCGATAAATGTCACCTTTCACAGCTTTAAGTGTACCTGCCTCAGACGAATATCGTTCTTTTATTCCCTTTTCACAAAGTTTCCTTAAATAATCATTATTTGTCATTCCGTCAGGCGCCGTGAATTCGGGTAAATGCAGTTTTCCAAACTCAAACTCGACATTGCACCTCTGAGCGATAATTTCCGTATTATCACAAGCTTCAGGTATACCCGCAAATATTTTTCTCATCTCGTCTTCAGATTTCAAGTAAAACTGATCGTTGGGAAACCGCATTCTGTCTTCTTCATCTATGTTGGCGGCCGTCTGAATACATAGGAGCACATCGTGATACCCCGCATCATCCCTGTTAACATAATGAACATCGTTTGTAGCAACAAACGGGATATCGGTTTCTTCATGTATCCGCTTCATCCCGGGAAGGATCTGCGCCTCTTCTTCAAGCCCTTGATCCTGAAGTTCCAAAAAGAAATTCCCTTTACCGAATATATCCTGAAATTCCATCGCATCAGCTTTAGCTCCTTCATAATCACCGTTATACAGTTTTCTCTGGACATCACCCGCAAGACACGCTGAAAGCGCAATCAGGCCTGAGCTGTGCTCTCTCAAAACATTTCTGTCTATACGCGGTTTATAATAAAAACCTTTCGTGTATCCAAGCGAAACTATTTTTATCAGGTTTTTATATCCCTCGTTATTTTCTGCAAGAAGAATAAGATGACCCTGATACTTGTCTTTATCGGGGTCTTTGTCGAGCATACCTCTGGCCGCAGTATAAACCTCACATCCGATTATAGGTTTTATCCCCTGCTTTTTACATTCCTTATAAAAATCTATCACTCCGAACATAGCGCCGTGATCTGTTACAGCCAGCGAATGCATGCCAAGCTCTTTAGCTCTTGCGGTTACCCGTTTTATCCGCGCCGCGCCGTCGAGCAGACTGTATTCCGTATGTAAATGTAAATGAGTAAATGCCATATTTTCTGTTCCTTTCGAAAATATTATATCATAAACGAGTATTTATTAATGAAAAATATAAAAGGCGGTAAGCAGCAGATACAACAGTTATGAGCGCATAATGCACATTTCAGTATCTGCGAAAAACGCAGATACCGGACATTTTTATTTTCATAATTATTTATTCTGTAAACAAGAGATTTATAAATATCTGCTGATATCGTTTTGTATCCGTTTCTCATCATAACCAAAATCAGCGACAATGTACTGAAACATTACCGCTGATAACCTGATTATTAATTTAAATTATTTATAGCTTCTACTTGTTCTTGCATTTGCAGTCATGTGCAGATAATTCGGCGGGACAAGAACTGCTGTCGTCATCATCATCATAAGGGTCAAAGCCTTCGAGCTCTTTGTAAACCTTACCGTTCTTTTGGGCATAATCATAGATAGCTGTCTTTATCGCATGATCGGCCAGAACCGAACAGTGTATTTTAATATCAGGAAGTCCGCCGAATTCTTCTATGATTTGTTTATTTGTAAGCTGAAGCGCTTCCTGAACAGTCTTTCCGATTATCATATCTGTAGCCATACTTGATGATGCTATCGCGCTTCCACATCCGAAAGTTTTAAATTTAGCGTCTGTGATGATATCATTGTCATCAACACTGATGGTTATCTGCATCATGTCTCCGCATACAGGGCTCCCATAAACACCTTTCCCGTCAGGGTTTTCAATTTCCCCGACGTTTCGAGGGTTCATGAAATGATCCATTACCTTTTCGTTATATATCGCCATATGTCTACCACCCTTTCTTTTCCGAAATGGATGAGATCTCTCTGAGTCTCGTCACTACAGGTTTAAGTTCATCAAGCACATAATCGAGATCTTCCTTCGTTGTAAAATCACCTATCGAAAATCTTACAGTTCCGTGTATCCTCTCAACAGGCACACCGAGCGCTGTAAGGACATGCGATGGTGTAAGCGATGTCGATGAACACGCCGATCCCGTTGATACATATATGCCTTTTGCATCAAGCAAAAGAAGAATTGACTCTCCTTCTATATAGTTGAATGTTATACTTGCATTTCCGGGGTGCCTATGTTCCATATTGCCGTTCACTTCAGTATTCGGAATATTTTTGAGCACCTGCTCTATGAAATAATCTCTGAGTTCACTGCAATGTCTTATATGCTCATCCAGGTTTTTCTCCGCAAGCTCCGCAGCTTTTCCGAAGCCTACGATCCCTGCAATATTTTCAGTACCGGCCCGGTGTCTGTTCTCCTGTGCGCCGCCATGCAGATAATTAGTGATTCTCAAGCCTTTTCTTATGAAAAATCCTCCCACGCCTTTTGGTCCGTATATCTTATGGGCTGACATAGACATTAAATCTATTCCAAGCTCTTTTACATCTATACTCACATTTCCAAGACCCTGAACAGCATCTGTGTGGAATATTATTTCCTTATTGAACGCCTTTGTCACACTGCAAAGCTCTTTTATCGGCTCTATAGTACCCACTTCATTGTTTACCATCATTATACTTACCATTACGGTATCAGCGCTTAAAGCCGCTTTAAGCGCTTGGGGATTTATAGTTCCGTCCGGCTCCACATCCAGATATGTAACGTCATATCCCTGCTTCTCAAGCTGCTGACATGAATGAAGCACTGCATGATGCTCTATCTTGCTGGTTATTATATGTTTACCTTTGCCCTTTTTATCATCGGCTGTGCCGAAGATCGCCCAGTTGTCGGATTCTGTACCGCACGCGGTAAAATAAATCTCTTTTTCATCAGCTCCTATAATTGATGCCACCTGTCTCCTTGCATTTGATATAGCTGCCTTTGATTCCTGCCCTATCGTATAAAGGCTCGAAGGGTTTCCGTAATGTTCTGTAAAATAAGGGCTCATTGTTTCAAGGACCTCCTGCTTAACAGGAGTCGTCGCCGAATAATCCATATATACCTGTCTCATTTATTTCTGCTCCTTTTAAATCTGACTAATGTATATTATACCAAGCAGACAATAAAATAAACCATTTTAAGTAATTTTTTTTGGCATATGCCATTAATTTTTTTCTTTGCGCACTGCTTTCAGTTCTTCTTCGGTCATATCTTCTACAAATCTTATCCTTTTCAGATGCGCTCTCGTGTTTTTTTTGACAGCATCGATATACTCCCGCCGCAAAGCTGCCTGTTCTCTGGTCTCTTCCGGGCTCAGCCCTTCAGCTTTTTTCTTTCGCGCCAGCTCATTTATCCTTGCTATCTTTTCCATGCTTATCATATCTGTCCTCAATAAATGTCATCAAAAACAGAGATGTTATTTGCCTCTATACTGATCATAACTTCCTCTGCTTCCTCACCTATCTCATTCATTCCGTGCAAACCAGAGCCATACTGCCTTATATATGCGTAAAGCTCCACTAAAAGTTCTTTTACTCTGTCCTCTTCAACAAGGCGTATGCCGCCCGGTACATGCTCCTCAATAAATACTATTTCTTCTTCGGATATGATCATTATGAACCTCCTGATTATCTTTATTATTTAAAACCGGAACATCTGCTTTCAACAGCAATTATCCCATGTATAATACTTATCCTTTTTACCAATCCACTGCAAGATCAAGCTGCCGTTTGTTAGAGTACGCAAAGGAGCCGGTATCACACACGATTCCCATCCCTCGTGAAGTTTTTACAAAAGTTCCCTTCGGTCTCAGCTGTAAATTCGCTGCAACCATAACATAACCGCCGATGGTTTTGACGCCGTCACGTCTGACCTTGTACGGATACTCTTTTTCCGAAAATCCCAAACTCCTCATAGACCTGACTACTCCGCCCATAGGCAGATTATAATATGTTTCTTTCCCGGAAGGGCCGATTACAGTTCCTGCAGCTCTCGTAAGCTGTATTCCGTTCCACTTATATCCCTTATCACCGGAACCGTCCTCCGAAACGGCAATTCCGATCTTAATAATCTTATTCTTTGATTTTTTTATAGTCTTTCTTGTTTTTTTTGAATATACCGGTTTTCCATTTTCATATTTTATTTTTTCAGTTACTTTGACAAGTCCGTTCCTGCCTTTCTGTTCTATCTTCCTGTCGCCTTTAATGAGTTTGTCTGTCTTCGTCTTTACAGTTTTATATTTGCGCTTCTGTTTATAGGTCTTTATCCCCGTGACCACAACAGTGCACTTTTTCTTCAAAAGAATGTCGTTTCCCTCCGCTCTTGGATGTACACCGCGTTTCAGCGTTTTTCTGCCGGTTGTCACATTGGTAGTTACTTGTGATATGCCTTCCGGTGTATTTTCCCCTTTCAGCCGCTCGGCAACTTTATCTGCATCATCTTTAGTAGCGGTCAATCCCAGCTCCTTATCACCTACTGAGACAGCATACACTTCATTAATAATTTTCCCTTCGGCAGACCATGCATATATACCGTACGTCTTTATAAGAAATACCGAAGCTACACTAATAACAGTCAGTGTAAGCACTATAAGAATGATTATCATTGTTGATTTAGGTATCTTGTTTAAAACAGCGTTCATTTTTCCTCCCTCAACTTTACAAACATAATTATATATATTAATTCATCTTTGTAAATACAATCTTTTGTTTTGCTTTTAACAAAAAAGCCAGGCAGTTTTTATGCCTGGAATTCTTATTTGATATGCAAACATATCAGGGCAGATCAAATTCGCGATCTATGCAGTCTCGCACATACCCTTTCATCTCATCATTATACTCCATTTCACCATTGTCGAACATCAGCGCAGCACCGTATATAAGCGCAATTACAACATAAAGTTTTCGTTGCATGACATCCTTGGGCATCTGAACATCGCGGCAGTAACGACCCACATAGGTTCTGGTTATAACGTTTACAGATCCCCTGACATGATGGTATGTGCTGTCGAAATCCTTATCGTTTATTGTTATAACTGTGCGGAAATGCGGATTTTCCACCAAAAAATCCACATACGCCATACTTGATTCAACGAGGATTCTTCTCGGATCCCCTTTGTATCGTTCAACTATTTTTTTCTGGGTATCTTTCCACTGTCTGTTTATATATTTAATAATTGCTGCAATGAACCCCTGCTTATCTCCGAAATGCTTTGCAGGCGCAGCACATGAAACTCCGCATTTATCTGCCACATGCCTCATAGAAAAGCCGGCTATCCCGTACCGGCTTATTTCTTCGGCGCCTGCTTCAATGAGAGCATTTTTATTGCTGATTCGTCTTTTCTTTTCTTCCATAGCTCAACTATCCGATATCTTCTTTATTTCAGATCCTTTTTACGTATCTTGCCGCTTATAGTTTTAGGCATCTGCTCTAAAAGTTCAACCGTGCGTATCCATTTATATTCGGCAAGTCTGGAATTGCAAAACTCCTTTATATTTTTTTCCAGGCTTTTGGATATCTTTACTCCTCTTGTGGGCACTACTACCGCCTTAATGGTCTGACCCCGCAGTTTATCAGGGATTCCGACCACAGCGCATTCTAGTACATCCGGATGTTTTATAAGCACATTCTCGACCTCATTTGGACCTACTCTGAATCCGCCGGTCTTAATGATATCGTCAAATCTTCCATAAAACCAATAATTACCGTCTTTATCCTGATATGCGGCGTCACCCGTATGATAGACTCCGCCTTCCCAGACTTCATCATATTTATCTTCTCCGTCAAGAGATGCGATGAATATACCTTCCGGTGATCTTCCTTCGGACGGAGCTATGACTATCTCACCCACCTCGCCTGTTTCGGGTATGGTACCGTCCTTTTTTAAAAGCCTGACATCATATAGAGGCGACGGTCTTCCGATAGAATCCTCTATCGCCGGGAACCCTTTATAATTTGCTGTTATCAAAGCCGTTTCAGTCTGTCCGTAACCTTCACAAAGGTCAATGCCTGTAGCTTTCTTAAAACGTCTGAATACCTCAGGATGCAGTGTCTCGCCTGCAGTCGATGCGTGTCTTACAGAAGGCATGTTAAGTGCGCCTTTTCTTGCAAGATACCTGTATACTGTCGGCGGAGCACAAAATGATGTCACTTTATATTTATTGATGATCTCAACAAGCTTTTTCGGATCGAAATTATCAAAATCATACACCATGACGGCACTTCCGCAAAGCCACTGCCCGTACATCTTGCCCCAGGAAGTCTTAGCCCATCCTGTCTCCGCAACCGTAAAATGCAGCCCGCCTTCCTCCACCTGCTGCCAGTATTTTGCTGTGAATATGTGGGCAAGCGTATACCTGTGGTCGTGTATTACTCCTTTAGGTTCACCGGTAGTGCCTGATGTGAAATACAATGCCATATGATCAGTCGCCAATGTCTTAACGCGCGAAAAAATGTCAGATGCACTCTTCATCATGCCCGTAAAGTCGCTGCATCCGTCCGCCTTGCCCCGAACAGTCCAGACACGGCAGTTCATCTTTGCTTCGGCGACTGCGCTCAACATTATTGCCGGTATATCATTTTCTGTTGTACATATAATATCTTTTATATCAGCCGCCTTCAGTCTGTACACTATATCACTTTGAGTAAGCATGTGAGTGACCGGTACCATAACAGCCCCGATCTTATGAAGGGCTACAGCTATGATCCAATACTCATAATGCCTTTTCAAGGCCAGCATAACCCGGTCGCCTTTCTTTATACCGGCTTCCGTAAAAACATTTGCCGCTTTATTACTTAGCCGGCTGATATCATTGAATGAAAATATTCGTTCCTCGCCTGACTTGCTGCACCAGACGAGAGCTCGTCTCTCAGGAGTTTCCGCCGCTATAACATCCACAACATCGTAGGCATAATTAAAATCGTCTTCGTATTTCAGTTCCAGGTCAATGAGTCTTCCTTCTCTGTCGAAACTTTCTTCGCAGAATTTTTTATATAATCTCGTGTCCGGTTTTATTTTTCCAATGTCCCGGCCGAATGCTCTGAAACGCACATAACGTTTTTCAAGTATTTTGGGATCTTTTTTTAATTCTTCGATCTCGCTGAAAAGCATGTCTGAAAGTTTATCGTAAAACTCGTCTGTGCCTATATCATCCTCTGATATCACCTTTTCTATTATCCCGTTTTCTAATGAGTCCTGTGCGGTGAGCTTCAACATTTCTGCAGCCTGTGGTGCCATTTCAGCATCCTTCCACAGTATTGTCGCACAGCCTTCAGGTGATATAACGGAATATACTGAATTTTCAAGCATCCACACTCTGTCTGCAACCGAAAGCGCAAGAGCTCCTCCGCTTCCTCCCTCGCCTATAAGAACTGAAATGACCGGGGTATCAAGCGTCATCATCTCCATCATATTTTCTGCTATCGTAAGCCCCTGTCCCCGCTCCTCAGCACCTATGCCGCAGAATGCTCCGGATGTGTCCACAAAACAAATCACAGGCCTTCTGAATTTTTCGGCCTGCTTCATAAGCCTCAGCGCTTTGCGATAACCTTCCGGACCGGGAGCCCCGAAATGTCTTCTGAGTCTTTCCTTGGCGCTATGACCTTTTTCGATGGCAATTACCGTCACCGGCTTGCCTTTCAAGCTTCCTATCCCGCCAATTACGGCAGTATCATCTGAAAATCTTCTGTCACCGTGAAGCTCTATGAAATTTTTAAAAATATTTATTATATAATCGCCGCCTGTGGGGCGTTTGCCGCTTCTCGCCGTCTTTACCTTTTCATATGCATTCATTATTAAGTCCCCTACTGAAAACCGATATATCTGTATCGCCCTATTCTGTCATAATCACTTTATGTGTCACTTACTGCCGCAATCACCCTGCCTGCAGTCATATGTGTCTGTTTCAACCTCGCTGACGGAAGGCACTTACTGCACTGTGCCTTTGTTTCGGCGTATGGACGCCATACATCAGTCTAATCTTCGCTGACATATGCCGCTTCATGCACTCTTAATAAATTTGCAATTGCCGCACGATGTCTATTCCTTGGAATTACCGCATCTACAAACCCGTGTTCAAGCATAAATTCCGACTTTTGAAATCCTTTAGGTAGCGATTTTCTGGTCGTCTGTTCTATTACCCGGGCACCCGCAAAGCCTATTGTTGCCCCCGGCTCTGCAATAACGATATCGCCCAAAAGCGCAAAGCTCGCCGTCACGCCTCCCGTCGTCGGATCCGTCAACACTGAAAGATAAAAAAGTCCCGCATCTGAATGTTTTTTGACTGCCGCGGACGTCTTTGCCATCTGCATAAGCGACAGCATCCCCTCCTGCATTCTGGCTCCGCCCGAGACTGCGAAGCCTACTACAGACAGTCTGTTTTCCGAAGCATATTCAAATACCCTCGTTATCTTCTCTCCTACTGCGCTCCCCATACTTCCCATCATAAAATTCGGCTCCATTATAAAAAGACAGCATTCATGTTTTTTTATCTTTGCCGTCCCGCAGATCACGGCTTCATTTTCGCTGCTTTTTGAACGCATGATTTCCAATTTGTCCTGATAGCCCGGGAAACTCAAGGGATCAGCCGCATTGACGTCGGGGAAAAGCTCTCTAAAAGAGCCTTTATCGACGAGTATATCGATCCTGTCCCTCGCAGACATCCTGAAGTGATGGCCGCATTGGCAAATGCTCTGATTGCCCCAAAGACGGCTCAGTGGTATATTTTTCCGGCAGTCCGGGCACAATTTTCCCGGCTCCGCATCGGCTTCCCCGATATTTGAATTACGCGTCCATGTATTTTTTGTGTTCGCAGCATTTCTGCCGCCCCTTTCCAATTCGTTCTTCGGTACACGTCTGAAATTCAAAAAAGCCACTTTGTTCACCTTCCTTCAAGAAATGTAAGGTCATACACCCCTGACATAAATCTCATATCACTTACTATTTCAAGCTGTTCATCTATATTCGTTTCTATGCCTTCTATAACAAGCTCACACAGAGCAGCTTTCATCTTTCTTATAGCTTCCTCTCTGCTTCCTGCAAATACTATCAGTTTTCCGATAAGCGGATCATAATGCGATGAAACCTTGAGACCCTGAACAAGGTATGTATCAAATCTGACGAACGGACCGCCCGGTAAATGTAATGTCTTCAGCGTACCGGGATTTATTGCATTTATACGGCACTCGATCGATGCGCCCCGCATAGATATGTCTTCTTGTGAAAAATCAAGACTTATCCCCGCAGCTGTCCTTATCTGCCATTTAACTATATCAATATTTGTAAGTATCTCGGTCACACTGTGTTCTACCTGAAGGCGTATATTCATTTCCATGAACCATGCCCGGCCATCCTTATCAAGCAGAAATTCAAGAGTGCCTGCCCCTGTATATCCGATCTTTTTTACCGCTTCCGCCGATCTCTTTATGAGTTCGCCACGCAGTTCTTCTGAAACCGCAGGCGAAGGCGATTCCTCGAGCAGTTTCTGATGTCTCCGCTGGACAGAACAGTCACGTTCCCCCAGACAGACAGCATTACCGGCTTCATCCGCCAGTATCTGCATTTCTATATGATTTGCCGGATATATCAGTTTTTCCACGTATAAAGAACCGTCCGAAAACGCCGCTTCCGCCTCCGCTGCTGCTATCGGGAATATATCACGCATCTCCTGTGCTGATGCGATTCTGTTGATGCCGCGTCCTCCGCCTCCGGAGACAGCTTTGAGCATCACAGGATATCCCATTTCATCAGCTTTTTTTACAGCATCTTCAACATCTGAAAGCGCTCCGCTTCCTGGTATAGCATCAAGGCCTGCTTCTGACATAATATCTTTTATTGCAGTCTTATCGCTCAACATTTCCATCTTTTTGGGTTCTGCCCCTATAAATGCTATACCGTTTTCGATGCATTTAGCCGCAAATCCGGCATTTTCCGAAATAAAGCCATATCCGGGATGTATCGCCTGTGCCCCTGAAGCTTCTGCCGCAGTTATCAGTGCGTCCTCATCAAGATAGCTCTCTGCCGCTGGTGCCGGTCCTATACAATAACTTTCATCCGCAAGCGCGACATGCAAGGCGTCTTTATCGGTCTCCGAATACACAGCTACAGCTTCTATGCCCATCTCTTTGCATGCTCTTATTATTCTTACTGCAATCTCTCCTCTATTCGCTATAAGTATCTTCGAAAACATAGATCCTTCTCCATACCGTCCTTATTTTCTCTTTGTCATGGCAAATGAAAATTCAGCTTTTATGCACAGCTTCCCGTCAACATAGCCTTCACCTTTCGCAAAGTAAAACGGATGCTTGCTTCTTGTGATTTCACATCTCGTCTCAAAAACATCCCCCGGTAATACAGGGGTCTTAAATCTCACATTGTTCAGTCCTGTGTACATCGGAACGATATCCTCTTTCATCTTGTCTGCCAGAAGTATACATGTTGACTGAGCAAGTATTTCACACTGTATCATGCCAGGCACCACAGGTGCGCCTGGGAAATGACCGTCCAGGAACCACTCATTTCCTTTTATTTTAAGTATGCCGTGTGCATGATCGCCTTCTCTTGTCACCTCGTCCAAAAGCAGCATGCTGTCTCTGTGCGGTAGAATGCTCTTTATCTCTTCTCTGTTCATTTTTACCTCTTTATCATATGATCTTACCAATACTTTTTTGATATACCTGCTTTTCCCGTATAAATTTTATTATTGGTATCTGTTTATTTTTTTATCTTGAAAAGCACGCTTCCGAACTCGACGATCTGACCGTTTTCAGCACAGACTTCCACAATCGTGCAGTCCTCTTCCGCCGTTATTTCATTCATTAGCTTCATCGCTTCGATCACGCAGATCACATCGCCTTTTTTGACCTCGTCACCGGGCTTGACGTAAGGTGTTCCTTCTTTGTCTGCAGAAGCATAGAATACACCTACCATTGGAGAGATAACGATGTTTTCCGGATTCTCATCCGTGATGTCTTTGCAGTCCTGATCTGATATATTCTGCTTATACGCCTTCTCGTTAATTTCCTGACTGTCCTCTGTCAATTTAAATCCGGAAGACATCTTATTGCCGCCGATGACATCCTGAGAGCAATTCATGCGTTCCATCCTTACAGAACTCACATGCCCCTTTTCACTTTTTATCTCAAAACCCGTAAGACCATACTCTCGCATTATCTCTGCGTATATCCTTATATCGGAAATATCCATTTACTTCACCTTTCTGAGTGCAAGACATGCGTTGTGTCCGCCAAACCCCAGCGAATTTGAAAGCATAAGGCTTGCATCATATTTTTCTGCGCTGCCGGCAACATAATCGAGATCACAATCGGGATCGGGCTCCTTTAAATTGACCGTCGGAGGCAATATCTCTTTCTGAAGTGCTTTTATACAAGCTATCGCTTCCATTGCACCTGCTGCGCCAAGCATATGCCCCGTCATCGATTTTGTGGAGCTGATCTTTATTTCTGCAGCCTTTTTTTCACCGAAAGCCTTTTTGATTGCTTTCGTTTCCGTCACATCGTTAAGAGGTGTGCCCGTTCCGTGTGCATTTATATATACTGTGTCATCAGCTGTATATCCGGCCTCATCCATAGTCTGCTTCATAGTTAATGCAGCCATTTTTCCTTCAGGTTCCGGCGCTGTTATGTGATATGCATCGCAGGTGGATCCATATCCGCAGATTTCACAATAGATATTAGCGCCTCTTGATACAGCGTGCTCATATTCTTCAAGTATTATCACCGCACCGCCTTCAGCGATTACAAAACCGCCTCTTCTTTTATCGAACGGCAACGATGCCGCGTCAGGATCTTCAGAGACTGTCAGCGCCTGCATATTAACAAATCCCGCAACTCCTATTTCCGCTATCGAAGCTTCACATCCGCCAGAGATCACAGCATCCGCATAACCGTGTCTTATAAGCCTAAGGGCTTCCCCTATGGCGTTTGATCCTGATGCGCATGCAGTTACTGTCGGTATCGCAGGTCCCTTGCAGCCATGCCTTATAGCAACCATCCCGGAAGCCATATTTGCTATCAGCTTCGGCACAAAATACGGAGAAACCCTCTTGGGTCCTCTTTTTCTAAGCTTATCGTATTCTTCTGAAAATGTCTTTATACCGCCGATTCCTGAACCGATATACACTGCGATGCGTTCGGGGACGACTTTTCCTGCAATGCCGCTGTCAGCAACCGCCTGATCTGCAGCAGCGACTGCAAACTGAGCGTTACTGTCAGTACGCATAGTTTCAGATTTATCAAGATATTCTCTCGGATCAAAATTCTTTACCTCTGCTGCCAGCTTCGCCTTATAATCGGTCGTATCGAACTGAGTTATCGGTGCTATGCCGTGTCTCCCATCTATCAGATTTTTCCATGTCGTATTAACATCCAATCCAAGCGGTGTGACTGCGCCGACACCTGTGATCACCACTCTTCTTACTTCATTTGTCATCACTATTTCTCCTTATCAGCTTAAAAAGCTGCTTTTATGCCAACATTTCGCTTAATACGGCATATCCCCCTGCCGCCCGGGCTTTTCGTAACCTGACACAGCGGCATATTAGCTGCAGTAAAGGGGGATGCCCCTCGTATGGGCAAAACTCATCTCTACATTGCTATTCCGCCGTCCACACGCAGTACTGCTCCTGTAATATATTCCGCCTTAATGAGGAACATAACAGCATCTGCGACATCTTCAGGCCTCCCCGCTCTCTTAAGCGGCACAGCGTTCAAAAGATCAGGATTCTGTTTCAGAAGCTCCTTTGTCATATCAGTATCTATGAATCCGGGCGCAACCGCATTGCACCTTATGTTTTTGCCGGCCAATTCCTTGGCGACAGATTTGGTAAGCCCCACAAGGCCGGCTTTTGCGGCAGAGTAATTTACCTGTCCCGGATTTCCCATCAAACCGGAAACAGAACTCATATTTATTATGCATCCGCCGTTATTTTTTATCATAAGACCGCAGCAATGCCTAACCATGTTGAAAGCTCCTTTAAGGCTCGTGTCCACTACTTCATCAAATTCGCTCTCCTTCATCATGGCCAGAAGCTTGTCTCTTGTTACTCCCGCGTTGTTGATGAGTATGTCCACAGTTCCGAAGTCTTTTTTTAAAGCCGCAACGGTTTCTTTAACAGACTTGAAGTCCGCAACATCGCATTTGTATGCCCCGGCCTTTACATTATTCGCTGTTATGCATTTATCGCATACGGCATTTGCCTTTTCCTCGTTACCGGCATATATCACTGCAACATCCGCACCCTCCTGCGCAAGCTTTTCAGCGATAATTGCGCCCATTCCGCGCGAACCTCCGGTAACTACCGCCACTTTTCCTTCAATCATAAGTAGTCCTCCTTTACAGCTTTTTGAGGCTTGCAATATCCGACTCGCCGTATACTTTGACCGAGCTGTCTGTCTTTTTGATGAACCCGCTCAGTACACTGCCGGGGCCTGCTTCAATAAACGTATCAGCACCTTTCCTGATCATGCTGCGTATAATATTCTCCCATCTGACAGGGGAACAGATCTGTCCTGCAAGCGTTTCCCTTATATTATCAGGGTACACATCGCCTGTCATATTAGAATACAGGATGCCGGACGGTGTACCGACATCCTTATTGATAAGCAGTTCCCCAAAGGCCTCGGATGCGGATGTCATGTAGGGAGAATGGAATGCACCGCTCACCTTTAAAGGCAGTGCTCTTCCGCCGGCATCTTTTACAGCCTTCATGAAGTCTCTCATTTCATTTTTTGCTCCCGCAACCGATATCTGCCCCGGGCAGTTATAGTTTACAGAATATATCTTGTTGAATGCGCCGCATATCTTTTCGGTCTCCTCTGCCGAAAGCTTAAGTACGGCTGCCATAAATGTATCAGCCTTTCCTGACGCCTCCTGCATAAGCTTTCCTCTTTCACATACCAGTCTGAAGCCGTCTTCAAGCGAAAATACATCCATATATGTAAGCGCGGAAAGCTCACCCAGAGAAAAGCCGGCAGCCATCTGCGCCTCGATTCCTTTTTCTCTGAGCGCTGCAGCCGTTGCCATCTCCACCGCAAAAATACACGGCTGAGTATTTTTCGTTTCTTTGAGTTCCTCATCTGTTCCTTCAAAGCACTGCTTTGAAGTACCCGGACGTATACCATCCAGTTTTTCAAACAATTCAGATGCCGCGCTTGAATTCTTTGCAGTTTCCAGTCCCATGCCTTTGTACTGCGCACCCTGGCCCGGAAAAACTATAGCTATTTTACCCATTTGCAAGCTCCTTTCAAAACAGGTTCGGCCTCTTCAATAAGTTCTCTGACTATCTCTGCTGCAGGCTGTTCTTTTTTAACCATCGCTGCCGACTGGCCCGATAAGAAGCAGCCGCTTTCAAGGTCGCCTTCAATGACCGCTTTCCGCAATGCACCTGTACCCATTGCTTCAAGTGATTCATCATCTGTTCCGCCAAATTCAGCCTTGCTGTATTCACGTGCGAATTTGGTTCTCAGGCTCCGTACAGGATGTCCAAGCCTCTTGCCTGTAACCATAGTGCACAGATCCTTTGCCTTTATAATCTTTTTTTTATACAGAGGATGTATGCTGCACTCAAAGGCACTTAAAAATCTCGTACCCACCTGCACACCGCTCGCACCCAGCATCAATGCAGCAGACACACCTCTGCCGTCAGCGATCCCGCCTGCTGCTATAACAGGCAGATCTGTTGCATCACACACCTGCGGTACAAGGACCATGGTAGTAAGTTCACCTACGTGTCCGCCGCTTTCGCCGCCTTCCGCTATTACAGCAAAAGCGCCTGCTCTTGTTACCAGTTTCGTCATTGCCACCGAAGATACTACAGGTATCACCTTGATCCCGGCCTCGGTCCACATCTTCATGTACCTGGAAGGATTGCCTGCGCCGGTGGTTACAACACTTATCTTCTCTTCACTCACCAATTTTGCAATTTCATCCGCAAATGGACTTAAAAGCATAATATTTACGCCGAACGGTTTATCCGTAAGCTCTTTTGCGATCTTTATCTGTTCCTTTACATAATCGGCGGGAGCATTACCTGCAGCAATTATTCCAAGACCGCCGCCTTCCGAAACAGCAGCAGCAAGTTTTCCGTCCGCAATCCATGCCATTCCGCCTTGCAGTACAGGGTATTCGATTCCTAAAAGATCACATAAATCTGTTTTAATCATTATTATCGTTTCTCAACTATTCCTGCTTTGATTCTATAAAATTAACGAGATCCCCGACCGTTTTTACTTCCTGGTCGAGTTCTATTTCCATGCCTATCTTATCTTCAAGTTCCATAAGAAGTTCAACCGTATCGAGTGAATCGATACCGAGCTCTCTAAACGAACTCTCCATTTTTACCTCTTTAATGTCACATTCCACGCGATCTGCGATGAGTTCTGCAATTGCTTCAAATATCATGTTTTTCCTCCATAAATTTAATTCTAAACCACCGGCATGTTGCGCACCGTTTATTAACGCGCTGTTCAAATCAGCTGCTGCACATTACCGGCAAAAAACAATTCCAGTTAACAGTGTTAACCTAAATAAATATACCGCATCATAAAATTATTGTCAAGAAAAAAGACATCCGGCATGTGATAAGCATATCAAATGCCGGATATCTGAATCCGCCAATCCCAAACTGACATCAAATCATTTTTACTACGCCCTGTGTAACAAACATGACTATAAGCCCTGCTGTTATGACACCTAAAGCTATTACCGGAAAGGCATGCTTCATGCGTATATCAAGCACGCTGGCTACCAGAGCACCGGTCCATGCCCCCGTACCGGGAAGCGGTACGTCCACAAGTATGAAAAGTCCCCAAAGCCTGTATTTTATAACCTTTTGGCCTTTTAGATGCGCCCGTTTTTCCATGCGTTCAACAAAATTCTTTGTCTTTTTATGTTTTTTGAGCCAGTTAAAAAATCTGTGAATCAAGATCAGTATGAAAGGGATAGGCAGCATATTCCCGATAAAAGCGGCAATAAAAGCCTGCCAATAAGGCATTCCGAAACCCACACCATAAGGGATCCCTCCTCGCAGCTCAATTACCGGTACCATAGATACAACCATTGTTGCTATCCACTTTCCAAATGTCGTATCAGTTAACAGTTCAATCATGCGACTATTATACCAAATAGTTGTTCACATAAAAGCCTCGCGCACAAATTTTATAAAGTTTTCAGAAACAATATATCACTTTTTCTTTTCTACACGTACAGCGGAAAAAACAACTCCGATTGCACATAGTACAGCAAATGCAGTAAACGCAACCCTGTTAAGTAATATAAGATTATCAGCCGAAGCCGCCTCAAGACTGCCTTTTCCCAGTATCAACCCTGTGACGATATTGAGAACCGCCATGCCCAGCGACTGCCCATATGTACGCATCGTCGTTATTATTGAATTTGCAACGCCATACTCACTGCTTGATACACATTTCATTATCACATTATTGTTGGGAGATGAAAACATCGCAAAACCGATTCCGTTGAGACACAATATCATAATAATATACGCAATGGAAGAATTCTGCTCAAGCCGCGAAAACATTACCAGCATCACACAGCATACAGCCATACCGCAGCTCGCTATGACTGACGGTCTCGACTTGTCCGAAAGACTTCCCATATAAGGCGAAAACAGTGCCTGCATCGCAGGCATTACAATCAGTATAAGACCTGCCTGATCAGACGGCAGTCCCTTAACGATCTGAAGATATATGCTTCCCATGTAGCTCACAGCAAATGTTGCACAATAATTAAATAGCGCCGCAAAATTCGAGAATGTAAAGACTTTGCTCTTTGCAAAAATTCCGACATCCATCACAGGGTTTTCTGTCCTGCTTTCCATGTAAAAGAATAACACCGCCATCACAACTCCAGCTATAAAAATGCTCAATGATGATTTTGAAACTGTCAGGTTTGTAAGTCCGTAAAGTGTCATGGCTATCCATATCAGATATAACATGCCGCCTTTAAGATCAAATCCCGATTTTTTCGACACAGCATTCGTGGGAAGATCCGCATCACTGACGATTCCGTCTGATGATATATTTTCGATTTTTCCGACCCTGTCATCAGGCATATAAATGATACTTACAATAAATGCGACCGCACTTATCAAAAAAGAAACAGCAAATATGGACTTCCATCCGAAATTCGCATTTAAAACGCCTCCTATTACAGGTCCGGCAGTAAGTCCTATATATGTTGCGGCCACCGAATATCCGAGCATCTTGCCCTGTACCGAATGATGATATGCACTTATGAGTATTGCATTGTTGGTTGAAAAGACCATGGCGCCGAAAGCGCCCTGAAGCGTTCGTGCTATGATCAGCATCATAACATTTACAGAAAAAATACTCACGGCTGAAAGTATAAAAAATCCGGCACTTCCGATAAGGAACACACATCGCCTCCCCGTGGCATCGGCTATCTTTCCAAAAGGCAGGCTGCATGCCGCCACAGTCAGTGTATATCCGCTTACTATCCAGTTCACAGTTGCAGCACTTACACCGAAATATACTTCAAGGGACGGTATTGAAAGAAAAACAGCACTGCCCATAAATGTAGTCATAAATGCTGTGATCAATGCGGCTGCAAGCACTCCTTTATTTCCTCTGTTTCCAATCTCCTTGTCATTCATGTAATTATTATATCACACAACAACACCTTGCCACAGCAAAGTCTTTCCATAATATATTTCAGCAAAGCCGATCATATGCGAGCAATAAAATCATCAAGATCACAGATCTTTGCTCCGTATACTTCCTCGAGATATTTTATCCCGCTGTTGAAATCCTCTTCCGTAAAAGAATCCGTAGTCTGCCTTGGGACCACAATGTCATATCCGAGACAATAAGCGTCGGCAGCAGTATGTCTGCAGCACATGTGCACATGAAGTCCGCATATAACCACCGTATCGACTCCGAGCTCTTTGAGAAGCAGTTCCATATCGGTTTTAAAAAAGCCGCTGTAACGCCTTTTCGGTACAACAAAATCCGTCTCTTCGGGTCCGAGTTCCGCTATAACCTCCGCCCCTTTTGTACCTTTTATCGCATGATCTCCCCAAAGTTTCAATTCATGATCAATGCCGGACAGATGACAATCGTTTGCGAATATCACCGGAATATCTTTAGCTCTTGCCGTTTCAACAAGTCTTTCCACATGCGGAACGATAGCCTTTGCCCTGTCGCAGGCCAATGCTCCCGTGACAAAATCATTCAGCATATCAACCACTATCACTGCATACTTTTCCATGTCATTACCTCCTAAAATATCCATGCTTACCCTCCGCTTTTTACAATAAAGCAAGGTAAAAATTAAATCAAATCCTTCATTCCAAAATCGATACTTATCACAGGATATCTCCCGGTACGGCTTTCCCGTAATTAGCTGCCGTCATATCACGACTTAACTCCTGCCCTGTATTTAAATTTGCAGTCCTGCCGCCGACGGTGCAATACGCGCGCATAATCTCTTTCCGGGTTTATTATGCTTTACTGCATATCTGATCTTACGGTATTTTTGTTCTCCAAATGGTGTAAATTACAGACATCGACATCCTCAACAATTATTATACTACAATTTACAGATTCTCAAAAACTTTGTCCGTTAAACTGCGGACAGATTTGGTCATTTTTTAAGATGCACCTGCCACTACCGCATCCCGTTTATCAGGCTGCCCGTATGAGAATATCTTAAGGCTTGCCGGCCCGCAGCTGAATTTATATAAAAAACGCTGAATCTTCAGCGTTTTATTTGGTCGGGACGACAGGATTCGAACCTGCGGCCTACTACTCCCGAAGCAGTCGCGCTACCAAGCTGCGCCACGTCCCGCAACTAACTTATATATTATATATCAAATTCATTTTTCTGCAACGCATTTGAACAAAATTTTTAAAACATTAATGTCAAATCCCTGTAATATTTTTATAATTAACAGCTCCGGCCCTGATCTTTGTCAGGGAAACATATCTAGTATTTTATCTTATCAGGCATCAAGGCATACTTGCCGTAAAGCTTCAGACACTCTTCCCTGTCCATCTCCTCGGTCTTGTTTTCACATTTGCCGCCTTTTTCAAATTTATATAAAAGCTCATCCCGAAAACCTATCTCTTTTGTATCATGAATGGTACAGCCATAATATACTTTGTTTATATTAGCCCATAGTATTGCGCCCATGCACATCGGACACGGCTCACCGGTAGTGTAAAGTTCACAGCCGTAAAGATCGAAGAATCAAGATTCTTACATGCGTCACGAATTGCACTTATCTCTCCGTGACAGGTAGGATCTTTTTTCAACACCACCTGATTATGTCCGCGCCCTATGATCTCATCATCTTTTACTATAACACAGCCGAAGGGGCCGCTTTCATTGTTTGATATCCCTATTGCGGCTTCTTCTATTGCAGCCTTCATATATTTATTCATTTCTTATTCTTCATATTTGTTTTTAAATTATACATCACAATTATAAACATCAATGCATGTCTGTAAATGTCTTTTAAGTCCCTGATTAACGTTTACACTGCCGCTTCATAAACAGCTCGCCGCACATAGTATCTGTTACTTCACAGATAAATCTTGTGACTGTAGGACATTTTTGTGATATCTCGGTTTCGTATGAAGAAAACATACTTTTTTCCATTATAATAATCGTTCTGCTTGACTCCCAAGCTTCTTTTATCGCGATTCTCATCGCACGTTCAACACCGGCGGAAGAAGTATAATGTTTCTCTGCGATTGCAGGATAAAGCTCTTTTGTTACCGCATGAAGGACTGACCTGTCTCGCATAGCAAGCGCAACCGCATCCTTTAAATATATATATCCGACTCTGTGTAAATGTATCCCTTTTCTTTTAAGCTCTTTTCCTATAGCTGCATCCACAGCACCTTCGACGATCCCTGATATGTCGCTAAATCCTGTTTTTTTGTCATTCCACATGATCAAACCTCAAAATCACACTGTTATGTTATCCTTTAATTTTTCATACGTCTTATCGCCTATGCCCGAAACTTTTTTGATATCCTCCTTTGTATGAAATCCACCTGACTGCTCACGGTAATTTATTATCTTAGATGCAATCGCCGGTCCGACACCCGTAAGCGTCTGAAGCTCTGCTTCTGTCGCAGTATTGATATTTACTAAAGAGTCACTTTTCGAATCATTTGCGGCATTTCCGGCTGAAATTACTCCTGCATATGCTCCCGAGCCTTTATTCTTTTCAGGTATGTTTATCTTATCCCCGTCTTTTACATGAGCAGCTCTGTTTATATTCGATATATCCGCATTTTTCTTAAGCCCGCCTGCAGCCTCAATAGCATCTTGAACTCTGTCCCCCTGTTTAAGTTCTATAACGGCAGGAGACTTTACTGCGCCGGAAACATCGATTATCAGCCTGTCTGCCGAAGAATTCTCAGATGAACTTTTCCCATTGCCGTTTTCAGAACCGGCGGCTTTCTCTGAAGCAGTAACTTCTCCACCATTTTCAAGCGATGTCTCAGCATTTTTGTCTTTACCGATAAAAACAACAAGAGCAACCACACAAATGACGATTGCCACGGCTGCTTTCAGTATCCTATACTTATGAACTGTAACAAATTCCCTGTTAAAAAATTTTTTAATCCATATCCCCCCTCTGTAAAATAATTTCTTGCACATTTTCAATAAATATGCAGTGATATCCGGATCATATGATCGCCCGTATCTGTAAATATTTTACAATGGCATTGTGTGGCTGTCAACCTATAAATTGGAAATTATCAGAAAATTCAATATTTTTCCTTTTCACCTCTATTTTATGCCTTGGTACACCGAGCATAAAGAAGTCCACAAATGTATTTATGACCAGCTCCGGATTAAGATTTGAAATGCTGCCGGCATCAAGCTGCATCTCAAGCACTGCTTTTCCGTTGCCAACTATGCATTCAAGAGATCTTATCATCTGTCTGATATCCACCTTTTTCATTTTTATGCTTTTCTTCTGTTTTTTCTCTGCAATTATCTCGTGCTGCGCGAGATATCTGTCAGCAGATATCAATTCAGCCCGACTTGACGGAAAAGTCTCAGGAAGCTGAATATTCACTTCATATCCTATGCTTATGCCTTTTGACGCTAATGTTTTTTTGTTTTCATCATTTCTCATACATCCGCTTATCTCAAGAATGCCGTCCATAGCATGTCTCATCCGCCCTGTTATATCGCGCGTGGTCAGATTCTCTGTTGTTTCAAATTCTAAAAGTTCGCATTCACTCGAATACCCGAGTGTCAGAGGCTGAGCAAATCCCATCCTCGGATGCGGATTGTACCCTTTTGAATACTTCAGTCTGATATCCTCCTGCTTGAATGCGCGCTGAAACAGTCTCATTACATCCAGGTGAGAAATATAGCATACGTATCCTTTTTTTTTAAATCCGATCACATATTTAGGCATATATGCATCCAATCTTACAAACCGTTTTTTCATTCATACCGCATCCTGTGCATCCCAGCCTGCAATCCCTTGTGATTTCAGCTCTTTTAGCCTTTTCATTTTCGTTTATCAGATACTCTTTTTTAACAAAGCAATCTATTATATCCACGGCATTAATTCACCGTAACTTCTTTTGCGGCAACTATAAAATTCCGGCGCTGTTCCGGTTTGTTCAAAAGCTTTATCCCAAAAATCTTTCCTGAAATACTCAGTCCAGCTGTCAAGTTTGCAGCCGAGCTCAAATGCTCGCATGTGCACCTTCCCGAGCCGCTTGTCTCCACGTGCAAATACAGCTTCCAAGACGCTCACATCCGTCTCGTGATAATTGTATCTGATACCTTTCATCTTTAAACGCTGTTTCAAATAGTTGTGTTTTCTTATCAACTCTTCAGGCCTGTCCTGAGGCTCCCACTGAAAAGGTGTAAACGGTTTCGGAACAAAAGTTGAAACGCTTACCGTCACTCTGAACCTGCCCCCAGCTTTTCCGTTTATTTTAAATGCGATTTCCCTTATATTTCTTGCTATCTCTGCTATACCGCAGAGATCCTCATCAGTCTCAGTGGGATGTCCGACCATAAAATACAGTTTTATTGTATTCCATCCGAGTTCTATTGCCTGGCTCGATGCACTGTATATGTCATCTTCCGTTATTCCTTTGTTTATTACATCTCTTAACCTCTGCGTACCTGCCTCCGGAGCAAAGGTAAGTCCCGATTTTCTGTATCTTTGTATTTCCTACAGCACTTTGAATGAAAACGAATCCGGCCTTAAGGACGGAAGCGACAATGCTACATCCTGTTTTCGACATATATCCATAAGCTCCATTATAAAAGGCTCAAACTTCGAGTAATCGCTTGTTGAAAGCGAAAGCAGTGAAAGTTCATCATATCCCGTATTTTTCAACTGATGAATTATCATGTCTTTCAAATGCTCAGGAGTCCGCTCACGCACCGGTCGATACAGCATGCCTGCTTGGCAGAATCTGCATCCGCGCGTACAGCCTCTAAACGTTTCGACTACCGCCCAGTCATGAACAACATCTATAAGCGAGACTACGGGATCCTCCGGAAACTCAGCTTTATCAAGATCCGATATTAAAGCGCGCTATACTCTATCCGGCGCTCCATCATATAGTTTATTTATTTCTTTTATAGTCCCGTCTTCATTGTATACAAAATCATAAAATGCCGGAACATATACGCCTTCTATAGCACAAGCCTTCCTGAGATATTCTTCTTTTGACATTCCGGTCTCTTTTGCTTCGATATAAAGCTTTGAAACTTCAACTATCGTCTCCTCACCATCACCTACCATAAACAGATCAATTATATCAGCAAGAGGTTCCGGATTATATGCACATGGCCCTCCTGAGACTACAAGCGGCTCATCTTCACCCCGCTCGGGACGCAGCAATGGAATTCCGGCGAGTTCCAAAATATTAAGTATATTTGTATAGGAAAGCTCATCCTGAAGTGTAAAACCAATGACATCGAGTTCCCCTGCCGGAGTTTTTGTCTCAATCGTAAAAAGCGGCACCCCTTCGACACGCATCAATTCTTCCATATCCGCATTTGGCGCAAAAATTCTCTCACAGTAGATATCCTTCTGCTCGTTCAGGACGTTGTATAAAATCTGCATCCCCATGTAAGACATACCTATCTCATATGTGTCAGGGAATGCAAATCCAAACCTGACTTTTACATCTTCTATATTTTTATATACGCAGTTCTTTTCGTGTCCTATATATCTGCCCGGCTTTTCAACCCTCTTCAAAAGTTCCTCAAGTGTTTTTTGCGGTATCATTCAATGCCTTTCATTTTCATAATCTCATCTATTTCCATACCTGTTGCTTTTTCTATATCATCGAGAAGTTTTCCCATCCCGGCCATCTTTTCACGTATCCTGTCTGCATCTACAGACCGACCCTGAGACTTTACCTTTTCTATTATATACTGCATTCGCGCTTCCATACCGACATACCGGTCGTCTCTTACCAACCTGTCGCCTATACATACAATGTCTATTTCTTTGATTTTTTCAATAGGTGAAAAATCGGAATACAGCATATGCGCTCTTATGATGTCAGCCTCCATTTCATAACTCAGTTCTCTTATCTTCCTGGCTCCGACTTCCCAGTGAAGATCTTCAACTCTTGCTATATCATGTAGAAGTCCCGCTGCACGTATAAGTTCAATGCCCAGATCATATCCATGCATATTCAATGCTGTAGCGATCTTCAGCGCTGCATCCGTCACCGCTTTACAGTGAGCTATTACCCTTTGCGGTGTACCGTAATCATAAAGTATGCTGAGGCATTTTTCTCTCGTCGGATGTTTCCTATCCGTATCTGACATAATTATCTCCAAAGTTTTATACACCGGTTGAATTATACCATACTTTGCCGTTAATCTTTAAATGATTGCAGTATGTAATTTTCTTTATTCCGGCTCAAAAACAGCAATCTAAAACAGCACACAGGAATTTTGATCTATGTGCTGCGTATTTCGCAATATTTATAAACTTTTACAGATATCTGACAAATATGAACACCGTACATAGGGAAACAACTATCACCATAAGAGGGAAAGAAGCTGTACAGAATTTTTTCCAGCTTATAGGATGGCCGCTCTTACCGGCTAAAGCTACTCCGACTACATTTGCAGATGCACCGATAGGTGTAGCACATCCTCCTATATCCGTTCCCAGAGCCAATGTCCAGGAAAGTGTGTGTAGGTCTATACCCTGTGTTACGGAAAGCGTTTTTATTATAGGAACCATTGTGGCCGCAAAAGGTATATTATCAACGAATGCACTCGCTATAGCCGATATCCAAATAACTATGGTAATTAATATCATCGGTTTTCCGCCGCCGAATTTTGCTATCAGCCCGGCAATAATTTCAAGTATTCCCGTGATTTCAAGACCGCCGACAACCACGAAAAGTCCTATGAAAAACAACAATGTTTTATAATCCACTTTCTTTAAAACAAACACAAGATCTTTCCCCGCAGCAATCATAGTTATGATTGCTATGCCGAGGCCTATCGTGGCAACCGTCAGACCTGTCGAAGCATGTGAAACCAGCAGAACCACAGCAATCGCAAAGATTATCGAACTTGCTGTAAAATCGCGTTTATTCGTAATTGCATTTCTGGGATCAAGATCGGCTTCATCTATATCCTCTTGTATTCCGCTGTTTTTAAAATATTTTTTATAATGCAGTGAAAAATAAATCAGGACCACTATGAGCCCTACTACCGCTATAGGTCCTGTATTCACCAAAAAATCGAAGAATGAATAGCCGAAAGATGTCCCTATTACTATATTAGGAGGGTCTCCGCACATTGTAGCGGATCCGCCGAGGTTGGCACAGAATATTTCTGCAATTATTACCGGTACAGGATCAAAGGAAAGAAGGCGCGCAATCTCTATAGTGACAGTTGCCAGGAAGAGAATCACGGTTATACTGTCAATAAACATGGCAAGGAAGGCAGACATCACCATAAACACTACAAATATTCTGAAAGGTTTGTAATTTACAGCTTTTGCAAGTCTGAGACACAGCCAGCGGAAAAAGCCGCTGTAAGCCATAAATTCAACCATAACCATCATACCTGCAAGAAAAATCACAGTAGCCCAGTTGATCCCCAGAGATTCTTCCCCTCCGGCACCGCTTTGATACCAGAATGTTGACTTAAAGATTGTCTTTACCGCAAGCACATCCACAACAGCTTTCATATCGCGCATCAACAGCATGAAAACTACTACAATCATTGTAATACCGCATAGAAGCGCCGACCACTGTCTTTCGATCTTTTCAGTAACAATCAATACAAACATCACCATAAAGATAACTGCCGCAGTAATTTGAACTAAACTCATTTTTACCTCTTCTAACCAAAACAAGCATTAACGTCATTTCTTGATATAAGCCTGTCCAGCTCGGTGCGGACATTTTCTTGGACTGTCCGCATTCCGCCGGGATCAAACATACCGACGATTTTTTGCCTTTTTTCTTTACACCAATAAAGGTGGTCAATTCGCTGATAACTGCAGATACATAATCCAATATCCCGTATACACGTTCATTGCCGAAAAACTTCCCTATCACCGCAACAACAAGCTAACACTAAAACGCTTGTTACATTTGATAAATTCCCATTGCCTGCCGATATGGCGATTTCATCTATGTATTCGGCGCACTTTATATTCCGGAAACATCCGAGTTATGTCTGCTTATATCTCCTGATATTTTCATTCTTCTATTTACAGAACTGCGTTCACTTTAATTATATTTTGTAATCCTTATGTTTTTTCGCTCTCGGACTGTGCATCTGTTTTGTATTAACAACTGTTGCAGGGCAAATTCATTTTATATAATAATTACGGTAGCGGATATCTGCTATGCATAGCGTCAATCGCCGCTACCTTTTTCCTGTTCTTACTCTGAAATCCAACGATACAAATCCTGCAGAAACGGACAGCCCCGCAGGCGGATTGTACTGATTGACGATCCGATCCTATAATATATACGTAGGATTTTTACACTCCACTGTAGTGAGTATATGTTTTAACTAACTTCAAAGTCATATGCATGTCCAGATTTTTGTCCGCACCCAATGGTTTTATTTTATATTTTTTTGTACATTTAGTCAATGATAATAAAGAACTTTGATAATAAAATAACAAAAAAATTGCAATACTGTTATAATTTTTTGTTATTTTGGCAAATTTTAAAAATTATAGTATTTTCTTCAGTGTAATATTCTTTGAAATGACATATATAAAACCGTAAACCGAATAAACTGAAAATTCCCGCAACTGTACGGAAGCGGGAAAATACAAAAAAAATCAGCAGGATATCCGCCAGCTTAGCAATATATCAATCGTCGAAATATTCAAATTCGAAATCTTCTATACATAAAGTATCGCCGTCACGAATTCCGAGTCTTTTAAGTTCATCTATAACTCCGTTCTTCTCCAGATACTTGTATAAATACCTTAGTGAGCCGATATCATTAAGATTTGTCGAATTGAATATCTTAGTGAGCTGTTTTCCTTCAAGTACATATGCACCCGTTTTCTCCTCAAAATAAGCTTTTATTTTTTTGTATTCGGCATCGGATTCTTCCTTTTCAAAATCAAAATATTCAATATCATCGTATTGAATATCTTTTTCCGCTTCCTGCACCAGTTTTGAAGCCTCCTCCAAAATTTCTTTCATCCCCTGGTTTGTATAAGCTGATATCGGAAACACTTTGTATCCTTTATTTTCTGCATGCTCAGTCAGCTTTTTGAGATTGTCACTGCCAGGTGTCATTATATCTATCTTATTTGCCGCTATTATCTGCGGCTTTTTTAGCAGTTTAGGGCTGTATTTTTCAAGTTCGCTGTTTACCTTGTCAAAATCGTCAACAGGATCTCTTCCTTCACTTCCGGAGACATCCACAACATGGATCAGCACACTGGTCCTCTCTATATGCTTTAAAAATCTGATACCGCGTCCCACACCTCTGTGTGCTCCCTCAAGGATACCTGCAGTGTCAGCCATTATGAAGCTTGTGTATCCCATGTCAACAACACCGAGATTTGGATCTATAGTGGTAAAATGATAATTAGCGATCTTTGGTGCGGCACTAGTTGCAGCTGAAAGTATCGTTGATTTTCCCACATTTGGAAATCCCACAAGACCGACATCCGCTATGGTTTTAAGTTCGAGTATAACGACTCTTTCTTTCGCCTCTCCGCCTGCTTCAGCAAAATTCGGCGCCTGTCTCACGGAATTCTTAAAATGCACATTACCTTTCCCGCCCTTGCCGCCTTTTGCAGCAACAAAAGAATCACCGGGATTCACAAGGTCCTTCATAACAAAACCGCTGTTATGATCAATAATGACAGTGCCGGGTGGCACTTTTATCACGAGGTCTTCGCCTTTCTTGCCATAACGCTTCTTTTTCATTCCATCAGTTCCGTTTTGAGCCTCATACCTATGCTTATATTTAAAATCCATAAGCGTATGCATGTTGTGATCAGCAACGAAGACGACATCGCCGCCTTTTCCGCCATCACCGCCGTCGGGTCCGCCTTCGGGCACAAAAAGTTCTCGTCTGAAGGTGACCGCACCGTTTCCGCCTCTACCTGATTTTATTATTATTTTTGCTCTATCAACGAACAAATCCTTCTCCTTTCAATCATGATATATAAATTTGCATTGTTATTATTGCAGACTAACAGTGCTGCAACTTACAAGCTGCGTTTATTAAAAAACAAAGCCCCTGATATCAGGGGCTCTAAAAATCAAATCACGCTTCTTTAGGATAAACGCTTACCTGTTTTCTTTTTTTATCATATCTTTCAAACTTTACAGCTCCATCTATCTTTGCAAAAAGAGTATCATCACCACCGATGCCTACATTGTTGCCCGGGTGAATCTTTGTTCCTCTCTGTCTTACTATGATGCTTCCCGCTGAAACATACTGTCCGTCAGAGCTCTTTACCCCCAACCTTTTCGATTCACTGTCTCGACCGTTCTTGGAGCTTCCTACACCTTTTTTACTTGACATCGCATTACACCTCCTTTTTGTGTATACCTATTCCGTTTGCATTATTTCAATGCTACTTCTATAGTTTCAATCATTACCTGATTTGTTGCAGTCTCATCCAGCTCAATATCATTTTCCTTTGCAAAGGCGATAAGTTCTGCTTTTCGCATTGATTTGAGGGAATGTTTCTTCGTTTCTTTAGGTTTTTCCTCTTCGACCACGTCAGAAACTTTCTCGAAACTTTCAGTTTCTTCTTCCTTTTCAGGCTTCGGTTCCGCTTTTGCTTCTATCCCGTTAGCAGAAATACTTTCTATCTCAACAACAGTATACGGTTGTCTATGACCCTGCTTCTTTCTGTAATCCTTTTTTGCTTTATACTTGAAAATGATTACTTTATTGTCTTTTCCGCTTTCGACGACATTTGCAACTACCTTGGCCGCTTCCACATACGGTGTGCCTATCTGCACATCGGCACCTGCTCCTGCTGCCAAAACCTTATCAAATGTTACCTTTTCGCCGGCCTTTATATCGAGCTTTTCTATCTTAAGCTGATCTCCCGGCTTTACACAATACTGTTTTCCACCAGTTTCGATTACTGCATACATAATTTATTTTCCTCCTCTTTCCAGCCTCGCCATAATGGGTAGCATAGCTTTTTAAATAAACCCATTCTGAGCGGCTTCCGATCATAGATGATATCATGAGGAACATTACATGTCAATTATTTTTAGATGAAAGATGATATCAATAATCGTTGTGTTTACTCTGGTGAATCGCTGAAATGCCGTGATTTGCCATTTTTCCGTGCAAAGCACATATCTGCCGCCATCTGAAATTGCCCGATTTCAGCTATTTCAAGACACGCTTTTTTTCTCAAATACTTCCTGTTTTAGGCTTTCCCGTTGCATTTAACTTGATGTTGCGCTTGCCTTGAAAATCCGGCTAAAAAGCTATTGTCCCGAACTTGATTCCGCGGCAGCATCTGCAACATCTTTCGCTGCTGTGTCTTCAATTATCTCTCCGTCTTCATTTACCAAATATTCATTTTTTTTTGTTACAGACTCCGTCAAAAGCCGCTCAAGTCTGTCCGTTATGTCTGAATGTTCAGCCAGATATGTCTTTACGTTTTCACGGCCCTGACCTATGCGGTCACCGTCATAGCTGTACCATGATCCGGCCTTTTCAATAAGTCGGGCATCTACTGCGCAATCAAGCACGTCTCCTTCCCTTGATATGCCTTTTCCGTACATTATATCAAATTCAGCAGTCTTAAACGGCGGCGCCACTTTGTTCTTCACAACCTTAACGCGAGTCCTGTTCCCAAGCATCTGATCGCCCTGCTTTATGCTTTCTATCCTTCTCACATCGAGCCGCATGCTTGAATAGAATTTGAGTGCGCGACCTCCTGTGGTAACCTCCGGATTACCGAACATTATACCGACTTTTTCCCTTAGCTGGTTTATAAAAACTACCGCCGTGTTTGACTTGTGGGTTATCCCTGCAAGCTTTCTCAAAGCCTGCGACATCAATCTTGCCTGAAGTCCCACATGGCTGTCACCCATCTCCCCGAGTATCTCAGCTTTCGGAACAAGCGCAGCTACCGAATCGACTACGACTATATCTATTGCGCCGCTTCTTACAAGCATCTCGCATATTTCAAGCGCCTGTTCGCCCGTATCCGGTTGCGATACTAAAAGTTCATCTATGTTTACCCCGAGATTGGCAGAATATTCCGGATCGAGCGCATGCTCCGCATCTATGAAAGCCGCCTTTCCCCCGGTCTTCTGAGCCTGCGCTATCATATGAAGCGCAAGTGTCGTCTTGCCTGAAGATTCAGGACCGTATACTTCGATTATCCTGCCCTTCGGGATACCTCCTATGCCGCTTGCAATGTCGAGGCTTATCGAGCCTGTTGAAATGGCTTCGATATTGAGTCTTGCCGAACCGTCCCCCATCTTCATTATGGCTCCCTTTCCAAACTGTTTCTGTATCTGTGACAGCGCCGCATCAAGAGCCTTGTCTTTTTCATCTTTGTTTATTCCCATGCTTACCTCCATATGTGAACGTTTGTTCTTTTATATGATATCTCATTATTCTAATAAGGTCAAGACGGATTTTAAGCAGATCCTCACACTTTAATTACAATAAATGGCAGGTAAATATTACAATTTATTTATGCACGTGTCAAGCGGTCCAGCTCAACTTCCGTAAAAATACTTCCGCCTATAAACTCTCTCAGTATTGAATTATTTATTATCATGGAATCATCCTCTATTGTTTCAACAAACTCCAGAAATCTGAGCATTCTATCGGCTTCAAGATGCTCGGGTTTTCCTCTTTCAACGCCACGCAGAAGCGGTTCTGCATATTTTTTCAATACTGCAAGTTCGTACACATGTACAGAATTGAATACCACATTACTTTCGTCTATAAACGAAAATATGTTCTGTTCTTCTCCTTCTCTCACCTTCGGCCAGTCATCTATAGTGCTTTCCGGAGAATGTCCGCGGTATTTGCAGTCCCGGACCATGCGTCTTAGCATGCGGGCATCGGATGTCGGCACCCTGTTGTTATTATCTATAGCAAGCTGCGTAAACGGACTGACATATATCTTGAATTTCTCAGAATCAGATATCTGCTCTGTCAGCTTGCCGTTAAGCCCGTGTATACCCTCTATGACTATCGGCTGGTTACTTTCTATCGTAATTTTACGTTTTCCAAACTTCTTTTGCCCGGTCATGAAGTCGAATTCAGGGATATCAACCAGTTTTCCCGCAAGAAGATCGTTCATATTATTGTTAAAAAGTTCTATATCGATCGCATCGAGACCTTCGTAATCGGGTTCGCCGTTTTTATCAATCGGCGTTTTATCTCTATCAACGAAATAATCATCGGTTCCCATATAAAGAGGCCTCAGCCCATTAACCCTGAGCTGCACACACAGCCTCCTCGCAAATGTAGTCTTGCCGGATGATGACGGACCCGCTATCAGTATTATCCTCTTGTGCTGTTTTGTTATCATATCGGCTATATCGGCTATTTTCTTTTCATGAAGAGCTTCTGAAAGCATTATGAGCTCTTTGTATTCGCCGTTTCTGATCATGTCATTAAGGTCCTCTACATATGAAACGCCCATCAAAGCATTCATGCGCTTTGCTTCACCGAATGCGTAGTACAGCATCGTCTGCTCTATATAAGGACTGAGCTTATCAGGGCTGGACTGGCTTGGATATCTTAAAAGCGCTCCGCTTCTGTATTTCAAAAGCTGATATTTTTCTATATATCCTGTTGACGGCACCATTGTGCCATAGAAGAAATTTTTATATCCGTCCATAGAATAAAACATCACACGCTCTATATTCTTCTGCCCGTTTAGGAGTCGCATTTTTTCTGTCATCTTCTCCCGCTTGAGCCACTTTTCAACCTTTTCGCGCGCCACAACTTCCTTGGTTATGCGTATATCCTGATCTATCAGCTCCTGCATCCTGTCAGACACCGCCCTTACCTGTTCTTCCGTCAATTCGTGACTTACATCTATCTCGGTAAACAGTCCCTTGTTCAGCGAAGCCATGATTACTACTCCCACCGGGCCCAAAACATCTTCCACCGCCTTAAGATATATGAAGGAAAGACTGCGCTGATAGGTAAGATTGGCAGCTTGAGATCTCATGTCGAGAAATTCTATACTGCATTCTTCCTTTATTAATCTGTTAAGATCTCTTGCTGTATTGTTGACATTTGCGACAAGATATCTGTATTCCGGCTTATAATTTCTTTCTTTGATATATCGATCAATGATTTTTTCTATTGTCATAGGTCTGTCGATCTCAAAAATATCCCAAGGACCTCTCGGTTCTGTTTTTATTTTCAATCTCATGTTTCATCTCCTAAAATTCTGTTTATGCCAGTATATCATATTAAATAAAAAAGGACATCGCTTTCAAGCCGTTGCACAAACGACGATGTTTGCCCTGTCCTTATCTACATGATCCTGTTTTCAATCCTTTTTTTCCATACGATCAATAACTACTTTAATCTTTGCCGGTATTCTCCTGCAGTGTTTTTCCTAGATCGAAGCAATTGAGACACGCAGCCCCTTTTCAAGCGGAACTATAAATATGCCTTCTTCCTCTAATTTCGAACTTACGCTTATCGGGTCACTGCAAGGTATCGATACGAAAAAGCCGGCATCGAAAGGCACGATTTCCAGCCCCGCTGCATCAGCGGCAGATTCAAACGCACGTCCTCTCGCAAGCAGCATCTCCCTGTAAGCCGCCCGCTCACGGTCAACTTTAGCCAAAAGTTCTGCATCCCGGTAGACCTTGGCTATCATCACCTGTGGTGCTCTTGGTGAATTTGACCATGTAGCTCTAGATAAATACTGACAGGCAAGTAAGAACTCCTGTGCTACCTCTTCGGTCTTCGCCATGCATATCATGGCGCCGCATCTCATTCCGTATGAAGTAAATGTTTTAGATGCGCTGTAACTAATAACAGGCAGTACATTTTCAGGAAGTTCTTCAAGCTTGGGGATAAACTTTCTGCATTCTTCCTCATCTCCTGCAAAATCTATATATGCCACATCTACGAGCAATACTATAGTCGCTCCGCTTTCCGATGTATCTGTAAGGACTTTTATTACATTGTCCCAGTCTTCAAGCGTAAGTGAATATCCTGTAGGATTGTGGGCGGGTGTATTGATTATTATAAGCAGACTCCCCTGAGCAGCTGCGAGTATCTCTACATGTTCTTTAAATGAAGCCACATTGAATTGCCTCTGATCATTAAACAGCTGATACTTATCAACCGTTCTTCCCTGCTCTTCAGCTATAGTATTATAAGGTGTCCAATGCCAGTCCGATGTTAGAATTTTATCTCCGGGAGAAGTAAAGTTTGAAACCGCATTTCTGAGCGTACCGGTTCCGCCGGGAGCAGCTACAACTCGTGTAAAGCCTCCAGGCACATAGCTTCCAAATGCCGCTTTCTTCACTGCCTCTTTAAACTCCGGAAGACCTCCTATAGGTGCATATTCTGCAAAATCCCTCGGAGCCAGATGCTTAAATATATCTACTACCAATGAAAGAATAGCCAACTGGCCGTCATCGTCAAGCAGAGCTCCTACCGTACCGTTTACGACATTTTCTCGACCCCTTTCTGCTATCATTTTGTTTGCTCTGGTGTTTATCCCGAAGATTATATCCTCTCTCGGTATAGATCTTCCATTTTCCTTTACGAACTTAAATTCTGACATTTTCTTACCTCTGTTCATATTTATATTTAAATTTTAATTAATATTCATTATAAAAACAATGTAGAGATTATAATACACCGTGATTATAATTTCAATGCGATATTGCTATAAATTTGATTTTTCTGTACAAAAATACATGCCGTGAAAATACCCTCTCTGTTATTGCATAATCATTGTCACGGCATCGCAAGACTTTAGAATCACATTTGATTGTGATCATTTTAATTGTTTATGCGCGACTTTGATTTTGACGTAGTTGATCTTTTCACCCTTAAGCATAAATTTGCTTTCGTATTCCGTAAGAACATCCTTCGCACTATATTCGCTTGTATGAAGATCACGACTGATTTCCTCTATTTCATAACCGCAGCTTTCTATCTCTTCTAGAGTAAATCCAAACAAGTCGTCATTATCTGTCTTGAATTGGATAAATCCGCCCGGCTTAACCACCTGCATATAGCTCTTCAAATACTTTCTATGTGTAAGACGTCTTTTAGCATGTCTCTTTTTTGGCCACGGATCACTGAAATTAAGATAGATCCCGTCGATCTCGTCATCCTCAAACACATCACGCAGATCTTTTATGTATCCGCATGAAAAAATTATATTTCTTAATTCCGCATGCTCCGCTTTCTGAAGCGCTCTCAGTATAACACTTGAATGTCCCTCTATCCCTATATAGCAGGCTTCCCGGTTGTTTTTTGCAAGCTCATTTATAAATCTGCCTTTTCCACATCCGATTTCCACATAAATATCTCCTTTTCGTCCCGCAAAGACTTCCCACCACCTGCCTTTATTGTCAAGCCCCGTCATATAGTCAGACAGATCCCTCAGCTTTTTATCTATATTTTTTATCTTTCTCTGTCGCATCAGAATATATCCTTATATCTTTCCATCAGTCTCATGAGCGGAAGCCCAATACCGCAGCATGCAACAGTCTGACCGAGCGCCACCCATCCGATACAAGCCAAAAGTCCCGGTATTTCATACGCATAATGCAACATGCATCCTACAACTATTCCGTTTACGACAACAGGCGGAAGCGGAATCAGCTGCTTCCTGGCTCGCAAAAGATGTGAAAGAAATGCCGCTATGAGCGTTGCCACACTTCCGCATATCATATCGATCACTCCGTACGGTCCCACCATATTTGATATAAAGCAACCGATAAAAAGACCGGGAACCGCCGCCGGTGTAAATCCCGGGAGTACAGTAAGCGCCTCTGACACTCTCACCTGCACCGGACCGTAGCTTATGGGCGACAACACAAGAGTAAACACGGCATAGACGGCGGCAATCACCGCCGTCTGCACTATATATTTCGTCTTCAAAACTTCCTCCCGCATCAAAATATTACCGGCAGCAGCAACCGCTGAAGAAGCATCCCGCCCATAACAGCTATTGCCATTGCCATCGCAGCTGCATCTCGACTTCGCAGTTTCATCTCATGCAGTCTCGTCCTTCCTTTGCCGCCTCTGTAGCAACGTGCTTCCATCGCCATTGCAAGTTCCTGTGCAATGCGAAATGCACTTATAAAAAGCGGTACTAACAACGGCATCAGACTTTTCGCCCGTCTGAAAACATTTCCGCTCTCAAAATCTGCACCCCTTGCCTGCTGTGCCTTAATTATCTTATCCGTCTCCTCAAGAAGAGTGGGTATAAACCTTAGCGCTATCGTCATCATCATTGCAAGCTCATGCGCCGGAACACCCGCTCTCTTAAATGGTGAAAGCAGGCTTTCTATGCCGTCGGTAAGTTCTATCGGCTTTGTCACATATGTAAGCATAGATGCGCCTATTATCAAGAGGATCAGCCTAACCGCCATAAATGATGCCGTGTAAAGGCCCTTGTCGGTTACCTTGAATATCCATAATTTTATAAGCACATTTCCACTTATCATTAACATATTAAGGATAAATGTGACTACTATTATTAAAAATATCGGTTTAAGCCCTTTGAGAATAAATTTCATAGGCACACCGGCTATACCTATTGTTACTGCAAGCGCTGCAACTGCAAGGATAAAGCCAAGAAAATCCTTAGCAATGAAAAGCTGTATTATATACATAATACTGATTATTATCTTTATCCTGGCATCCAGTCTGTGAACCCAGGATTCACCGGGATAATACTGACCTATAGTGATATCACGTATCATTATCTGCCCCCCAGCGCTATATATATCTCATCTGCCGCCGTTTCTACATCAAATATATTTTTTCTGACGTGTACTCCCTTTTCATTGAGTCTGTTCATGATCTCCGTTATGTCGGGGACAGCCAACCCCATACCGTTAAGCTCATCTCTATGTGAAAAAATCTCCCTCGGTGTACCCTCCATTATAAGACTGCCCTTTTCCATAACCAGTATTTTCTCCGCCATGGCAGCGATATCATTCATATTATGCGATATAAGTATGATTATGTTGTTCTCTGCCTCGTGTATCTGCTCTATCATTTCGAGGATAGCGCTGTGCGCATTCAGGTCGAGTCCGGCTGTAGGCTCATCCAGTATAAGAACCTCCGGTTTCATAGCCAGCACACCCGCTATCGCTACACGTCGTTTCTGTCCGCCTGAAAGTTCAAACGGAGAACGCGCCCTGAATTCCTCAAAATCGAGTCCTACAAACAGCATAGCCTCCATTACGCGTTTTTCTATCTCTTCTTTTTCAAGCCCCAGATATACCGGGCCAAAAGATATATCTCTTTCCACGGTTTCTTCAAACAACTGGTATTCCGGATACTGAAATACCAATCCCACCTTCCTGCGTATATCACGAAGTATGACACCGCTTTCAGTGATATCCTTGCCGCCTATAAATATAGAGCCTGATTTCGGTTTTAAGAGTCCATTCAAGTGCTGCACTAGCGTTGATTTGCCCGAGCCGGTATGTCCTATCAGCCCGACAAACTGACCATCATCTATGTCAAATGATACATCATCTATGGCTTTTGACTCATGTGGGAGGCCCTCGCTGTATATATGTGTTATGTTTTTTACCTGTATTGACATAGGTGTTCTATAAGCCCTTCTGCATCTATTATTTCAAAAGGTATGTCCATACCTTTGTCTCTGAGTTTTCTTGCAAGCTCTACAGGCAACGGCACTGCGAGCTCAAGTTCTTTTAAAGTATCATCGTTCAGAAATATTTCTTCAGGTGTTCCATCCATTATAAAACTCCCCTTATCCATCACGATTATCCGGTCTGCCTGAACAGCTTCCTCCATGAAATGTGTTATCAATATAACTGTGATGCCGCCTTGATTGAGTTCCTTTATGATCTTCATTATCTCCTGTCTGCCTCTAGGATCGAGCATCGCAGTAGGCTCATCAAAGACTATACACTGTGGACACATCGCAATCACACCTGCTATGGCAATACGCTGTTTCTGCCCACCGGAAAGAAGATGCGGTTCTCTTTTCCTGAACTCGTACATTCCCACGGATTTTAATGAATCATCCACCCTTTTTCTGATCATCTCGGGTTCAACTCCAAGATTTTCAGGGCCAAATGCAACATCGTCTTCCACTACCGCTGATACAAGCTGATTGTCCGGATTCTGAAACACCATGCCTGCATTCTGGCGTATTTCCCATGTAAGCTCCGGATCGCGAGTATCCATGCCGTTGACTATTACCTCTCCCTCCGTCGGAATAAGCAGCGCATTTATATTTTTTGCAAGAGTTGACTTGCCCGAACCGTTTTTACCGATCACAGCCGTAAATGAACCTTTTTCAATGCAGGCGCTGACATCATCTATCGCCCTGATTCTGACCTGATCTTCTTCACGTATATATTCAAATGTAAGATCTTTTATACTTACTATCGTGTCCATGTTTTCCTTCTTAACACCGTTTCATATGCCTCGTGCCGTTCCCTGATATATGCAGTATCGCAGTATCTGCACATAAATATTTTCTTTATTTTAAAGCTCCTGAACATGATATCTTAAAAATAAATTATACCATTCTTTGAGCACTCTGTCACCTCTGCAAATCTAAAAAAACAGTGTATATGACAGACAGCAGCGGCTGATTGTTTCTGTACATAAGTTAAAAGAGGCGCACACATAAACGCCTCCTTTATTTTGATCTGTAATTTGATTAAATACTCTACTCACGTATCTCTGAATTCCAGAGTTTGTCGGCAATCGGCTCCCATTTTTCCGCCGCAGGTCTACATTTTTCACAGTAATCATCCACTGACTCCGGACTTTTAAGATCTGTCGAATGCGCCTCAGTCGCATGCACCATCTCAGCCAGCTTTCCTGCATTGTCAAGTACCGGACAAGGTCTTAGCAAGTTTTTGTTAAAAGGTTGATTGTCATGATACTGCATAAACAGCGGTGAACGATATGCTTCAAGTAATGTCTTTTCTCTTATATTGGAATCCGAATAATGCACAAATGCGCAAGGTTCAATATCGCCGTTCGCATTTATATGCAGATAATTCCTGCCGCCTGCTATACATCCGTTCACGAATTCACCGTCATTCCAAAAATCCATTGTAAACAGCGGTTTAGTGTGCCTGAACGTTCTGATCTGATGGTAGAAATATTCGCGTTGCTCCGCAGTTGCTATGAGATCAGTTACTGCATCGTTTCCTATAGGCATATATGTAAAGAACCAGGCAAATTTTGCCCCCTTAGCGATCATGTCGTCTATATATTCTTCGCTTCCGATCACTTCTGCATTTTTGCTTGTATAGCAGCATGATATACCGAACGCGAGTTTCTTCTGTTTGAGTATTTCCATGGCCTGCACTATCTTCTTATACGTGCCTTCACCTCTTCTGAAGTCAGTAGCCTCTTCGAAACCCTCAATACTTATAGCCGGAATAAAATTCTTTACTCTGAGCATTTCATTGGCAAAATCCTCATCTATCAGCGTTGCATTTGTGAATGCGAGGAATTCGCAGTCAGAATGCTTTTCACAGATTCTTATGATATCATCTTTTCTTACGAGCGGCTCTCCCCCCGAATATATATACATGAATGTCCCGAGACTTTTACCCTGTGTGATGATATCGTCCCATTCTTCAAACGTCAAATTTAGCCTGTTGCCGTACTCTGCCGCCCAGCAGCCTTTGCATTTAAGATTACATGCCGAAGTGGGGTCCATGAGTATCGCCCAAGGTATGTTGCATTTATACTTCTCGCGATTGACTTTCTGCCTCTGCATTCCCTTATAGCATGCATTAAGCATAAAGTTTTCAAAAAACCTCATCCTCACCCCATCGTCAATATCTGTCCAAAGACTCTTCATGAACTTGTTCCAGTTATTATCTTCATCTTCGATCCAACCTCTGAAATACTCTATGTACTTTTCGAAATACCCCGTGGTGTCGATCTTCTCGGCCCAAGCGAGTAGTTTAGGGAGATTTTTGTCAGGATCCTTTTCCATATACTTCAACGCCTGCTTTATCATGCTCTGCTGAAGACATCCTATTAATCCTCTTAGCATTTTTAATAAACCTCCTCCTGCACTATTAACTTTTCATCTGCACTGCCGTTACTATGTAACAACCTAAACCACAAATTAATTATATACCATGATGACTTTTAATCACACCGGCAAATTCAAGTGCTGTACAAGGCGTGTGTAAAAACTGTAAAAGATAATATGCACACATCGAATATTCCGAAAATATTTTTCTTTAAATCAAGAAATATAAAGTCAGTTATTGTTGCATATGAAACACGTCTTGTGCATAAACACCTTTTCAATCATTATAGCACATTATAAAGTTAGGTCAATCCTTCGTGAATAGATTTAGTACAGCAAAATCTTAACTGTCAAGACATATGTTACACTTTGAAAAATACTCTCCTACTACCCGG
>DAISVU010000001.1:0-181165 GCA_036839975.1 Bacillota bacterium | reverse complement strand
TGAGTTTTATACAAAAAAAGTTGACAAACAAAAAAATAGTATTATAATATATACATTAAAGTAACGTGGTAATTAACTTTATTATCAATTGTGAGTTTTTTAATTGCTTAGGGGCTGTACGGGCATATGGATGTTCGTACAGTTTTGTCCTTTTTGGGAAATTCATATGGAAGGTGAATCATCGTGCACGAATATCCTATAACAGAACATATAGTGGAAATGGCGGAAGAACAATGCAGAAAGTCAGGGGCGGTCAGAGTCAAAGCCGTAAATCTTGTAGTCGGTGAATACTCCGGATTTGTACCGGAATCTATACATATGTATTTTGACCTGATTGCAGAAGGCACGCTCTGTGACGGAGCTGAGATCAATATCACACGCATAAAGCCTAAACTCAAATGCACCTCATGCGGAGAACTTTTTCAAAGAATGCCGATGTCTTTTGCATGCCCTTCATGCGGAACTAATGGGGAACCGACTGAAATCGGGAAAGAATTCTATATAGATTCGATCGAAGTAGAATAAGCGAAGAACACCGGCCGTCCGCAAAGACTTAGCTAAGTTCCGTTTTTATATTATATTCAATTAAAAAACAGTATCTATATTATACTTCAGACTTTTTGTAACTCTCGGATCTCATCCATCAATTCTCTGAAACGAGGCATAGAGTTTACTATCGTATCGTATGCAACGCAATATGCTATGCGTACATATCCGGGACACGCGAACGAACTTCCCGGAACAAGCAGTATATTAAACTTCTTTGCGATACTGCAAAATTCCTTTTCGTCATCTATAGGCGACTTCACAAACATATAAAATGCACCTTCCGGCTTTATGCATTCAAATCCTATCTCCTTAAGGCCATCGTAAAGAGCTTCGCGATTTTTGTTATATGCCTCAATATCCGCTGATACGTTCTGACACTTCGCAACTGCGCGCTGTATAAGTGACGGTGCATTTACAAAGCCGAGAACCCTTGTCGCAACTCCGGCGCCTGCGATCAGATCTTTCGCATCGGATGCCTCGGACGGAATAACAAGATATCCTATTCTTTCACCCGGAATCGAAAGCGACTTGCTGTATGAATATCCCACAATAGTATTCGCATAAAACTTTGTAACGTACGGTACTTCCATGCCGTCATACACAAGTTCTCTATATGGTTCATCAGATATAAGATATATATCGGTTCCAAATTCCTTTTGCTTCATATCCATGATTGATGCAAGATTTTTCAAAGTATCGTCTGAATATATTACTCCGGTGGGGTTGTTCGGTGTATTTATAATCACAGCCTTGGTCTTTTTATTTATCATATTTTTAAATTCGTCCAGATTTGGCTGAAAATTTTCCGTATTTGGAGGAACAACTGCCAGCTTTGCCCCATGATTTGCGGCATAGCCGTTATATTCCGCAAAAAACGGCGCAAAAGCAATCACTTCATCACCCTGATCTATTATAGTTTTAAATATGACATTCATTCCACCAGCCGCGCCGACTGTCATAATGATGTTTTCAGCGGCAAAATCCGTCCCGTATACTTCATTTAAATGATCCGCAATAGTCTTTCTTACATCCTCATAACCTGCGTTCATCATATATCCGTGCACGAGCAAAGTATCATCCTCATCAAGAACTTCTTTTATAGCATCATTTATCATTGCGGGTGCGGGAACATTCGGATTTCCCAGGCTAAAATCGTAAACATTTTCCTTTCCGTATTTTTCAGCCAGCTTGGCGCCCTCCTCAAACATCGCGCGTATAGCAGAACTTCCTTCTATCATTACGGCCATTTCATTTGATATCATTTTTTTCATCTCCTTATATATATAGCAGCTTGCATAAAACACCACACAAACTGCCATATATCTATGCATTCTTTTCCTTCTACAATGCGTATCCTGCTTCGAATGCCTTTATATTTATATCTTCAAAGCCCTTTTTGACGTTTTCACAGATAGCCTTATTCCAGTCTACGCCCTCAACATCCATTGCTTTTACGAGTGCTCCTAACAAAACTACATTCATAGCCTTGTCGTTTCCCAACTCATCAGCTGTCTCACCGGCCTTGACAGTCAAAATATCTGCATTGGCATTCAGGTTTTCTATGATGCCTTGCGGATATTCTGCCGCACCCGTGATTATAGGCATCGACGGTATCTCAAAATCATTTACAACCATCTTACCGTTCTTTTTAAGATACGGCAGGGCTCTTAAAGCTTCCATTTTTTCAAATGCAACTATTACATCCGCCTGACCCTCTCCTATCATCGGCGCATAAACTTTTTCGCCGAACCTGACCTGTGTGCTTACGCTGCCGCCGCGCTGGCTCATTCCGTGTATTTCGGACATCTTTACTTCATATCCGGCTTCAATCAGACCACTTGTGAGTATCTTGCTTGCCAATATAGTTCCCTGTCCGCCTACTCCAACAAGTAAAATATTTTTAACTTCGCTCATCCATCACACCTCCCTGATAGCATCAAAAGGACATACCTGCGCACATACTCCGCAGCCGTTGCAGCTTGCCTGATCTATCACAATTGACTCTCCGGCTCGGATAGCAGGACAAGCAACGCCTATGCAGAGCTTACACTTTCTGCAATCATCCTGATCTATCTCGCATTTTTTCGGGCTGAGATCGAAATCGGCTTTATCTTCGTCTGAAAATTTTTTCAAGATGCAAGGCCATTTCGTTATTATAACCGTTGGCTCATCCTTTGCCATCGCATCATCAAGCGCCTCATCCACTTTAGCCAGAATATTAGGGTTGACTATATATATATTTTCTTTCTTCACGCCTATAGCCTGACATAATGCGGGGATATCAACCTCGCTTGCAGGCTCTCTCATAAGTGTATACCCGGAGCCGGGATTTTCCTGATGCCCGGTCATTCCGGTTATCCTGTTATCCAAAATAACAGTCGTATTAGTTCCTTTGTTATACACAGCATCTATAAGGCTTGTTATACCTGAATGGAAAAATGTAGAATCACCAAGTACTGATACCACCTTCATGTCGGAGCCGATCTTCTGCAATGCCTTTGATGCTCCATGCCCGGCGCTTATGCTGGCACCCATGCATAATGTCGTATCTATTGCGGAAAGCGGCGGGGCAGAACCCAGTGTGTAGCATCCGATATCGCCTGTTATGACTATATTTTTCTTTTTGCTCAAAGCGTAAAAAAGGCCTCTGTGAGGACAGCCCGTACAAAGTGTCGGCGGCCTCATTACCGCCTTCTGCTCTACATTTATTATATCCGCCTTTTTACCTGTTACAGCTTCCTTTACTATATCGACATTCAATTCACCGAATTCGGGAATAATTTTTTTACCGATACATTCAATGCCGGCCATCTTGAGATTATTTTCGATATATGGATCCATTTCTTCTATCACATATACCTTGTCAACTTTCGATGCGAATTCCTTCAACAGATCTCCAGGCATCGGAAATGTCATGCCGAGCTTCAAATACGATGCATCATCGCCAAATACTTCTCTAGCAGACTGATATGCTATCCCTGATGTAACAACGCCTATTTTATCTCCGTTATATTCAGGTCTGTTGATATCAGTCTTGCATGCATACGCTTCCATGTCCTTTAGTCTTCCGACCATGTCCGCACGCATGACCTTTGCATTCGCAGGTGTTGCAACATATTTTGCTATATTTTTCTCATAAGGTACCGCAGGGACTTCTTTTCTTTCACCCAGTTCAACAAGACTCTTGCTGTGGCATACACGCGTCGTCATCCTCAAAAGCACCGGCGTGTTGAATCTCTCTGAAAGCTCAAGTCCGAGCATCATGAAATCCTTTGCTTCCTGACTGTCTGAAGGTTCGAGCATCAGAAGCCTTGCTGCAGTAGCATAATTTCTATTATCCTGTTCATTCTGTGAACTATGCATCCCCGGATCGTCTGCCGACACAAGTACACATCCTCCCGTAACTCCCGTATATGCGAAAGTAAAGAGCGGATCCGCCGCCACATTTACACCTACGTGCTTCATGGCTGCCATAGATCTTACACCGGCGACCGATGCACCTATTGCAGCTTCAAGCGCCACCTTTTCATTCGGTGCCCATTCACAATAAAGATCATCCTTATGCTGCACCAGACTTTCCAGTATTTCGGTACTTGGCGTTCCGGGATATGCAGAAGCAAATATGATTCCCGCCTCATAAGCACCTCTTGCAACCGCTTCATTTCCAGACATTATTGTCTTCATCTTTTCCCTCCTCATAACTTGTTTATCGCTTGCCTAAAACTGTATTCTCCAAACACAAAATGTTTTTACAGCTTGATTTGTTCGACAGACTTGCCTCCAAATGTCAGATCCTCTAAGTATTTGTAATGGAGTGACCCTTAACAGCCACTCCATTATATCACTTGTTTATTTCAATGTCAGTTTTAAATCCTATCCGCGTGCAAGTTTTTTATATATCTCATATCTTTCTTTCGCGTCTTCTTCCGCCTTGTAGAAAAGACTTTCAGCCTTTTCAGGAAATTCTGTTTTAAGTGACGAATATCTTACTTGATCCATTATGAAATCTCTGAAGCTTTCTGTCGGCTCCCTGCTGTCGAGCACAAATGGATTTTCTCCTCTTGCCTTGCGTTCAGGATTATATCTGTACATATGCCAATATCCGCATTTAACAGCATCGGCCATGTTTTCCTGGGTCTTGCCCATGCCTTTTTTTAAGCCGTGATTGATACAAGGTGCATAGCAAATTATAAGAGACGGTCCCCTATAGTTTTCCGCTTCTTTCACAGCCTTTAAAAACTGATTTTTGTCTGCGCCCATCGCTACCTGTGCAACATATACGTAACCGTAGCTCATAGCCATCCTGCCAAGATCCTTTTTCTTGGTATTCTTGCCTGATGCTGCAAATTTTGCAATAGCGGCTGTAGGCGTGGCTTTTGATGACTGCCCGCCGGTGTTGGAATATACCTCAGTATCGAATACAAGTATATTAATATCTTCACCGCTTGCAAGAACGTGATCAACCCCACCGTAACCAATATCATATGACCAGCCGTCACCGCCGACGCACCATATGGATTTCTTTGCCAGGAAATCCTTCTTTGCAAGAATCTCTCTTATGTATTTACCCCAGCCCTTCTGGGTTCGATATTCTTCAAAGGCCTCTATGATTTTTTCTGCCAATATGACAGTGCCTTCACCGTTATCGTAGTTGTCAAGCCACTCTTTACAGAGAGGAAGTATCCTTCTTGATGTTGTAGCCTCCTTCAACGCCTCCATACTGGCTTTTATCTTTTCTCGCATCTGCCTTACACCGACCGCCATGCCAAGTCCGTATTCAGCATTGTCCTCAAACAGTGAATTCGCCCATGAAGGACCTCTTCCGTTTTCATCTGTACAGTAAGGCATTGACGGTGCGGATGCGCCCCATATCGAGGAACAACCCGTCGCGTTCGCAATCATCATCCTTTCACCGAAAAGCTGAGTTACACACTTTATATACGGTGTCTCTCCACATCCTGCACATGCTCCTGAAAATTCAAAATAAGGTTTCACAAACTGACTTCCCTTAACTGTATTCCTGTCTATAGCATCAGCTCTTGAAGGTATGGTCATAGCATATTTCCAATTGCTTATTTCTCTGAACTGTGAACTTGCTGGTACCATAACAAGACTCTTATTCGGAGCAGGACATATGTCTGCACAATTTCCACATCCGAGGCAATCAAGCGGATCCACCTGCATCCTGTATCTGTATTCTTCCAAGCCCTTTCCGATGGCCTGTATGGTTATAAAATTCGCAGGACCTTCCCATGCCTCATCCTGTTTTATAAGTATCGGTCTTATTGCCGAATGCGGGCATACGAATGAACACTGGTTGCACTGTATACAGTTTTCAGCATTCCACTGAGGCACATTTACAGCAACGCCTCTCTTTTCATATGCAGCTGTTCCCGTTGGGAACGAGCCGTCCGCAATATCCTTAAAAATGCTGACAGGCAACTTGCTTCCTTCCTGCCTGTTCATAGGTTTAAGAACTTCATCTATAAACTTAGGTATCTTAGTATTGCTCTTGCTTTCATCTTTCGCAGTCTTCCAGCTTGCAGGTATTTCAACTTCATGAAGTCCGCTTATGCCGCCGTCTACCGCTTCGTAATTCATCTTTACGATCTTTGCACCCTTCTTGCCATACGTCTTTTCAATCGATTTTTTCAGGTACTTTACAGCATCATTTATCGGGATCACATTTGCAAGTTTAAAAAATGCGGCTTGCATTATCATGTTTATTCTGCTGCCGAGACCTATACCCTGTCCGAGAGCAGTTGCATTGATCGTATAAAATTTTATCTTGTTTTTTGCAAGATATCTCTTCATTGACGCAGGAAGCTTCTTTTCAAGTTCCTTATCGGTCCAGATGCAGTTGAGCACAAACGTGCCGCCTTCTTTTAAACCGGCAAGCACATCGTAGCGATCAACATATGCCTGGTTGTGACAAGCCACGAAATCGGCCTCAGAGATCAGATATGTCGACTTGATCTTGTTTTTTCCGAATCTAAGGTGAGAGATCGTAATGCCGCCCGATTTTTTAGAATCATAGTCAAAATAGCCCTGCGCATACATGTCGGTGTTGTCTCCAATAATCTTTATGGCCTGTTTGTTTGCTCCCACTGTGCCGTCTGATCCCAGTCCCCAGAACTTGCATCTTACAGTGCCTGCAGGTTCTGTCACGATCGGCACCGGTTTGAGTGATGTTTTATTAAGGTCATCTTCAATGCCTATAGTAAATCCGTTTTTTGGCTTTTTCCTCTCGAGATTTTTATATACCGCATATATCTGTGCCGGTGTAGTATCCTTGGACCCCAGCCCGTATCTTCCACCGTATATCTCAGGCTGCACCGCTTCATCGTAGAACATTGTCTTAACATCCACATAAAGAGGTTCGCCCATTGTCCCTTCTTCTTTTGTTCTGTCAAGTACAGCGATTTTCTTTACCGTCTTTGGCATTACCTGTTTGAAATACTTGCTTGACCAAGGTCTGTAAAGTCTTACCTTTATAAGACCGTAATTTTTCCCGCGCTTGTTGAGTTCTTTTACCGTCTCCTCAGCAGTCTCACACACTGAACCCATCGCTACGATTATATTTTCCGCATCCGCTGCTCCTACATAATTGAACGGTTTATATCTTCTGCCTGTCAGTTTCCCGATTTCTTTCATGTAATCCGCAAGAATAGCCGGAACAGCGTCAAAATATGGCTGAGCGGCTTCTCTTGCCTGGAAAAATATATCCGGATTTTGAGCTGTTCCCCTGATTACAGGATGCTCAGGATTCAACGCTTTATCTCTGAAATGTTTTACTGCTTTCTTATCAACAAGTCTGGCAAGATCCTTGTGATCTATTACTTCTATCTTCTGTATCTCATGTGATGTCCTAAAGCCATCAAAGAAATGAAGAAATGGAACGCCGGTCTTGATCGCTGACAGATGAGCGACACCGGCAAGGTCCATGACTTCCTGTACAGAACTTGAACACAGCATAGCAAATCCTGTCTGCCTTGTGCCCATGACATCTGAATGGTCTCCGAATATGCAAAGTGCATGTGTTGCGAGAGTCCTTGCAGTAACATGGAATACTGCCGGCAGAAGTTCACCTGCGATCTTATACATATTTGGAATCATAAGCAATAAGCCCTGCGATGCCGTGTATGTTGTAGTTAGCGCTCCTGCTGCAAGAGAGCCATGCACTGCACCTGAGGCGCCTGCTTCTGACTGCATCTCGACTACTTTTACCGGCTGGCCGAATATGTTCTTTTTTCCGTGTGCAGCCATTTCATCTACGGCCTCTGCCATAGGTGAAGATGGTGTTATGGGGAATATTGCCGCTACATCCGTAAACGCATACGAGATATAAGCTGCTGCTGCATTCCCGTCCATTGTTTTCATTTTCTTAGTTGCCATAATTTCCTCCAAATATCATATACTCCTATTTATTTACCCGCTTAAATAAACTGTTGTGACTAAATTTTATAGTCGTTTACAATATACTTTATTACATTATTATAATAGTGTCAACGTGTTCGCAAAAAAATACAAAATACATACGATGTTGAAATTTCAACATCGTACTGATAGTAGGGCCGGTGCTAACTTGTAAGCTGCTATAAAGTACGAATACATCTCATGTGGCCTTTCACTACAGATTGACGACATGACCGTCATATTCTAAAAGACTGCCGCAAAAAATGCAGCAGTCTTAACTTACCCGAATTTTATTATTTCAGATAACTATTTCCAAATTCCTACAGCTCGAGACACTTCTTTGGACATTTCCCTACACATGCTCCACATCCTACACACGCATCGCTAACTTCCCATTTCTTTTCACCTCTGTCAACTGTGATTGCGTCTGTCGGACAGGTCTTTGCACAAAGGCCGCAATATACACATTCATCTGTGTTGCATTTTACCTTTTTACTTCCTGCCCTGCGCCGCCTTTAGCAGGCGGAGCTGCCTTTTCAGGAACCTTGAACGTATCCACAACCTTCTCTGTTGAAGGGGTAGTGTACTTCGAATTTATGCTCAAACACTTCTTCGGGCATACTTCTGTACAATGCATACATTGTATGCACTGCATTCTTTCAATAGTCCAGGTTCTTGCCTTGTTGTCCACAGTGATCGCGTTCGTCGGACATTTCCTTGCACAGATCCCACATGCTATGCATTCAGATGCGTTGATATCGACTGCCCCTCTGGTACGTTCCTGCCATTCGCGAGGAATTACAGGATACATGAGAGTTGCAGGCTTCTTGAATAAACGTTTCATTACTAATCCGCCAATTTTAAATGTTCCCACTTCTCTCACCTACCTTTCCGTACAACTTATGCAAGGGTCAATCGTCAACACTATCATCGGCACATCCGCCAGATCACATCCCTGCAATATCTTGACCATTGCAGGAATATTCATGTTGGTCGGAGTCCTCACTCTGATCCTCTCAAGGAATTTCGTTCCCTGGCCTTTACAGTAGTAAAAAGCTTCTCCACGAGGCTGTTCCAGTCTGTTGATAAATTCTCCGTCAACGTTTCCCTTTACCGCAACTGCTATATCTCCATCAGGTATCTGCGCCACGGCTTTTTCTATGATGTCTATGGCCTGCAGGAGTTCTCCGATCCTGACCTTACATCTTGCCATGCAGTCACCTGCCTCCTCAAGCACCGGTTCGAACCCAAGCTCAAGATATTTGCCTTCGCCGGCAAGTCTCATATCCTGACGCAGTCCCGATGCCCTTGCCATAGGACCTACTGTGCACAGTGCTTCGGCATCTTCTCTGGAAAGCACACCTACACCCGTCAGTCTGTTTTTAACTGAAGTGTCGTTTATGAATACGCTTGTATATTCTCTTATTTCTTTTTCAATTCCCCTGAGCGTTTTTACTATTTTATTGAGAGTTTCATTGTCAATGTCTTTATTGAGTCCACCGACTTTACATATCGAAAATATGACACGTCCGCCTGTAGTCTCTTCAAAGAGATCAAGCACAGTCTCTCTTATTCTCCAGCAGTGCTGGAATAGAGATTCAAATCCAAAGCCGTCTGCAAGAAGTCCCAGCCAGAGCAGATGACTGTGCATCCTTCCAAGCTCATGAAGGATGGTCCTCAGATACATTGCTCTTTCAGGAATTTCTACGTTCATAGCTCCTTCAACTGCCGCACAGTAGCCCCAGCCATGACCGAAACTGCAAATGCCGCAGATTCTCTCTATTACATATACCATTTCTGGATATTCCTTTTTTTCCACCAGCTTTTCCAAACCTCTATGAATAAATCCAATAGAAGGGATCGCCTCTACGACCGTTTCATCTTCGATTACAAGGTCAAGATGCACCGGCTCAGGTAACACCGGATGCTGTGGGCCGAAAGGAATGATTGTTCTTTTACCCATTGAGTATGCCTTCCTTTCTTAGTTGTTTGGATTCCATGGAGTAGGTTCGGAAACCTTGAAGAAGCGACCGCCGTAATCAAGAGCATTATTCATGATTTTAATGCCAAACAGGTCATGCATCTCATTCTCATAAATGAATGCGGGCCAGTATTCAGCAGTAATGCTCTGGATCTCTTCATCCCCCTGGATTGTCATTCTTAGATTCAGCAATATGTGATCTTTATCGAAGGAGTACAGCACCTGTATATCTTCGCTGACTTTGGTTGCGCATATCTGTCCCAATCTGTAGCCGTCAGTCTTCAAATTTTTCACCTTCGGCAAAAGTTCGGAAGGTGTTATTGAGACGAAATCCTGTATCTTATATTTCTTCTCACTCATCTAATCTTCCTCCTTTCCTTCTGCCATATCTTCGTCAGCTGCCGGAGCTGCCGATGCCTCACCGATCATTGCAGCTCTCTTTTGAGCCAGAACTCCAAGACCCGCAACTACGCCGTCGATTATGGCTTCAGGTCTTGCCGCACATCCCGGTACATAGCAATCTACCGGTATAACAGTGTCTACTCCGCCGAGGATGTTGTAACATTCCTTGAATATGCCGCCGTTGTTTGCGCATATACCTATAGCTACCACAGCCTTCGGTTCAGGCATCTGCTCATAGATCTGCTTTACCACTTCTTTATTCTGTTCATTAACAGAACCTGTTACCAGAAATACATCTGCATGCTTAGGATTACCGGTATTTATGATACCGAATCTTTCTACATCATACATCGGTGTAAGACATGCCAGGACTTCTATGTCACAGCCGTTACAGCTTGAGCCGTCATAATGGATTACCCATGGTGATTTAGTTACATATGACATTTATTACACCTCCTATCCGATCATGTATCTAAGAATGAACAGGTTTACAACACCCAGCGTCAATGCTACGACCCATGCCGAGTTAATGGCAACCTGCCACTTCATTCTTGCAAAACTGTTGTCTATCCAAACTTCGAGGAAATATGCAAGCAGACAAACAACAGCACCTATAACGTATCCCCACAATGTTCCGTTGCAGAAGAACAGGAACACAAAACCAAGAAGGAAGATATTTTCATACCAGTGAGCGATTTCTATAATACCAAGTGTCTTTCCGGAGAACTCAGTGGTAAGCCCTTTAACCAGTTCCTGATGTGCATGATGTGACATCGAAAGGTCAAAAGGTGATTTTCTGAACTTGATAGTGAGTATAAATACAAATCCAACGAATATACCGATAAGATATATAAACGGCATGTTCGAAAGAGTCACTATCGTTCCGACATCAAAGCTTCCGCAGAACATATAGAAACCAATCGCCATTATAAGCACCATCGGTTCATATGCCATCATCTGAAGAAGTTCTCTTTCAGCACCTATCTGTGAATAAGGTGAGTTCGATGAAAAAGAGCCGACGATCAGAAATACACTCGCCAGCGTCAAAGTAAATATGATGAGCAGCAAGTTCAATCCTGCAAAGAAGAAGCATCCTGTAACTACCACAAAGAGGAAGAAGCACAGCACATAGAAATCCTGTACTTTGTTTACAGTGATATTTTCTTTTTCAAAAAGCTTTAATACATCGTAAAACGGCTGAAGTACCGGAGGTCCGACTCTGCCCTGCATCCTTGCAGTCAGCTTCCTGTCGATTCCTGCAAACAGTCCGCCTATCAGCGGCGCAAGTATGATGTATGCCACTATGAATATGATCATCTTTATCATTCTACATGCCACCTCCTAATCCACCGTTTATAAGGAATCCTATGAATGTTCCGAGCACGTATATCATCATTACAGTTGATGCTATGTCACCTATAACATTCATTTTCTTTTCTCCGAAATAACTTTCCATATACCAGTTTCTCAGCGATACAGCCCTAGGTGTATCCATAGCACCTCTGAACTGAAGGTTGTCGCCTTCGTTGGCGCCTGACAGATATATATTGACGATCCTCTTTTTTGTCCTTCCAAAGAAGAATACGACCAGAAGCAGAATTACAGCTACCATGATGCACATGATTATCATATTTGTCGAGGATATAGCCAGATCAGCTGATCCTGCAAATACTCCGTCAAGATACGGTTCCACCATCCTGCCTGATATAAGAGGGAACAGCAGACATACACCAATTATCAGTGTTACCAATGTTCCTTGTGCAAACCACTCTGCGCCATGCACTTTGTCCTGTATATTTTCTGACTTAGCAACTACGGCTGACATTTTACCCAGCCATTTAGTCCAGTAGAATGCGGTTGCCGCACTCCCGAAACATATTATAGCTACCAGAATTATATTGCCGTCATTGACGAATGATACCATCGTAGCCCACTTTGAAATCAGCATTCCGAAAGGAGCAAGGAACATTCCTGCGATGCCTATCATAATGAACATGGCAAGTCTTCGCATCTTGCCAAACAGTCCGTCAAGGTCCTCAATGTCTCTGCTTCCCACATTATGCTCTGCAGTCCCCACACAAAGGAACAGGAGAGACTTTGTAACAGCATGAAATATGATAAGCATTATTCCTGCCCATACGGAATTCGCTGTTCCAAGACCTCCGCATGTTACTATGAGACCGAGGTTTGCCACCGTTGAGTAGGCAAGCACCCTCTTTCCGTTGCTCTGTGAGATCGCTGCAAATGAAGCGAACAGGAATGTAATCCCGCCTACCATCATTACCATCAGACCGGCATAGTTTCCGTGAAGGACCGGTGCAAGTTTGATAACCATAAATACACCGGCTTTTACCATTGTCGATGAATGGAGCAGTGCCGATGTAGGTGTCGGAGCCACCATTGCGCCCAGCAGCCAGCTGTTGAACGGCATCTGGGCAGCTTTTGTAATCCCCGCAAATGCGAAAAATGCAGCTACAACGATTGCCACCTGCGAAGTGCCGCCTGCTGCAAGCAGATTGTTGAACTCGATGGTGCCGGAATACAATCCAAGAATCACTATGCCGGCAGCAAATCCAAGTCCGCCGAACAAGTTCATTATCAAAGCTCTGAATGCATTAGCAGTAGCCACCTTATCTTCGTCCTCCTCCTTGTGGAAAAGGCCGTTGTATCCGATAAGCAGGAACGAACAGAGGGATGTTATCTCCCAGAAGAAGTACATCCAAATCAGATTATTTGATGTTACCAGTCCTACCATTGCCGATAAGAAGATGAACATCAGGAAGAAGAACCAATGTCTTCTGTCCGGTGCGCTCTCATTATGCGCCTGGAAGTCTTTCATATATCCAAGTGCATACACTGTGATGAGACTTCCCACGATGCCGATAATCAGCACCATGATCATTGACAGTCTGTCAATGTAGAGATTGTTTGCAACTTCGATGTCATGCCCTTTAGTCAGCTCAAACCAGACTAACAGTGGAGCCTGTATTACAGCAAAAAGTCCGGCCAGGAATTTTTTGTACCTGATGGAAAGGACGATTATTATGACTGCAAGTATTATCTCTATGCCCATCATGATGTGATTTACAACTTCACTGCTGTAGTCAAACATCTGACTTCCTTTCGAGAAATACTGCACAGCCAGCAAAATAGATGCAGCGGCGATTGCCAGTGCAGCTATCTTGACTATAATGTCCCTTGCTGCGTCAGCTTTGAGAACTAAAAGAAGTATGGCAACTACAATTGGAAACAAGATTAGAAAAAATATAGTGCCCATTTAATCCTCCTAATAACATTAATGCTATAAAACTACTCCGATCATTATACAGTTAAAAAGTTTACTATTCAAGGAGTTTATCTCGTTTTTTTACCGCATGTGCTATAATGAGCGCTGCAGATATGATGGTAAATAAGGCTGCAGATACATTTATCGCTGTCAGCATGTTTTCAAAATCACCGAATAAAAATTTCAATACGCCGCTGCTATATTCCTCAGCGTAATACGCCGGTCCACACCTGCCTTCGAACCATCTAAGCCAAGGCACAGCGGCAAATCCCATCAAAGCTATTATAGCCGCATTAAGCGACATGCGCTTGAGATCACCTTCTGCAAGCCCCGTGCTTTTGTCGACAGGGTAATTCACAGGATCTTTTTTTGCAATCCCGCCGTATCTTTTCTTCCATATTATGTACATTACAGGGCCCGAGATGATTCCGATCATTCCGCCTATGAAATACTCCGTGCCGTTTATGAAAAAAGCCACGACAGTTATTATTATCGGCACTATACATATTGCAAGCAGAAACCCGTAGCTTCCCGGAATTCTGAATTTGTATTCTGATCTTGGGATTTTCCTTCTTAACTTTAATGCAGAGAGAAATATCATTATATATGCCGATATAAGCAAGAATACATCTACAATAACAACAACTTCAAACGAAAACATGCACAACATCATATTTGCGAACGACATCGAAAGCACAGCTTTATACGGCACCCCGTATTTCTTATCGCATTCCACTAGAAAAGGAGGTGCCAGACAGTCATCAGCCAACGCAAAAAAGCCTCTGGAACCTGATGCCATATATGTGTTGTATATCGCACATTGCGCCGCTATTGCAACTATCAAAAAGAATATACCGAATCCCACTCCCCAGAACCTCATAGGCGGCGTATGATATCCTATCGTTCCTATGTCGGTTCCCCAGTTGCTCCAATCACCTACTGATGCCAGACCGGCTACAGTAGGCAATATGTATACAGCTATTATCACAGGAATCGCGATCATAGTGGCTTTTGGGATTATTTGCGGATCTCTGAGTTCTCCCGCCATCGTGGACATCGACTCATATCCAGCATACATCCACATTGTAAGTGCAAGACCCGTCCCGATATATCCAACGACCTCTTCTGCCGGAATATTTGAAAACGGAACCTTCCCTGCTGCTGTAAACGGTGTAAACGGATCCTGATGCCAATTTAAAAAGCCGCATACGGCAACAAGCAGAAAAGCAAAGATAACAAGTGATGAAAGCACTGATGTAACAAGTCCCACATCCCTTGCCCCTCGAATGTTTATATATGTAAACACTATTATTATCGTAAATTTAAATATAAGTTCTGCAGTTTCTGAAAGTCCGAACCCGTTTGCAAGGTATCCTCCTGCTAGTATTACATACAATGTGTTATCTATATAAATCGAGACAGTACGCCACCACCCTGCCTGAAAGCCCCAGTATTCACCGAAAGCTTCCTGCACCCACTTATAGTAACCGCCCTCCTGCGGCCTTGCAGAGCCGAGTTCTGCAGAAACCAGTCCGAGTGGTATGCTCCAAAGAACAGGGACTGTTATCAAAAAAACCAGCGTAAGCCCAGGTCCCGCTTTGGAGATGATCTCCTCAGTACCGTAAGCGCCGCCCGCGCAAAGTGAAAATACCATAAAAACGGCCATTGGCAGTTTCACATCCTTCATCTGCAGGCCGTGTGCCGTTGAAGCCTGATTGCCATGAGCCGCATTCGTAATATTATTCAATTTTCCTTTATTTTTTGCCATGCGCAGCGATCCTTTCACTACACAAAAAGATGATTATACAAGCTAAGCTGTCTGCGTTCCCCGGCAGAGTTTCCGTCCTGTCCGTTCAAAGCTCTCTTCTGCCTTCGACAGCCTTTAAGAGCGTAATTTCGTCTGCAAAATCCAAATCGCCGCCTACAGGAACTCCGTGTGCAATGCGACTGACTTTAATCCCTGAAGATTTGATGAGCTTTGCTATATACATTGCGGTCGCCTCACCCTCGATATTGGGATTTGTCGCTATTATGACTTCCTTTATATTTTCCTTCTGCAGCCTCACTATAAGACTCTTCAGATTGATATCTTCAGGCCCGATACCTTCCATCGGTGAGAGCACTCCGTTCAAAACATGATAAAGGCCTCTGTATTCTCTGATGCGTTCCATAGCCGCAACATCACGAGGAGATTCTACTACACAGATCGTCTCTCTGTCGCGTGCAGGCTCCCTGCACATGACACAGGGATCAGTATCCGTAAGGTTTCCACAAACAGAACAGAACTCCATTTTTTCTTTCGCTTCTTTTATGGCGTCAGAAAGTGCAAAGGCTCCCGCATCATCTATTGACAGAATATGGAACGCGAGCCGCTGCGCAGTCTTGCCACCTATACCCGGAAGCTTCGAAAGTTCATTTATTAGTTTGTTTAACGGTTTTGCATACTGCTTCATCTGTTATTCTCCGGCTTACAGCGGCCAAGTGTTGTTTTCATTATATTTATTATTGATCTTTCTGTTCTCTCTAAAATCCCGGTATGTTAAGTCCCCCCGTGACTTTACTCATCTCACTTTCCACAATCTCATCCATCTGCCTCAATGCTTCATTTACGGCTGTCATAACAAGATCCTGCAGCATTTCCACATCATCGGGGTCCACTACATCCTTGTCGATCGTAATCTCCTTCACCTGCTTTGAACCTGTTACTTTCACTGAAACTGCACCGCCCCCTGATGTCGCGGTAGTCTCCATCTGTTCGATCTCAGTCTGGACCTCGTCCATCTGCTGCTGCACCTTCTGCATCTGCGCAAGTTGTTTCTGCATATTTGCTCCGCCGCCAGGCTTTTTTTTCTTTCCCGCTTTCATTCCTTTACCCATTATTGTCCCTCCTACTCATGGATATTTATTTAAACTTATCCTCGCCTTCTATGCTTACTTTTATTCCGAGAATGTTTGATGCTGCCTTCGCCTCGGCTTCCACATCTGTCTCAGACTGTTCACTTTCCCTGTCTGTCGCTGCTACGTCAGGTGCATTCATAATTTCAGTCTTCATTGTTCTGCTCTTCCCTGTGTGCTTTTCCATAAGAACTTCTATTGTCTTTTTATTCTTTTCAAGATAACCCTTCGTTGCAGGATTCGATGCCGTGACAGTAAATGTACGATCAGAAATCTCAGAAAGCACGGTACCAGTTCTTATAAGATTAAAGCTTCCTCTGGCAGCCTCTCCTTCTTCAAATATCGCCCTCCACACGGCATCCTTATCAGCTCGCCCCGAAGAAGTGCGCGGCTGCACTATGCTTTTCGTGTCGTAAGGCGATTTTACCGCATCTTCCGACAGCTGCGCATTCTCATCCGGTTTCTGAACAACCGTATCGGGATATTCCCCCTCAGAATTCTTATCAAACACCGCATGCTTAACATCGTATGATTCATTTCCCCGTAGCGTAGTTTCAGCCGATCCCTGTGTCGACATCTTCACTGCACACAGTTCCAAAAGTATCCTTGGCTGCGTTGACCAGCGCACATCACTTATCGTTTTAGAAAGTTCAAGTATGCTGCTGCTTATATCAGAAACAGGAAGTGTATCGCTTTGAGCTTTTATTTTTTCTGTGTTTTCACATGACTTCCCCAGCATATCATGTGCGTTTTTTACATACTTTACAATGAGAAGGTTTCTGTAGTGCGCAAGCCAGTCCTTTAAAAACCGTCTGGCATCTTTCCCGTCTGCAAGAGCCTTATCTATGATCAGCAGAACTTCTGAAGTATTTCTGCATCTTACATTTTCCGTGAGTTCTATGAAGACTTCCTGTCCGGATGTTCCGAGAAGCTCCAGTATATCTGATCTGTTCACTTTGTTTTGTCCAAGCGAAATGCACCGGTCCAAAATGCTGAGCCCGTCCCTTACAGATCCATCTGCATTGGCTGCGATTATATCAAGAGCGCCTTCATCCGCAATTACACCTCTGTCACTGCATATTACACGCATGCCATCCACCAGTATTCTTTCAGGCACTCTTCTAAAATCCAGTCGCATGCACCTTGACATTACTGTCGCAGGAAGTTTTTCAGGCTCAGTCGTCGCCAATATGAAAATGACATTTTCAGGCGGTTCCTCAAGCGTCTTTAAAAGCGCATTGAAAGCTCCTTTTGAAAGCATATGTACCTCATCAATTATATAAACTTTTTTTCTTCCTGAGGAAGGCGGATACTTTACACTTTCCCTCAGCTCTCTTATATTGTCAACACCGTTGTTTGACGCCGCATCTATCTCTATCACGTCCATATGCAAGCCGTCTCTGATCGCCTCACAGGCGGCGCACTTGCCGCAGGGCCTTTCTTCAAGGGCTTCTGCAAGACAATTAACTCCTTTCGCCAGTATCCTCGCAGTGGTCGTCTTGCCCGTTCCGCGAGTACCGCAAAACAGGTAAGCATGGCTCACCTTACCTGACTTTATCTGATTTTTAAGTATCTTTACTATGTGATCCTGACCGAGTATCTCATCGAATGTCTCAGGCCGAAAAGCACGATAGAGTGCTGTATACATTGCTTATACCTTTATCAAAATTGTCCTTTGACAGCCTCACCGGTACTGGAAAAGGCTTATCCGCGGCACATAAGAACATCCGCTTATTGCTGCTTCCTTCCGGACCTGACAAGGTTCACAGGGTCTCATTGCGCAGGGCCCAAACCGACAAGTGAGGCTGTCAAAGGACAATCATCTTCATTTTTTATTTACTCGTTAATTTTAGCATACATGCGTCAAATTTGCCAATGCTTTTTATCATGTACTCCCCTGTTAACCATAAATCATCACACATATATCTACGGTCATACTGACGTATCTCACCTGACTTTCTCAGGCTGGATACTCAGCAGCACGCTCTATATCCTGCTCCGCTCTTATTTTTTCCCAATGACTTTATAGAGCTCATCACTGTACGGCGGATCAACTTCAGACTCGATGCCTCCGCATATTGTAACCACTTTATCTCCCAGCTCTCTGATTACTCCGACGTAAGTCGCTTCCACTTCAGCATTTTCCATGGCAGCCAGCATCTCTTTCTTTTTATTTTCCGGTACCACAATAACCATCGAACCGCTGGATATAAGTCGCAGCACATTGATATCAAAATAATCACATAACTTTTGCGTCACAGGTTCTACAGGTATTTTATCTTTCCATATTTCAGCGCCGATCCCTGATATGGCACAGATTTCCCATATCGCGCCTAACATTCCGCCTTCCGTAACATCATGCATGCCGTGTGTTCCCACTTTTCCCGCCGCAACGCCTTCCTTTACTACACTGACTTTATTGAGCATCGCCTTAGCCTCGGCGATTTCCTCATCGGTCAAAAATTTCTTCATTTCTTTCTCAACATCGGCCGCTATCACACCTGTGCCCTCAAGCCCTGCAGATTTCGTCATCATTATAAGGTCTCCAGGTTCCATGTCTGTTACCTTCTGCGAACCGTTTTTTGGACCTCTTCCTATAGCTGTCGAAACTATAACCGGCTGTTTTACGGCAGGTGTTATCTCAGTATGTCCGCCTATTATTTCTACATTCAATTCTTCCGAGACCTCTCCGGCCTGCCTCATCATCTGATCAAGCTGTTCCTCTGTCGTGCCCTCGGGCAGCATTACCGCGAGCATTATTCCAATAGGTTCAATACCGTTTGATGCAATATCGTTACATGAAATATGCACAGCCAGCCTTCCGATATCTTCGATCGCCGCTGTTATCGGATCTGTAGACAGGACACACTCATAGGGGGCAAAGTCCATCACTGCGCAGTCTTCACCTATGCCCGGTCTTGTTATTATTTCATCTCTTTTGAAATATATATTTTTTAATATTATTTTTTCAAGTAACCTGCTGTCAAGTTTTCCTGTCTTAAGCATCATTTCCTCCGTTCCCGCCCCATTTTTCAATGAACTGTTTCTCTGTTATTATTTCTACCGCAAGCTCCTTGGCCTTTTTGTTTTTAGACGAAGACGAATCAATATCATTGTTTAACAGATATGTAGTCTTACTGCTCACTGAACCTGCCGTCTTTCCCCCGAGTGCATCAATGTACTCTTTCAGCTGATCTCTGTTTTCAAAAGCATAAAGCTTTCCTGTTATAACAAATGTCTTGCCCGCCAGCAGATCGGCATTTTCCGGGCCGTACCGCTCATCATTAAATGTCACTTCCTTTAAAATTTCGGAAATTCTTGCTCTATTTTTGTCGTCTTTGAAGTATTTCACGAAGTTTTCTGCCATCACATCTCCGATTCCATCTATCTCAGTTAGGTCTTTTTCCGTCATATTCTCGATCTTTTTCCAGTCGTAATCTGCAGCTTTTGCGATCAGTTTGGCATTGGCAGAACCTATGCCGTCGACACCCAGTCCGTAAAGAAGTCTTGCACATGTCGTAAGTCTCGCTTCGTTTACAGCGTTTATCATTTTATCATATGACTTTTCTCCGAAGCCATCCATTTTAATAATCTTGTCCCTATATCTTGCTAATCTGAAAATATCCGCAAAGTCCTTTATATATCCGATATCAACGAGCTTTTCTATGGTTGACTCGGAAATCCCTTCTATATCAAACGCATTTCTGCCTGTAAAATGTACCAGCGACTTTATCTGCTTCGCGAAACAATCGGGATTGGGACATGTCAGCACCTGCACACCATTATCGTCCCTGAACTTAGTGAATGAACCGCACACCGGGCATCTGTCAGGTATGGCAATACCTCCGCTCTTCGTAAGATTTTCAGCGATCTGAGGAATTATCATATTAGCCTTATAAACTGTGATCCTGTCACCGATACCCAGCTCTAGCTGTTTCATGAAGCTGACATTGTGCAGAGATGCTCTTTTGACCATGGTCCTTTCAAGTTCAACCGGCGTAAATATCGCTATGGGATTTATCTGACCGGTACGCGATGTACTCCATTCTATTTCTTTAAGCGTGGTTTCCTTTAATTCATCACGCCATTTGAATGCTAAGGAATCTCTTGGAAACTTCGCTGTACTTCCAAGCGTCTGTCCGTATGCAATGTCGTTATATATCAAAACAAGACCGTCTGAAGGCACATCATTTTCTTTTATATCTTCCGCGAATCTCCGAACTTCATCTTCGATGCTTGCCGATGTGACTTTTCGTGATTCTACCACATCAAAGCCCTGCTTTGTCAGCCAACGCAACTGTTCTTCTCTAAGAGCATGTCTCTCCAAATCCGGATCCATCTCAACAAGCGCAAAAGCAAAAAAATTCACATTCCGCGAAGCCGTCACTCTGCTGTCGAGCTGTCTCACTGTTCCGCTGCAAAGATTCCTCGGGTTTTTATACCTGGCATCAATATCCTCTATGCCGGCATTTATCTTTTCAAAATCAGAATATTTGATCACCGCTTCGCCCCTCAGTACAAGTCGGCCGCCATAAGCTATCTTTATCGGCATGTTTTTAAATGTTCTTGCATTTGAAGTGATCACCTCACCTGTCTGCCCATCGCCCCTGGTCACTGCCTTTGTAAAATGACCCCCCTCGTAAGTCAAAACTATAGTGAGGCCATCAAGTTTCCATGACAGCAGTCCCTCCTGTGAACCAAGCCATAACGACAGCGCAGCGGGCTCCTTAGTCTTATCAAGTGAAAGCACAGGCTCCGAATGCTGCTCCTTGGGCAGCTGACTTACGATTTCATATCCTACGTTGACAGTAGGACTATCCGAAAAAACTATGCCGGTTTCCTCCTCGAGCCGTTTTAATTCATCGTAAAGCCGATCATATTCGAAATTTGAAATTATCTCCTTATCTTCCTGTTCGTATGCCCTGCGCGCCCTGTTAAGGAAATCGACTTTTTCTCTCATAATCTTTGAAACGTCTTTCATTACCGTCATTGCATCCCTCAAAATATGCCGATCACATTATTTGTTGCCGTCTGTTTTTTTCATCGGTGCCATCTCGGCCAGCAGTTTCTTTCTTCCTACATCATCAAAAACAACAACCACAGCTTTGCCGTCATACTCGAGCACAACGCCCTTACCGAATTTAGCATGATCGACCGTATCTCCCGTTTCAAAATTTTCTTTTGGCTCGGCACGCTTTTCCTCGGCCTGTTTTTTTGCTTTTTTAAATTGCGCAAGAGGGTCAAACGGGTTTTTATTTGCAAATCCGTCTTCTCTAATCTTTCTTATGTCGCGCTTCTTATATACTGCATCCCCCTCCAGAAGGGCCGGATCCATTTCTCTCATGAATTGTGACTCACGCGTGAGATTAATGCTGCCATACATCATACGCGACTCTGCGCTGCTGAGAAAAAGCCGCTCTTTTGCGCGCGTCATTCCCACATAGCACAGCCGCCGCTCCTCTTCAAGCCTGCCTTCTTCATCAAATGAACGCCAGCTTGGAAAAAGGCCGTCCTCCATTCCCGGCATAAACACAACAGGAAATTCAAGCCCCTTTGCACTGTGCATAGTCATCAGTACTATCGCATCTTCTTCTTCATTGTGATTATCTATATCTGACATCAGAGTAATCTTCTCCAGGAAAGCTTCAAGCCCCAGGTTCACATCTTTTTTCTCATATTCGTCTATTACCGAACGGAACTCAAGCAAGTTTTGTATTCGGCTGTCCGCCTCAACAGTTCCCTGCTCTTCAAGCGCCTGTATATATCCCGTCTTGTCAAGCAGTCCGTCGTATATATCAGACACTCTAAGGTTTGCTTTCTCCGCACCGTACTCTTCTAATATTTCCGCAAGCTCTTTCAGGCTCGTTCCGGTTTTCACCGTAAGCGAATCCATAACTTCACGATCTTTGAGCACGTCCATCATGCTCACGCCTCTGACCACGGCAAGCGCTCTTAATTTTTCAACCGTTTTTACACCCGCCCCGCGCTTTGGCTCATTAATTATACGCATTAATGAAATATCATCAGCAGGATCACATACCAATCTCATATAACACATGATGTCCTTGACTTCTTTTCTGTCGTAATACCTGAGTTCTCCGAGAACTCTGTAAGGCAGGCCCAAGTAGGAAAACACGTCCTCAAAATTTCTCGACTGTGCATTTGCTCTGTAAAGGATTGCAAATTCCTTGTATTTGCGTCCTTTATCATGCATCATCTCGATAATCCGCGCTACATGCTTCGCTTCTTCCTTATCATTTTCCGTGCGCGTGTAGTTTATCTTTTCTCCAGCTTCATTAGCAGTCCAGATCTTCTTCGCCTTTCTGCTCTTATTATTTGATATCACAGAGTTTGCGCCGTCAATGATATTACCCGCCGAGCGGTAGTTTTCCTCGAGTTTAACAACCCTCGCATCTTTGAAATCACGTTCGAAGTCCAGGATATTTCTTATATCGGCTCCCCTCCACTGATATATACACTGATCATCGTCACCCACCACACATATATTTTTGTGGTCTTCCGCCAAAGCCTTTACAAATCTGTACTGCAAACGGTTTGTGTCCTGATACTCATCGACCATAACATACTGAAATCTGTTTTTATATTTTTCGAGAATCTCGTATTCCTTATCAAAAAGTTCTACAGCCTTAGCTAAAAGATCATCAAAATCCATTGCATTGTTTTTTTTCAGTATTGCAACATAGTCGCGATATACCTTATATATGGTTTCCGACTTCGGGTTCCTGCCGTTGATCTCAATATACCTGTCAGGTGTTTCAAAGTTCTCCTTGCACTTGCTTATTACACTTAACATATATGAGCAGCTATACTTTTTACTGTCTATAGCGTGTTCTTTTAATATATCCCTTATTACCGTTTTCTGATCGTTGGGATCATATACAGCAAATGAATTTGAATAACCGAGAAGCTCCGCATGTCTTCTAAGTATCCTTAGGCACGCGGAATGAAATGTGAATATCCACATGCTGAGATCCACACCTACAAGATCTTCGACACGTCTTTTCATTTCCTGTGCTGCTTTGTTTGTGAATGTGACTGCAAGAATGTTATAAGGGGGTACGTTTTCATTTATTATAAGGTTAGCTATACGATATGTCATCGTTGCCGTCTTACCGCTACCGGCTCCTGCAAGTATAAGAAGAGGGCCGTCAATATGACGTGCTGCTTTCTGCTGCTGCGGATTGAGTTTTTCCAGAGATAACATTCACTTCCCCCCCTCATATATACACCGGTATGCCGAATATATTGAATAACAGGTTCATGCATATCGATACAGCCGGCTGCAGTATTCTGCCTACGATGCCGAACAAAAGCAGTATAAGCAGAATCCACTGTCCGTATTCATATACAACTCTGTAAAACTGCGTGTTTTTCAGATTAAATATCTCGATTATTACTCCGAACCCGTCAAGCGGCGGTACAGGTATCAGGTTGAATATCATAAGAACCAGATTTATCTGTACCGCATAAATCACCATCAGCTGCAAATAATATCTAAGACCCGCCGAAGGTGACCCGATAGAAAACGCCGAGCCCATTGTCGATAACAGAAATTTTAAAAGAGCTGTAAACACTGCAGCAAGCACGAGATTCATCACAACTCCCGAAAGTCCGACTATCAGTTCATCTCGTCTTCTCTTTCTGAAGTTGTTGGGGTTTATCATTACGGGCTTTCCCCACCCGAATCCACAAAATATCAGCGCTATGAAGCCGAAAGGTTCAATGTGTGCAATCGGATTCAAAGTGACTCTTCCCTGAAATTTAGGTGTTGGATCTCCAAGTTTGGATGCGGATAAGGCATGTGCATATTCATGAAACGCAATTCCTATTATTATCCCGGGCAGTAGCATCAGCGTTTTTATGAACCAGTGCTTCGGATCACTGAATTCACCGCTCCTTATACCATGCAACAAAAGAAGCGCCAGGAATATCACAAGTGTTATGTTTATAGTTGATCTTCTTTGCAAAATTATTCTCCTTTTACAATATGTCTGAAAGAAGCCTTGATACAGCCTCTTTAATCTTGATTAGAACAGATCTGTTTTCATAAGCTTCAATCGTAAGCTCATGACTCTTTTCAATATCTTTTTCAAATTCCTCCATGAGTACATCCGCAACATAAGGATCATATATAAAGGCGTTGGCCTCAAAATTCAGGTTGAAACTTCTTCTGTCAAAATTTGCCGAACCGACGCTTGCAACCTCTCCGTCAGCTACCAGAGTCTTTGAATGCAGGAACCCGTTATCATATATATATACCCTGATACCGGATCTGATGAGATCTCCGACATATGCATACGTCGCCCAATATACAAATACATGATCCGGTTTGCACGGTATCATCACCTTTACATCAACCCCTGACTGTGCGGCCATTTTAAGCGATTCCTGTATGCTCGCATCAGGCACGAAATACGGAGACTGCAGTCTTATCGAATCCTTTGCAGAGGTGATCATCTTCATATAGGCTCGTTTCACCTCCTCTTTCTTTGTATCAGGTCCGGAAGAAACTATCTGTACACCTGCTTCTCCATGCTGAACAAAGTTTGAATAGTATATCTGATCAAGCGGGATCTCTTCTTTTGCCGCAAACCTCCAGTCGAGCACAAATCTCGCGTTCATATCCTGAACACTGCTTCCCTTCACCTTTATATGTGTATCTCTCCAATATCCGAATTTTTTCTTCATACCGAGGTATTCCTTTGCGATATTGAATCCGCCTATATATCCTGTTTCATTGTCTATAACCACAATCTTTCTATGGTTTCTATAGTTAAGTTTTAAGTTTATATATTTGAATTTAGGTGGGAAAAAGTACGCAATCTTTCCCCCGGCCTTAATATAATCCGACAGCAGATAATTGTTTATGCTCTTGCTCCCCATGGCATCAACCAGAAGTCTGACTTCAACTCCCGCTGAGGCTTTTTCAGTAAGTGCTTCTATAAGCTTCCTCCCTACAAGATCATTTTTTATTATAAAATACATAACATTTACGGAAGCTTTTGCCTGTCCAATGTCCTTCAAAAGCTGTGCGAACATGAGCTTTCCGTCAGGCAGTATCTGAACATCGTTGTCATTTGTATAATATGCATTGGCATATGAAGCGTTCATAGTGATCATATCCTGCCAATCTTCAGCAGAAACGTCGTCGCCGAAATCAAAGTTGCCCTCATTCATATCCTTCATCTGCGTCTTAAGTGCTGTAGTTATCGCTTTATACTCCGATGGCGACAGCTTGAATATCTTCTGTCTTGCGATATTCTGTGAAAGCACTACATAACACAGCAGCCCGAAAACCGGAAGCGCAAACAGCAGCATTATCCATGCCGCAGTGGCTGATGGGGATTTACGCTCCAAAAATATGATCACAAATGCCAATATGATATTTATAATAAAAAGCACGAATCCGATATTGCTCCATACCGACTGTGATGACCAAAACTCAAACATTCCTATATTCCCTTGCCGTTTTCCGCAATTCCATATCTTCTGTCCATATATTTCTTAATTTTTCCTATAACAGGTATGAATACAAATGCCAGCGCTATTCCGGCAGCCACATCTATCACGGAATGCTGCTTTATAAATAGTGTCGACAGACATATAAACGATGCAAGGATAAGCGATATAACGGGAACAAGTTTATTATCCCTGTATGTTCTGCTCTGAAACATTCCTATCACGACTGTCGCAGATTCATAGCAGTGCAGGCTCGGAAGCACACTGTATGCAGGATCACTCTTATATATAAATCTCACTATCGAGCTTATGATGTCGCTTTCCTCAGGCGCCGGCGGTCTGAAATCTATACTTGTCGGAAAAATTATAAATATGATACAGCATATTGCAAGTCCCGTTAAGTTATATATGCCTATTTCTATAAAATCCCTGTATGACTTATTCCAGTAATATATGAAAGGAATAACAAGAAACGCATACCACATCACATATGGTATTGCAAATTCCTTTATGAACGGTATCTCGTAATCTATTCCCACAGCTATGTTCGTTCTGTCAAAAGCCATGTATGTAATTAAAATATACAAAAGATGAAGCGCGGCCGTAAATATCAGCAGTACAGCTGTAGCAATAATATCGATCCTGTCAGGTCTTCTTTTGCTCCCGGTCTCAGGGTCTTGCCTCACCAATTTTTTCTCCCATCTTTACTATCGTCTCAAATCCATTTTCAGTATTTGTCATAATCTCATCATCTATCACAACTTTCCCTTCTTCAAGTAAAAGTATTATCGTAGATCCTCCATATAGAAACATCCCCTTTTCCCTTCCACGTTTTATTTCACATATACGCTGATGATTCTTTATCTGCCCGACCATCATTGCGCCGACTTCCATCTGTGTCACCTGACCAAAGTTAAGTGTATCCATAACGGTGTATTCACGTGCATTTCGTTTATACACATTGTCATGTCTGAAAGCTATAGGTCTTACAGTATGGAGGATACCCTTTATGTGATGATTATCACCTTTCTTCCCCCAGTCAATATAGCAATATCTGTGGCAGTCATCCACTGTAAGTCTGAATATGAGGGCACAGCCTCCTCTGTACATCGATGCCAGCCCGTCATTTTTCAGAACGTCTGCCAAAGAATAGAAGCTTCCTTTTATGCGCAGGATAGTACCTTCATCCAGCTTGTATGCGGTCAGTTTCCCGTCACACGGCGCTATAAGCGCTTTATGATCCTGATCTACGGGTCTGGCGCTTTTTCTTACTCTTCTTGTGAAAAATTCATTGAATGTGCCGTATGTCCCTACACGTCCGTAGTCATGCATATCTATACCGTTTTTTTCGATGAATTTTTTTATAAGCGGCTTTGACAGTCCGCTGTCCATGAAATACCCGACCAGCTTTGACCAGACGGTAAGCACAGCGACCTTAAGCAATATCCTTCCTGCGGCACTTGTATAAAGGAAATTCAAAAATCCGCCTTCTTCTATTTTACTTATATCAACTGTCTGCCATTTACCTTCTGCCATAATGCATTCCTTTTGCCATCATGATGAGCAGTATGGCGCCTGCCACAAGAATCAACGCCATATAAAGGCCGCTCGGTTTTTTCACCTTGAAATTTATTACATACGCACAACCTGTCAATACAATTACACCTGCGTATACCTGCTCAAACACATCCTGAAAAAATACGCCCAGTATATATACCGCCGGAACAATCATAGATATCGATGTAACGGGAAGTCCCGCATATTCCTTGCGTCTCTCACCCGTTTCAGCATCCTGCCTGTCTTCCTCCGTAACATTGAAATAAGCCAGCCTTGTAAGAGCCATCGCTATGTAAAAAAAGAATATTGCCAGATAGAGGGGCTGGTGCATGCCCCAGGCATATCCGATCACAGTAGGAAGAACCCCGAAACACACAATATCACTTAATGAGTCTATCTGTATGCCGTAACGTTCTTCTCTTTGGCATCGTTCCTTTGTCCTTGCGACTTTTCCATCAAACGCATCACATATACCTGATATCATCAGACAGTAAACGGCAAACTCAGGCCTGCCGTTTATCGCAAAATAGATGCCGCATACAGATGATAGAAGTGCCAAGTGTGTCAGCACTACCGTATAATTGAAGTAACCTATGTACCACTTCTTCTTTTCCTTATTATCCCTATAATTGTCTTTCATTTCGCCTGATCCTTTTCATTCAGCATCCTGCATGTATTTTTACTCTCTTTTACCATGCTTATCACGATTTTTTCATTTCCGTCAACTTTATTTGCCGACGGCATGCTGTGGCCTGCAAGCGCCGCCTGCTTTTCCATTTTAAGCCGCGCCGCCATCTGCTCATCCTGAAATATTATCTTTCCTTTACCGATTTTATGCCTGCTTTTCATGCGTAAATGATACACCGCTGTTATGATACCGCACATTATGAAGCATATATAGTAATTTATCAGTCTCGTATATACCATACCCACCATAAGAGCGGTCTTTTCATATATTGTTTTAAAAACTGAAAGAAAATTTCCTTCCGCGACTCCGACAGCTCCGGGCACCGGCAGACTGTTTACCGCCATTGCCAGCAAAAGCTGTATCGCCATGATATCTACAAAACCGTATTTGTCAAATCCCAGACTCCTGTAAACGAAATATCCGATCCCAAAATATGCCACTCTGTGAAGAATATTCATTATAAGCGCCTTCAGTATCATTAACGGATTTCTTTGCGCGATCTTTACGCTTGCGCTGTATTTGTCTATAAATGTATTGGCAGAATCTATCCACTTTTCTATATTCTTTATAAGCTTTATTTTATGCAGTCCTTTGAAAACTGCCAGACTTATACGCCTGATAAGCTCTCTTGCGAACATGCACATAAAACACAGAAGCAAAAGCAGAAGCTGTGAAAGATAACCTATAACATATAAAAGCTTAAATATAAGACTGCAATCCAGCAGAAATTCAAATTTCCATATAAGTGCCCAGGTCCCCATTATTATAAGCGATAATGTATACATAAGTATGTTAAGCACCAGTGTGAGTGTCACTTCGGAACCCTTCATGCCGTCCTTTATCATGTAATAAGTCGATGCAGGCTGGCCGCCTGTGGCTGACGGCGTTATTGCTGAAAAGTATATATCAGCGCTTGCATAAACAAAAGTCTGTTTCCGCCTGAGTCGGTATCCCAGTGCCTTTGCTATAACAGCCAGAGCCCTGCCCTCTATATGAATAAACAACAGCATGAAAAGCAGCGCAAGCATTAAAAACCCATAGTTCATATGCTTGAATGTCGATGCAATCATTTTAAAATTGAGATCCTGCCCGCTCTGTTTAATAGCAAATACCGTCAGCGCTACCAGCGCAAGCAATACCGCAATGCTTATTATCTGTTTTTTTCTGTTCCCTATGGAACCGCCCTGGTTATCACTCATAATTTTTTTACCAGCCCGTGCAAAGCGGACTGCCTTCCAGACTGAAAGTCTTTCCTGCAGTTATCATAACGGGTACAATCATTCCTGTCATATCACTGTCCCCTGCCGGGAAATTCACCAGTTTGAAGCCGTCTGTCCTGCCAGCGTACGACAACGGATCTTTCTTACTCCTTTCGTCAACCAGCACCAGTTCAGTCCTGCCTTCCATCTGTTTATTTTTTTCAGCTGATATCTTGTTTATCAGCTCTACCATTTCATTGAATCTCCTGTGTTTTACATCATCCGGTATCTGATCTTCGTATCCGGCAGCCGGCGTGCACGGTCTTAATGAATACAGGAATGTAAATGCTGAGTCGAATCTGACTTTTTCAATAATGCTGAGCGTATCTTCAAAATCATCCTCAGTTTCTCCAGGAAACCCTGCGATTATATCAGTCGATATGGTTATATCAGGAACTGCATCGCGCAACTTCTCTATCAGAAGAATATAATCGTCTCTGTCATAATGCCTGTTCATCCGGGCAAGTATCCTGCTGCTTCCCGATTGCACCGGAAGATGTATATTTTTGCATAATCTATCACATTCACCGTACGCTTTTATCAGTATATCTGAAAGATCCTTCGGATGAGATGTCATAAATCTTATCCGGTCTATTCCTTTTATCTCATTTATTCTATATATGAGTTCTGCAAAACCGGTCCTTTCATCCCCTCTGTACGAGTTTACATTCTGACCAAGCAGCATTACTTCTCTTACGCCGTCTTTTGAAAGCTTTTCAATCTCGTTTATTATATACTCAGGCTTCCTGCTCTTTTCCCTGCCCCTTGTATATGGCACTATGCAATAAGTACAGAAATTGTTGCATCCGTACATTATGCTTACAAGCGCCTTATGCTTAAAAAGTCTTTTTGAGGGAAGATCTTCGACGATCTCACAGCTATCATCCCATATATCTATCTGCGGCTCCTTTGAATCAAGCACATTTCTTATGAGCCTTGGAAATTCGTGTATATTATGCGTGCCAAATATAATATCTATCCATGGATATTTTTCCTTTATTCTGTCGATCACAATCTGCTGCTGCATCATGCATCCGCATACGCATACTAAAAATCCCGGATCCTCCATCTTTTTTTTCTTAATACTGCCAAGCATCCCGAAGAAGCGCTTATCCGCATTTTCCCTGACACTGCATGTATTGAAGATAACTATACCCGCCTCCTCTGCGCCTTCCGTCTCTTCCATGTTCATGTCCGACAGCATTCCCGCTATAATCTCAGAGTCGTGTTCATTCATCTGACATCCGAATGTTTTTATAAAATATTTACGCCTGCTCATGCTTTCTTTCTCTTGTCATAAGATTGTTTACAGCATCTCGCGGATCAACTTCACCCTGTATAGCCTTATATATCTGCTCAGTTATCGGCATCTCGACCTTTACACGCTGCGCCAGCTGATAAGCGGCTTCTGCTGTAAACATCCCCTCAACGACCATTCCCACTTTTTCAATAGCTTCTTTCGGAGACATGCCTTCACCTATCATTATGCCGCACCTTCTGTTCCTGGAATGCATGCTGGTGCATGTAACAATAAGATCGCCAACACCTGCAAGACCTGCAAATGTTTCCGGCTGCGCACCCAAGGCGATTCCAAGTCTTGTGATCTCAGCTATTCCTCTCATAATGAGAGCTGCCTTTGCATTGTCGCCGAATCCCATACCGTCCGATATGCCGGCGCCCAGCGCTATTATATTTTTGAGAGCGCCTCCAAGTTCAAGACCCACCATATCCGAACTTGTATACACTCTGAATCTTTCAGTAATGAATATATCCTGCACTTCCTCTGCAAGCTTTAAGTCATTTGCAGCTACGGATACAGTTGTAGGAAGCTTCAGACCGACCTCTTCGGCATGTGACGGCCCTGACAGCACCGCATATCCTACATTAGGAAGTTTTTCAAACGTGATCTCGGAAAGCCTCATCAAACTCTTTTGTTCTATGCCTTTTGCAACGTTTACTATGATTGTTTCAGGTTTTATATGCGGCAGAACAGATTTGAACGCGTCCCTGAAATACTGGGCAGGTACTGAAAAGAGTATCATTTCAACACCGTCTACAGTCTCCTCAATAGAGGTTTCCACATTCAGATTATCTCCGAAATTTACACCCGGAAGATACTTTTTGTTTTCCCTGTCATGTATAAGTGCATTGAGATGCACCTCATCCTTATCCCATATCTTTACATTGTGCCCTTTGTCACTAAGTGTTGTCGCAAGTGCCGTCCCCCAGCTGCCTGCACCTATCATGCCTATTTTTTTCATTTCTTCTCCTTTGATTTTCTGAAACTCAGCTTAGGTTCCTCACCTTTAGCCATCCGTACTATATTACTCCAGTGCTTAAAAAAAACTATAATTGCCAATATTATTCCTATAGGTAGAAATTCGGGTTTAAAAAACCAGACAACAAACGGAAACGTCACGGCACCCACTATCGAACCGCCCGACATACGCTGTGTCGAAATTACGCCTAAAACTACCAGAAGAAGCGCTGTGAGCCCCATTCCCGGCTCAAGTGCCGTAAGGGCTCCGAATGCAGTTGCTACACCTTTTCCCCCTTTGAATTTATAAACAACCGGCCATACATGTCCCACAAACACTGCAAATGCGCACAGCATTGCAAAATCTTCACCAGCCGTATATCTTCCGAAAAATACAGCAGCAGCTCCCTTTAATATATCAATAACAAGTGTAATGATACCCGCTTTTATGCCCAGAACTCTCGTAATATTTGTTGTACCTGCGTTGCCGCTGCCCTCTTCTTTTATATTGAGGCCGTGCGCGCGCGCCTGAATAGCGGCGGGGTTAATATTGCCCAAAAAATACGTAATCGCTGTCAGAAGCGCTATAACCGCTATCTCCGCAGGCCCTTCAAGATCTCCTATAACATGAAAATGCATCGTTATTGTCACCTTTTTCCCTGAACACAAATTTTATCGAAGTACCTGCAAATCCATAGGCCTCTCTTATCCTGTTTTCCAGATATCGCGAATATGAAAAATGCATCAGATCTCGGGAATTCAACTGAAACACAAACAATGGCGGTTTCACACCTATTTGTGCCGCATAATATATCTTAAGTCTTCTCCCCTTGTCCGCCGGCGGCTGATTCATCATCATCGCATCCGCTATTAGATTGTTCAACTGCCCTGTAGGTATCCGCATCGCCCTATTTTCTGAAACCGTTTTTGCCATCGAAATGACCCGGTCAACTCTCTGGCTTTTAAGTACAGAGATGAATATCGAAGGAGCATATGCCATAAACTGCAGTTCATCAGCAAGTCTTTTCTTAAAAGCCTTCATAGTACCGCTGTCCTTTTTAATAAGATCCCATTTATTTATTGCAACTATTATACCCTTTCCTGCCTCATGCGCAACCCCGGCTATCTTTTTATCCTGATCCGTAAGTCCTTCCGAAGCGTCTATCATCAACACGCAGACATCACATCTTTCGATAGCTGCAACCGCCCTTATAACACTGAATCTTTCTACGTTATCCGAAACCTTGCTTTTTTTTCTTATTCCTGCCGTATCTATCAGTATGTACTTTTCGCCGTTCTGTTCAAACGGAGTGTCTGTCGAATCCCGCGTAGTTCCTGCAACCGGCGACACGATAACTCTGTTTTCACCCAATATTCTGTTTATAAGAGATGATTTGCCGACATTCGGTTTTCCTATTACTGCAATTTTTACAGCCTCCGCCTTTTCCTGAACCTGCCTTTCCGGAAAATTCACTGTTATCTCATCGAGCAGATCGCCCAGACCGAGCATGTTGGCCGATGAAACGGCAAAAGGCTCACCAAGCCCAAGCTCATAAAAATCATACAGATCGTCTCCCGTCCCTTTGTCAACTTTATTTACTGTCAGTATAACAGGCTTTCCGGTGCGTCTCAGCATCATTGCAACCTCACGGTCTGCCGCCGTAAGCCCTTCCTTCCCGTCTGTCATAAAAACGATGACATCTGCCATATCCATGGCCAGCTTTGCCTGTTCTCTCATCTGTGAAAGTATTATATCACTGCTGTCCGGCTCTATACCGCCTGTATCTATAATTGCAAACTTCACGCCGTTCCAGTCGGCTTCAGTATATATCCTGTCTCTGGTAACTCCAGGAACATCATCAACGATAGCAATGCGCTTTCCTGCTATGCGGTTGAAGAAAGTCGATTTTCCGACATTTGGTCTCCCTACGATAGCAACAACCGGCTTACTCATCTATGATCCCTCCCGCAAACTCATGGGGATCAAACTCCTGAAGGTCTTCCATCCCTTCGCCTACTCCTATGTATTTAACAGGCATATCGAATTCATATGCTATTGTGACAACTATTCCGCCACGTGCCGTTCCATCGAGTTTGGTCAGAACAATACCGGATATCTGTGTACTTTCGTTAAATTCCTTAACCTGAGATATAGCATTTTTCCCTGTCGTGGCGTCAATAACCAAAAGTGTTTCGCGTACGGCTTCAGGATAGTCCCTGTCAATTATCCTGTTCATTTTCGCAAGTTCATCCATCAGATTTTTCTTTGTCTGGAGCCTCCCCGCAGTATCGCATATGAGCACATCCGTACCGCGTGCTTTAGATGCCGCGATTGCATCAAATATTACTGCTGAAGGATCTGAGCCTTCCTGATGCCTTATGATATCAACGCCGACTCTTTCAGCCCATATGGCCAGCTGATCTGCGGCAGCCGCTCTGAAAGTGTCAGCTGCGGCAAGCAGCACCGATTTTCCGCTTTTTATGCACTTATACGCGATCTTGCCTATGCTTGTTGTCTTACCGCCGCCATTGATACCGATCATCAGTATTACAAGGGGCTTTTCATCGCTTAGCTTATTCTTTTCACCCTTATCCATCATATCGGATATGATATCGCGCAGCATGCCGGGGACTTCTTCAGGTTCCGGCCATTTGCTTTTTACTTCTTTTTTTAGGCGCTCGATGATATTCATTGTCGTATCCATGCCCATGTCCGATGTTATCAATGCTTCTTCGAGCTCATCATACATTTCTTCATCGATAGCAGGACGCCCCATCACAGCATCGCCTATCTTCGCCGACAATCTTCCAAAGAATGACTGCTTTTTTCCAAATATCATTTTTTCTCCTGTATAAGCCGTTACCAGCCTGATTTCCGTTTTTTCGCTAATAGTGGATTTATACTTTTAAGACCTGTCCTGCCGTCCGAATCTTTTAATCCGGCGAAACTTCTCTCTTCTGAATGTCTTCCATCTTCAGGGACAAGACCTTTGATACCCCCTGTTCAGGCATCGTAACTCCGTACAATGCATCCGCATATTCCATCGTAGCCTTTTTATGTGTTACGAGTGCAAACTGTATGTCTTTAAATGACGATTTAAGATATGTTCCAAATCTATCTATATTCGCATCGTCCAGTGCCGCCTCAACCTCATCGAGTATACAAAACGGCGTAGGCTTGGTTTTAAGCACTGCAAACATCAGTGCAATAGCCGTCATCGCCTTTTCTCCGCCCGAAAGCAGGTTGATATTTTTGAGTGCCTTACCGGGAGGTTGCGCCACTATATCGATAGTAGAGGTCAGAGGGTCTGATTCGTCCTGAAGCAGGAGCTGTGCATGTCCTCCTCCGAAGAGATCTTTAAAAACCTTTTCAAAGTTGATCACTACCATATCGAAGCTTTCTCGGAACTTCGCCTTTATGGTTCTGTCCATATCTACAATGATATTATTGAGCGAATCCATAGACTTAATAATATCGTCACGCTGTTCAGTCAAAAACCGATATCGCTCACTTATAGATTCATATTCTTTTATTGCTCCCACGTTCACATCACCGAGCTCTCTCATTCTTTCCACGATGCTCCTGCTCTCTTTGACGGCCGGTGTCATAACAAAGTCCTGGTTTTTTATAGACTGTGCCTGCGCAAATGACACTTCAAAGTTTTCCCAAAGCTTGTTCTTTAAATTATCTATATACGTTTCCTGTCTTGCTTTTTTTATCTCAACTTCATATTTGCTGTCCTGTAAAGATGCGAGTTCTGTGTTTACGCTGTCAGCAAGCCTCGTCATCTTATCGACCGCCTGCGTTACCCGTGCCCGCTCATCTGACAGTACTCTGATATACTTTTCTATGTCTGCTTTAGCCGCTTGCTTTTCCCTTACCTTATCTTCAACGCCGGTACCGTCCGCAATCAGGCTTTCTTTTTCAACCTCAATGGCAGCGAGAGCAGCCTCTTTTGTCTTCCTTTCTTCCACAAGTTCAAAAAGTGCGCTTTCAACACGTTCAGCTAATCTGTCCGCATTTTGTTTTTCAGTCTGCGCAGCGATCTTATCCACTCTTGCCCCGGTTATCATTTCATTTGCCTCATCCAGATATGCTTTCTTTTCTGAATAAGTATTCTGCCTTTCTTCCAGTTCCTGCTCAATTGCTTTCAGCGAGTTTTCTCCGTTTTCTATATCCTCTTTTAATTTTCCAATCATTCCGTCTGAAACTCTCAGTTCTTTTTCTATATCTGAAAGCTCACGCTGCCAAGTTTCGCTGCTCGTTTTAAATTCCAGAACCGAGTTTTCCATAGCCTTTATCGAATTTTCCCTTATGACTATATCCATCTCAAACCGATGCAAACGTTCCTCATGCCCAGTCATCTTTTTCTTTATTGATAAGATTTCCGCATTTATCTCGCTTACCTGTTCTTCAGCTTTCTTTATTTCTTTTTCAGCAGATTCGAGTTTTTTTTCAAGGGCTGTTATCTCAGCTCTCCTTTTGAGCAAGTTTGCAGTACTGTTTTTATATCTTCCTCCGGTTATTGCTCCGCCCGCATTTATAAGTTCACCTTCGATCGTCACATACTTAAGGCCGAAAGGACTTTTTTTCGCAAACTTAACCGCACTGTCCATATTATCTGTGACAGCGAATCTGCCAAGCAGAAAGTCCATTACATTTGCATATTTCTCATCATGATCTGCATATTCCGATGCATAGCCATTAAAACCCTTTGCTGATTCGAGGGTTTTGTCTTTTATCGGATGCGCCCTTATAGAACTTATCGGCAAAAATGTAAGTCTGCCTTCTTTGCTTTCTTTCAGCCTTGCAATGGCTCTCTTCGCGCTTTCATCATCTCTGCAGATGATATTTTGAAGATGTCCGCCAAGAGCTGTCTCAACCGCGGTTTCATACCCCCTTCGCACTGTAATCAATTCCGCCACGGTTCCTTCTATCCCGTCTATATCTTCCTTCATCACGAATTTTACAGCACGGCTGTATCCTTCATAATTTGCTTCCATTTCTTCTATGGTCTTCTTTCTAGCCGTCATTATTCCCACTTCGACCTTGCTTTTTTCGATATTATTCGATATCACCTTAGCATTCTTGATATCCTTTTCATGAAAAGCTGAAAGTTCTTTGATTTCCTCCTTTAAAGCCTCGAATTGTTTTGTCATATCTTCATATTCAGTTCTCGCCCTGTTTAAATTGTCAAGTGTATCCTTATTGTTCCCTTCCTTCTGATCTTTTTCGGATTTGATATCATGCCGCCTCGATCTAAGCGTCTCTTTAAGGCTCTCAAGTCCGGCCGCCTCTTCTTTCTTTGAAGATACTGCACCATGTACTTTGAAAAGCTCGTTTCTCTTGTCAGCTATCACTTCGCTTATCGATGTCATCTCAGATGCAATCCTTTTGTGATCACGCATCATATCATTAAGCTCCTGCTCGAGTTTCAAAGCAACTCTGTCTATTTCACGTTTCTTTTCTCTTATCTCACCCGCATTACGTTCCTCACGATCCGATTTTTCCTTAATTGAAGCAAGTTCTTCTGCAAGCCTCTGGCTGTCTTTTTCTATTGCATCAAGGCGTTCCTCCGTAAGCTGTTTTTCCCCTGTAAGACGGCTGATTTCCTCTGTGCTTGCCATGAGGCGGTCGCGTGCTTCATTATTCAGCTTTGTCAGCTCTTCACTTCTGTCCCTGTTTTCGGCAAGTTCCTCATCCGTATTTTTAGCAAGCTCTTTTTTTTCAGCGATATTCTCCTCAAGTTGAATTATATCATCCCGGAGATATTCATTTTTAAGATCGGCACTTTCGATATTTTTTAATATTATGTTTATTTCGAGCTCCTTGTACCTTTCTTTAAGCTTAAGATACTCTACAGCTTTTTCACTGTCCTTTTTGAGCCTGCCAATACGGCCTTCTATCTCCCACACTATATCATTGATTCTGTCAAGATTATCTGTCGTAGATCTGAGTTTTCTTTCAGTCTCTTCTTTTCTTGTCCTGTACATGACAATTCCGGCAACTTCTTCAAATATTTCTCTCCTGCTTTCAGTTTTATTACTTACGATGTCAGCTATCTTTCCTTGACCTATCAGTGAATATCCGTCTACTCCTATGCCCGTATCCATTATAAGTTCTCGTATATCTCGGAGCCTGCACTGATTGTTGTTTATAGCATATTCACTCTCCCCCGAACGGTACATGCGTCTGGTTATGGCAACCTCATTATAATCTATAGGCAGCATCCCCCCGGAATTATCAATTACCAAGGTGACCTCTGCCATACCTCTTGACTTTCTGCTTTCCGTTCCTGAAAAAATGACCTCTTCCATCTTGCCGCCACGCAGCATTTTCGGGCTCTGTTCGCCCAAAACCCATCTCACGGCATCGCTTATATTGCTTTTCCCGCTACCGTTCGGTCCTACAATGCATGTTATCCCCTCATCGAATTCTATTGTAACCGGCTCTGCAAATGACTTGAAGCCACGCATTTCGATCCGTTTAAAATACATCCGTTATCTCCTTATTGCGTAAAGCTTCATGTGCCGCGCACTGTTCCGCAGCTCGTTTGCTTTTACCTGATCCCTTTCCCACAAACCGACCATCTATTTTCACTGTTACATAGAAAGTCTTGTCGTGATCCGGGCCTTCATATCTGTCCGTAAAATAACATATATTTGACATACCTTTTTTCTGCAACAATTCCTGCAGCGCACTTTTATAGTCATTGTGCACTTTACCTGACGCTACATCCTCTATAATTTCGGAAAAGACGTTGAGTACCGTTTCACGTGCCGCACCGTACCCGCCATCTAAGAAGATCGCTCCTATCACAGCTTCCATAGCATCCGCAATGATGGAAGTCTTGTCTCTTCCACCCATTCGTTCTTCACTGCGGCTCAACTTCAAATATTGTCCGATCCCAAGCTTTCTGCCTGCATCAGCCAGTGCTCTTTCACAGACTATGAAAGACCTGTCCTTTGTGAGTCTCCCTTCTTCGAGTCCCGGAAATCTCCTGTACAGCATTTCCCCTACGATTGCATCAAAAAATGCATCACCGAGGAACTCCAGTCTTTCATTATTGTTTTTTCTCGCAATACCGGCATCCTTGGTATATGAGCTGTGTGTCAATGCCGTGGTGAGAAGCTTTTTATCCTTAAATCTGTATCCTATCTTATTCTCAAAATCAGTATTTTTCACTATCCAAGATTTCCTCCAGATCGTACATTTCGTGCTCTATGAGAGAGATCACATCCTGCTCTGCAAAAGGGACTGCCTTTATGATCGTGTTTTTTACTGCATTTGCAGATGATGAGCCGTGCATTTTCACCACGGGTCCCTTAACTCCCAGTATCGGTGCTCCGCCGTACTCAGAATAGTCAAATTCTTCTTTCAGTTCCATCATTTTATCCTTTAGAAGCAATGCACCCATCCTTGCCTTTCCTCCGTCTGTGAATTTTTTCTTCAAAAGTTTAAGTATATTCCAGGCAAGACCTTCCGTGAGTTTCAATATCACATTACCGGTAAATCCGTCGCTGACTATTACATCGCACGCGCCCTTTGGCACATCGCGGGCCTCTATATTCCCTATGAAATTGATATTGCTCCCTTCAAGCAGTGGATACACTTCCTTTGTCATCAGCGTCCCCTTGCCTTCTTCCGCCCCGAGGTTTACAAGTCCTACTCTCGGATTTTCCCTTCCGATCACCTTTTCCATATATACACTGCCCATCATAGCCTGCTGGAGAAGATTTTGCGGTCTGCAGTCCGGATTTGCGCCCGCATCTATTAAAAGTGAAGGTATCCCTCCGAGAATGGGATATATGCTTGCTATGCATGGTCTGTCTATTCCTTCAAGCTTTCCCAGTATCATCCTCGATGCCACTACAATAGCGCCTGTGTTTCCCGCTGAAACAAACAAATCCCCTCTTCCGCCTTTAAGCATTGAAAGACCTACAACCAGCGAAGAGTCCGGCTTTTTTCTTACCGTTCTTACAGGACTGTCCTCATTTGTGATAACTTCATTTGCATTGACTACAGTAACTTGTTCAGGATTATATTTATACTTTGAAAGATCCTCTTTTATACGTTCTTCTTTTCCAACGATACATATGTCATGTCTTATCTCCTCAGAAGCCTCAACTGCACCTTTGACTATTTCTTCGGGGGCATTATCTCCGCCCATTCCATCAAGTATTATTTTCAATTTTTACCTCCGCGATGTAGTGGTCTCAATTAAGTGTATATTCAAAACATGATAGCATAAAACAAGCGTTTTTGCAACATGAGCCGACATTTTCACGATCCTTTTAAAAGCTGTCGTTCCAACGTTTACACACCTTTTTTCAGTGTGGCTATGCTATCATATATGCCGGGAAAGCTTCACAACATCCTTTTGTCAGGCGCACTACATTTGAAAACTTCTGGTGCACAACCGCATCATATATGTACCATATCACTGTCAATATAGTCGAGCAGCTTCCTGGTCGCAGATGATACCGATTGTTCGTTCTTCATTGAAACACACAGTCTTCTGTATTTAGGTTTTTCAAGTGACTTTGCAATAACATGAAATCTCTCACGGTGTACCAGCAGTTCCGGAAGAAGAGCCATTCCAAGACCGTCTTCCACCATTGAGAGTATAAGAAATCCGTCCACTGTCGTAAATCGCACATCCGGGGAAAGATCGTTTTCGGCAATAAATGCGATTGCTTCATTCTCACCGCCTCCTTCCAGCATGAAAAACGGATATTTTTCAAGCTCTTCAAGAGGGAATGTGTCAACATCCTTAAGCGGATGATCGGGGGGAATGACCGCTTTCAATTCATCCTTTCCTATATCTTTTGTATAAAATCCGGACCTCGCGGGATACTTGGTAAAGGCAATATCAATACGACCCTTGCTTATCCACTCTTCTATTTCACTGAAATCTCCGACGAGTATCTCATACTTTATATTAGGATATGCCTCCTGAAATTTCTTGAGAACCATCGGCATAACATAGATAGCCACACTCCCCAGTGCGCCTATGCGAATAAGTCCGGTCTGAAGACCGTTTATCTCATTGATTTCCTCTTCCATACGGCTGTGCGCATCACATATGCCCTGTGCATATGGGAACAGCGTCATTCCATCTGAAGTCAGCTTTACACCGGTTCTGCCACGTTCCATAAGCACTATTCCCCAGTCTCTTTCAAGATCCGAAATCATGTGGCTTATCCCTGACTGCGTATACTGCAAAACACGTGCAGCTTCAGTAAAACTGCCATATTCCACCACTTTTAAAAAAGCATAGTACTTCTGTATATTCGCATCCATTACAATTCCTCATCTTATATATTAAATAAATTAGTTTTACTCATTATATACCATGTGTTAAATTAGAGCAAGGTAAGAGAAGAAGTCCTCATATATAATATATTATATGAAGAAGAATCAATAAACAGTATTACGTAAAGACATTGATAGACGTAATGTGTTTAAGGTCCGCCAATATATTAATGGCTAAAGGAAGATCTGCAGGGAGGGGCGTATCTATTATGATAAATACCGGAAATATAAAAGTTTACAGTTTGCCGGATGTTTATGAAAAGGTATCATCCGATGAAGTAGTAAAGCTGCGCGAGCAAATGTATGATCTTCAGTTGGAGGTAGACATTCTGAAAGAGACCATAAACGTACTGAAAAAAGGTCCGGACATCGACTGCAATAATCTGAATAACAAGGAAAAGACAGCTGTTATCAACACCATGAAAAACAGGTATCCGCTGCCGGTACTGTTAGGTAAGCTGAATCTGGCCAGGAGCAGCTACTACTATCAGATTGATGCAAACTCCAGGAGTGATAAGTACAAAGAATTACGAGAAAAGATAACCCGTATATTCACTGAGAACGAGGGACTTTATGGATACAGAAGGATCTACAACGAACTGAAAAAAACAGGTATCAACGTTTCCGAAAAGGTTATACGCAGATTGATGAAAGAAGAAGGTCTGCAAGTAAAAACCGGTAAAGCCGTACAATACAATTCACACAAAAGAGCAGTAACGCCAACGTTGTCTAACGATATTGAAAACGACTTTCTCACAAAAACGATCCGAGATAATTAGTTAAGCAATGGATCTCCATCCATTTCATCATATATCAATCGAGTAGGGGCTGATTTGTAGCCCCTACTCGTCTTTACACTTCAGTTTTTCATTTATGAGGTAGTCTATATCTCCATCCATCACTGCATTGACATTACCGACCTCTGCCCCTGTCCTGTGGTCTTTCACCATCGTGTAAGGCTGGAACACATATGATCTTATCTGACTTCCCCACGTTATCTGGCTGTAGTCTCCTCTCAGTTCCTTTAAATTCTTCTTATGCTCCTGTTCTTTTAATTCAACAAGTTTTGATTTCAGAAGTTTCATCGCGGTTTCCCGGTTCTGATGCTGAGATCGTTCATTCTGGCATGAAACAACTATATTAGTAGGAAGATGCATTATCCTTATCCCGGAATCTGTTTTATTTACGTGTTGTCCGCCTGCTCCGCTCGCTCTGAATGTATCTATCCTGATATCATCCGGCTCTATATCGACCTGTATATCGTCATCTATCTCGGGGATAACGTCAAGAGAGGCAAACGATGTATGTCTTCTTCCCGAAGAATCAAACGGCGATATTCTAACCAGCCTGTGCACTCCCTTTTCATTTTTAAGATAGCCATAGGCATTTTCCCCCGCGATCAGCATTGTAGCACTGTTTATGCCGCCTTCTTTATCATCCTGATAGTCAAGTATCTTTACTTTATACCCCTTTTTTTCAGCCCATCTGGTATACATGCGGCAGAGCATCTCAGCCCAGTCCTTCGCATCTGTCCCTCCGGATCCTCCGTGTACGGAAATTATTGCGTTATTCGCATCATACTGTCCCGTGAGAAGTATTTTCAGTTTCAGGGCTGTCAGAGCTTTCTCAAAGCAGTTGACACTGGACAATATCTCATGTGCCACATCCTCGTCATCTTCTTCATCGGCAAGCACGACAAATTCCTCGATATCATTGAGATCTTTTAGAAGTCCGTCATATGTGTTTATTTTGTTTTCTATACTCTTTTTCTCTTTAAGTATTCTCCTAGCGTTTTCCTGATCTTCCCAAAAGTTTTCATTCTCTATTTCTCCGTCAAGTATCGCAAGTCTTTCTTTGAGCCCTGCTGGGTCAAAGGGACTCACCTGCCTCTTTAAGACCTTCTCTGAAGGCTGGGAGTTTTCCTTTGATAGCTTCAAGTTCCAACATCGTATCTCCTTTTTTTATTTTTTACTGTTCACTGATATATCTGCATCGCAATACGCCTGTCATTCTGCGTTACCGCCGGATACTGACATCTATCTTCCGCAGCAATGCTTATACTTCCTGCCCGAACCGCATGGGCATGGATCGTTTCTTCCTATTTTAGGCGTATCGCGCTTTACAGGCTCCGGCTTGTAATCCTCTGTCGGGATCTGCCGGCTGTTCCCGGAGGCATCTTCTTCACCCTGAATAGAAACAGCCGTCTCATCATCATAATCATCTTTGCGACCCGTACCTTTTCCCATTACGTTCTTTCTCTGTGTAGAGGTTTCGATCGTGACATTATAGCAGAACTTGACAGTGTCTTCCTTTATAGACTGCACCATCGCCTGAAACATGTCAAACCCCTCGTTCGCATATGCGGCAGCAGGATCCTGCTGACCAAGCGCCCTCAGGCCAATACCGTTTTTAAGCTGATCCATGGCATCAATATGATCCATCCACTTATTGTCAACAACTCTTATAAGTATCATGCGCTCGATCTCACGCATCCTGGCTTCGCCGATCTCTTTCTCTTTATCATCATAGAGTCTGTCGAAATCCTCCATGATGTCTTCGACCAACCTTTCATACGAAAGATCCATAAAATCTTCCCTACTGTATTCAGCGCCTTCGGTTCTGGGACAGATCTCCTTAAGGTGTTTATTAAGCCGTTCAAAATTCCATTCTTCAGGCTCTTTCGACTCCAGTGTTATAGGCAACGCGATCTCTTCAATTATCTCCTGTGTCATATTGTGAATATATTCCTTGAGATCTTCCCCATGCAACACTTTGGCTCTCTGCTCGTAAATGATCTCCCGCTGTTTATTCATGACATTATCGTACTGCAGTACATATTTACGTATAGAGAAGTTTCTTCCTTCAACTTTCTTTTGAGCACTTTCGATCGATTTTGAAATCATGCCTGCTTCTATCGGCTCATCGTCTTCAACTCCGAGCCTTTCGACCAGAGCTTTCATCCTGTCGCCTCCAAAAAGTCTCATCAATTCGTCTTCCAACGATATGCAGAACTGTGAGGATCCGAGGTCACCCTGTCTTCCGGCACGCCCTCTCAGCTAGTTATCGATACGTCTTGACTCATGTCTTTCAGTACCCACTATACAAAGGCCTCCGAGCTCGATTACTTTCTCCTGCTCTTCTTTGCGTTCCTCTTTGAATTTTTCATTCAATCTGCGATATTCGGATCTCGCCGCATTCAGCTTTTCATCATCAGACTGCACAAAACTCGTCGCGAATTGTATTTCTTCGTCAGTATAGCCGTCTTTTTCCATTGCTTTTCTAGCTTCAAAGTCAGGGTTGCCGCCCAAAATTATATCCGTACCGCGGCCGGCCATATTAGTGGCGATGGTCACAGTATTCAAACGACCCGCCTGTGCAATAATAGCCGCTTCTTTGTCATGCTGCTTTGCGTTAAGGATATTGAAAGTCTTTATACCGCGTTTCTTTAAACGATCCGCTATCAGTTCAGATATCTCGATTGATATCGTGCCCACAAGCACGGGTTGTCCCGTCTTATGCCTTTCTTCAACAATGTCAACAATCGCATTGTATTTGCCTTCTGCGGTCTTGAATACAATGTCGTTGAAATCCTCTCTTACAACCGGCATATTGGTCGGTATTACGACCACGTCCATGTTGTATATGTCCCTGAACTCGTTTTCCTCGGTCTTGGCTGTACCTGTCATCCCGGCAAGCTTCTGATACATGCGGAAATAGTTTTGCAGTGTGATAGTGGCAAGCGTCTTTGATTCCGACTGAACCTTTAGCCCTTCCTTCGCTTCTATCGCCTGATGCAGCCCGTCGCTGTATCTTCTTCCAAACATCAGACGACCTGTAAATTCATCGACTATGATGATCTCGCCATCCTTTATAATGTAGTCGACATCTCGCTTCATTATCGTCTTTGCTTTCAAGGCCTGCAACACGTGATGATTGATTTCCATATGTTCGGGATCTGAGAAATTATCTATACCGAAAAACTTTTCACACTTTTCAATTCCTTCTTCAGTCAGTGACACCTGTTTGTCTTTTTCCTCAAATGTATAGTCTTCTACATTTTTAAGCGGTTTTACGAAACGATCAGCCTTTTTATAAAGATCTGTCGATTCATCCCCCTGTCCCGAAATAATAAGCGGCGTCCTCGCTTCATCTATCAGTATTGAGTCTACTTCATCGACAATCGCGTAATTAAGTTCCCGCTGTGACATATCTTCTTCATATATGACCATATTATCACGCAGATAGTCGAACCCGAATTCATTGTTTGTTCCGTAAGTTATGTCAGCATTATATGCGGCCTTCCTTTCATCACCTTCGACATCGTGAATGACACATCCTACCGTCATTCCCAGGAATGCATATATCTTTCCCATCCATTCGCAGTCTCGCTTAGCCAGATAATCGTTGACCGTCACTACATGCACACCTTTGCCCTCAAGCGCATTTAAGTACACGGGCAGAGTGGCTGCAAGAGTTTTACCTTCACCAGTCTTCATCTCAGCTATCCTGCCCTGATGCAGCACGATGCCGCCTATTATCTGCACATGGAACGGTTTCATGCCCACACTTCGCCACGCAGCCTCTCGACACACCGCATAGGCTTCAGGAAGCAGATCGTCAAGCGTTTCTCCTTCGGCCAGACGGTTCCTGAACTCCTTCGTCTTTGCTCTTAATTCATCATCGGAAAGTGTCTGCATCTCCTCGTCATATGCTTCCACCTTATCTGCAATCTTATCTACTTTTTTCACTTCCTTGGCATTAAGATCTCCAAAGATCTTTTCCATTACTCCCATTACTTTCCTCCGTAATTATTTAACATCTTCTTTATTTTTCTCATCTTCATCGAGAACATCCTGAACCACCAGATTGATCTCCTTGGCCTTTTTTCCCCCCGCTTTTGTCACTCTTCCTTTAAATGTCTTCTCTCCGAATACAGCTTCAAAGACATCACCTTTCTCCGGTATCTTGTCGAGGCACACAGCCGCCCAGCCGTTTACAGTCACAACGTTCTGTTCCTCTGTTATTCCGAAATAATCGAGCACCTTGCTTATATTGGCACTGCCCATCACTCGGTAGCTGCCGTTCTGCAGCGGTATGATCTCCTGTGACATAACAGCATCGTGTTCATCGTATATTTCACCAACAAGCTCCTCTACTATGTCCTCTATAGTCACAATCCCTTCCGTGCCGCCGTATTCATCAACTATTACCGCCAAATGCGTCTTCATATGCTGCATCTTCTTTAAAAGTTCTGATATTTTCATAGTTTCGACAACGAATACGACAGGCTTTATAAAATCAGAAACTGTCTTTTCTGTTCCGACTACATAGTTATGGTAATCTTTCTGGTTTATTATACCGAGAATATTGTCAAGATCGTGTTCATATGCGGGCAATCGCGAAAAGCCTGTTTCCCTGAATATCTCCCCTATTTCCGCGTCTTCTATATCATCTAGATCAACAGCGGTTATATCCACCCTCGGTGTCATTACTTCCGCAGCCGTCAAATCATTGAATTCAATGGCGTTTTGTATGAGTTCGCTCTGTTCATTGTCTATACTGCCCTCGGTTTCCGCTTCCTCCACTATCGTTATTAGCTCATCCTCAGTTATGCTCTGACTGTCTCCCTGTTTGAACATTTTAGATAGGAACAGCTTCCATTTAGTGAACACAAAATTTACAGGCGTGAGAATTATCATAAACACTCTTATAACCGGTGCTGATCTCATTGCAAAGCTTTCAGAAGATTCTTTGGCCAGACTTTTAGGAGATATCTCGCCAAATATAAGAACCACTATCGTGATCACAACTGTAGCCAAAGTAGCCCCGTATCTTCCATAGATATTTATGAAAATAACCGTGGCTATAGCAGTCATTGCAATATTTACAAGGTTGTTACCTATAAGGATGGTAGTCAGAAGTTTATCGTATTTATTTTCCAGCTTAAGTACCAGCTCGGCTTTTTTACTGCCTTCGCCGGCCAGATTTTTAATCCTTATCCTGTTTAGAGATGTAAACGCTGTTTCTGTAGCAGAGAAGTAGGCCGATAAAATCACCAGCACTACTATCGCCGCTATCTGAATTATCATATCGGAATCCATTCAGCGATCCTTTCACATATTCGGAGCCATCTGTATGTCTTTAGTCTTTACCGCCGGTATCCCGTCATATTTTTTACGGAGTTTCTGATTCAATCTCACGCGTTTCTTTAATAAGCCTTCCGTTCAAGCCTTCGTACTTTATCTCTATAGTCAGCTTCCCGCCGTTTTCCAAAGCATGGTCATTATCAATGATATTGATCATATTATCTTCTACGGGTACTTTTTTACCTGCATCCAGTATCTCAGTCGCCTCTTTGACCTTCTTTTTTACATTATCGATCTTGTCGCCGATCTTGACTCTTATACTGTCGGTTTTTATATTTATGATCGCATCATCATATACATAAACACTTACTGTTTTAACTGCAAGTCTGGATTTTTTGTATTTGCTCCTGACCACATACTTAATAACGTACTCGCCCGCTTTGGTGAATTTATATTTCTTGGCTGCGCTAAAGCCTCCCACCTTCGTGTAACTGCTCTGTTCCGGTGCCTTTACATAGGTTATCACCGCTTTCGTTAAATTGCAGCTCTTCTGTCTTGCGGTAACTCCATAGAAAGCATCCTCATCACCTGTTGCCACTATTCTTTTGTCAGGGGCTCTGATGCTAGGCTTGCTGTAATCCACAACGCTGATCTTTAAAGATTTATATGCCGCCTTTCTTCCGCAGTATTTGTCTCGGCATCTGTATGTCACTTTATAGGTGCCGATGCTCTTAGTTGAAAATTTTGCCTTTGCCCATCTGCCTTTCTTATACTTCTTTACAGCTGCAACCCTTACTTTGCTTGTCAGACTCTGATAAGCATTTATGTTTTTTGCGGTCACACCGCTCTTAAGATTATATCTGCTGCCATATGAAGCTGTTTTTTTCTTTTTCTTTGATATGCTGATCCTCGGGTTCTTTATCCTGAAATCAGGATTTCTCCTGTTTGGATCTGTCGGATCCCAACACATGGCACCTTTTACTTTAAGAGCCTTTGGTTTTCCAAGAGGACCCGGGGTTCTGCTGCTGTATATGGTTACTTTAGTGCCGACCTTACAGTTTTCATATATCCATTTCACATCCATGACAGAAAGCCTTACACAGCCGTGTGATATACTTTTCCCAAGCATATTATACTGCCTGGCAGATACAGTAGCCGGATTTCCGCTTCTGTAATACCATACCGAATGGAACAGGTAGCTTCCAACTATCCGTGTGTGAAACTGTCCGTAAACCGACCCCATCAGCACGCCCCATCTCTGTTTGTTTTTAGTATAAAAAGTCCCAAGCGGTGTATTTGAACCGCCTGTAGAGCAAACCATCGCTCTGTATGGTCTATATCGTCCCTTGATAAATTTATATACGGTCACCACATTTGCCAGTCTGTTGACTTTGAGCCAATATCTGGCTTTGCTCGCCGCCTTTGCAGGTTCTTCAGTCACTCCTATAATAGAAAAGCACATCGCTGTTATTATAAAAAGTGATAGAATCCTTTTTTTCATTACTATGCTCCTTTTTGCCGGGCACCCCTGTCTGCAAGCCTTCATTTTCACTGTCCGGACCGCTTTTAACTGACTATATCGTATTGTAACATATGCAGACTGCCTATATCAAAGTTTTGCATTAAAAAAATTAATATTTTGTGCCGGTAAAACTCATTGGTATATCTCCGGCCGCTTTTTCGACCGCCCGTCAGATGCACGCTAAAAATCATAGTACAGCCGTTAAAAAACATGAGGGATCTTCTTAAGCGAAAATCCCCTGTTATTTTTTATCACCACATCAGCGCTCTGCTTCTGATCCGGTATCTTTGCTGTAAGATCAATCTTCAAAGGCTTTTATACCTCCGAAGACATGCTTACTTTTCAAACGCTTTGTATATAGCCTTTATTGACTTGTCAAAATCTTTATTCTCAACACCTACAATAATATTCATTTCACTGGAGCCTTGATCAATCATCCTTATGTTGACTCCGGCCTCTGCAAGCGCAGTGAACAGCTTTGCCGAGACACCCGTTCTTGCATTCATACCATATCCCACTGTTGCAATCAATGCTATATCATCTGATACCTCCATATGATCGGGCCCCAACAGTTTTTCAAACGCTTCAGTGATCTCATCGAGTCTGTCAGCTGCCGATTCATTAGTGAATATCACAGACATCGTATCTATTCCACTCGGCATATGCTCTATCGGGATGTCGAGATCTTCAAGCACACTTGCAAGCCTGCGGACAAACCCGCGTTCGTTATTCAGCATGCTTTTATATATAGTGATCGCCGTAAAATCTTTTCTTCCCGCAATCCCTGTAATTATTCTGTTTTCAAACTTGTCAGGCTTTGCAGTGATGAACGTTCCCTCATCTTGAGGCCTGTTTGTGTTTCTGATATTAATAGGAATATTTGCAATTCTTGCAGGATAGATCGCATCCTCATGAAGCACGCTTGCCCCCATGTATGAAAGTTCTCTGAGCTCTTTGTAAGATATTGTACCTATTGGCTTTGGATCATGAACTATCCTGGGGTCAGCCATCAAAAATCCTGAAACGTCCGTCCAGTTTTCATACACATCTGCACCCATAGCTCTTGCGATAAGCGCACCGGTCACATCTGAACCGCCTCTTGAAAATGTCTTTATTTTGCCGCCCGGCATAGCTCCGTAAAATCCCGGGATCACCGCTGTTTTATGATTTTTTAATACTTCCCTGATCTTTTTATCCGTCGCGTCCACCTTAAACTTGCCTTTTTCATTAAATACGATTATATTCGCAGCATCGATAAAATCATAATCAAGGTATGAGGCTATCATCTTTGCATTTAAATACTCGCCTCTACTCGCTATATAGTCAGCACTTGCCCCGTTTTTCATATTATTTTCGATCGTTTTAAATTCCGTTTTAAGGTCCAGTTTTGCTCCCAGGGTTACCTCCGCAGCCATAAATCTGTCACATATGACCTGAAACAGCTGCTCATGCGGCAGATTATGCTCAATATGAGTTTTACACAAATAAAGCAAATCCGTGACTTTTGAATCGTCATCGAATCTTTTGCCCGGCGCAGACACAACTACATATCTTCTGTCCTGATCGGCACATACGATATCCTTGATCTTTCCGATCTGGATAGCATCGGCTACAGATGATCCCCCAAACTTTGCAACTTTGATTCCCATTATTCTTTGGCTTCCTTCTTGAGTTCTTCGATCTTGTCTGGCTTTTCCCAAGGAAGATCAATGTCTGTCCTGCCAAAATGCCCGTAAGCTGCGATCTGCCTGTAGATAGGCCTTTTAAGATCGAGTGTCTTTATTATTCCCGCGGGAGTAAAATCAAATACTTTCTTTACTATTTCCGCAAGTTTCTCATCTGAAACCGTTCCTGTTCCAAAAGTGTCCACCATTATCGATACAGGTTCCGCAAGGCCTATCGCATATGCAAGTTGAAGTTCGCATTTCTTTGCAATCCCCGCAGCCACTATATTCTTCGCAGCGTATCTGGCTGCATATGATGCGGAACGGTCAACTTTAGTCGGATCCTTTCCGCTTAATGCGCCTCCGCCATGTCTTGCGTATCCTCCATAAGTGTCCACTATTATCTTCCTTCCTGTTAGCCCTGAGTCACCGTGAGGACCGCCTATAACGAATCTCCCTGTTGGATTCACATAGATCTTTGTATCACTGTCAATCAGTTCAGATGGAATGACCTGCCTGATTACTGATTTGACAAGATCTTTTTTGATCTGCTCCTGTGCCACATCCTCGCTGTGCTGAGATGATATAATTACTGAATCTATCCTTTTTACTAAATCATCGTCGTACTCGACTGTTACCTGTGTTTTGCCATCGGGTCTCAAATAGCCAATCATACCGTTCTTTCTTACTTCCGTCAGCTTCATCGCAAGCTTGTGCGCCAGAGAAATAGGCATCGGCATTAGTTCCGGCGTTTCATCACACGCATATCCGAACATCATGCCCTGATCTCCGGCCCCCGCTTTGTCAACGCCCATGGCAATGTCTCCTGACTGTTCATCTATTGACTGCAGAACAGCACATGTGTTTCCATCAAATCCATAAATTTCATTATCGTATCCTATATCACATATAATCTCTCTTGCTATCTTATTGATATCAACATAACCGGATGTGCTTATCTCACCTATGATCATTGCGTATCCCGTATTTACGGTAACTTCCGCTGCGACTCTGCATTCCGGGTCATTTTCAAGTATCGCATCCAAAACGCCATCCGCAATCTGATCACAAATCTTATCAGGATGCCCTTCGGTCACTGATTCCGATGTGAATAACTTTTTCATTTTTACATCCCTCTTCTCTTTTTCAAGTTACAATACGTTTTAATCTGAATAATAAAATCAGCATATATTATATCTCATAAACACCTGCTTTTCAAGGACTAGCCTCATAAGGCTCGATATGCCGAATGTACAAAATGCATAAGAAACAGACAGTGCAGATCAGTCGAAGCACGCCCGCACAGCGTATGGTCTATACTTCGCATGCACCCTCACACAACACGAGCTTAAACGCCCTGTAATGATGAACCGCCGGCTATGCCGGCGATTCCAGACTGTAGACTAAGCCCGAACCTTTGCTTGCAAGTTCGGGCTTAGTCTACAGTCTGAGCGGACGCTGAAAGCGTCCCGCCGTCTGATTGATCTAAAAATATATTTTTATACCGGTCCCTGTGCCATCATCGCATCCGCTACTTTAAGGAATCCGGCGATATTTGCTCCCTTAACGAGGTCATATGTTCCGTAATATTCTTCGGAAGCCTTCTGACATGCGTCATGGATACCTATCATTATGTCTTTTAGCTGTTTATGAACTTCTTCAGCCTTGAATACAGTCTTACCTGAGTTCTGACTCATTTCGATGCATGAGCAAGCAACGCCGCCTGCATTTGCAGCCTTTGAAGGACCAAGAATTATGCCGCCTTCCTGCATGATCTTAATAGCTTCATTGGTCGATGGCATGTTTGACCCTTCGCATACGAACTTAACTCCTCTGTCCACAAAGCCCTGCGCATCTTCTGCAACGATTTCATTCTGAGTCGCGCATGGAATGTACAGATCTGCTTCAACTTCCCAAGGTTTTCTGCCCTTTACAAATTTAGCGCCAGGGAACTTGTCTGCATATGGCGAGCATATGTTCTGTCCGCTGGCTCTGAGTTCAAGCATAAAGTCGATTTTTTTCCCGGAAACACCGTCTTCATCCAGTATATATCCATCCGGGCCTGAGATAGTGATTACTTTAGCTCCAAGCTCATTCAGTTTGCTGACTGTACCCCAGGACACGTTGCCGAATCCCGACACAGCAACATTTTTGCCTGCCAGCTTTTCGCCGTTTGCCTCGAGCATAGCATTTGCGAAATAAACAATACCGTAACCTGTAGCTTCAGTTCTTCCGTTAAGTCCGCCCCATGTAAGACCTTTCCCTGTGAGAACACCTTCATATCTGTCAACGATCCTCTTATACTGACCGAACATGTAGCCTATCTCTCTGGCTCCAACACCGAGATCTCCTGCAGGAATATCAGTTTCAGGGCCTATATGTCTGTAAAGCTCTGTTATGAAAGCCTGACAGAATCTGATCACTTCTCCTTCGGATTTTCCGTTAGGATCAAAATCAGCGCCGCCCTTGCCGCCTCCTATAGGAAGGCCTGTAAGACTGTTTTTAAAGATCTGTTCAAATCCGAGGAATTTAACTATTCCCGAATATACGTTTGCAGCAAACCTCAATCCGCCTTTATAAGGTCCTATAGCGCTGTTGAACTGGCATCTGTACCCCTTGTTTACCTGTATTTTATCATTGTCGTCTGTCCATACGACTCTGAATACGATCAGGCGTTCAGGCTCTGTGAGTCTTTCGAGCAGAGATGCTGCCTCATACTCGGGGTGCTTATCCATAACAGGAGCCAATGAAGTCAGCACTTCTTCTACAGTCTGGTGAAATTCGATTTCGCCAGGGTTTTTCGCAATGCATTCATCGATGCATTTCTGAACATAATTTGACATTTTCATTCTCCTTTGCTTTAGAAATAGTAAATATTTATCGCATTACTTAGCTAACTTTGAATATAACAGAAAAAGGCAGTTAATTCAATAACGATTTGCATGATACAGGTACATAATCCGCAGGCTTCTGTTCAATACACTGCTGCACAAAAAAAGTCCATTCAATGATTTTCTATGACACAGGTCTTTGTTTTTTCACAGAATAATAGTATACTCTATGACATATGTTACGACAGTCGGGAAAAATGAGGCAAATTGTGGCAAAACCAACACTTAAGGTGCTTCCAGGTGGAGCGACCTCTCTTAAGGCACAGCATAACAAAATATTCAAATCCGCTTATGTCACAGATACGCGTCTGATGGGCGTTGTAGGTCTTTATATACACTGGCTTCTGAGGCCGGAGGACCCTACATCAGATTTGCACCAGTTCTTTTATCTTGACGCTGAAGAATTCGGATTTGAGACTTATGAAAGCTCCTACGGAAGTGACAAGCACAGAGTACGCAGACTTGAAAAGACGCTATTCAGCGGTCTTGGCGGCACAAAATCAGATATATCTCTCAGACAGGCTGCATTTCTTATTCAGGAATATGCAAGATTCAATAAAGAACACGACATTCCGCTTCCGGCAGGTCAGAATGAGTACGGTGAACTGCTGCAGATAAACATCAGACTCACGCCTGAAGAGAAGAAAGACCTTTTGCTCAAGGAATGCACCGACATTGAAAATATCCCCCAGCTGATTCACTATTTTCTGATGCGTTGTTTCGGCAGAGATTACAGGGCGGCCCACTTTTTATCCGCATGCGGTGTCGACACGGAAATATATAAAGATATACCGCTTGCGACAATGTGCAAAAATTCAATAGATTTCAGGGATAACGGTGCATATCTTTGTGAAACGCTGATCGAAGCGAACGACCGCTATATGAGAATTGTATCTGAAATATATGTAGACGACAATAAAATAAGCAGTTTCGAAAAATGCTCCATCGCATATATAAGCTCTGCAGAAGCTGCCATGATGCTGTCTCGTTCAGAACTGATAACTGTATACGACTCCGACATATCTCCTGCAGACATGCTGCAGATATTGGACCCTATGTTCAAAAACAATTCTATCACAAGCTACAGAACCGGTCTTATGCTGTTCATTTTCAACAAAAACAATGACCACGTAAAAAGACCCGTCTACATTCTCAGTGAAGACATATACGGTCTCTGTTACCTGACCGATTCCGGCCAGTTGATCGTGGTCTCATACAGAGAACACAATATTGAAAGCATCGAATGCAAACTGCGCAAAAATATGCTTGCTCCATATATCGCCATTACTGCAAAGTACGAGTTCAAAGATCCTGTAATATATGATTTCATACAAAGCGGCTTTGATGATTTCAATGACTTTATAGAGTTCATCCGTTCCTGATATCTGTATGCTTCATCAAACACCGGTTTACCGGAGCCTGTATTTGTGCAGTAACAGTCTTAACATATAAAAGCATTACTTAAAATAATTTTTACTTTCAACAGCATTAGAGAACACGACTTTTATTGTTTATTTTTTTAGATTTATGTCAACTCATGTTCTTGCTTCATCGAACAAACTGTCAACAAGTCTTAAGTCCTGTATTTTTCAGCGATTTTCAGATTATCAACAGCTTTTTAAAAATTGTATACGATTTCATCCAAAGGTGCCTGTGGAAAATATTTTTTTATAAAAACCGCTGATACCAATGGTTCTGGAGTTTTAAGCTTAATCATATGAAGCAGTTATCCACAATTCAATTCTCAGATATCGCCTCTAAGCCTCCTTCCCCTAAACTCGTGGTTTTCAGCCCGTTTTTTGTTTTGCCACATAAATTTTCAAATCAACATTGCAACTCTTCATATGCCCCTTATACAGCACTGTCTTTCATGTGGTTACTATACGACCTTTTTCATAAACTTTTCATACACGCCGGCATGTATGCTATAATGCTTTCATAGAAAAAACAAAAGGAGTCGAAGAAATGATTACGAAGAAGCTTTTTCAAAAAGATGTCTATTTACAGGCCTGCGATGCTGAAATTACAGGCATATCCCCATATGAGAAAAAACAAAAAGAAAACGGCTGTTTTTTTATTCTCACTTTAGACCGCACTGTATTTTTCCCTGCCGGCGGCGGTCAAAGCTGCGACACCGGAACTATAAACGGCTTTAAAGTCAAAGATGTTTATGAGCAAGACAATACTGTTTTCCACCGCATACTTTTAGATGATCACAATGATACGTCATCACTTACTGAAGGAGCGAGAGTCCGCTGCAAAATCGATTGGGCGCACCGTTTTGACAACATGCAGCGTCACTGCGGCGAACATATCCTCTCAGGGATGTTTTACAAACTCTGCGGCGCTGTAAACCGGGGCTTTCACATGGGTGATGACTACATGACCGTAGATATGAGACTGGAAGACAATCCCGCATACGAGACTATAACATGGGAAACTGCCCTTAAAGCAGAAGAAATGACAAACAATGTGATATGGAGTGACCTGCCAATTATCGTGCGCCACTTTGACAAAAGAGAAGATGCGGAAAATCTGCCTCTACGCAAAAAACTGTCAATAGACGAAGACATAACCATAGTCTGCGTAGGAGATGAAAACAACCCTTCCGACTGCGTTGCGTGCTGCGGAACCCACCCTGCAAGATCGAGCCAAGTCGGTCTGCTTAAGATATACAAGGTGGAAAAGAACAAGGATATGTTCCGCATTTACTTTGAAGCAGGAAAGCGTGCCATGGCTGATTTCGATAAAAAGCATGAGATAATCACGGAACTTGGCATCAGATACTCGGCAGGCACCGATGACCTTCTAAAAAAGATATATGCACGCGAGCATAAGATTCAGTCAGCAAAGGAAGAGTTAGACATACTCCGACGTTCCGTTATTGCATCGCGCGTTTCAGAGATAAAGGCTGATATTGCAGCTGCACCTGCACCTACAATACATATATACAAATATTCGGACATGAAGGCAGATGACCTGAGAAGAATCGGTGAATCTGCTATGGAAGAAACTTCAGGTGTGGTTATTATAGTTTCTGAAAGCGACAGCACGATTCTACTGTTTTCAGACGGAAGTTTTAACTGCGGAAAACATGTAAAAAATCACGCAAACGATTTCTCTGCCCGAGGCGGAGGCAAAAATAAAAGTGCAAGAGCTGTATTCACGAGCAGAAACGATATAGACGCTTTCGTTAAGTCCGTGAGAACTTCATACCTGAAAAAAGGTTCTGTCTGATGTTCTCAGTCCGATTCTTTCAAATAATCTATTTCATTCTGCCTGAGTTTCCGGTAATGCCCCTGCATAAGCTTTCCAAGGTACACTTTCCCGATTGCAACGCGTTCAAGTTGTATAACACTTTTCCCAACTGCCTTTAACATCCTTCTTATCTGCCGGTTTTTCCCTTCATGAATGCTTATCTCTATAAGTGTGTTTTTTTTATTCTGCCTTATGATATCCACCTTTGCTTTTGAAGTTACAAACCCTCCGATATCAACACCGTTTCTGAGCGCCCAAATTTTTTCCTTCGATATTGTACCTGTTATCAAAGCTCTGTACGTCTTTGTAATCTCATAGCCGGGATGTGTTATTTTATATGCCAAGTCCCCATCATCTGTCATTATCAGTAGCCCCATTGTATCACGGTCAAGCCTGCCTACAGGAAAAAGCCTTGCCTGCACATCTGATACAAGATCCGAAACGGTCTTTCGATCACGGTCATCTGTAACAGTCGTTATATATCCCTTAGGTTTGTTCAGCATTATGTATGTGTGATGAGTCACAGGTAGGATTCTCCGGCCGTTTATCCGTATAATATCACCTTTTGCAGTGCTGTACCCCTTTTCGCGCACCACAGCTCCGTTTACCTTTACATTGCCGTTCGCTATCAGCCGGTCAGCTTTTCGCCTGCTTGCGATACCGCAAGCCGCTATGTATTTGTTTAATCTCATTTCCATGCCTTTCCGACCATGCCGTCTTTTCAAACGTGTCGATCAGCAGCGACTTTCGGTTTCCCGCATAAATATCTATTCTTTAGGTATCTCAATAGATATCTGTCCCTGTTCCTGTAAGTCATCCTCATCTGAAACCAGCATCACTTCTTCAATATCATCGATATCGGGAAGCTCTTTAAGATTTGTGAATCCAAAATTCTTCAAAAATGAATCAGTGGTACCATATAGTATCGGGCGTCCTATAGCTGACGATCTTCCGAGTTCAGTAACTAAATCCTTTTTCTTCAGTCCGTCCAGAACTCTGTCACATCTTATCCCCCTCACAGCTTCGATCTCGCCCTTTGTTACAGGCTGTTTATATGCAACTATCGCCAGAACTTCAAGCGCCGACTGTGTAAGCCTTCTACGCTTGACAGGAGTACATAGTTTTTCGATATACTCGGTGTTTTCAGGTTTTGTCACAAGCTGAAAGCTTCTGTTAATTTCCCTGATCTGCAATCCTCTTCCTTCCTGCTCATACTCACTTTGCAACTCCTTGAAATGCCCATAAGCTTCCTGTCTGCTTATGTTAAATATCTCCGCTGCAAGTTTTACATCAAGCGGTTCACCCCAAACGAACATCATTGATTCAAATGCAGATTTTATAGTCTTTTTAGTAGTCATATCACATTAATCCTCGATCTGCAGTGCCATAGCCTCATCCAACTTGTCCGTAGATATCACACGAATATCCCCGAACGTCTGCTTCTGATCGGCAACCACTCTGCGCTGTCTTATCATCTCAAGCATAGAGACAAATGTCAGCGCGATATCATAACGGTCTGTTCCCGGATTTAGAAGCTCCCTGAAATAGATAAATTCACGTTCGTTCTCCATAAGTTTGTTTTTGATCTGATCGATCTTGATCTCTGTTGTTTCCCGCTGCCGCTCGATCCGTGCATAGCGCTTTTCCATATCTTCCATGCGCTGCTTTCTGAGCAGAAAGTCTTCAAATGCGCTAACAAATTTGCTGAGTTCAAGCGAAAGATACTCGTCCGGTTCGTCGGTGTATTCCGAAAGATCCTCCTGTGGTTTTTCCCAAATGTCAAATCCGGCCTCTTCACGTTCGGCAAGCATTGCGGAAAGAATTTTGAATTTCTTGTATTCCAGTATCCTTGCCACAAGACCTTCTCTAGGATCTTCATCCACTACACCGTCCCCGTCCGCAATTTTCCCTGGCAGCAGCATCTTTGATTTTATCTCAATCAACTGGGCCGCCAGAACCATAAACTCAATGGCGACTGCTACATCCTTTTCACGCATTATGTCTATATACCCAAGATACTGTCTCGTTATCTCCGAGATCTTTATATCATATATGTTCATCTGCGCATTCTCAATAAGGTATACGAGCAGATCGAAAGGCCCTTCGAAAATGCTGAGTTTTACTTTATATCCCATACCCGCTCCCGTTATACTTATGCTGAAACAACGGCAATACGGCCGTTTAAGGATTGGCATTACGCACAACTTATACGTTTACTTTGTATAATTATCGAAATATCCCTTTATGTAAATGAAAGGCGTACCTTTGTCTCCACTTCCTGAAGTAAGGTCACAGAGCGAACCGATCAGATCGGTAAGCCGCCTTGGCGTCGTTCCCTGAGAGGCCATCTGGCCTTCGAGGTCATCGTCTTTATTCTTGATATAGTCAGATATCGCAGCTTTAAGCTCATCCCCTCGAAGTTCAGCGAAATCATTGTCCGCAAGATATTTGAGTTTAACTTCGTTAGGTGTGCCCTCGAGTCCTTTTGTGTATCCCGGTGAAACCACGGGATCTGCAAGTTCCCATATTTTGCCCACAGGATCCTTGAATGCGCCATCACCGTATACCATGACTTCTACCGTCTTCCCCGTCGCATCCTTTATATTTTTCTGGATTTTTTCCACGAACATATCGCAGTTTTCCGGAAAAAGTTTTATTCTGTCTTCCGCAGCCTTGTTCGATCCGAGTATTCCGTAATTTTTATTTGAACCGCTTCCGTCTACAGATTCAGTAAGTATATCATCCATTCCAAGCACGACTTTGGCCCCCGCGTCTTTTAATATTCTTTTGCTTCTTAAACGCGTATGTATATCACAGGTAAGAACTTTCTGCGTGTACTCGAGTATTTTCCTCGGGTCATTGCCGAGTATTATCTCAGCTTCCGCTCCTTCATCTTCGATCAGGTTCTTATAATATCCTATATAGTCCATACCCGTAAATCTATGCTTGGATTTCCCGAAGATGCTTTCAAACTCATCCTGGGTAAAAACATCTATATACGGATCGATCCCTTTTTCATCCAGTGCATCCAGGTCTATAAGATGGTTTCCGACCTCATCACCGGGATAGCTCAACATGAGCGTTATCTTCTTTACACCTCTTGCAATACCCCTTAGACATATTGCAAATCTGTTCCTGCTGAGTATCGGAAATACCACTCCAATATCTTCTCCACCAAATTTATTTTTTATATCAGCTGCAAGCTGATCTGTAGTGGCGTAGTTCCCCTGTGCCCGCGCAACTACAGATTCAGTTACAGCTATAATGTCTCTGTCATCTATGACAAATTCACCGGCGGAAGCTGCGCCGAGTACTGTGTCTGTAAGTATCTTTTCAATGTTCGAGCCTTCCTTTATTATGGGCGCCCGCAGCCCCATAGAAATAGTACCGATTATTCTGTCTTCCATATTTATTATCTCCCGTTTTCCGGATGCCTTCCCTGGCGGGCAAAATGCCCACTCTTTCCAATTTATATATTATAACGACTGATACATAGGATTTCAACACAAAAAACCGGCTCACAACCTTGTCTAAATGTCTACAAGCGTCTGTTTGAGCCGTATTGAGCAGACTTGGTATATACCTTGGCAATTTATGCAAAGGCTCTGCACTTTGTCTTCAAGCCTTGAATACAAATTTCATAAATGTCTGTCTATGCTTATAAAGAGCCTGTAGTATCACCTCTTGCTTCTGCTCCCGCCTTGAGAAACGTTCATCCTAGTTATGGATTTCTGTATAGCTATCCTTGCACGTTCCACATAAAGCGGATTTTCATCCGCATTTCTGGTAAGCCAGTCTTCAGCCCTTGCTTTTTCACTCAGTGCTTTTTTCATATCGATATCTTCAGCCCATTCCGCAGCATCCGTAAAAATTATAATGCTATCTTTCACGTCTATATATCCGCCCGAAACAGCAGCCAGTTTGTATTCCTTCGCCTCCGACTCCTGTATCCGCAGCTCACCCACCGCAAGCAGCTTAACAGCCCAGGAATGTCCGGCCATGAAGCCTTCCTCACCGCTCAATGTCCTGACTGTTACAAGCTTTACCTTGCCTTTGTAAAACACCTTAGAGGGCGTGATTATTTCAAGATCAATTTTTTTTCCCATCTTCCCTGCTGTACCTTTCTGCTACATCATCTATGCTGCCTGCATTGAGAAACATCGCCTCAGGCACATCATCGTATCTGCCTTCCAATATTTCCTTAAAGCCGCGTATGGTTTCCTCAAGCGGAACATACTTGCCCGGCATTCCCGTAAACTGCTCGGCAACACTGAACGGCTGTGACAGAAATCTCTGTATCCTCCGCGCACGCGCTACTACACGCTTATCGGCATCAGACAGTTCATCCATACCAAGTATTGCAATAATATCCTGCAGATCCTTATACCTCTGCAGCATTTCCTGTACACTTCTGGCCGTATTGTAATGATCATCACCAAGTATGAGAGGATCCATGATTCTTGAACTGGATTCCAGAGGATCTACCGCCGGATATATGCCCAGCTCCGTTATAGCTCTTGAAAGTACTGTTGTAGCATCAAGATGTGCAAAAGTAGTTGCCGGAGCAGGGTCTGTAAGGTCATCTGCCGGCACATATATTGCCTGTACCGATGTAATCGATCCCGTCTTTGTGGATGTTATCCTTTCCTGGAGAGCTCCCATTTCCATAGCAAGCGTTGGCTGATATCCCACCGCTGACGGCACACGTCCAAGCAGTGCCGATACTTCTGAACCTGCCTGTGTGAATCGGAATATATTATCTATGAAAAGCAGAACATCCTGCCCTTCTTGATCCCTGAAATACTCCGCCATAGTCAGTCCCGTAAGAGCCACTCTCATTCTTGCCCCCGGTGGTTTATTCATCTGCCCGAACACCATGGCAGTTTTTTCTATTACATCTGATTCGATCATTTCATAGTATAGATCGTTGCCTTCTCTTGTACGTTCACCGACCCCCGCAAATACGGAAATACCTCCATGTTCCTTTGCAATATTGCTGATCAATTCCTGTATGAGCACTGTCTTTCCGACTCCTGCGCCGCCGAGAAGGCCTACCTTGCCGCCTCTCGTATAAGGCGCTATCAGGTCGATGACCTTAATACCCGTTTCAAAGATTTCTGCGGTCGTGTTCTGCTCTTCAAATGTAGGTGTAGGCCTGTGTATGGATGCTTTCTCCAAAGTTTCAAGAGGTCCCTTCTCATCTATAGTTTCTCCAATAACATTGAACAGCCTTCCTAAAACTTCCCTTCCGACAGGCACGTGAATCGGCTCTCCCGTATCCTCTGCTTCCATTCCTCTTGTAAGTCCCTCTGTGGACGAAAGTGCCACGCACCTTGCGACATCATCCCCTACATGCTGTGCAACTTCTGCCACTATATTTCTTCCCTGGAAATGTATAACAATTGAATTGAGAAGCTCAGGCATATGCTCCGCATCAAACTTTATATCTATTACAGGTCCTATTATTTGGTTTATCATTCCCTTATTCACTGGCTTTACCTCCTGTGTTTTGATGAACTTAATTATATGAGGGATAATTATAACGGCTGCACATCTGCCCTTGCCGCGGTTCCCCGGCTTTTCGCAAGAAGGCTTTCAGCCTGCACGCTTACTGCTGAGCTTCAGACCCTGCCACTATCTCTATGATCTCATCTGTTATGAGAGACTGTCTCGCTCTGTTGTAGTGAAGCGAAAGATCGCTGAGCATGTCTCGTGCATTATCAGTAGCGTTTTCCATTGCCATTCTACGCGCAGCATGTTCACACATGGCCGATTCCACGAGAGCCGCATGTATACTGGTTTCAACGTATTTAGGGACCAAATAGTTAAAAACCCCTTCAACTGAAGGCTCGTATTCAACTTCCTTTTCATGTCTTATGATCTCCGGGTCACGCTCTATCTCAAAAGGCAATAATGTAATGTTCTGCACCTGCTGCTCCAGTGTACTTACAAACGCTGTATATATAAGCACGATTTTATCTATCGTTCCCTCATTGTACATATCGATGATCGGTCTTGTGATCTCTTGATTTTCCAAAAATGAAATATCTTCCGGCGGAGCTGAGTATTCATCATATATATTATACCCGTGCTTTCCGAAATAATCCCGCCCCTTACTTCCTATAGCCAGTATCATCGAAGAACCTGTCTCTTTTTTTATCGCCGCTTCGGCTTCTTTGATAATATTACTGTTAAAACTTCCGCAAAACCCTCTGCCGCTTGTAACTATAATATAGCAAGTGTTTTCTATTTCGTTGTCTCTCAGAAGATATTTTTCCGGCACCTCCTCAGTGTTATTGAACACTTCTGCGATCGAATTTATTATGAAATCAGAGAATTCATTTGTTTTTTCAAAGTTCAGCTTGGCTCTTCTGAGTTTCGCTGCCGACACGAGTTTCATCGCATTTGTAACATGCTCGATGCTTGTAACACTTTTTATTCTACGTTTTATATCCTGCATGCCTGATGCCATGAAATCGCCCCCTTTCCTGCAGTTTCCTTTTTTTCTAAAGGTCTTATCCTTTGCATAACAGTTATCTCATACTGCATTTCCTGTAATATATTTATCTTCCCGCCAGAAATTCCTTCTTACAGTCTTCTATTCCGTCCTTGAGCGATTCCTCAAGATCAGGTGCAAGCTCTCCCGTTTCCGCGACATTCCTTCCAAGCTCAGGATATATGCTGTCCATATGTTCAAACAATGCCTTTTCAAAGTCCTTTATATCGGATATATCTATATCGGCAAGGTATCCGTTGACCGCAGCGTATATTATCATAACCTGATGATCCACTTCCACCGGCTGATACTGTGGTTGTTTTAATATCTCCATCAGTATCTGCCCATGTTCAAGCCTTTCCTTTGTATCTTTATCAACATCTGATCCGAACTGTGAAAAGCTCGCAAGTTCTCTGTATTGGGCAAGCTCAAGCTTGATCTTGCTTGATACCTGCTTCATGGCTTTTATCTGTGCGTCACCGCCTACACGCGATACAGAGATGCCCGCATTTATAGCCGGTCTCTGTCCCATGAAGAAAAGTTCAGACTCCAGGAATAGCTGACCGTCGGTTATAGATATTACATTGGTCGGAATATAAGCAGATATATCTCCAGCCTGCGTTTCTATTATGGGAAGTGCCGTTATAGAACCGCCGCCAAGATTATCGGACAACTTCGCAGATCTTTCCAACAGCCTGCTGTGAAGATAAAATACATCACCCGGATACGCCTCTCTTCCGGGCGGTCTTCTGAGCAACAGTGACATCGCGCGGTAAGCCACGGCATGTTTCGAAAGATCATCATATACTATAAGCACATCTCGGCCTTCATACATGAAATGTTCCCCCATGGCACATCCCGCATATGGCGCGATATACTGGAGCGGCGCAACATCTGACGCTGTTGCGGATACTACAATGGTATAATCCATCGCTTCTTTATTTTCCAATACCTGCACCAGCTGCGCGACCGTGGATTTTTTCTGCCCTATAGCAACATATATGCATATAACGTCCTTCCCTTTCTGATTTAATATTGTATCGATTGCAATGGCAGTTTTCCCCGTCTGTCTGTCGCCGATTATAAGTTCACGCTGACCCTTGCCTATCGGCATCATCGAATCTATCGCTTTGATTCCGGTCTGCAACGGCTGATATACCGAACGTCTCTGAAGTACTCCCGGAGCAACATTTTCCACAGGCCTGGTTCCTTCCGCTTTGATCACGCCTTTACCGTCTACAGGCTGTCCCAGAGCATTCACAACACGACCTATCATTGCGCTGCCCACAGGGACTTCTACCACTCTGCCGGTCGGTTTTACGATGTCGCCTTCCTTTATATTGCGGTCATCACCCATTATGACACATCCAACATTGTCCTCCTCAAGGTTCATGGCCATGCCGAATGTATCCTCCGGGAACTCCAGAAGCTCGCCTGCCATACAGTTGTCAAGCCCGTATACTCTGGCTATCCCGTCTCCGACCTGTAACACTGTCCCGAAATCCGAGACATCAAGCTTTTTTTCATAATTTTTTATCTGTTCTTTTATGACTGCACTTATTTCTTCCGGTCGTAAGTTCATTGAAAGTCTCCTTTATATTTCAAATACTGCAGCTATATCATCAAGCCGTTTTTTGAGTGAGGCATCAATCATGCGACCATCGACCATTATCTTGATACCGCCGATCATGCCCTCCTCGATCTTGTTGTCCAGACTCACTTTTTTACCGAGCAGTCTGGATATCTCTTTCTCAAACCTTGAAATCTGGCTATTCGTAAGCAGCCTAACAGAATGTATCTCTCCCCTTGTAACACCATTGTCACGATCTGCCGTACGTTTGAATTCACGCATAATGATATGAAAATTCCTTGTTCTCCTATTATCGATCAGAACAAAGATGAAGTTGAGCATCTCCCTGCTGATCCGGTCTGCAAAGACCTGTTTTACAACGGCCTTTTTATCTTCTCCGGCAATTGCGGGATCGCGCAGAAACATTACCAACTTCTTTTCTTTATCGATTATTTTCAAGATCTCAAGCCCTTCCTCAAGTATCTCGTTTTTTTTACCTATATCTTCTGCCACCGAATACAGCGCATTGCTGTAAACGACATCGACTGTTAATTCTGCCATTCAGATGCACCCGCTTCCTTCAGCACCTGTTCTACTATCTGATCCTGACCGTTTGATTCTATATCTTTTTCCATTATCTTTTCAGCGGTCAAAAGAGCTAATACACCTATCTGTTTCTTCATGTCGATCAAAGCCTGCGCCTGTTCTCGCATTATCTCTTTCCTTGCCTGTTCCAATATATCGTTCGCTTTTTCGTTGGCCTGTTTGATTATTTCGCTGGCCTGAGCATCTGCACGCTGACGCGCCGCCTTTATAATGTCTCTGCCTTCACTTTCCAACTTTGCGATTTTACGGTCATAGTTGGCCATCTTTTCATCGGCCTTCCTGTTTACAAGATCTGCATTTTCAATCGCGGACTGTATAGACTCCTTCCTCGTCTGAAGTATCTCGACAAACGGTTTGTATAGAAATTTGGCCAATACAAGTATCAGAACAGTAAAGTTGATGATCGTGAATATAACTTTTGGTAATGAGATCCCCAGAGTATCTAGCATATCACACGTCCTCCCTCATAATTACTTTTCTTCATCACATCCTGCCCAAGAGTAACAATGCGCATACCAATCCATAGATAGTCAGTGATTCACAAAACGCAAATGTAAGTATCATGTTGGTACGAAGGTTACCCATCGTTTCAGGCTGGCGTGCCATACCTTCAAGTCCTTTGCCTCCGGCAATACCCATACCGATCCCCGATCCTATGGCTGCCAGACCTATGGCCAGTCCTACTCCTATTGCTATAAGTCCTGTTGTCATTGTCTTACTCCTTTCAATGATTCAGTTTTTTGTTTTTAAATATTTTGTTTTATCTGTTTATACATGAATGTCAAAAGCATTTCCATCCCCGTACATTTAAATTTACAGATGCGCATCTTCATCATGACCGACAGCTTCACCTATGTATATTGCTGTAAGCATCGAAAACACCATCGCCTGTATAAGACCCATAAGCACTCCCAGTGCCTGAAATAATATCGGCAGCCCCAAAGGAACCATATAAAAAAACTCCTTTACAACAGCTTCGTCTCCATATATGTTTCCGTAAAGTCGGACTGTCAGAGACACAGGCTTTATAAGCTCATCAATAAGCAGTATAGGAAACATCGCTATGAACGGAGAGATGAATCGCTTATAAGATCTTAGGCCCTTTTCTCTTATGCCTATTGCCTGCATCAGGAAAAACACCATTACCGCAAGACCGCACGGAAAGTTTATATCGCTCGTTGGCGCAGCATATCCGTAAACATCGCCGGCGAAAGGCAATATGCCCGTGTAGTTGCAGAACAATATATAAATAAACAGCGTCGCTACAAGCGGAAAGTATCTTCTGCACATCCACTTTCCCATGATACTCTCAAAAAAACTGTATAATTTTTCTATTGCGAGTTCAACAACATTCTGTAATCCAGACGGAACCATCTGTATATGTCTGCCTGCAACGATCGCGATCACAGAAAGTACAATCGTAATTACCAACGAACTGATCATTTCGCTGGTCACACCTATAGATGCAAGAGCCTCTTTCACTTTTCATCGGCCTCCTTTTTCTTCTGTTTATCCATAGATCTTTTCTGTAAAAATGCAAACAGTATCGATGCTACTGTAAGTCCCGTACCTGCCCCCAATAAACAAGTCCCCCAATAGAAAGGCAGCTCGTTTTTCAAGATAAAAATAATAAGCAACGTCAGTACATCCGCAATGAAACTTATGATCTGATAAAGATATACTTTAGATGCTTTGACCGTATGCGCATCATCTCCGACATAGCTGTATCTTTTCCATAATAGCACGTATTTCAGATATCCAACTATGAAGCCCACCGCTATTCCTACGGCCGCGCCTAAAACATACGACAATTTTTCTCCTCTCGTATCTGCATGCTGATACGTTTTTCATACAAATATCAGTATGCTTACAGCAGGTCCATTTCTTTTTTTGCCATATAATAACAAAAATCCATATATCGGTTTAATGATATCACTAATTTATATAAATTGAAAGTGACATGATCACATTTTTATGAGTATACAATGTTCATACATCTTCCAGCATTACTATCTTAAGCCCTGCTTCCGCAAGCATCTCGACAGCAAGCTCATCAGGGTAACCTTCTCTTACCACGATCCTGCTGATACCGGCATTTATGATCATCTTTGCACATATGATGCATGGTTGGTTCGTAATGTACATCGTTGCACCGTCTATACTTTGCGCAAGCGTTGCAGCCTGTATGATGGCATTCTGCTCGGCATGCAGAGCCCTGCAGAGTTCATGCCTTTCTCCTGACGGTATACCGCGCATTTCACGCATACATCCGCCTATCTCCGCACAGTGAGGTATGCCCTTCGGAGCACCGTTGTAGCCTGTGGCTATGACATGTTTGTTCTGCACGATGACCGCTCCCACCTGTCTTCTGAGACAGGTTGAACGCGTAGCGGCAAGTTCTGCCATCTTCATAAAATATTCATCCCAGCTTAATCGTTCCATCGTCTCCTCTATCAGTATTCATCAATAATATATATCGGCAAGGAACAGTCCCTGCGGCGGTGCTGTATGTCCGGCTCTGTTCCTTTCTTTGCTCCTTATTATATCTCCTATATCTTCTGCATCCATGCGGCCGCTTCCGACCTCTATAAGCGTGCCTGCTATTATCCTGACCATTTTGTATAAAAATCCGTTTCCTGTAACGATGATCTCAATGATGCCGTCATTGTTCACAGTAACATCTGCAGACTCTATCGTGCGGACAGTCGTATAACGTTTCTGTCCTCCTGCAGCCTGAAAACATGCAAAATCATGTGTGCCTTCTATTTTCTTTGCTGCAGTTTTCATCGCATCAAGATCAAGTTGATCTCTTACGAACAAGCAAAGATTCCTCTCAAAAACACTGATGTTATTCATATTTCTTATTCTGTATATATATGTCTTCGCTCTGGCGTCGTATCTTGCGTGAAAGTCCATAGAGACTTCCTGTGCATCAATTATCCTCACAGCCCCCGCACGTTTACCGCATCTGTTCTCTGATGCGAGAATGTCATTAAGCGCCTTTGTAATACGCTCTGCCGGTATTCCGATGTCCGCTTTGAAGCTCGCGCGCTGACGCAGGGCATGCACGCCCGCATCTGTACGGCTTGTGCCGTCGATTTGTATATGTCTGCCGCAAAGCATTTCAAGCGCGTTTTCTACAGCACCCTGTACAGTATTGTTTTCCGGCTGTCTCTGCCAGCCGTGGAAAACACTCCCATCATATTCTATTGTGAGCAAGTAGTTTTTCATCGTGGTTCAATCCCCGCAAATATTTTATACAATTATAATAGACTGCCTTCCGAAGAGCAACACCATGTAAATTATACTCCATATCGCAATGTAATGTCCAAATGTTCTATATTCTTTATTGTTACCCTCTTTTTTCTGAAAATATCTCCGTTTTTTTTCAGTGCCTGTCATAGCAGTGCGCGCCTTTTCTCTTTTTATCTTGACCGCTGCCGCAATAAGAGCTGAAGTTATTGCAAAAGGCATAACAATCAATGATCCTTTTAATCCTATCGTCATTCCCGATATAATACCGAATTTAACCTCATCCCACATGGGATCACCCTTTGATACAAATTTTCTTATAAGCAATAGTATATACATGCTGCCGCCAAAGACTCCCGCGCCGGAAATAATAGTCCGGACAGTATCATGAAACGGTACGCAGCCCGCCGCCGTCGCCGCAAGCAGCATTATCAGAAAATCAGGAATATACTTATAGATTATATCAGCCGCTGCTATCGCCGTAAGTATCCACACCACGCATACGACAGCGACCGCAAGCTTTATGCTGTAAAGAGAAACATATATGGATGTGATTATAAAAAATGCAGAGAGCAGCCACTTCCACGGATAACTTTTTAGTCTTTGCTGCTCAAGGCTGTCCGGAGTCTTTTCCGGAGTTCGATTCGTCATCAGCCACATTTCGGGTATCTTATTGAACACAAATACACTGCCGCATCCGGCGAGGATGCCGACTGCCGTGCAAAAACACACAATTATCGAGATTTTCAGTATATATTGTGTGATATCAGTCATTTATTCTCCCGTAACTGCCACGTCCCGCAGCATGCCCATATATAAAAAGGAAAAAGACCACCCTTCAAAAAGAGCGGTCTCAGATTTTACTGTACCAGCTTATCATTATCTTACAAGCACTACAGTACAAGGCGCATACTGGCTTACTCTTGTCGATACTGACCCAAGCAGGAATCTCTTAAGATTGGACAGGCCCTGTGAACCCATGACGATTGTATCATATTTTCCACCTTCGGCGATGTCAATAATTTTGTCTCCTGCACTGCTTCCGTGTTCTACAATTTTTTCAACTCCTATACCCGAATACTTTGCAATTTCTTTTTCCGCTTCTCCAAGAACCATTTCCGCCTTTGACTGGCCGTTCTTTTCTATTAATTCAGGTGAGTCCATGAAGTAAGGTTCGTACATGATAACGTATGCGAGCGTTATCGTGGAGTCTCCAAACTTTTCTGCCATGGTTGCTGCATAATTAACAGCTTTCAGTGAATGCTTAGATCCATCAATCGGTACTAACAGTTTCATAATTGCCACCTCCATTATTAGCGTTTTAGGAAACTCACGTCCCCTTTACCTGATTGAATTATATCATGGATTACAATAAAAACAAGTAGATTAATTCGCCGTTTTACAACATTTATATGTATATGCTTTTGCAAACGAGCTGTTATTTTCTGTCTTGCCATGCTTTCGCCACCGCTTTGGCGATCGCATCGGTCACACCCGGATGAAAGGCTTCAGGTATAATATAAGCCTCGTTCAGGTCATTGTCATCGATCATATATGCCAGCGCATAGGCTGCCGCAATCTTCATCTCATCTGTAATTTCGACGGCTCCGGCATCGAGCGCTCCCCTAAATATTCCCGGGAATATCAATACATTGTTTATCTGATTGGGATAATCCGACCTTCCGGTTCCCACAACCCTGGCTCCGGCTTCCTTTGCAAGTTCAGGCATTATCTCAGGTTCGGGATTTGCCATCGCAAATACAAACGGTTCGTCTGCCATTGAACGTATCATATCCTCTGTAAGCATATTCGCTGAAGAAACACCGATAAACAGCTCACGCCCTTTTACAGCCTCTGCGAGACTGCCTGTCTTCTCCGCGCCTGTCAGTTCGGCCAGCTTCCGTTTCGCCGGATTCAGGTCATCTCTATTCGCACTCACTATTCCCGTTCGATCACATACAACCATGTCAATCACACCCACTTTCCTAAGCATGCTTGCTATCGCTGTGCCCGCAGCGCCGGCGCCGTTAATGACGACTTTCAGCGCAGAGATTTCGAGGCCGGTAAGACGCGCGCAGTTTATTACTGCAGCTGAAACGACTGTTGCAGTGCCGTGCTGATCATCGTGGAATACAGGAATATCTAGTGTTTCTTTGAGCTTATGCTCTATCTCAAAACATTTAGGTGCCGAGATGTCCTCCAGATTAATACCGCCGAATGTCGATGAGATGTTTTTGACTATGCTTACTACTTCGTCAACATCCTGGCTCGCTATGCAAACAGGTATCGCATCTATCCCTGCAAATTCTTTAAACAATAGTGCTTTTCCGTCCATTACAGGCACCGATGCTTCCGCACCTATGTTACCGAGTCCCAGCACGGCAGAACCGTCGCTTACTACAGCGACAGTGTTCCCCTTGTTTGTGTATTTATACAAATCCTCTCTGTTAGCCTTTATCTTCCTGCACGGTTCTGCAACTCCGGGAGTATAGGCTGTTGACAGGTCCTCATTTGTTCTTACTTTAACCCTTGCCTTAGTCTCCATCTTGCCCCTGTGTTTTTCGTGAAGTTCAAGCGCTGCATTATAATAGTCCATTTTTTCTTTATGCTCCTACTTCTTTACCTTGAAGCTGCTTTTCAGATCAACGATACGGTTAAACACCTTCTCAGTATCTGTGGTCAACTTGCTATCAGCAATGTAATATCCATGTCTGAAGAATTGAAATCTCTCTCCCGGTGCAGCCTCCGTTATAAGAGGTTCTGCATATACATAGCTTTCCTTCAGTAAGTCGGGATTAAGTTCTTCCCTGCCGCCGTATTCATTCGATACCATCAAATAACCGTACTGTCTTATCTTTACTTTTACAGCCGTCGCCGCATCGACTCAATGGATCGTGCCTTTTACTTTTCTGCCTTCAAAGCCCGAACCGCTCTTTGTCTCCGGATCGTATGTACAATGAAGTTCTTTTATGCTTCCGTCTTCGTTTTTTATGACTTCATTGCAAGTAATAAAGTACGCGCCCTTAAATCTGACTTCATTGCCCGGAAAAAGCCTGAAGTACTTTTTTGCCGGAACTTCCATAAAGTCGTTTCCATCCACATAAAGCTCCCTGCTGAACGGAACCGTTCTTTTCCCCATTTCAGGAACATTTCTGTTATTTTCCATCTCCATCTCTTCAGTCTGTTCTTCGGGATAATTTGTAATAACCACCTTTACGGGATCAAACACCACATTTCTTGAAGGTACTTTGTTTTGCAAATCCTCTCTCACACAATGTTCAAGCAATGCTATGTCAACTATACTGTTTGCTTTGGAAACTCCTATTCGTTCACAGAAAGCCCTTATAGCTTCAGGTGTATATCCTCTTCTTCTCATGCCGGCTACCGTAGGCATTCTGGGATCATCCCATTCTTCAACAACACTATCATCCACGAGTCCTTTGAGCAGCCGTTTGCTCATCATTGTATTAGTGAGGTTAAGTCTTGCAAATTCTATCTGTCGCGGCGGATCAGGCCACCAGCCGACCTCCTCCAGCGCCCAGTCGTAGAGCGGTCTATGATCCTCAAATTCCAAAGTGCATATCGAATGTGTTATACCTTCGATAGCATCCTCGATCGGGTGCGCAAAATCATACATGGGATATATGCACCATTTATCTCCTGTGTTATGATGCGTAGCATGTGCTATGCGATAGATTACGGGATCTCTCATATTTATATTTGGAGACGCCATATCTATCTTTGCTCTGAGTACCTTTTCGCCATCTTTATACTTGCCTGCTTTCATGGCCTCAAACAGCTTAAGATTTTCTTCGACAGAACGATTCCTGTAAGGGCTTTCCTTTCCCGGCTCCTTAAGCGTCCCTCTGTACATCCTGATCTGATCAGCATCAAGGTCACATACAAAAGCCCTGCCTTTTTTTATCAGCTCGACTGCAGCTTCATACATCTGCTGGAAATAATCAGATGCCCAAAGCTTCTTGTCCCATTTGAACCCGAGCCATTTCACATCTTCTTCTATCGAGTCGATATATTCCATATCCTCTTTGACAGGATTGGTGTCATCATATCTGAGATTGCATTTGCCACCGTATTTCTGCGCAGTCATAAAATTCAGACATATTGATTTCGCATGTCCTATATGCAGATATCCATTTGGTTCCGGCGGAAATCTCGTATAAACTTTTCCGCCGTTTTTACCAGCTTCGATGTCATTATCTATGATATTATGTATAAAATTAGAGTTTTTTATTTCTTCATTTACACTTTTCTCTTCACTCTTTGTCATTTGACGTCCCTCCTGTAAACCCATTAAAAATCTTCATGTCCACTTAAACTTTTGCATATCTGTGTCAAAGCTTGTTTTTCATCCCTCTCTCACTGGCTTCACGCAATGCTTTCTTTCGAGCTTCCCTCTCTTCCTGCTCAAGCACCGCTCTGTTTCTCTTGTTTCTTTTGCCGCTCCCGCGTCTTTGCGCATCCAGTTTTGCTTGCAGCTCCACCTGTTCATTCTTTGCTTTTCGGGTTTTAAACATCTGCCTCGCAGTAAAAAACAGCATTGCACCAAGCAGGAAAAGCACTACACTTATAAACAATGGCGTATTGGTCTTTGCCCACTCCATTTCATTAAATGAACCCACACAGGACATCAGCATAAAAAACAAGCCTATCACCATTAAAAGCAATCCGACTGACATCATCGTAAACAGTCTGGGGTATTTATCTCTCATTTTCATGTCAAATTACGTCTCCTTTGATTTTGCTCAGCATATGTTAATTATACTCGATACCGTATTCAGTTTCCACACTAAATCATATAAGTACATTGCATTTATCCATCTGAAAGATTAAAATAGTCATGTTCGTTGTCCCGATATCAGAGCTTACCAGATAAATAATTTAGGAGAATTGAAATGTTGACAGGGAAAAATGTGATACTCGGCATCACAGGCAGTATAGCATCATACAAAACAGCATACCTCGCAAGCAGCTTTAGCAAACAGCACTGCGGCGTAGATGTTATAATGACACAAAACGCCACCAAATTCATATCACCTATGATCTTTGAAACACTGACCGGCAGGAGATGTGTCACTGATACATTTGACAGGAATTTCAATCACGATGTGGAGCATATCGCTCTTGCAAAAAAAGCGGATCTCATCATGATCGCACCTGCGACGGCAAACGTCATAGCGAAACTTTCATGCGGCATAGCAGATGATATACTGACCACCACCGTACTCGCATCAAGGGCCATAAAAATAGTCGCGCCTGCAATGAATACGAATATGTATGAAAATACAGTAACCCGGCGCAATCTTACACAGCTTAAAAATGAAGGATTCATAGTGCTCGAACCGGCTAAAGGTCTTCTCGCCTGCGGCGATACGGGAAAAGGCAAGATGCCTGAGCCCGAAGCGCTGTATGAACATATAATCCATCATATAGCATTGGAAAAAGATCTGGCCGGCAAGAAGGTCATAGTAACGGCGGGACCTACGCAGGAAGCCATAGACCCCGTTCGATTCGTAAGCAATCACTCAACCGGCAAAATGGGGTACGCACTCGCAAAAGCATGTGCGCTACGCGGTGCGAACGTCACCTTGATAAGCGGAAAGACTACTCTGACACCTCCTCCTTTCGTGAAAGTTGTAAATGTCCTCTCCGCACAGGAGATGTGTGAAGCAGTCATCGCAGAATTCGCAAATACCGATATAGTCTTTAAAGCTGCGGCAGTTGCAGACTTTACACCAGCTGTAACGCATGAACACAAGGTAAAAAAACATGATTCATGCGAAGATGATACCTTTACACTTAGATTGAAGCGCACAAAAGATATTCTCAAAGAACTCGGAAACAAAAAAAAACCGACTCAGATACTCTGCGGATTTTCCATGGAAACAAGAAACATGCTTGAGAATTCCAAGGCAAAGCTTCAGACAAAAAATCTTGATATGATCGTCGCCAATAATCTAAACGTCGAAGGTGCGGGATTCGGCACTGATACAAACATTATAACCATCATCACTGCAGACGATGCCCGTGAACTTCCGGTACAGTCGAAATTTGACGCGGCAAATGCTGTTATAGATGCAAGTTTAAAGCTGCAAACACAGAACATAAGCGGCAGATAGCGCATGCTCCTGCACAATATAGCGGATTGCTTTAAATACATCTTTTATCAAACACACTTCGCCTGCATAAACTCAAATTTTGAATATATATGAAAACGGCTTTCATTGTGCTGAAAACGTATTAATATAATCGAGCGGGGGTTAACCTGCAGCCCCTCTCGCACACTTTGCTTCCGTACTTATCAGATTGACGACATGCCTGTCGCGGAATGCAAAACTCCAGCCTTACGACTGGAGTTTTTTCTGCAAAAAATTCGAATTCGCCTATTCATCATATGACTTAGCCTATCCTGTTTTTCATATTAACACATTTTTTTCAAATTACAAGAGAAAGCGTCAAAAAAGTGTTAAGCTTTTAACGGGATTTTAAATTTTCTTCTCCCGCCGACCACCGGCCTTTTTTGCCGGAAATTTTATGCCTGCTTGAAACAGGCTACGTACTTTTTGACCATAGTAACCGGCTTTAATGAAAGTTTGGCTTTTCTCAGATTCGGAAGGTCCATATCCTCTTCTCTGTTAATATAAACTATATCTTCAGGCAGATGTTTGCAAAATTCATTGCATATGGCCTGATATAGCCCTCTGTATTCGATGTTCGCCTTTTCCACATGCTCAGTCACCGTGCATGCCCCCAGCCTTCCGCCGACGCTGAGCGCTTCTATCCTGTCGTTCATCCTGATCGCCCCGGCAAGATATCCAACCTTTTCAATATTTTCAAATACATCCTCCATAGCTTTCATTTCCAGCAGCAGCATATCCATCTCATGTTCAGGTATGTTTTTTCTGGCATTGAATTCATTTATGAATCGCATCACCTCATCCTTCATGCCGGATGTAAGCGGAACGTATTCATATTCATAATTGTTATGAAAATAGTTGAGATGGTTCTTCTTCCGGTGATATTTTCTTCCCTTCAGATCTATGAGATCTTTCTTTAAATATACATAATCGTGATTTGCTCTGTCATCTTTAAATATCATTTTGCCGGGCAAAGCTTCCTCAATTACAGGTATCATATGTTCCGGAAGCAATCGTATACTGAATTTCTCACCATGTTTTTCAAATATCTCTCTTGCAGCATATATAGTTTCTCTCAGTTTTGACGGATCATACCAGCCTGTCGCCGTAAGCGGGGGAAAAAGAAACTGCTCTATTATGCCATGTCCCAGTTCTAAATGACTTATTCCCGACATGCACATGTACTCTCCGATTATATCCCAGCTGAATTTATTGATATCGCGCCACATGTACATCACAGAAAAAGAAGTGCCCGATGTTCCGTACTCGAAACCGTTCAAATACCTTTCAAGGATCTCTCTGCTTTCTATGGTTATTCTGTTATTGAACATATACATGACTTATGTCCCTTCCTGTGTTTTGAATATCGAAGATCGCAGGCACTTTACTGCTTATACCGCATATAGGTTACATGCATTATATGATAAATGCTGTTCGATACGCTATTTCACGATATTCGATATTTCCTTAAATCCTTCTGCTGATGCAGAACCAAGAAGTTCAAACAAAACAGATTCATAAGTTGTTACGACTGCACCTGCATGTGTAAGTCTTCTCAGTGCGTTCTCCTTGTCATACTTGGTTCGTGATGAAGTACAGTCCGCTGCTATGTAAACATTATACCCCGAATTCATGAGTTCTAACGCAGTCTGCTGTACACATACATGCATCTCGATTCCTGCCATGACTATATTTTTGACACCCAACGCTCTGATCTCTTCTGCAAATTCAGGGACTCTCATTGCGCTGAACACCTTCTTTTCGACATGTTTAAAATCTCCGAGAGCATCCTTTATTTCATCTGTGGACTCGCCCAAACCTTTGGTATACTGCTGAGTTACAAGCACAGGCACAGACAGCGCCCTCGCGCCTTTTATCAGCCTTGCCGCTGCGTCTATAGTCTCTTCAGGCACACTCATTGCAGCTAATAGACCCGTCTGCAGATCTATCACTACTAAAGCTGTATCTTCCTTTGTCATAAGTGTATTCGTCATTTGTCTATCCTCCATTCTTCCACTTCTTTTATAAGTTCATGCGCGGTCATGTCGTATTGCATGGGTGTAATACTTGCATATCCTTCCTTGATCGCGACTACATCTATATCGTCGGGCATGCCCTGCCACTTGACAGGAGTCCCGGCATATTCATACTGTTTTACGCCGTCACTTCCTATAACCTGCTGCAGCCATTCACGATGTTCCATGGTGCTCAGCCGCGTATATCTTATACCCTGAATATTTTTTTCCGGAAGATCAGGCACATTTATATTCAGGAGCGTCATGCTGTCAAGCCTGCCGTATACCCTTCTTACAGTTTTCTTTGCAAGGCTCATCGCCATATCATAGTATTCCGGAGAATAACTGTCCACGGACAGAGCAACGGCAGGAACACCGCATAGATTCCCTTCCCTCGCAGCTGCTACCGTGCCGGAATATATAGTATCTGTCCCAATATTGCTTCCGTGATTTATGCCGGAAAACACCATGTCAATATCTACACCCTTATCGTTCAAAACGCGCAGACCGACCTTTACACAGTCTGCAGGTGTTCCGTTTATTTCATAAGCAAGCACAGCATACGGGCAATTTGCCTCATTTATTGTAAACACTCTGTTTATTGTAACGCTGTGGCTGGATGCGCTTTTTTGTTCATCAGGTGCGCATACGTACACGTCTGCCACCATGCAAAGCGCCTCGCCAAGTTTTTGCAGTCCATCTGACAATACGCCATCATCATTGGTCAATAATATGTTCATTTCGCTCCGTCTTTCCTTCTTGCGCTGTAAACTGCAGGTTCATTTCACACTGCCTGCTCTTCGGCTTAATTTAAAAGCCTGCCTGTATTACGCTTACAGCACTGCATCTCCCAGCACTTCGCCTATTGAGTCATAAATAACAAGATCCGCCTTTTTATCGTAAGGTGTTTCAGTCTTATTTATAAGTACAATATCATCTCCTCTGAAGTACTGCACCAATCCCGCTGCCGGATATACTACAAGCGATGTGCCTCCCACTATCAGAGTATCCGCTGAGCCTATCGCCTCTACCGCTCCGCTGATGACATTACTGTCCAATGCCTCTTCATAAAGCACTATATCCGGTTTAACCATACCTCCGCACTTTCTGCATTTCGGAATACCGTCAATTGAATTTTCTTCATCCATAAGGTAGTCAAGATCATAAAATTCATGGCAATCCATGCAGAAGTTTTTAAGTACCGATCCATGCAGTTCAAACACCTTTGTATTCCCTGCCAGCTGGTGAAGACCGTCAACATTCTGCGTTACTATACCGCTTATCTTCCCCATCATTTCCAGCTTTGCCAGCGCTTTATGCGCCTTGTTAGGTTTTGCTTCCGGATACACCAGATTCTTTTTATAATAATCGAAAAACACCCTTGGCTGTGCCATAAAGAACGAATGTGAAAGCATCTGTTCCGGAGAATATCCGTACTCCGACTTTGCGCTGTAAAGTCCCGCTTCAGATCTGAAGTCCGGGATGCCGCTTTCCGTGGAAACTCCCGCACCGCCGAAAAATGCGATTTTTTTGCTCCCATCGACTATTTCTTTTAATTTTTGATTCATAGTCTTCACCTTTCTCATAACTCAATACGCTTTTTTATTATACATAGTTATAATATCATATTTCTCATCCGGAAAAAAGTCTTGCGCACACATGCATTAGTTTAAAATTTTCAAAACGTAAAATAGAGATCAGCGGCGGCCATTTTATTTGACTACCTGGGCGGATAAGCAAAAAACAGTCTGTCCCCCTGAATTAAAGCCGCATTTTACAGTATTTCACTGAAATGATATAATTCAATATATTAAAATCTGCTTACACCACTTTACAACGGAGAGGTCAATCATGAATGAAGTATTTAAAGACGGATACAATGCACTTGTTTTCAACGGCGGCGGTTGGGAGCTTATGAGATAGGCGTATGGGCTGCTCTGCGTGAGCTTGAGATCAAAATACACTTTGTCGCCGGCACCTCTGTAGGGGCTCTGAATGCCGCCATGGTCGCGGCAGACGATTTTCTTGGAGCCGTGTTGCTGTGGCAGAACCTGACTACAGATATGGTCTTTGACATTTCCGTTGAAAGCTCCATATAAGAAAAAGCATTCACAAATAAAGCCGGAACTTCAATTCACAGAAAACTCGCAGGCATGCCGCGCGAAGAAGCGCTGTCCTATGCCAAAGAGATAGTCATCAATCATGGTGTTGGCTGCACCAATCTGCATAATCTTTTAAAGAAAACTGTCGATGAAGAAAAAGTGCGTAACTCAAACACAGACTACGGACTTGTGACCACGGCATTCCCGTCATTTAAAGGATCATATCTTTTCATTGATGAAATTCCACAGGGAAGGCTGCATGAATATCTGCTCGCAAGCGCATCGTGCTTCCCCGCAACGCACTGGGGCGAGATAGACGGACAGAAATATATTGACGGCGGCTATTGTGACAATATGCCGGTAAAAATGGCTCTTGAAAAAGATGCGACAAACATTATAGCCGTTGATCTTGAAGCCGTAGGTCTGCTTGATAAGGGAAGTCTAAAAGAAGCAGCTTCTATAGACGGAGAATTCAAGATCATCAAAAGTCCTTGGGGTCTTGGAAATTTTCTGTTCTTTTCGCCTAAAAACAGCAATTACATAATGAATATAGGGTACCTTGACACTATGAAAATGTTCAACCGATATGACGGCTGCTCATACACATTCAAAAAGAATACTGTACCGCCTCGTCTTATATCGCGTATGGACAATGCCGCTAAGATTTTCTGGATCAATCCGCTCGAGATATACGATCAGAACTCATTCGATACGGCTTTGCGTAAGAATATTGAAGTTTTTAAAGCCTCAACCGCAATACCTTCCGTGCAGCATATGGAATCGCTGAAAAAATCTACTCTCATAGGGGCGCTGACTGCATTGAAGAACAGGATAGACAGGCAGAGTCTTGTACTTATTATGGCATCGAATCTTGCTGCCAAGGACTCTGAAAGTATATTTTTAAGCAGACAGGTCTTTTCTCTTCTTCATGATGAAATAATGGCGGCAAGCTATATATATTCTAAAAATTTTTTCTGACATTACAAAATAAAAATATCGCATCCGGCCTGTTAAGCAAGACGCGACACTTGTTTAAAAAAATACTTACCTAATACTTTTCAGTTACATACTTTACCTGCGTGCGCGCACAGCTTATCACACGATCGTTACTGTTTCTTTACCGCGGCCGGCAGATGATACTCGAAATTTTTATTTACCGGAGTCCTGTAAAGTGCTGTTGCCAACGCTGTCGCTATAACTGCACCTACAGCGAACTGGAGTATATTCATCGGTATAGCCACAAGCGGTATAAGCCAGTTGCCATACATTATAACTTCAGCAATATAGTAACCCGCCACCATGAATGCTCCTCCAAGAACCATGCCTATGACTTCCATAAGCAAAGTCTTGCATCTGCCGAAGTTCTTTTTTAGTGCAGCCTGAATAAACAGCCCGACCACAATTGCCATTACACTTTTAACTGCCAGAGTTATCGGAGCATAGTATGCGTATCCACCCGCTAAATCCGCCAGTGCCGAGCCGATGCCGGCTGCCGCTGCGCCCCATTTCCATCCCAAAAGAAGCACTGCGAAAAATATCATACAGTCGCCGAGATGTATATACCCTTTTGTAGCCGGAACCGGCACTCTTATGAGCATCGTCATTATAAGCACCATGCCCATCATCAACGCTGTCATCACCAGTTTCTGCGTAGTGTTGTTTTTACTTTGTACCATTTGTCTCTTCAGCCGGTCAGGTCTCCGGCCTTACCTCCTGTTATAATATCCCATATCTGTAGTTTCGCTCTGCCGTTCAAGAATCAGCAGTGTATGAGTATGCTGTACCCGGAACAATCAGATGCACTTTTTACTTTTTATATAGTACAATGAAAATGTTCATATATAAATATGCAAAATCAAAAGTTTTTTAATATACAGTTTGTATTTTTAATGTAAAAATTACCTGTTTACTCTGAACTATCGATATTATATACTATTTGCTGCATATACAGTTTAAAACATGTCTTTTATATTTTAAAAGGCAGAATATAATATTTCAAAGGAGAATATGAGATGGATAAGATATCTATGGATCTTGACAGAAGTTCAAAAAGACCTCTTTATCTGCAGCTTTACGATCATATAAAAAAGGGTATCCTGTCAGGAGAGCTTCCACACAGTGAAAAACTCCCTTCTCTTCGTAAGCTTTCAAGATCTTCCGGGCTCAGCCTGACAACAGTGGAGCAGGCGTACGATCAGCTTGTGATGGAAGGGTATATCACGAGTCGTCCTCAATCCGGTTATTATATAAACGAAATATTCTACAGCGAACATAGAATGATCCAGATCAGCTCAAGACGCGTACCAGCTATCCGCGATTATGAACAGAATTTCTCTGTAAACGCTGCAATCTCAGTTGACAAACGCTACCTTTATGATATGGAGTGTTTCGATTTCAATAAATGGAAAAAATGTATGAACCGTGTATTTAATGAGCAAATGCCGCAGCTCCTCTTTGAAAGCGATGTCCGCGGAGAACTTTCTCTTAGACGTGAGATATCAAAATACCTGTACGGTGCCCGCGGTGTTCTGTCTCATCCCGATCAGATCGTCATAAGCGCCGGGACACAGCAGATCACCGGTCATCTGGCACTTATCCTTCAGATGACCGGCATAAATCATGTTACAGTAGAAGAACCCGGATACATGCCCGTAAAAAGCATCTTCAGAGACAGAGGATTCTTAATGACATCCGTAGCTATCAGTAGCGACGGTATCGATATATACAAACTGCCATCAAATATCCGCTCTGCGGTATATGTCAGCCCATCCAATCAGTTCCCGACAGGTTCGGTAATGCCTATCGCCAAAAGATACGAGCTTTTAGACTGGGCGGAAAAGAACGACAGCGTAATCATAGAAGATGACTATGACAGTGAACTGAGATATTTCGGCAGACCTGTACCGGCTCTTCAGGGGCTGCGCGAAAACGCCAATGTCGTATATCTCGGTTCATTTTCATCAACCCTTTTTTCATCTATAAAGATCAGCTACATGGTACTTCCTTCAGGCATGGTAAATATATTTGAAAGCATAAGAGACGACTACACGCAGACATGTTCCAAGGCCGAACAGCTGACTTTAGCATCATTTATGCAACAGGGCCACTATGAAACCGGCATTAGAAAACTCCGTAATCTTTATTCACAGAAACTTGACCGTGCACTTTCTGTCTTTGAACAATATGGCAGAGATATAGTCAACCCCGTAAACACTTCATCCGGGCTCAATATGCTTGTGAAAGTGCACAGCGGAGCATCATCTCAGATGCTATGTGATACGGCAGCGAAACTCGGCATAAGAATAACTACTACAGGTGAATACCGGGAAGAAACATATATAAAAAAACAAGCTTCAACAAAAATGTGTGAACATTTTCTCATAATCTACTACAATATGATCCCTCTAGAAGATATTGAGCATACACTTAAAATGCTCATAGGCAAATGGCGCCGTCTTGATTCCTGATTTTTTACATACCCCCTTGACATTTCAGGTAAAAAATCGTATCTTATGATTAAACAATTGCTTAATTATTTAATCGAAAGGCTGTTGAACATGGCTGACAAATATAGAACAAAAGAACTCCCTCATGATCACGGAACAGGAACAGGCGAACTTTTAAAAACCAGACCTGACGAAGAAGATTATATAAAAATATCAAAGATGTTCGACCTTATAAATGACAGCACCCGGCTAAAGATATTGTGGCTTCTCTGCCATACGGAAGAGTGCGTCATCAATATAGCCGCCGCGGTCGACATGAGTTCACCTGCAGTTTCTCACCATCTCAGAATATTGAAACAGGCGGGAGTTTTGACTTCGCACAAGGACGGCAAAGAAGTCCACTACACGCTGGCGGATACACACATCGCCTGTCAGGTACATAAACTGATCGATATAGCCTTCGGTATAAAGCACTGATATTTTATGGAGAAATAAAATGAGAAAAACATTTGAACTTGAAAATCTGGACTGCGCGACATGCGCGGCTAAAATGGAAGAACGCATCAGCAGACTCGATAATGTCGATGAAGCCGTCATCAGCTTCATGACCCAAAAGCTCACAATAGAGGCAGATGAAAACGACTTCGATGAAATATTGAAAAACGCACAGAAAGCAATAAAAAAAGTCGAACGCGGATGCAGGATCGTTCTTTAAAAGCAGCCCCATCAGAACAAAGTGACAGATGGAGGATAAACGACAATACGGAGAATAAAAAATGACAGACAAAGGCAGCAAAGCGCTTACAAGATTACAGAAATTAAAGCTTATGCGCATACTGATATCAGGAAGTTTTCTTGCCGCGGCCATGACAGCGCCTTTTAATGCCACGGTCAGACTCATAGTATTTCTAACGGCGTACGGCATTGCTGCGTATCCTGTACTCCGCAAAGCTGCCGTAAATATTGCTCATGGAAAAGTATTCGACGAAAATTTTCTTATGACTGCAGCAAGCCTCGGAGCACTCGGAATGAAAGCATTTTCCGAGGCCTCCGCCGTTATGATTTTCTATTCTATCGGAGAGTTGTTTGAGGACTATGCGATCGGTCGATCTCGCCGCTCCATAACAGAACTCATGAGCATAAAACCCGACCACGCAACTGTTCTGAGAAACGGCATAGAGATAACTGCAGACCCTGCAGACGTTAAAGTAGGCGAGACCATCGTCATACGCCCCGGTGAAAAAGTCGCGCTCGACGGAATTATAAAGAGCGGCAGTTCCTCCATAGACACTTCTGCTCTGACAGGCGAATCTATACCCGTTGACAAATTTTCAGGAGATGAGATCGCAAGCGGCTGCGTCAATCTTTCAGGGGTTCTCAATGTCACAACATTAAGGCCTTTCGGCGAATCGACCGTGACAAAAATTCTCGATCTTGTTGAAAATGCATCATCCCAAAAAGCACCAACCGAAAAATTTATAACGAAATTCGCAAAATATTACACACCGATAATCGTATTTGCGGCACTTTCACTCGCATTCATTCCACAGATATTCATACCTGCGCATCCGTTCCCGGAATGGCTTCGATCGGAGTGGGTATACAGAGCCCTCATGTTCCTGGTTGTATCATGTCCATGTGCACTTGTGATCTCCGTACCTCTCAGCTTCTTCGGCGGAATAGGCGCAGCATCTCGAAACGGTATACTTATAAAAGGAAGCAGCTATCTAGAAGCACTGAGTCACATAACGTCCGCATTGTTCGACAAGACAGGAACACTGACGACCGGCAAATTCAGGGTAACTGACGTTTTAGGCGCAGATGACACTCTTGAGCTTGCGGCATATGCGGAATATCATTCTTCGCACCCGATCGCGCAATCAGTAAAGGCGGCAGTCATTGCAAAATCGGCCTCATATGAAAACAATATAGACTCAGAAGATTATTCTTTAAGCATTATAGACAGGTTCATGGATATAAAAAAAGTGACCGGTATTGAGGAGATTGCGGGTAAAGGTGTCAGGATACTTTTAGACGGACACGAGATACACGTAGGGAACTCTACACTGCTTGAGGATATCGGAATAAAAAACATTCCTTCGGATGACAGCTCTACAATAGTATATGTCGCAAAAGACGGAAAGTATCATGGAATGATCCTTATTTCGGATCAGATCAGGGACGGCACATCGGAAGTAATCTCTGCTCTATCGGCAAAGGGCATAACAAGCATAATGCTAACAGGAGACAGAGAAGCGGTCGCTGAAAACATCGCAAAAAAAATCGGCATAGATAAAGTCTACTGCCGTCTGCTGCCTGTGGACAAAGTCTCTCTGACTGAAAATATTATAAAAACGACAAAGGGCACTGTAATGTATACCGGTGACGGCATAAACGACGCCCCTGTCCTTGCACGTGCAGATATAGGCGTCGCCATGGGAGGCATGGGCTCCGATGCCGCTATCGAAGCAGCTGACATCGTGCTTATGGACGATGACATATCAAAACTTAAGACCGTTATTGACATTTCAAAGCGCACAGTGCGTATAGCCAAAAACAACATAGCTTTTGCTCTTTCAGTAAAAGCGGCCATCCTTATAATAAGCGCAGCAGGGCTTGGAAACATGTGGCTGGCTATATTCGCAGATGTAGGTGTCAGCATAATCGCCATACTTAACGCCATGCGTACGCTCATTGAATCAAAGAACAAGTGATCATTTTGAATCCGCTGAATCCGAAGAAAAAACTATCTCAAGGCCGATATCCCTGCATCAGCACCACAATCATGACACCGAAACTTATAAACGGTCCGAAAGCAAAATACTGCCTGCACGTCTTTTTATGCGTTATCAAAAGAACAGCCGCATATACACCCGCTGCTACAAGTGATATCATCAACGTCTCAATGATTCTCCATGTGCCAAGCATCAGTCCACATGCCGCTATCAGTTTAATATCCCCTCCGCCAAAGCAATCGCCTGCTATGAGATTTACAACAATCATCGGCAGCGATGCCGCAAAAATGCCTGCTGCACGTGATCTTATATCATCCCCTGTAAAATCAAAAACAGGAAGAAATGTGATCACAGCAATCGCCAGCATACAGAGCGTCAGCCGATCCGGTATGGTATAAGTCTTAATATCCACATATGCGATAACGGTCAATATCAATGCAAGCAAAAAAATCACTGTTGACTTCAAAAGATCTTCTGAACTCCACAGTGATATCTCAAAACAACCTGCAGCTGTTATTACGTAAAATAAAGCATCTTTCTTTTTAATATCATTCATATCGCTCTTTGACAAAGCGACAGACCCCTTTTCAGACAAGATATCATATTTTACATATTTTTACAACCGGCTTTTTTAATTTTTTTCGGGCGTAGATCTCTTTGTCTCCGCGTAATCAGTTTCCACGGCTTTTGAGTCCGCTGCCCGTTATAGGTATTTCTTTTCCAAGATATGTCGGTTGCGGTTTGAATATACACATTAAAAGATCCTTACTGCGCGCCAGCATTTCTCTGATCTCCCGCGTCTTTTGTCCGCTGTACGTATCCTGGTCCGAACTTACTCCCCATACATCCATTCCTAATTTATTCCCTATATATGCCGCTCGATATAAATGATATTTCTGTGTTACCACAATCAATCGCCTGACCATGAACACATCCCTTGCTCTGTACATACTCTCATACGTTGAAAATCCCGCATAATCGGTAAATATATCCTTTTCGGGAACGCCGGCGTCTGAAACGTAATCGTGCATTGATTTGAGTTCATTGTACTCCAGAGTGCCATTGTCGCCCGAAAGCAAAATTTTCGGTGCAGCCCCTGCCTTGTAGAGTTTGATTCCCGCTTCAAGCCTGTCCTCGAGCATGAGCGCCGGAGATCCGTCCACCCTCACTGCGGCACCCAGTATCAGTATGCATTGCGGGGTTTTATCTTTAAAATAATTTACTGTGTTGTCAGTTACATGTGTATCATGGCTGTTGAAGGCAGTGATTACAGTCTTGCCGCCTTCATGCATCACATAAAAATTCGCAGCAGCTCCAAGGCCCGCCGCTGCGATTATGATTACGATCATTGTCAAAATGATACGCTTCAGGACGGATCTCCTTTTTTTCTTCTTTTTTGCCATCAAGTGTCCCTCCCCGGATTCAAAGATAATTAAATTATCCTAAAACACACATTATATGCTGATAAAATAGTATCCGGATCATTTACCGGATACTTTGCACTTTTATTTTTCGTTTATTTATGTCTATCCGTATTCTATTTGGCTTTAGCTTTCATGATGCTGTTTACATGATCGAACTCCTCTTCGATCTCCGGCTTTGGTTTGCCGGTAACAAGGCTTACAACCACTATAAATATACAGCTGACTATGAACGCCGGCATCAGTTCATATATATTCCATACACCACCGATTGTGGATATCTCGAATTTCCAGATAAACACCATGGCGCCACCTGAGAATATCCCGGCAAACGCCCCCCATTTATTTGTTCTCTTCCAGAAGAGCGAAAACAGCATGAGGGGACCGAAAGCCGCTCCGAAACCGGCCCAGGCAAATGACACTATACGAAATACCGAGCTGTTAGGATCCCATGCGAATATCACGCCGATTGCGGCGATAACGAGCACTGTGATTCTGGCAATAAGCATGCTCATTTTATTCGACATGTCCCGTGCTATAAAATTTCTTACTATATTTTCGGACACGCTGGAAGCGGCTGCGAGCATCTGCGAATCTGATGTCGACATCGTAGCAGCCAGTATACCTGCAATTATCAGGCCTCCTATTACAGCAGTAAGCGGACCGATATCACTGATCGCCGAAGCAACATATATCACTATTCTCTCCGGATCGAATCCCTCAATGTCCATAAGGTCCATAGTTGATGTAAAGGCATATCCAATAACCCCTATAAATACTGCGACGCCCATAGCTATAACGACCCAGACAGAAGCTATACGTCTTGAAAGTTTCAGCTTTCTGTCATCTTTTATAGCCATGAATCTAAGCAGTATGTGCGGCATACCAAAGTATCCGAGACCCCATGACATCATCGATACTATTGGCAGGAATCCATAACTTCCGTCAGCGCCGTTAAGATTGAAATATCCGTTAACAGCAGCTTCAGCCTGTGATATGGCACTGTTAAGGCCTCCGACCGTATATAACATGAAAAACACCACTATTACAAGCGCAAATGTCATAATTATGCTTTGTATGAAGTCAGTAGTAGATGTCGCAAGAAATCCTCCCAGTACTGTATATGTTGCGATAATTACAGCACCGACTATCATAGAGATATGATAATTCCATCCGAACAGCGAGTTGAAAAGCTTGCCGACCGAAGCGAAGCCCGATGCCGTATAAGGTACAAAAAATATTATTATTATCAGTGCCGCTACTATCATTATCATGCCGGTATCGGTCCTTCCGTAACGCTTTGCAAAGAATCCGGGGACTGTATGCGCCTCTACTTCTTCAGAATATATACGCAGTCTTTTAGCCACCAGTAGCCAATTGATATACGTCCCTATAGCAAGTCCCGCAACTGTCCAGATAGCTTCAGCAAAACTTCCATTCATACCTACCAGGCCTGCCAGTGCAACGCCCGGAACACCCATCAGAAGATAACTGCTCATATCTGATGCTTCTGCACTCATTGCTGTCACAAAAGGTCCTAGCTGTCTTCCTCCAAGATAAAAATCTTTTGTAGACAAGTTCCTCTTTGACATATAAGCGCCTATGGCAACCATCAATATAATATAAGCTACAACGGTTACCACAATAATTATAACTGTACTACTCATAAATCTTTTCTCCTTTAACGCGTTTAACGCGCTTTTAAAGAATAACATAAAAAAACGCCTTTTTCAATGCGTTAAAGCACTAAAAAAGGCATTCACATTTATTTTTAATTATCATTTTGACGATTCTATCCGGTCGATTCCCATGTACGGTTTAAGAACCTCCGGTATCGATACACCGCCGTCCTTCTGCTGGTAATTTTCCAAAATTGCAGCGACTGTTCTTCCGGCAGCAAGCCCGGATCCGTTGAGCGTATGCACCAACTCAGGCTTTCCCTTATCACCCGGTCTGTATCTTATATTTCCCCTTCTTGCCTGAAAACTTTCAAAATTGCTGCATGAAGATATCTCAAGATATCTTTCGTAACTCGGCATCCACACCTCTATATCGTATGTCATGGCAGATGAAAATCCAAGATCACCGGTTGAAAGCCTTACCACACGGTAAGGTATCTCCAGCTTCTTCAGCACATCTTCTGCTGCTGCCGTGAGACTTTCGAGCTCATCATATGAAGTTTCAGGCGTAGAGAACTTTACCATCTCAACTTTGTTGAATTGGTGCTGTCTTACTAAGCCTCTCGTGTCTCTTCCTGCAGCGCCGGCTTCCTTTCTGAAGCAAGGTGTATATGCCGTGTAGTATATCGGAAGTTGACTTTCCTGCAGCATCTCATCCATAAAGAGATTCGTAACAGGAACTTCTGCTGTCGGAATCAGGAAATAATCTTTTCCCTCTTCGACAGGCACCCTGAACATATCGTCTTCGAATTTCGGAAGCTGACCTGTGCCCGTCATAGATGCCCGGTTTACCATGAATGGCGGCAATATTTCAGTAAATCCATGTTCCCGAGTATGCAAATCAAGCATAAAGTTTATCACTGCACGCTCAAGTTTCGCTCCCATCCCTTTGTATACTGTGAATCTTGTGCCTGTTATCTTGCCGGCTCTTTCAAAATCTAAAATATCAAGATCGGTTCCTATATCCCAGTGTGCTTTTACATCAAAATCAAAAGTTGTGGGCTCCCCCCACTTTCGCATTTCTAAATTATCCGAATCATCTTTGCCTTCAGGGGACCGGGGATCCGGAACATTAGGTATTCCGAGCAGAGTATTTTTAAGTTTCTTTTCAACATCACTCACCTGACTGTCAAGCATTTTGATTTCTGCTGATAATTCCTTCATCTTCGTCATTATCTCAGTTGTATCCAGCCCCTTTTTTTTGAGCTTTGGAATCTCCTTCGATGCAATGTTTTGACGGTTTTTCATCTGTTCGACTTTAGCAAGCAGTTCTCTCCTTTCCCGGTCAAGATCCGGCACGTTTGAGAGTCCGAAATCACCCTTGCCGCGCCTTTCCACTGCTTTTTTAACGCCTTCGTAATCCTTTCTGATCTCCTTTATATCTAACATCGCAACATTCTCCTAAAATAAATTCTTCTTATATAATACATACAGATCTCTAAGTTCACCGATCTTTTTCTGCATTTCTATCTGCAAATCGGATGCAATGCCGTAATCTCTGTTTTCAAGCGCATTTAGTATTTCAGTCAAAAGGCATTTTTTCTCTAAAGTATCTCTCCCGAGACTATTTCTGATATACTCTATCTTCTTCCACTGCACAACATCAAAGTCCACACAGTCCTTATCATCATGGCACTTTACACACTTACGGATGACATCCATATTTTCAGGCACTATCCTGTTGTGAAGTTCAGTCACCCATTGTCCCAGGACAGCCTCCTCATACGACTCAAGCGCATTGTCGGGCATTACATCTCCCTGCTTGAATATTTCCAGCTTTAAGGGTTCATTTTTAAATGCCTGCAGGTTTTCCCACACTGTGAGAGGGGCTTTGCCGAAAAGTCTGTCTCTTTCCTCTTCGGTATACATCTCAAAAACATCTTCTTCACTTCGATACATCCTGTCTTTTTCAAGATAAAAGTCTTCTTCTCCGCATTCCTTTGAAAGCGATGCTTCGAGATCTTTTGAAGTCTTTCACTCCTCAAGCACACGTGTTATACCGTCCAGCATCGCCATATATGATGCTGCAAGTACAAGGTACGTATTGCTCTTGGGATTGGGAGCCCTGAGTTTAAAACGCGTTGCCAGCGGACTTTTCTTTTCCCTTACGAGACCCACAAGCACTGTCCTGTTTCTGGACGGCACATCCACTCCCCGACCAAGAGAAGTCACTATGCATACAGGCGCTTCATATCCCGGTTTCAGCCTGTTGAAAGCGTCATTTGTAGAACTTACAAACGGATTTATGACCTCATAGTTTTTCAGAAGTCCCAGAAGAGCGCCGAATCCGACAGGACTCATAAAATCCTTTTCCGGGTCCATAGCAGTAAACAGATTGACACGACTGCCGTCCTTAAGCTTTACAGCTACTCCAAGATGTGTATGTTCACCGCTTCCCGCAACGCCGTCTATCGGTTTTGCCATAAAGGTAACATCAAGTCCATATTGTCTGAACCTGTCTTTTACTATGTATTTTACCTGATTTTCGTTGTCCGCAGCCTGCAGAGTATCTGTAAATTTCCAGTCTATCTCCAGCTGTTCCATAACATGGTCATAGTGCCCCGAGTTTCCGAATTTCGCTTTTACTCCACCGACTTCTTTGTGCCCCATCTCGACTTCAAATCCATATTTATCAAGAATTATCAGCGTGTCCTCAAGAGCACTGCGTACAGGTCCGATAGTCCTCTTCCAGTACTGTTCTTTTAATATCTGCGCCGTCGAAAGCTGTTCTCTGTCAGCGTTGTCTTCAGGCGTCTTTACCCAAAATTCAAGTTCCGTCGCTGAAGTTACTATTATCTCATCGATCTCATCAGCATTTTCGATTGGAAGATGATCAAAGATATAAGGATTTTCCCGCAGTACCTGCATAAGCTTTTCTTTAAAAAACAAAACCGCTTCCTGCAGCATCACCCGGGATCCCACCCGATATGTATCGTTATGTATTAAATATGAAGGTATTCTTAATGTTCCGATCGGCTTTCCTGTCCTGCAATCAATGTTACCGAAGTTGTAATCAACATACCAGTTCACTGAAAGATCAGGTATGATGTCAACCTTGGCATTGTTCAGCTTTGCGATCTTAGGCAGCACAACACTTGAGCCGTCGGTCTGAACACCTGTTGTCAGGAATTTGTCCATGTCTTTGATGAACAGTTCCGCAGGTATTTTTTCATCTGTATCATGGCCGCCTATATCTATGCCGACAAACGATACAAATCGTATTTCTCTGTGATTTTCCAATGCGTACGCTATCTCATCATAACTGTGCCTGTATGACGGTATTGAAAACAGCATTTTATCAAGATCGTGTTCTATCATCTATTTTCACCTTTCGATCTGTCTTTTTTAGGCTCTTTGCATCTGACTGTCAGCGCAATGCTTTTATTTGAGCGTGTTGAGATATTTCGAAAGCCGCTTCTGTTGCCTTCCGTACTCTGCCCAGTCTCCCTTCTTCTGTGCCTTTTCCGCATTTTCAAACGCCTTCTGAGCTTTCTTGATTATCTCTTTATATGTCAGTTTTTTGTTCTTACCCGAATTCCCATCGGAATTATTGTTGCCCTGATCTTCATTCGCACTTCCTTTGCCAAACAGTTCATTTAATGCTTCCGCCAAAGTCGGTTCATAAGCTATCTGGTCATTAAAAGCCACTATTACCCTCTTTACCTCAGGTATACTCGAATTCTTGGCTTCCAGATATACAGGTTCCACATAAAGCAGCGAGTCTTCTATAGGTATTACAAACATGTTGCCGCGGCTGTAGCTGGAACCGTTAGATTCCCAAAGCGAAAATTCTTTGGATATCTCGGTATTCTGGTCTATCTGAGCTTCCACTTGCATAGGTCCGTACACCACCTTACTTTTCGGAAGTTGATACAGGATCAGTTTGCCGTAATTTTCACCGTCATTTCTGGCGACAAAAAGCCCCGTCATGTTCTTTTTATCCCTTGGAGTGTAAGGTATAGAACTTACAAATTCAGTTTTAGTCTCGCCCGGAAGCGACATCACATAATACTGGGAACCCATTTCAGTTTCTTCTGTACCGTACATTTCATTAGATACGGCCCACGCATCTTCTTTCTGGTAGAAAACCTTCATATCCGTCATGTGATACCTCTCATACGTCTTTGCCTGTGTTTCAAACATGAGGTGAGGATATCTTATATGCTTTTTGATCCCCGCAGGCATATCATCTCCGTTCTTGAATAGGTCAGGATATATCTTCTTATATGTCTGCGCGATAGGATCTTTCTTATCTACAATATAATAATTGGTATTACCGTTATACGCATCAATCACCACTTTCACAGAATTCCGTATGTAGTTGACATTGCCTGAAAACTCATCGTAAGGTTCAGAATACGGATACTTGTTTGAAGTCGTATACGCATCTATTATCCAGTATAAATTTCCATCCACCGTGCACATATAAGGGTCTTCCTCATAAGTCAGGTAAGGCATTATTGTCTGAACTCGCTTTTCTATATTTCTGTTTATGACTATCTTTGAATTTCTATCTACATTTGATGATACCAGCAGTTTCAGGCTGTGCTGTCTGATCGAAAACAGCAGTCTGTTAAAGAAATTCATATTGATTCCCGCATTGCCCTTATACTGAGTATACTTGTTTGAATTGCCGTCGGGATAATCAAATTCATCTTCATTTGTATTGACTAGAATGTAATCGTTCGTCAATTCGCCGAAATATATCTGCGGGCGCTTGATCTTCGTACTGCTGACATCGGATTCCGGAGGAATGTTGCTCACAAGCATCTTCGGCTGCCCGCTTGACGTGATCTCGTTTACCCTCGAGAGCGTCACGCCATATCCATGCGTATACTTGATATGTCTGTTGAGCCATGTATCATTTATCTTGTTTTCGTCGATCTCCCTGGCAGACAGGAATGTCTGTGTCAGCTCGCCGTTAACTTCATATCTGTCAACATCTACATTATTGAATTCATAATACTGTCTTATGCTCTGCGTCTGATTATAAAATTTCTCCGCAGGAGTATAGTCGTTTATTCTTATGTTTTTTATAGTTTCCGCATTTTTTGCTATATCCGAGCTTTTCAGGGCTTTGCTCGCTGAAAACGGCTTGACCTCCACGTTGCTTAAATCATAAGCATCCCTGGTATATTTTATATTGGACTCAAGATATTTAGACTCCTTGTTTATTTCATCGGGAGAGACAATGAAATTTTGTACAAGAGGGGCAACTCCGCCGCCAATCAGTGCGAATACTATCATAACTGCAGGAACCACCAGTATCTTCTTGAACTGCTTTTTCTTTAAGCCAACGATTACCATCACCGCTGCAGCTGCTGAAAGCAGCACCAGAAGTCTGTAGACCCAAAGCATTACGTGCGTATCCGTATAGCCCGCGCCGTATACCATTCCTCTGTGGCTCTGCAAAAGGTCGTACTGTTGCAGGAAAAAATTCACACCTATCATTAGAAACAGTATCACGCCCACAATTATTACCTGCGTTTTGGCTATATCAAGCAGCTTCCAGAAATTACTTGTATTTACGCTTCTACGTGTTTTTTGCCGATCATGTCCAGCGCCGCCGAACTGATCGCCAAACTGCCTTTTCATATTGTCAAAAAAATCTCCGAAACCGCCGTCGCCAAAGCCTCCTCCCGGTATAGTTCCTCTCTTTGCATCCTTCTGAGGTTTTTCATCTTCCGGCTCATAATCCGGTTCTTCATCCCAAAATTCCGGTTTATGCATGGAAATAAGCACACCGTAGTATGCAACGGTAAGTAAAGCAAATACCACGAGGATCCCGATCAGCAGATCATTTACCCCCTTTATAAACGCCAGTTTCATTATATAAAACGAAATGTTGTTGTTGAAAAGCGGATCTGTATTTGCAAAATCAGTGCTGTTAAAGAACTGCAGTACTTCAAACCAAAGTCTGGATGCAGAAAAGAACGCGGTCAGAAATCCGAATGCCGCAGCAAGTCCCCATGTGATCTTATTCAATCTTTTTTCATCTGTTATCTCCGATGAAACGATTTTTTTGAAATATCCCAGTTTGAGCACTTTAAGATAAATGTATGCAAAAAATGTTACTACAATAAATACAGGCACCACTATCTTCAGCTGTGTAAACAGTTTTGTGAAAAATACGCTCACATAACCCAGTTCTCTAAACCAGAGAAAATCGGTTATGAAATTTATCAGGCTGAAAAACAATACCAGTACGATCGCAACAATGACAAAAATTTTCAGTCCAGTTCTTTTCTTTTTCAAATCTTACCTCCTGCACATCAAAGATACATAGCCTGCCCGGCCGTTAATAATATCCCGATCCAGTTTTCAGCTAAAACAAGTCATTGAACCACTGCACTACTTTGACTGCTACATTATCTATTGCGGACGAAGCCGCACTGTTCGGCACGAAATATTTGATTGCAACTATGCCCAGTTCACAGAGTAAAAGCACCACAAGTATGATGATTATCACATTAAGAATTGTTCTTCCCTTGCCTTTACCTTTAGATTTGTTTTTTTCCTCTCCGAGTCCTTTTTCTTTTCCGGCAACGATGCTGTCTGCAAAATCGACTTTTTTGCTGACATCACGGTCTGCGATGAGTCCGCTTTTGTCTTCGATAGATTTATCCGATCCATATGCTACGGCTGCCGCACCTACCTTTTCAACCGGTCGTTCAGGCCACTGCCAGCTTCCTGCCGCTTTATTCTCTTTAGCGTCCGAATTTACAGAATCCTTTTTTGAATTTTCTCCAAAGGCTTCTTCAGCATCATTTATGGCAAGATCATCGTCATTAAGTCCTTCAGGTGTGATTCCCTCCGATATAGCTGTTCCTGCTGTTTTTTTAGGAGTTATCCTGCGCCCTCTCCCCAGCGCAGCTTCTTCAGCTACATCTATATCTGCATCAAGGATATCATCCTTTTCATTATCTCTATCTATATCAGCTCCTGTTCCCGTAAAGAATTTTTCCCTTGCCTTTGCCATTTCGGAAATATGGCTGCTTGGATCGGCCTCTTTTCGTTCCGCCGATATAGCTGCTTTTTCTTCAGCCGCCTGCGCGATTCTTATCTGCTCGTCTTCAAGAGCTTTTTCCTTTTCTTTTCTTATACGCCGTGCTTCCATTTCAGCCTTGATTCTGGCTTCGGCTTCACGCGCCGCTCTTGCATGAGCCTCTCTTTCAAGCCTCGCTTTTTCATGCTGCCTTTCCATTTCGGCAAACTCTTCCGCACGCCTCTTTTCTTTTTCGGCCTTTGCCTTTTCTTCAGCGCCAAGCGGCATTATTGTAGGCATCGCACTAAACAGATCGTTGTCTGCAGCTTTATTTTCAGCTCCCGTCTTTGTTACATCTTTCATATTGCGTGCCCTCCTTGCCTTTTCCACGGCCTCTGCCTTTGCATTCGCCTCAGCCTCTCTTTCACGTTTTGCCTGTGCTTCTTCCGCTTCAGCTTTTTCCCTCATCTCTCTCTCTAAAGCGCGTCTTGTCTCTTTTTCAGCCTCATATGCGCGCATCGCTCTCTTCTCAGCTTCTCTTGCAAGTCTTGCCTGTTCTTCATCGTCAGCCTTCGGTTGCTCATAAGCCGCATCCACAGGATTTCCCTGTTTATCTTTTTCAGATTCTCTCTGCGCTGCGGTTCCGATCACAGATATTTCTTTATCATCAGTTCCGTCGGCCATGACCCTTGAAGCTTCATTGATCACCGGCGCGGCTTCCGCGCTGTATATTTCTTCCTGAGCCTTTTTTTCATCCTGCTGCTGCATGAGCTTCATCTTCAGTTCAAACTCGGGGTCAGGTTTAAGTTCCGGCTCGCGCGGCGCACTCGGAACATTCGTTGAAAGCCCCTGCGCTGCAAACATTTCCTCCAGTTCATCATTTATGGAGTCTGCACCCTGAACGGGCTTACGTTCTTCAGCACTATATTTAAAAGATCTGCCTTCCTTAAGAACATTGCCTTCGCTTATCTTTTCATATTCCCGGTCTAAAAGTTTTTGGAATTCCTCATTCTTTTCATTGATTGTAAAAAATTTGTCTATTTCCTGAGCCTGCCTTTTCGCTTCTTCTGTTACTGCGCTGTCTGTTGTGAAATTCTCATTAGAATCTAATAGTTCTGTGGCTGCACCTGCGGTTTCACTGTCTACAGACACTTTCGGACTTCCAGTCTTCTTATTGATGTTTTCTATGTCGGGGACTTTAGGGAATTCACTCCCTGTTCCCCAATCAAAATTGATATCCTCTGTTTTCCTAGGCCCGTTATCAGGAAAACCGTGTACATCCCAGACCATATCATGTATTGCAGCATCTTTTGATCCGGAGAACCCGGTTTTTCCCTGCCCCCGCTCATATGCCGGCGTACCGCATGCACTGCAGATTACTTCATTTTTATGTAATTGTTTCCCGCATCTATTGCAATCCATATTATATCCTCCACAATACTGTGCAAATTATATCTCTAATCGTCATTATATCCGAATCAAACTCTTATCTGTTCCTCAAGTTCTTCTTTGCTGTATATATGCCCGCTTCTGCCCACGTTATAATTTTTAACAATTGAATCCTCATGCATCATTTCATTTTGAACAAGGCTGTCTTTCCTGTTATATTCATTTTCCTCTGATGTTCCGATGAAATCTTCCCCTGTTGATTCACTGTAGTCAGTACAAATGATATCTTCTTCCAGAACGTCAAGATGCATCTCGATACTCTCCAGACAGTTTGCCTGGCGATTTGCATGAGCTTTGTTTAGTACTATACCTATCAATATCAACACGGTTATTATTACAAGCATGAATATAGTGATAAGGTCCGGACTGATTCCACTACTCATAGATATTCTTCCCTCTCCAATACTGCTGTTTACGTTAATTTAAGTTTATATAAACTATGTTATTATACAATATTATTACAGCCTTATCAATTGCTTAAGGGGCAAAATACCAATATTTGAGTGAATTTTTGATCACACAGCACTATCAGATATCCGCATAAATCAATAAAAATATATCATTATTATGCACACTGATCTCAGGGTAAAAAATGTAAATTCCAGAGTAATTTCAGCAATATTTAAAGCTGAAAACGCGGCAGTAAATTTAAAAATGAGCACCTCGATTTATGCGGTGACGCCCTCTGCTATGTTACAATTAACCTTACAGATAAATATGTAATTTTTAAACGATTTTTATTGACATTCTAATATGTGAATGCTACACTCTTAATTGCGCTCGCGAGTCCGATCGCTATCAAAAAACGTATAAAATACATATGACGGACACCATTAGCTCAGCTGGCAGAGCACCTGACTCTTAATCAGGGTGTCCAGGGTTCGAACCCCTGATGGTGCACCAACGCCAACCCCCCCCGAAACTGCAGCATTTGCAGGTTTTCGGGGTTTTATAATGCGATGAGTGTTTCGTTTCATACACCCCCCTAACCCCTCTATTTCCACTAAAAGCGCAGGGACTTGCGAAGGACCAAATAATCTATATATGCTCTGCCAGATCATTAAATATGAACTCTCAGAGCATGGAAAAAAGTTTATTCCTATATATATTGACCTTATGTTAAAGGAAAGGATGTTAAAAAATGATGTATTATTTGGAAAATCACAGAAATAGTAAATTGGTAAATAGGAAGACAAGGAAGATTCAGGCAACAGCAAAACATGATAGAAACGCGCTTGTTCTGAAAGATATTTTAGAGGGTTCGCGGATATCATTTCAGCACTAAACGACGAAACAACTTCATCTGTTGTTCTGAAAAACGCGTACAGGAATGCAGCGCGATATATCTTCTCACGCAAATTTTTGAAAGACCCACCGACAGCTGCCATATCAAGACAGTTTTGATGTATAAAAGAATATAAACTATCCTCGATATCGCCACGAATATGATCCTTAACATACCGTACATAGGCTGCGTGGTTTATCTCAGCCTGCTGCACAAACTCAGACCTGATTATTCGGCCGACTCTTTCGCCGGCTCCTCCACATTGCAGTTCATCATATTTCTCTTACCTTGTCGAACAATCTGAAACCGAAGATGGTGTGCAGCGCCTGGTTTCTCTTACGATAGCGCCCTTACCGATAGTCCTCCTGTGCATCTGCCGGTTATGCCTTCTCACTTTCTTCTGCACGAAGATATATTCTGCCGGGGCGGCAAGAGGGTTTCCTGATATACAGCGCGCGTCAACTATGTGCGATTTTTCTAACCCATTCTCTATTCGTGCATTCTTGGTCTTGTAGCCGAAGGTCATCGATACATCTGGGTGTTCCTCCTTGAGTACGCCGTACACCGCCCAGCGCATGATGCCCATGAAGGCCGCGTCTCTGAACGATGCGCATCGTTTCACATCCAGTTCGATCTTCCCCTTGTGGTACGCGTCGTGACACGTTTTACAGAGTGTGATCAGGTTGTTTGGCGCATCGCCTCCAGTCCTCCTGCTTTCGATGTGATGCACTTCCAGTACCGGGTCTTTGGATTTGCCTTTATAGTGCTGGCAGCGGTGCCCATCTCTGAAAAGCGCATACTTTCTCGCGTTCCAAAAGCCCGTCATTTCGCCTTGCTGATATTCTTCGCCCTTCGGGCGGGCAAGATCTTTGAGGTCCGCTTTGAGTTTTTGCGTGTCGAAAGCCGATGTCTCGATGATCACTTTTACGATGGGCAATATCTTGTGCAGGTCCGCTATCACCTTAAGGTGCGTATCGATCTTTTTTCTCACAGACGGCGCGAGCCAGCCTTCCGGTCTTCTTCTGTTGTCAAAGCGCGCCTTCCTATGTCTTGTTTTGCGACTTCTTCTGGCTCTTCGCATCTCTCTTCTCGTCGACAGGTTTTTCACGAAGTTGGACTTCGCCCGCATAGAGTTCTTTCTTTTCCGTAGTCGCAGAAAGACCGATGGTCTTCGACCCTGCGTCTACTCCCAGGGTGATATCCTGGGTATTGTCTCCGGCTTTATATAAAAGCTGGATGGTGAACGGACATCTTCTTTCTACTTTTGCTTTACCTTCTTTTAGCATCCTCCGAACCTTGGCGTGCCGCATGGTAGGCATGAGAAGATGTCCGTCTTTGTTTATCACGTATACCATAGGGCATCGCTCCTTTCATAAGATATTGCACGCTTTACGCTGTAAGCCGGCGCATGCGGTCGTAATGCTACCTTCGCCAATATTATCCGCAGGTTTTCACATGCAGCACTGGGCCTACCTCCCGGAACTGTTTAACCACATGCCGCAGAGCGTGGAACTAGGTAGTACATTCCACGGTGCCTATATATTCTCAGGTAACGTAGTGCTCGAAAACACTTAGGCTAGTCAACCGGGGCTTTTACATCTGCCCTGACGGGCTTCGGCAAGCCCATATGCTTTAGCCGTGGGTAGTTGACGATGCGGCACGGAACTAACGCCAACAGACAACAGTTTCGGATACTCTTCCGGCGGAAAATCAGTTTGTGCTATATCAAAAACGTGTCCTACCTTATATGCCATTTTCTGTCGCCCGGGAAGCTCACCTTTCTTGTATGCTTCTTGCTGGGCGCTTGTCGCCTGCGAGAAGGCGACCTCCTCTCCAGATCCCGTCTCGATGTACGTAATTGGTGCAGGGACAAATATCTTCATTCCCCGCTCTCCTTTCTTTACCTGTACGCCTTCATCCTTCCACAAAACAAAGGGCTTACAGAGCATGGCTCCGGGATTCTGATCCCTGATCAGCATCACATTTCTCGGAGAGTAGTTATGAAACCGTGCTGAAAAAGAAAAAAAGTCCGCTAACTTTTCCGGGCTTTCTTTGTATGATGTCGCTATGTCTTGTATTTTTGTTTTTAATGCGTCTTCGGTTTCCCTGCGCTGCTTGCGATATTCTTCTTTTTGTTTCCTTGTAAATGTCACGACGCACCTCCTAAAACAACAAATCCAATTCCTGTTTCGCCAGACCTTCTGGTTCCTTCACCTTATTATTCTCTGCTCCTGTCTCCTTTAGATTTGGTTTGGGAACTTCTCTAACGGAATCTGTAACCTTGGAATTAGCGAGTCCTTCTTCGCAAATACCAGTCAGTGCCTTATTTCCAACAACGTAGTGTTCCTTCACGTCTATACCGAGGAGCCCTCCAGCCTTTATGAGACGGTCGGTTGTTACTATGTCCTCACGGCTTGGTTCCGCGTTTCCGCTCGGATGATTATGAAATAACATTACTTTGTCGGCTTCCATCAGAACGGGTGCCGCAAACACTTCTCTAGGGTGTATGATCGTTGACGATATATCTCCGATTGCAATAATTTCATACGCCAAAGGAACCGTTTCTCCGTTCTCTGTCGTTTTGCAAGAAAGCACGGCAAAATGCTCTCTCGGAGCACCTCTAAGCTCTTCAACTACTTTTGGCACTGCAGCACCCAATGTAATTTCTCCAAGGTAATTCATGATGAGAGGAAGACACCCGTCTCTTTCGACTTTTACCTTTGGATCAATTTTATTTTCTAAAGCTGCCGTTCCAACGTCCACATGTACGGCCGCAATCCAAGCGTCGCTTCCATCCGACATGCAATCTTCAAATGTGCCGTTTCTTCTAGCTGAATCAACACCGTTGTCCATAATCCCGACATAGTCTACTACCTTAAGCCCAAGAATTATTCCTGTGTCATTGTAAATCTTAAGCAAGTGATAATCGTCTTGCTGAAGGTCTCTACTCTTCACAAAAATCATTGCTGCCGCATTCTGTATGAGGGCCTCCTTAAACATTTCGCGGGAACTGTTTTTAAAAGTTTCCTCTGTGCCAAAACTGGCGGCAAGCACCTGTCCCTTTGCATTGAGATACGCAAGGGCAAGGCAGCTATCATTATTTATGATGAACTTTCCAAGCACTGCCGCAACATCCTCAGGCCTTCCGATTTGCACGTCTGACATCCGGGGTTTGCTGTCCGTCAGCCGCACTCGTATCTTCTCGAATGTTCCCATAATTGTTCACCCCCTCCCCAGAAAATGTGGCTGTTACTATTTGTCCAGTCTTAATATTTTTCAAAAGCTCCTTCAGTTGAGCAGCTGTTATCTTTTTCTCCAACATTTTAATTTTCCTTTCCCTGCATAAAAAAACTCCCAGGCATATGCTTGGGAGCCGAAGTAACAAAAGAGAGTGCTTCTCAGACTTTCGTCTGGACACACCTCTACAGCAGGTGTATCAAAATATATGGCCGTTTTCACCGGAACACCTCTTCTTACTTATTAGCAAGGGTGCCTGTGCCTTGAATCGTTCTCCCGTCAGCCTCTGCTCTAAATATATATAGATAATACTTAGTGCCCCCGCCAACTGACTTCGAATACGTGCAGGAAAAAGACTTGCTTTTATCTTTTTTTGCATACGGCATGACTGAAACTGTGCCAAACTTATTGCCAGAAGTTTTGTTGTGCAATTCAAAATATAATGTTCGAGGGGTAGTTGCTCCAGGGCAAACTTTCCCTGGCCATACCTTACCTGAAATTTTTGCCTTCCCCTTGTCTAGAGAATGGAACTTCTTGTTCTTAGCGCCATCTACAACTCTGCATTTATAGTTCATTTCGAAATTCCACGAACTCGACTTTGCAAAGACAGGCAATGCTATAACTCCTACAAGCAAAACGCAAACCAAAAACACGCACATTACACACTTTGCGGTAATTAACACTTTTGATAACATATAAAATCCGCCTTTTCCTTGCAAGAATGCCAAAACCGGCTCCCATCGCTGACCGCATCACATTTGATCAGCAGATATTCCAGTTTTCCGCGTCTTGTTATGACTACGCCACCACATTCATTCGCAACACGACATATTTTAGAAAAACTGCGTCTTGCAGTCTGCAGTGTAACGACTCGATTTAAGTTAGTGTTCATCTAAACTAACTCCTATTGTATATTAAGAAAGCGGTTTTTCATACCTGTGACATTGTAATTGATTCAGCACCTTTTTTAAAGTTCAATTTTGACAAATAATGATTTCTTTACTGAAATCCGAGTATCCACACATTCATCATAGGCCGAACGCTGTAATTTTTTTGCAATGACTGTCATTCATGCAGTCCGAATTGTTCAGTATCGATCCAATCCATGGATAAAACAGACCAGAAATCTTCCGCCAGACTATTTAAAACATAATCATACGGAATCCAACCGTATCCGTTTTCTCCCCACTCAGAGCCCCATGAATTTCTTATCATCAAAGCTCCGACAGTTTCATTTCCGTAGCGTGTATTTTTGATTTTCTTTTTATCATCATATCCTACTGCAGCAATTGCATGACCCCATTCGGCTCGTTCTTTCTTGCCCGGATACGGAATCCCTCCCGGACAAGCAGACTCTTCAAATGACGGGAAGCCGTAAAAACCGAACATTGAAGGAATCCCTGCAGCCAAATATTCTTTTACAGACCGAAGAACTTCTTTTTTGTTCCGGTTTTTTGTATGAGGGTCATGACGAAAATAATTTATAGCGGCATAATTTTTTGCCATTGAATACATGAAAGCGTCAGGTTCTTCATCCCACGCCGGATTTACATTTATCCCGTCTAAAGTATACGGAAGATATTTTTCATCCGGAACTCCGAATAAAACCAGAGCACCCATAGTTGAACGCAGCCATCCACCAGAGTCTCCCTCGCTCATCATGAGTTTTCTGGTTGCTTTATAAATAAACAGCCGGGAGCCTTCAATATGAACACCGAAAGCTCTTCTTTGAAAATATTCTACAATCCCGACCGCGGCATTTGCCGTGCAGGAACCGAGGTTCAATTGATTCTCTACGGGAGAGCACCATTCTCTCAAATCAGTTTTTTCCGGGATCACAGGTTTGCTTCCTTCGGGATTTACACCCAGTTTTTTTGACATCGATAAAATAGTCGGGTGCTCGTTATCATAATCCTTCATATCCGGAAGCGGCGGCAGCCAGCCGGTCCCGATTATTTCTCCGGATTTGACTCCTTTTGAAAATCGTTTTTTTGTATAAGCGCTGTACATATTAAATCCAAAACAATTCATAACAAATCTCCTCATATAATATTTTTACGAACACATTTTCTTTCCAAAACGTATCAGATATAACGTCTTAGCTTTTGAAGCATAAAATTATTACTCTCTCATGCCTCTACACTTTTACCGGATTTCTTTTTATCAAAATCGTATGTTGGTCGGGTCGGTAATTACAATTCCTGTCGTTTCTATAGCGGCGATCGGATCAAAATTGCTCAGATCAGCAAAATCCAACCCTGTGATTTTTTCAATTGTAGCGACCGGGACCTGATAGGTTTTATATTCACCATATGCAAATTCCATGTTGTCAATCATGTTTTTTTGAGTCTGCAGATAAGCCGTTGCCGATAATTGTCCATCTTCTTTTACAATAATAGCAACTTTCCAGAATTCTGCAGGGATTTGATATTTTTTACGATAAATCATATCATCGTCACGGAATACAGGACCTGTAAATACATTCACTTTCAGATTTTCCGCTTTGGCATTTTGAAGAATATAATCTTCCAGTTCAAGCCAGATTTTTTGATTTAAATTTTTGTGTTGAGGTGCGCTGTTTGTGTAATGAAAAGTGTCATCATTTGCCTGCTGTGCATACTCACCCCAATTTGGATCCATTCTTCTGACAAGATGTCCTTTATCTAAGTCGTTTGCTGCATAAACCTCATTACCGTATTGAGAATTTTCATCGATTCTCGAATCAAAACGCCAAGCGTCTTTGCCACGTGGTATTTTTACGTAATTCTTTCCATCAATATTGACCGCAGTAAAGTACGCCAATCCACGGGAATGCTTCATTACAAGAGAGAAATGTACATAATCAAGAACATAATTTCCATCCTGCATTTTCGCAGTATCTTCTATCATTGATTCAGACAAAGACGGCAAAGGTACTTCATAATCTTCTCCCAGGAAAGATTTATTATATCCTATCTCGTCAGAACAAGGCTCCTGCCCGATGTTGTTATCTCGGATTTCAGATTTAATGTCAGGAAGGATTTTTTGTATCAGTTTTTGTTCTTCTTCATTAAGAAAATTGTATCTTCCTGCAATATTTTTAATGATATAAGAAATTCGAATGCCTTCATTTGCAACCCATTCGCTCTTGTTGTCCGGACTTGGAACACCGGCATGATGAAGGGCAACCAGTACCCATTGATCATTAAACACCGGCGAACCGGATGACCCGGGCTCCGTATCCGTAAGGTAATGAATAAAACTGTCTTTAATTCTGCTTACTTTATTTTCTCTGAGGGTGACGGATTTCGGTCCGCCTTTCGGATGCTGTATAATCGACACATACTCATCTTCAAGGATGACAGCCTCCTGAGGAATAAGGGCAAGACATCCGAAATCATTAATGTCTTTCCCGTCAGATCGATTATTATTAACAGCTACAAGTGTGAAGTCCAGATTTTCATCCGTAATGAACAGTCTTTCGGGATCCAGCCGGAAACAATAAGTCGTACATGGTACAGAATTCTCATCGTTCTGGTAGTTGAATTCGGCAATTGAATTCATAGCGGTTCCCTGTGAATCAAGCACATGATTGTTTGTCATTATTATATCGGATGAAAGCAGAAAGCCTGTTCCGTAACCGATAACCGAACTTCTGTTGTCACAAATAGAAATGCGGCAGATCGCTTTGCTTATATTCAATCCCGTCTGCAAATATGAAATAGGGAAAAGATCGTTTTTCCCCAGTATTCGTTCTATCGCAATAGAATCCTGACTTTCAAGAGTATTTTTTCGTGAACACAGCATAGGACTGTCTTTCGGAGCACAGTGAGATTCTGCTTGAAAATCCAAAAATCGTTCAAGCGCCTGTTCCTCCAATTTTTTCTTTCGTTCTGACAAGATTTCTACAGATTATCTCATTTTGCAGATTTGTAACGCGTATCATAAAATCGCCTCCTTATCAAATCAATAAATCCAAACTTTACATCAAAGATATTTAAGATATTGCTCAATTATACTTTATAATAATGCTGTTAATATTGTCAATTGCCTTAATTCCCGTTCTCTATTTTATTCTCAAAACTCTACAATTATTTTGCACCGACATTTTCCCGTTGACATCTCAATATTTGTTTATGATGATTTTGAATCCGGATAAACAGATTAGAATAACAACCCCCGGCGGGGCTTACACCTGAAAATATTCTGTGTTTAAATGAGATGTGTAAAAATACATTTATTTCGTAATTTATGAAAGGAGAAAGCAATGAAGAAAAAGATAAAAGCCAATAAAACTATAATGCTGCTTTTAACTTTGCTCCTGACACTTTCGCTGGTGGCCGGTCTGTCTGCCTGTGGCGAAGGAGCTAAAGAAAAGAGCGATAAAAAAGGAGTCACCTTAAATGTAATGGGTGAAAAAGAAACTTTTGACAAGGTTCCCGAGAAATCCGTAATAATCGGCTATGAAAATGTTCAGGAACTCCTTGCTTTAGATCTGGACAAAAACATTGCAGGTATTACAAGCTCTCACTTTAAAATAGGAGAATGTCTGCCCGAATACCGAGACAGAGTAAAGAAACTCAACAACATGGGTAAAAACATATCCTTTGAAGCCCTCTTAAAGCTTGACGCGGATTTCACATACAGCAGCGACTGGTCCTTTGATGAAAAAGGCATAGCACCCATTTCTGATTTTAAAGACAATGATATCAAATATTATGTCGTAAGCGGATCATACAAGGACAAGTGCACTTTTGAAGACGTCTATACAGATATCGAAAACCTCGGAAAAATATATCATAAAGAAGATAAAGTAAAGGAAATCATAGACGGGATGAAAGCCAGAATCGCCAAGGTAAAGAAAAATGCCGTCAAAGGCAAACCTACCGTTTTCGTATATGACAGCGGTGACAAGCAGGCATTTACTGCCTGCAAGAAAGCTTTGGAGACGACACAGATCGAGGCTTGCGGAGGCAAAAACATATTTGACGATATAAATAGCAAATATGCAAGTGTCTCTTGGGAAAAGGTTGCAGAAAAAAATCCTGAATGGATATTGATCAATGAATACGAGGAGGAAAACCCTGATAAAGGAACTAAAACTGACTTTATAAAGAAAAACCCTGCTTTAGCCAATGTAGACGCAGTTAAGAAAAACCACATAATTTCCATAAACCTTATTGAACTGCTCGAAGGACTGCAGTGCGTTGACGGCACGGAGAAAATCCTCAAAGGACTTCAATCAGGTCAGTAGGGCCGCTATCGGCAACATGTAGCATGAAATTTTCCAAACACGCAAAAATTCTTGCAATTATATTAATTGCTGCAATATTAATCTCTATACCGATATCGGCATTTTTCGGAAGTGCCGATGTCAGTATCTCAGATGTTTTTGATGTAATTAAATATAAATTAGGTATCGGAGAAAAGGCAGCAGGGAAAAATTTTATTGTAATCGTGTGGAACCTTCGTTTACCGCGTGTATTACTGGCAATTTCCGTGGGCTGTGGACTCTCTGTAAGCGGTGTTACCATGCAGTCTATAACCAGAAACGTTATGGCGGAGCCGTATACGCTGGGGGTATCCTCCGGAGCATCGCTTATGGCCGCATTCTATATAACACGTCTTGAAGGAATTGTACCTCTGCCGTTCGGGGTAGACGTATCAGCGTTTATAGGTGCTGTTTTAGCAATGATATTTGTCTATGGTTTTGCCTCTCGAAAAGATTACGCATCCAATTACAAACTCATACTGACAGGTATTATAGTTGGGATGATTTTCGCCGCATTTAAAGAACTTCTGGTTGCAACATGTGCGAACCCTAACAAAGTAAACTCCGTAGTGTTATGGGAAATGGGCGGCTTCGGTTCCGCACGCTGGAATAACATCCTGATACCGGTTGTGGTTTCAATCGTAGGATCCATTATGCTCATATGTCTGTCTGATCAGCTCAACCTCATATCCGTTGGAGAACAGACAGCCACATCAATGGGTGTTTCCATAAAAAATCTGCAGAGAGCGAGCATTCTGCTTACATCTATGATCACAGGAATAATGGTGGCAGCCAGCGGGATTATCAGTTTTGTAGGTTTAATAATTCCTCATATTGTACGGAGAATCGTTGGGGCGGATCACAAAAAAGTCCTGCCGTTGTCTGCTTTGTTCGGCGCATTTTTTATGATATGGATAGATGTTATTGCCAGAGTAATCATAGCACCGCAGGAATTGGCGGTAAGCGTTTTGACTTCTGTTTTCGGAGGTCCGCTGCTTTTACTCTTGATCAGGAGGCGAAAAAGTTAAATGCATGTGATCGAAGTTGAAAAACTTAACTACCGGATAGGAAGCGTTACTATCTGCAAGGATATGGCGCTGTCCGTCAAAAAAGGCAGTATACACGGTCTCATCGGTCCTAACGGAAGCGGAAAAAGCACTCTTCTGAAACAGATATGCGGCGTCATACATCCAAAGTCCGGAAACATAAAAATCAACGGCAGAGATTTCCACGAGTTTACGCAGAAAGAGCTGTCCAGACAGATAGCGGTGTTGTTTCAGGAAAACTTTGTGGATTTCAATTATACTGTGGAAGAGATTGTTGCAATGGGTCGCATACCGTACCACACAGGCGTAAGCATAGTACATGAAGACGAAAGTGAAATTATCGACGATGCGCTTTCTATAATGGGTGTTCTCCCTTTAAAGAACAGAGTATTCAATTCTCTTTCCGGCGGTGAAAAACAAAGGGTACTTCTATCGAGAGCTTTGGTTCAGGATACGGGGATATTGCTGCTTGATGAGCCGACAAACAACCTGGATATAGGCTATCAATATCATATCTTCGAAAAGCTTGAAACCATGGATAAGACTATGGTTACCATCGTTCATGATATGAACATAGCAACCCGCTTCTGTGACGTGCTCTCAATAGTTTATGACGGACGTATTATAAAAACGGGTACCCCCAAGAAGATCCTTACTGAGGATATATTTCGTAACATTTTTTCTGTAGATGCAAATATCACAAAAAGCTTCGTGGACGGAAAACTGAACATTGAATTTTTAAAAGCCTCCGACAATATAAGATAAAATAGCCGGTATAAAAAGGAGAAGCTCATGGCTGAAAACAAAGATTGCGAGTATCTTGAAAAAACAAAGGATTACTGGTCTACAAGACATGAAGGTTATTCAAATTATATAAACGAAGAGCTGAACAGTAAGAAACGTAAGATATGGCTTGATATGATAAACCGTTACCGCCCGGAGGGGAAAAGCTTAAGAATCCTGGATGCGGGATGCGGTCCCGGATTTTTCCCGGTCCTGCTCGCCAAAGAGGGGCATCATGTGACAGCGGTGGACTACACCCCGCAAATGCTTGAAACAACAGAGCAAAACGTCAACAACTACGGCGTTGCCGATAATGTCACAATAAAAAGAGAAAATCTTCTGTCCCTTTCTTTTGACGATAATACTTTCGATATGGTCATAAGCAGAAATGTGACATGGATGGTAACAGATCCGGTAAAAGTATACCGTGAATGGCTGCGGGTTCTAAAAAAAGGCGGATGCTTTCTAAACTTTGACAGCAATTTTTTATTTTCACTATATGATGAAGAACTGAAACGGCAACACGAAATAAACGAGAAAGAGGCTGTAAAAATGGGATATGTCCCTACCCCGAATGATCATCTCGCAGACGGTATGGACAAGATCCTACCTGAATTTCCATCTGCAAGTCATCACAGACCGCAGTGGGATATGGAAAATTTAATAAATATGGATTTCAAAAAAATCACTTTGGATAAAACCGCATACAAGGGACTGCTCAAAGGTTTCGACGAGATTCTCGGCAAAACTCACAGGATGTTCATGATAAAGGGAGAGAAGTAACATCAGGCACTTATGTCGCATGCTTCGACGGAAGTGTTTTTTTAATTAAATCTCTTGTATTTTTTTCACCTTCCCCAGCGCTGTCTTTTCGAAATCCTTTTCAAGCAGCTCTATAGCTGCAATCCTCTTATAAGGAGAAACCTTTTTATTTATTCTTTTTATAAAATGCCGGATCTCTTTTTCAATTTGAGACTCAGACAGTCTCTCTTTAAAGTCCTGATTCGGATATATATAAGCGGCAAGCTGCTCAGATCTGCCATTCATTTTTGACTCTACTACTACTGAAGTTACAAGCTCACAGCTGCTTATAAGCGTTTCGAGTTCTTCAGGCGCAACATTGTTTCCATCTGAAAGTATTATCAGATTTTTCTTTCTCCCGGTAATAAACAGATATCCTTCGGAATCTATGCTGCCGCAGTCCCCTGTATGAAACCATCCGTCGGAAAAAACTTTTTTGTTTTCTGTATCGTTGTCAAGATATCCGTCCATTACAATATTTCCTCTGATCAGAATTTCACTGTCTACAAGTTTTATTTCCTTGTCCTCGTTGTTTAAAATTTTGCCTACAGAACCTTTCTTTGTTTTTCTTATAGGGTTGCAGGTAATTATAGGCAAACATTCCGTCATGCCGTATCCATTGCAAACCGTTATTCCCATATCCTCAAAGAAAGAATATATCTCTTCATTAAGGCTGGCTCCGCCCGATACAATGATCTCCATGTTACCTCCGAGAAATCGTTTTACAAGCAGTTCTTTTTTATTTAAGCTGTCTGCATTTGGGATTTGAAATTTTCTTATCATGTTTTCCAGTATGACCGGTACCGTAACGATCAGGTGCGGCTTCATAGTTGAAAGAGTATCATTGAGATATTTCAGACCGTTTGTGTACCCTATGGTCATGCCGTAATATAAAGGTATAAGCATTCCGCATGACAAACCGAACAAATGATAAAACGGCACAGCCGGTAATACAATTTTATTTGGTCCTATAAAATTTTCAAAATAATCTACGACACTAATTATATCTCTCGTCAAATTGCGATGAGTCAGCTGAACAAATTTGCTGTCACCCGTTGTCCCGGATGTAAATGCAATTACCGCCGGAGTTTCCGGCAGGCACTTATGAAACTCCGCATCTGTTTCATAAGATATATCAGCGCATAAATCGCCATAGTTATTGGAAAATTCTATTTTATCAATGCATTTATTCAATTCCGTTTTGGAAAGGAATGCATTATCCGCCATTATAGCAATGCACTCGGCCCTGGCCAGCAGGCCATTCGCTGAAGCCGGATCTGCTTTGTTGTCCAAAAGAACGGCAGTTCCTCCCTTGCAAAGTATTGTGAAGAAAGAAATTGCCCATCCGCATCCTGACTCGCCGGCAACAGCTATTCGTTTACCCTTCCAATCACAATCCTCCAATTCATTTACATTTTGGCAAATCATAGATCTGAATTCAGCATATGTGATTTGATCATATTTCCCGCCATTTCTTATAAATGCTGCCGGGAGAGTTGCTTCAAAAGGAAATTCAAGAAGATCTGTAAGAGTTGCTATATTTCTGGTTATACGCATTGTTGTCTCCTTTTCTATCGTTCAAAACATAAAAACTGAATAACATTTTTTCATCTTTTTCAAATCCAAAAGATTCATGCATCATAATGCTGGCATTATTTTGTTTTTCGATCCAGCATATGTATTTCGTATCCTCCCTGAAATTATCAAGAACATACTCATAAAGAAGCATTCCCAGTCCTAAACTGTCGTACTCGCGAGCTGAAGCCACAACATTCAAATGAATATTTTTCTCATCAATAATATCGAAACTGAAAGCTGCAGCTAAGTCGTTTTTGTAGTGTGCACAGCAAATCTCGCGATTTTCTATACGTTTCCCTACTTCATTTGCGCTGAACGGCACATGTGAAGTATACTTGTCCATAACTTCTTTGAATATATCAGAAATTTCGTCTGCATCTTTCATTTCCGCAAAATCGAATGTTATATTTTCACCTGAGCACATGGAACGGAAAAAACCTTTTGGAGTTTTACGCCTTTTGAGCAGATACCGGTCATACTCAGCGTACGGCTTCAATCCTAAGCTGCCAAGTTTATCAATCATAGTTTTCACACTTTTTAAACGACCTGTCAGATCAAAGGCTGTAGTTCTGCCGGCATAAAGTTTTTGAAATTCCACAAAATAACACTCTGCGTTTTCTGCAGGAACAACCGCATATAACCGGCTGAATCCCGTTTCACTTTCTACGATGTATATTGCATCATGGACAACCAGTATATTGGTTTTGTCTGAAGCTGCCAGCCTTTTTAATTCATGGCCCATGAGCACAGTGTTGCAGAACAGTCTTCCATAAGTTTTTTTAAGACGCGTGAAATGCTCTTCATAAATTTGCAGTTTGAACATGTTGCTTTCCCTTCTGCATTTTATCAATAATTGAGATCATGTTGCTTATATCGGGTTTCTTTATAAAATCCTCAAACGGTATTTTAATATCAAATAATCTGCCTATTTCAGCTATCATCATCAGCATTTGCAGCGAATTACCGCCAAGTTCCTTAAAGCTCATATCTTCTTTTACCTCGTCTTCTTTTATGCATAGAATTTTTGACCATATATTTATGCATTTTGATCTTGTCGTGCAAGGACAATTCCCATCATCTGTAAAATATTCGGCTCTTATAATTTCTCTTATCGCATCTGTATCTATTTTTTTATTTCTGTTAAGAGGAAATTCTTCAAGAAATTTTATTTTCTGCGGAACCATATATTCCGGGAGCTCTTTTATGAGCATATATCTTATTACATCTGATGAAAGAGCAGGATCAGCAACAAGCGCCGAAGCTAGGTATGACGTGTACTTCTCATTAATTAAAAGTACAGCGGCATCTTCTATGCCGTTTATTTTCAACAAGGCTTTTCTGATTTCATCAAGCTCGATTCTGTATCCTTTAAACTTCACCTGATTGTCCATTCGCCCGAAGCAATGAAGATTACCGTACAGATCCATCGAACCGATGTCGCCGGTCAGGTATGCTCTTTTACCGTTCTTCAGATTTATGAAACGCTTTTCAGTTTCTTCAGGATTATTTCTGTATCCCTTTGCAAGACATATTCCGCTTATAAGTATCTGTCCTCTTTCCCCGGAACGGAGTTCCTTTAGATTTTCATCCACAATCCTTATATCGACATTATCTATAGGGTATCCTGCCGGAATGTCATCACTGTTTTCTTCTATTTTATCCAGTGTAACCAGGCATGTGGCTTCTGTCGGTCCATACATGTTATAGATCTCATACGATTTTTCTTTAAATGTGAGCATTTTTTCACCTATCACACAAAGTTTTTTGAGATTTTTATTTTTTTCATTCAACATCAGATGATATAGTGCTGTGGTGATACACTGTATTGTAACTCCGTTATCATCCATATACTTATTTAATCCCGATATACTTTGCCTGTCATGTTCATTTATCAATATTATCTCCGCTCCTGAGAGTAAAAACGGATACATATCAAAGACAGAAGCGTCAAAGCTGAAATTTGACAGCGAAAGAGTTTTGTCATTACATGAAATATCAAGCTTCGATATGATGGATTCAGTAAAGTTGAGCACAGCCTTATCCTGCACTTCAACACCTTTCGGTTCTCCCGTGGATCCCGAAGTAAAAATCACATAGGCCGAACGCTGTACATCATTTTCCGCTGATCGATACTCTGTTTTTTCTAATTTATCAATTGATTCAAATAAAACACTGTCATCGTCCAGCAGACCTTTACCGACTATATCATCCGCAAAATCCCTGTATTCAATTTCTGTCAAGAGCAGCTTCGCCTCTGACAGTTCAAGGATCCTCCGGCTGCGATTTGATATAGCCTTTGCGTCCAGCGGGACATATGTAAATCCTGCCTTCAACACTGCGAGCATATAAATATATCTCATCACAGAATGATTTGCCGCCAATATAGCGATTGCTGCGGTTTTATAATCCGGGAGTTTTTCGGTAAGGAGTCCGGCTATATAATTTGACAGAGTATCCAGTTCCATATATGTGAGCTTATTCCCGCGATACCTTATTGCAACATTATCCGGGTATTTTTTTACAACATCCGCAAAAGCTGCGTGAAGTGACTTATATTCCCCCATCATTTTTTCTCCTTTATTCAAAAATTCTTTTTACTACACTTTTACTGTCTTCAAACAGATAGAAATGATCCCCCGGGAAAGGATACAATTTGAAATCCGAACTTGTCATTGTTCTCCATATGCGCATTTTATCCTCATTTATCATCTTGTCTCCTGTCGAGTACAATGCTCTTATAGGAGTTTTTATTTTATTTCCGATATCCGGTTTATAACCTTCAAGCATTGCAAGATCAGCTCTTATAATCCCCATAAACATATCAAAGTACCTCGGAAATTGCTTGAGTATTTCCAAATCGGCAGCAGCGCCATAATCAGAAACCGCCTCTACAAGTTTTTCATCACTCAGTTCATTTATTCCGCTGACTCCTGATATCCCTTTCGGGTCTGTTGATGATATATAGCATTTTTCAGGAGAATACTCGGTTTTTTCTAATCTTTTAACGACTTCATATGCGAGGATACCTCCCATGCTGTGTCCAAAAACGCTGAACGGCAGTCCGTCACTGCTGATTACCGATACCGCTTCAGCTATACGGTCAGCCAGCTCGCAGCAATCATCCGCAAGATGCTCCCTGATCCTTTTTTCTCGTCCGGGCAATTGTATCGGAACAAGTTCGACTCCTTCAGGCACAAGTCTTTTCCATGGTGCATACTTACTTGCGCCGCCTCCCGCAAAAGGAATGCAGAACAATCTGAAGTCTGCTTTTTCAAGCTTAGTGTAGTAATCCGTCCAGCTTGAAATATCGTTTATTTTACCCATATTACTTCTCTTTCGCTTTTTCTATGTAATTGCTCAGATCCTTAACCGTCTCGATATTGACGATATCATCTTCAGGTATTTCAATATCATATCTGCTCTCCAGTTCACAGCACAATTCAATAAGGCTGTATGACTGCAATCCAAGGTCAGCCGTAAATGTGGATTCAGGTTTAATTTTATCGGTTGGAAGTCCGAAATAATCGGACACCAATTTCATAATTTCATTTATCATTAAACACCTCACTATTCAACGGACTTCAATGCTTCTGTCATGACTATGTTATTCGCTTTTCTACTGATTACTAAATTGATTAAAACTGCGCATAGAATTACAAACAGAGAAAGCATAATGAAGTGCCCCGGCAGCAGATTTATCCTCCATTCGTATGAATCGAATGAGACTACTTTTATAAAAAGTCTCAGGAATCCGAATCCCACAGGGATCCCTATAAGCCATCCCGGGACAATCGTAAACATACAGTCCGTCAATATCAAGTTTCTTATTTCTCTTTTCGTATAACCTATAACTTTCATGGTAGCGTATTCCCTGTATCGCTCTTCATAATTCATCATTCCGAGATTGTACAGGATTACTACACTGAGCAGGAACGACGCTATTATCAAAATCTTTATAACAGTATTAACACTATCGGAAAGTTCATTTATATTGTTCTCCTGCACAGTCTTCGATGTCAATTCGCTGAACATATCGTTATCTTTAAGATCCTTATATCCGGTTTTATCCATTACCACTGTCATAGGTTCAAACTTTTCTCCCATATCTTTCCATGCTTTATCCGACATATATATCCCCTGTGGAGTTCTGACAGAAGTTATCTCCATGACTTCAGCTTTAAAGTTTCCGGATATCCCGGTCACGGTAAATTTGATTTTGTCTCCCTTTTTCGCTCCTATCTGTTCTGCGAATTTTGCAGAAAGCACAACGCCTTCGTCCGGCAGATGCATTTTTTTATTACTGTCATTTTTTTCAAACGCGTAATAAGGGCCCTTTTCAATTATCGAAATAACTGTCGACATCTCACCTTTTTTGCCAATGTATTTTACATTAGCGGCATTTTGAGTCAGCCACTGAAGTTTACTGTCTGTGCTGTCGTTTATCGCATCTTTTATTTCGCGTGAAAACACACCTATCTGACCGATATAATCGTACGAATACTGTTTGGAAAACACATAACTGTTTGATGCGTTGATAGAATCAGACATTCCGAAACCGGCTATCATGAGCATCATGCTCCCCATCACGCCTATCACGCCGATTATGTACCTGAGCTTATTTCTGCCGATGTCCCGCTGAACCCATTTTACAGCGTAACTTCTTGCTGCTTTTGCAGAAGCTGCCTTTGCTTTTCTGCGTTTTGACTTGTCATCTATTCCTCTCATTGTTTCCGCAGGTGTTGCCTTTAAAGCGCTCCTGGCTGCCCATATAGTAGCGAACGTACAGATCACAACTATGAATACAATCGCAATAATTGTTCCATACGAAGCTTCAAGAGACCATTTCGGCAGTGTCAGTGTAGTCTTTTTTATGTTCATTACTACGTTTCCGACAATCTTCTTGCCCAAAGGAACTCCCAGCAATGAACCTAAAAGCGGCGGCGCCATTCCATACATCATATAGTGGCGAAGAATCTGTCCGTTAGTTACACCCAGCGCCTTCATAGTACCGATCTGAATCATCTGATTCTTAACAAGTCGGCTTATAGACGTATACATCGTCAGCAATGCCAGCAATACGAACACAAGCATAAAGAGCATAGCCATTTTTTTAGTCTGCAGGATTTCATCTTTTGTCTGCGCAGTTGACGGCAGGTCTTCTCTGTCCAAAGTGCAGTAGAACTGTTTGCCCAGCACTTCGTCGGCTTTTCTATCTATTCTGTCGAGGTCCGCATTCTTGTCAAGCGTCAGTCTCGCCTGATTAAAAACTATGAAATGCGTCATATCCTTCATCTGCTTCTCGCCGAGATAAGCATATCCGTGCTTGTCTGCATTTGGCATCGTCTCCGTAGCAGATCCCGTATAATAGATAAATTCCGGACTCATAACAAGCCCCTTTATTTCCATTATAAAGTCCGGCAGCTCACCGAAGCTCAATGTAATGTCATCGCCGACACTGATGTTATGCCTGTCCGCATATGTTTTATCGATCCATATGCCTTTTGCCTCCGGATCAAAATCATCACCTTTGAGCACTACAGGGTTTTGATTAGATGTATCTTTTACAGTCATCATTTTAACATCGCTGCTCGTCTTACTGTCCGAAACAACATTGGCTACTATAGACATTGAATTAGTAGCTTTTTTCACACCGGATATACCTTCCAGCTTTTCAATCGCTTTATTATTGAGATTTTTGCCATATACCCACATATCCGCAAGATTCCCCGCATCGTAGAAGTCTCTTGTCTGATGTTCCATACCGGTCCATGTGCTTTCAAAGCCTGCGAAAATAGTGACGGACAGAAGCGCCATCATAAAAACAGAGATAAATTGAGGGAAAAGCTTTACGAAATCTCTTCTGAATTTGACCCATAAATATTTCATTTACCACTCGACCTCCTCAATGTCCGCCGGTCTTTTATTTTTATTTATATTTTCGATCTTTCCGTCTTTAAGCTTTATAACCGTGCCGGCGATATCAGCAATCGCAGCGTTGTGTGTAACGACAATTACAGTTGTGTTATAATCCTTAACTAACTGCTTTAGAATTTTAAGTACAATTTTTCCTGTTACGCTGTCCAGTGCACCTGTAGGCTCATCGCAAAGCATTACGCTGGGATTCTTGCTTAACGCTCTTGCTATCGATACTCTCTGCTGTTCACCGCCTGACAGTTGTGCAGGGAAATTGTCAGCTCTTGCAGAAAGGCCTACTGCTTTAATAGCTTCCTTTGCCGGGATCCTGCTTTCACAGAGTCTGTGAGCCATATCTACATTTTCATAAGCGGTAAGATTCGGAAGTATATTATAAAATTGGAACACAAATCCTATTTCATTTCTTCTGTACATGGTAAGGTCTTGCGAAGTCATATTTGTTATTTTTCTGCCGTTTACATCTATTTCCCCGGATGTAACAAAGTCCATTCCGCCCAGCAGATTAAGCAAAGTTGATTTTCCGGATCCTGACGGCCCCAGTATCACAATAAACTCACCTTTATCAAGTTCAAAGTCCACATTGTCCAGAGCCTTTATGACCGTATCCCCGGACTCGTACTCCTTTGTGACATTTTTAAATTTCAAAAAACTCATTTTAGACTCTCTTTCCTTTTTTAATACAACTTACATTAATACAAATCATCCATTTTAAAATCATCAAACACATTTAGTATTTCATCAATGTTATCTGTAACGCCTATACACAGAGGCTTATTTTCAGGATCTCGTTGAATCCCATAAATGCAGTGCTGGAAATATGTATAATTGTTGCTGAAAATCGCTATGCCTATTGCCTGCGAGAATATCCCGAAGAACGTAGGCCCCCATATCTGCGAAAAATAGAAGTTTCTTTTTATACATAAACGTCTGCTGCAGGTCATCCAGTATGATGAAATTATTTTCATCATTTTCATTACATACTGGTCGTATGAAGAAGCTTCGACTATAGAAGCTTTCCTTATCTGATGCCATTCATCATCGTCCAGATAATAACCTCTCACCTCCATTCCGGAAACATTTTCAATTCGTCCGACAGGTCCGTATGTTATGTTATCTATGTAATTTGAAATCGTAATTCTTGTCTTTTCTGATCTTCCGTTGCAGTCGATATGATCAAAGCATGTAATCAGGTTCTCTTCAACATAAGCCCGGATCAGTTCTTCTGTATACACGGCATCGCCGGCATATACCATAGCTTCGTTTGCTTCAAGAAGAGTTGCCGCGCCTATTACAAGCTCATAAGTGTGACGGCAGCAAAGCATGTACGGATCACTTATCTTAGGATTTGAGGCAGTCAGCTTTTCGCCTGTAAGAATCGTTCTAAGCCTTCTGTCCAGATAGCACCTTGAGCATGCCAGTCCCTGACTGCCTTTGAAATTCGGCATAAGTTCAATGTTTTTTATCGTTTTGTCCGCTCCCAAATCCATTTTTATGACAGTTGGCAGCTTAACATCATAATTCTGTATATCCGCCATATTGCACTGCCACGCAATTATATTTATTTTCCCTGAAGCATCAGTTGTTATCTGTGTTCCACAATATCTCATGCAGCAGCTTCCCTCGAGAGATAGGCTTTTGACCTTTTCAGTAATGTCATTAAAGCTAACTTCTTCGCCTAGAGAAAGCTTCATCTACGCATCACCAACCTTACCGTGAACATAATTGTAAAGATGCGGCAGTGAATCAATTTCTGAAATGTCGTCTGTGTCAACCTTCATTTCATATTTTTTTTCGAGCTCATCCACCATACTGTAAAGTGAAAGCGAATCTATACCCATCTCCATAAAAGTACAGCCGGTTTTAGCCTCCTCCATAGATATTCCGTATCTGCCGCACACGTATACAGCGAACTCATCATAATCTAATTTCATAAAAGCCTCCTTATTTTAGGATTCAAATAAAATCGTTTTTTCATCCGGAATACCGTTTTCCGCCCAGCCGGAAAGAATTTTTTTGTCTATTTTTCCCGCCAGAATTATTGGCAGCTCTGATACAAAATAAATCTTATCAGGCATTTTATAATTCGATACCTTGTCAAATAAAAATTTAAATACATCTCTGTCGACAAGATTGCTTCCAGCTTTTCTTACTATAAAAGCGCAGATTTCTTCTCCTAAAACCTCGTGCTTTCTGCCGACTACCGCAGCATTTTGGATGTCAGACATCTGCAGCAGATATTCTTCAATATCACTCGGATAAACGTTAAAGCCTCCGCGTATGATCATATCCTTGCATCTGCCTACTATGCTTATATTTTCTTTATCGTAAAACCGGGCAAGATCTCCCGTATACAGCCACCCGTCCGAATCAATGACCTCAGATGTCTTTTCCGGATTATTGTAATAACCGGCCATGTTGTATCCCCTGACCGCAAGCTCGCCCACTTCTCCATGGGGTACCTCTTTTCTGTCTTCATCAACTATCTTGATTTCGACTCCTTCTATTACGCGCCCCACTGTATTGACTCTCACATCTTCCGGATCGTCCAACCTTGTCATTGTTACGACACTGGTACCCTCTATTAGGCCGTATGCGTTCATGAGCGAGCATTTCATTCTTTCCTCTATTCTTCCGGCAAGCGTAGGACTGCAGAGCGACCCCGACACTACCAACTTCTCCAGGCTGTCAAATCTTGCAAAATCAATAATTCTGCAGTTCAAAAGCAGATTCCACATAGTAGGTTGAGTATGAATGATCGTATTTTCGCACCTGGAAATTTCCTTGATGATGTCATTAGGGTTGAAGGATGAGATCATTTTGAAAGGGCATTCAGATGCTACATTTATAATCAGACTCAAAAAACCCTGCGCCGAATAAAGCGGAGCGATCGAAAAAGGCCTGTCTGATCTGTCTGAACACCAATATTCTGCTGAATACTTGGATATCTTATATATATGATTATTTTTAAGCAGAACACCTTTAGGCATGCCTGTTGTGCCCGAGGTATATGAGATCATTGCAATATCATCAGGGTTTATCGCATCAAGCTCGGTCTCATCAATCCTGCTTCCCTTTAAAAGCGCGTTAAATTTTACGCCTTTGTTGCCAAATTGGTTTACGTCTTTATAAATGACGTTTTGCACGGCGCATCTGCTCGCAGCATATTCGCCCACATATTCACCATACGGCATGCTTCCTGCCTTTTCAGCACATATTATGAAAGAAACACCGGCATTATCAAGAACTCTGTACAGTTCATCCTTTTTCCACCTTATATTGATCGGAACGGGCAGAGCGCCTATATAAAAGAGTGCGAAATATGAATAAATGTATTCAATGCAGTTATCCAGTATTACAGCAGTCTTTGTCCCTTTTTTTATGCCGATTTCAATAAAATTGACTGCCAGATCCTCTACGTTGCGAAGCATCTCTCCGCATGTGTATTTCACCCCGTCGAAGTTCAGCATTTCACGTTCCGGAGATTCCCTGCAGATGGTCGTCAACATTTCTCTCAAAATTATATCATCCGATCTCATCAATTCATTAAGCTTTTTCACGATTTCCAATTCGCCGTCATTTTCAGACAAATCAAAGCTTCGAGGATCTATACCATACTCGTCCGCAATTGCCTGCTTTGTGTTCTTGTCACTTGAAATGATCTCTGAAATTTTTTCACGAACAGCTAATCTCATTTTTCACCTCCCGATCATTCTGCGGCTGCTATAAAGCTTTTGATTTTAGACGCGCTCTCAACCTCGCTTATATCAAGCATGTTAAAATCAAACTCCACGTCATATTCATCCTCAAGTGTCAGTAAAAGTTCAATGACCTGCATCGACTTAAGCATTCCGTTTTCTATAAATGACTCGTCAGGAGACAGCTCGCCGGTTTCCCCGAATTTTTCTCTTATAATTTCAATAACTCTCGTTGTGATTTCCGTCATTTTTCCTTCTTTCTTATATGTTAAGATAAACAAGTCCCGCATTGAATCCGTTCGCAACGCCTAAAAGCACCACTTTCTGGCTGCTCCCCAGCTTTAACTTATTCGCTTCAACAGCCCTTGTTAAAGCAACAGGTATCGAAGCCGTGCTCATATTTCCGAGGAAGTTTATCTGAGAGACCACTCTTTCCACCGGTAGATCGAGAGCTTCGCAGGATTTGACTATCAGGTACTTGGTTATCTGGGTCGGTATGAACAGATCGACCTCGTCCTTTTCAATTTCAAGTTTTTCAAACTGTTCACCAAAGAAATGCATTGCTCGTTCAAAGTTTATCTTCATCATTTCCTCAGATTCATTTTGGAAATAAAATTTCCCCGGATCATGCGGAAATCTGGTTCCTCCTCCCCAAAGGACACCATCCTCCCATGTGTCCGGAAAGGTTCTGAAGGCAGTTTTTATTCCAAAATCCCGCCCGTCGCTTTCCTTTGCCTCGAGGACAACTGCACCGCCCCCGTCACCGACCGAAAATGTTGCATTTACATCCTTGAGTTTCGATGGATCGCTCAGCAGATCCATTCTCACGAATCTGCTCAACACCTCACCCGATGTTATAAGAACATTTTTTACATCACCGTTCTTTATATACATGCTTGCAATTTCTATTGCGCAGACAAACGCGTTGCAGGCGTTCTTGATATCAAAACTTTTAGCATTTCTTATATCGAGAGCATCCATAACAATATTTGCCGTTGCAGGTTCGGCTACATCCTGTGTCAAAGCCGAAAAAATCACCAAATCTATATCTTCCGGCTTTTTACCCGCCATTGCCAATGCATTCTCGGATGCTTCAATGGCCAAATCCGAGGATTGTACTCCGTCCGCCGCGAGCCTTCTTTCTGCAACACCACTTAGGATTTTAGCCATTCCTTTTCTGATGCCCAGCTCATCAAAGCCCATCATTGCTTCCATTTCTTCACTTGTAACAATTTTTTCCGGAAGTGCCTTACCGACACCTGCCAGCTTTGGAATATATGTCATTTTCAGCCTCCGATTATTTCTTTTCTTGTGTCCTCATCCCACTTTTCGGGGTCTATCCCCTTCTGGCATAAAAGCGAGTATGAGAGCCTCTCAATACCAAATGCGATGCATCCGGTCATGCAATAGCTGTTGTCTGTTTTTATGTTATGGCTTTTTGAAAAATGTGTTCTGTGCACATTGGAAGAACTTACAGCGCACTCAACGCCTGAGGCCGGCAGATCCACTCTGAGCTCACGCTTGGAATCCCCCAGCATCTGAAAAATCTTAAGCTTTGAATAGTTGCTTGCAAAAAACGAATCATTAGCTGTTTCGACCTTGCATTTGAGGCCGAACCTCTCTATCCAGTAACGCCACAGTCCGCTCCCTTTTTCCAAATTTTCAAGGATCTGTTCCTGTGTCCCGACAAAGACATATTCCTTCATGTGAAATTCCTTGAGCCTGGCAAGTTCAAACACGTTGTGCCCCTCATTTCTAAAGCACTTGCCGGAAATCATAAAAGGCTTCGGAAGCTCTTCCGTCGTAAACGACTGTGATTCTAACATCGGATAGATTGGTACGCACGCCGCGTGCCTCAAAACCAGTTCAGGTGTCTTTGTTTTCTCAAAAATCTTACCGTCTTTTGTTCCGTTCTTCGAAAATTCTTCCATCACCGCTATATCGTTTTCCAAAATTGTCTGGAACATTATGTGATGAGGGAAATTCTCAAAATAGAGTCCGCACTCATATATGTCTATCGGAAAAAGGACCGGTGTCGAATATTCCGGTATATCCGGCCAGTTTTCTCTTGCGAATGCTTCAATTTTCCTTTCAAAATAGTTAAATACCCTTTGAAAAATACCGGTGTACATAAACACTCCGTCTGTTATTTTCACTATGCTTCCGGTTTTTTCAAGCTCTTCAAAAACCGGAGCCGTGTTTATAGGCGTATTTGACGTATGATCCTCCAGGATCTTTGTCTTGACCCTGTCTTTCATCTTCATTTCACTGGAGCAGATCATTTCCTTAAGCTCTTCGAGCTTGCCTTCGACAATTTTTTCTGCACCGTCATTTATCTCCAGCTCAACATGATCCTTTTTTTTATCAACACCCAGTATATCTGTAGATATATACGAAGTCATATCGCAAAACACAGCGGTTTCTTCAGGGTTCAAACCTTCATAACTGAAATTTATCGTCATCGTTTTACTCCTTTTCATTTAATTTTTTGTAAACTATCTCAGCAATATAATTCATGGTGACCGATGCAGCCATGTTTATTTCATCGTGCATAGATATGCCGTACTTTTCCTGACAGGAAACAAACACCTGGACAATGACAACACTTGTTAAGCCCACGTCATCAAACAACAGATCATCATCGCCGACAGCATCTGTATCGATCTCAGTAACATCATTCAGCATGTCCCTAATATCTTTTTTTATTTCATCAATTGTCATAACCGTCCTCCACTTATAACGTGGCGGTTATCATGCCTACGTTCATTCCCGCGGCACCGCCGAGCATCGCTATTTTGCTTCCCCTTGTGATCTTCCCCGCTTTTTTAGCCATACAGGCTGCAAGCGCAATATTGCATGCACCCACATTGCCCGTTTCTGCAATCACTTCATAAAACTGATCCTCTCTGGCATCAAAGACCATCCTTACATTCTTTACGACCCAGTTCGCAATCTGTGTAGGAAGAAAACAGTCAACGTCATCTGTCCTCCATCCGGTTTTTTTCAAGACCGGCGGGATAAATGTTTCAGCGAGGATTTTATGCATATCGGTAAGCTTCTTTACTGTTCCCGGGACAAAAAGTTTGTCTGCAGATTTCGGATAAACTACTCCTCCACCCCAAATCACGCCCTGATCCCAAAGGTTTGAATAGGTCTTAAATTCAGTTTCTATAATTTCTGATCCGCTTTCATCCTTTGCTTCCGATATTACGAAAGCCCCGCCGCCGTCTCCTACAGACAGTGACACAGGCGCTCTCATAAGCAATTCTTCCTTATCCATATAATCAAATTTGGTCCATCTGGAAAGTACTTCGCCGCATACTACTAAAACGTTCCCTGCCTTGCCGGTTTTTATCAGGCTGTCAGCAAGGTCCACACCGCCTATAAACGCATTGCATGCGTTGAAAATATCAAAGCCGTAGCAATCACTGATTCCAAGGATGTCTATCACCCTGTTCACTGTTCCGGGTTCTGCAAAATCTCTCGTGATCGCGCCGAAAATAACTGCGTCAATATCGTCAGACGCAAGACCTGCATCTCTGACTGCTTCTGCCCCCGCCTTTGCCGCAACATCCGAACACCATTCAGTTTCAGCCGCATAGTGTCTTCTCTCACAGCCTGTAAGCATTCGAACAAGTCCTTTTTTAACTCCCAGACGACTGAACCCCGCCATCTCTTCTATCTCTTCACTCTCATAAGTTTTCTCGGGCAGATACATGCCCATGCCTTTAATAAATGTCCGCATCAGAAACGATTCCTTTCATAATAATGTATTTTTGTATATCTCTCTTCTTCTTTATCTGTTCAACTATTTTGAACCTTGAAACCTCTCCTTTACCCGTAATTTCAACGGGACTTTTTGATGTAAACAACGCTGCTATTTTATTTTTTATCAGCATTGTCATGTTTTTGTTTTTAATTTCTTCTAAAATCCCGTCTAATTTTTCTTCTATGTCGGGATCCGATATAAACAGCGCAGCTCTTCCTTTCAGATCAAACACGCAGCTCTGCCTGACTTTCATAAGTACAGAGGTCAGTTCTTCTTCTATTTCCTCAGGGTAGGCATTCTCTCCGGAATCCCCTACAATAACGCTCTTTCTTCTTCCTATAAAATAGGATCTGTCGTTTTCTATACGAAATATATCTCCCGTATAAAAATATTCTCCTCGTCTCTTCTCTGCGCCTCCGGCACTTATTTCAGATGTATACAATCCGCTGCCGTTTATGATCAGCTCTCCTGTTCCACAATCACCGATGCTGCCGTCATCTCTCAGTATTTTTGCATCATACGCTTCAAAGATGTTGCCTACATAGCCCGTTTCCGTGTCTTCATCAGTTATCCTCCCGGCCGCGGCAGCTCCTGTCTCCGTCATTCCCCAACCGTTATACAAAACTATACCTGCACCACCTACCAGATCTTTCGCAAGCTGCGTCTCAAGCTTTGCTCCCGCAGAAACGCCGCATACAAGGCTGGAGCCGAATACCGATTCAAATTTTTCTCTCGTGCATGCTCCGACGCACTTTACTTTAACGATATCCAGCAGTCCCTTCCAAAGTGCCGGTACGGCTGCGCATATCCACGGCTTTTCAGTTTTTACAGTTCGAATAAGCTCAAGAATACTTATATTTTCAGGGAATATTAATGTATATCCCGCCTCAATCCCGCATAAAAATGTAACGAGACCGAATATATGGCGTAACGGCAGAACCTGCAGCGCACGGACGCTGTTTTTTTTATTGTGTTTATTGTTTATATCTCTCCAGATTTTAAAAATCCCTACCTGTCCTGTTTTCACAGCTTCAGCATTATACGAATATATTTTCGCCTCACTCGTCGTACCGCTGGTGGCATATGCGATCTCATCCGCCCACACCGTATCTGTCTCAGGATATTTGCAGTCGTCATATCCTCTGATGTTTATATTCGGAGGACCCTGAGCTGCATCCCGGTCAGAGTCCGTCAAAACAGCCTTTGCTCCGACATGCGCAATAAAGTTTTTTAGCTGTCTTGCAGGCACAGCCTCATCCAACAGCAAAACTTTCATTCCGCTCATGAGCGCGCCGAAGAATGCTACAGGCCACAAACCTGAATTTTTTAATTTGAGAATCATCCACGAGCCGGGCTCTATCTCTTTGCTTGCATAAAAGATGTATCTGGCCATCTTTTCAGTTTTTGTCCTGAACTCATCTGTTGACAATGACAGCCTTGATCCATTCTCAAAATAAACAAAAAGTTCGTCTCTCTTTTTTTCAAAAATATGGTCGTATAAATATCCGAAAGTCATATAATTGTCCTCACACCGCTTTGCATATATCTTTTTTCATCAAAATCTCTGTAACATTTTTTCTGAATAATTTTTTTATCGGGAAAAGAGCTTCGTACCCAAGCCGCTTATAGAATGAAATTGCTCTCCTATTGTCTTCAGACACAACGAGGAATGACTTACAGCGAAGCTCATGTTTCAATTCCAGACATGAGTTTTCATATGCTTTCATCAGTGTTCTTCCGATTCCCCCGCTCCTGCAGCTTTCCTCCACAACGATAGTATGCAGATAAGGATATAGAGCGAAGGCTCCGGTAAGCATATACCATGCAAAGCCTACAAGCCGTCCTTCATCTCTGGCTACCAGAAAGAGGTCTCTGCCGCGGGCAGCTAAAACCTCCGACCTGAGCATTCCGGGTGTGGGATAATATCTTTGTCCCAGGCTGCTGTTTACAAGCACGTCTATTATTTCTTCGAAATCATTCATCTCCGCCTTAAGTATTTTTACGTCCATTTCACGCCCTCATGCTTTCAATCATCTGATTTATGGAATCAACGGTGTTGAAATCCTCAAGTCTTACTGATTCAAGATTTATTTCAATTCCGAACTGAGTCTCCATGATCCCTATGACAGACATTATGTCAAAAGAATCCACGTATCCTGATGTTATAAGCTGCAGATCGTCTGTTATTTCAACGCCGGCAAGTTCTTCAACATTTTCACTGAAAATTTTCTTGATTTCTTCTTTCACGGCAATCTTCCTTTCATTTAACTATATCCTCTATTTTCATATCGAGCCTGCTCAGCGGTTTGATAAGATCCTCAGTCTCGATAGGAGTTTCAATAATATCTAATGCGCGTTCTCTTGTAAGCTCTCCGCTTCTTACCTGACCGCTGAGTTCGCTTTCGTGCTGAGCAAATCCGAATTGCCTCATCGCGAGGTACTGCGCGACATAGTTAAACGTGCAGTTGGAGGATTTGTCAGGCCAGCTTCTTTCGGGCAGCTTAAACTTCATCTCACGTTTTAATACGTCTATTATTTTTTCTTCATTCCATTCGACGTATTTGAATGGCGACAGATGATTGATTTCACCAAAGTGATCATGAAAGTATTTGTTTTGATTTTTAAACAGATCACAAAGAGCACTGAAACGTGTGTCTCGGCTTAAAATTTCTACCGCATTGGCATCAGATTCATCATAAATGCTGAAAAGCTCTGTGTTTTTTATATACTGCTGTCCCTTCGTATAACCTCCTAAAACAAGATTGATGTTGTTTTGGCGGCAAATCCTGTTTATGGCAAGATCCAAGACTGCATGACATGCGCGGCAGTAGTATATCTTCTTTCCGGACTTCAAGAATATTTTAAACATTTCAACGATATCAGATGTCTTATAAATTATCAGGTCGACACCCAGGATATCTGTCGCGTTTCTGACGTTGTCATACATCTCCTGCAAAGCAAATCCGTTGTCTACAAATATTGCCAGCGGCTTAAGACCTAATTGTTTTACAGCAATATATAAGGTCATTATGCTGTCCTTTCCTCCGGATACTGCAACAGCACAATCGTATGTTCTGTCAGGCCTGAGCATTTTTTCTATCTTTCTTCTGAATATAGCCAGCTTTTCTTCTGCATGCTTATCGTCAAATGAAACGCCTCCATTTCCGGCGTTTCCCCGGTCATTGCTGCATATATGACAAACGCCGTCTTCGTTCAATTCAATAACGCCTGTTATTTCCGGCATCACACATTCTCTGCACCTTTTTACCGGCGGATTATAATTCATGCCTTTCTCCTTAAATTGTTTATAAACGCTAAAATAATCTTCTCCGTATACTCTCTTTTATGCACTTTCTCTTTCCCTTCACTGCATAACGAACAGCTGTAATTCATATATTCAAAGCTGTCAAACGTTGTATTGCCAATTGCTTTTAAGGTGTCTATCTCGTTCAGATTACTATTTATACCGGTACCTCTATATTTAAGATAGGCTTCCTTTCTCGTCCAAGTTTTAAAAAAGAATTTGTTCAGATCCGCTTCCGCAAGAGAATCAGCTATATTTATTTCATTCTCCGTGAAGCATTTTCGTATAATCTGCATTGGCGCCTTTCTTATCAGTTCCACATCTATCCCCAATTCAGCATGCTTAGATGTAGCGCAGGCTATGAGGGAGCCGGAATGAGATATATTAAAAAACACAGTCTCCGATTCAACGCAGGGTTTTCCATATCTTCGTATTACAAAATCGGGTAAAATTTTAGAAGCCGTATGCTGATGTATCATCATGACTGCTAATAAGTAGGAATACAAACAGGTTTTCCTGTCTCTTTCATTTCTGTATCTTTTAATCTGGCTCAGCCTGCCCGGTGATATATATTTAAAAATCCTTTTGTCTGAATCTTTTATATTAAAGTCTTTAAGTTTAAGCAGTCCTATATTCATGTGCGCCTTTTCTTAGTTAGCCTAAGCTAACTCATGCTTAAAAAAAATGTTTTGCAAGCGCATTATTAAATTACAGATGCATATATCGCTTTTTTAAGCACAAATACCTAACTTATTCTTCTTAATGTTTTGCAACATGTGACAGAGTATATCCCTCTTCATCAATAAAGTCAAGAGCATGATATAAAAACATGAGATTATTCTTTATGGGATTTAGTTTTACCTGTAACGGCAAAAACATTGGGATTACAGCAAACAAGATTTTCATTTCTTACCGATAACATGCTATAGTTAAATGAAAATGATATGCTTAAACCGTACTTGAGGACTGCTTTCGTATTTTGGTTTTTGCAAATGAGTTTGCGCTGCAATATGATAAAATGTATTAAAGACGAAGAGAACTTTTTGAATCCGTTTCATCAATTTTTTTCTATGTCAGATCACCTGCAAAAGGGTGAAGGCATTTAACCATGTGCCCGCTGTCTTCAGAAGTACCGGCATTCCCGCATTCTTTCCTGTCGTCTTTGAAAAACTTTTCCTGCACCGTTACTCTGCATGCACTTTCTGCAAACGGGCATGAATCAACGTACATACACCCCTTCCGCGGCTCCGTTCTGGATATTTTTATTACTCTCGGATTATTCAGATATTCATCCTCGCAACACTCATCCGCACCGTAATCGACATAAAACTTTTTCATAAGTCGCTTTGTATAAGGATGCAGCGGGTTGCTGTAAAGCTCATTGGCAGGAGCGGATTCGATGATCTGCCCCCTGTACATCACGATCGCATCATCACACATTATCCTTATTACATCAAGATCATGTGATATGAGTATAAGTGAAAGCCCCAGATTGTACTGAAGTTTTTTTATCATATGGAGCACTTGCGCCTGCACAGATACATCCAGCATTGAAGTCGGTTCGTCCGCAATAAGCACGGACGGTCTCATTGATATTATCCTTGCAAGCACCGCCCTCTGAATCTGTCCGCCGCTCAGTTCTCTGGGGTATCTGTAAAGATGTTTATGCAAAAGCCCCACCTTATGCATGAGCTCATTCAGATACACCTGTTTCTGATTCTCCGTTTCAAATTTTATACCGTAATTGAGCAGCGCCTCCATTATGCTGCTTTCCACGGTCATCCTCGGGTCAAGTGAAGACGCGGGATTTTGAAAAAGAAGCTGAACTTTTTTTCTGTACTTTTTCAGGGCTTCCCCCCTAAAAGATGTAACATCTTCGCCGTCAAGTATTATCCGGCCTTCCGTGATACCTGTAAGTCTGGTGATCATCTTTGCTACAGTGCTCTTGCCGCATCCGCTCTCCCCTATTATTCCCAGAGCAGCTTCATTATCCACCTTAAAAGATACGCCTTCAGCTGCAGTGTGCCTGTATTTCAGAAGGCTGCCTCTGACATATATTTTTTTTAACGAATCCACCTCAATCATGTTTCCCGCACCTTACATAGTGTCCTCTGCCGATTTTTATCATTAAAGGATGTCTGTTCTTACATCCTGTTCCTGCTTTAATGCACCTCCCGGCAAATCTGCACCCTGAATTAATATCTGTAAGACTGCCGGAGTTTCCCGCAAGAATATGCATGCCGTTTTTAGGCAAAGCTCTTATCAACGCTTCAAGATAGGGATGTGCTGGGTTTTCAAGGATTTCTTTCGCGGGACCTTTTTCAACTATCTCTCCGGCATACATTACAGCGATTTCACTACATATCAGAGAAGCGAACTGCAGATCATGGGTTATCACAAGAGCTGCGCATCCTGTCTCTGTAATAAACTTTTTCAGCGTAGCTGTTATTTGTCCGCGCATGAGAGCATCCAGCCCCTTAGTCGGTTCATCGGCTATAAGTATGGCAGGCTTTCCGCACATCGCCATTGCAGCCAGCACCCTCTGCTTCATACCTCCCGAAAGCTCAACCGGATAAGTTTTCATGATCAGATCGGGATGTACGAACCCAAGTCTTGTAAGTATATCTTTCGAAATACTGCCCGTGTCCCTCAACTTACCGCCCATAAGGCGCCTTACCGATTCATTAAGCTGAGTACCGTTTTTCAGCACAGGATTGAGCGCTTCCGAAGGGTCCTGCCCTATATAAGCTATCCTTTTTCCCCTTATATTGCGCATTTCCTTCTCGGTCGCACTTACAAGATCCTCACCTTCAAACATTATGCTGCCTGATATTTCCGCATTATTAGGCAGAAGTCTCAAAACGCTCAGACCCAATACGGATTTCCCGCAGCCTGTTTCACCTATAAGACCTACAACGCTGCCTTTGTCTATGGAAAGATCGGTATCGTATACCGCACGCACAGCACCTGTTCGACTTTGAAATGTTGTATTTAGATTTTTTATTTCAAGCAGTTTTTCCATAATAAGAACTCACATCATATAAAGTTCGCTCTGAGGGCTTAAGGCATCCTGCATTTTATCACCTAATATGTTGAACAGCAGAGAGTACACAACTAACATAAGTCCCGGCAGCATAAACATCCATGGGGCTTTGCCTATATAGCTCAGCCCGTCCCTTATCATAAGACCTATCTCGGCTGCGGGAGGCTGAACTCCGAAGCCGAGAAATCCAAGCCCTGAAATGCTGAGCACCGTGTGCCCGATCATCAAAGTAAAGATAGGTATTACAGGATTTATTACATTCGGAAGCACATGCTTAAACAGTATCCTGAAGTCAGAAGTGCCGACGGCTCTGCTTCCATGTATATAATCAAGCTGCCGTACCGTTATGACTTCACTTCTCACAATACGCGCATAGGATATCCAGTCAGTTACGCAAAGAGCTATGACAAGCGAGTGCAGACCTGTGCCGAGCAGAAGTATCATGCTCAGCGCAGCTATGATACTTGGAAATGACATAATGACATTCTGCACCATTATGTATATCTTATCCGCCACGCCTCCGAAATACGCTACAAGTATTCCAATAACAACTCCCATGCAAACAGATATGATCTGTACAGCAAATGCAAGCAGCAGAGACAGCTTCAGACCGTCCAGCGAACGGAGAAGCAGATCCCTTCCCAAATTATCAGTCCCGAAAAAATGTTCTATACCGGGAGGTTGTAATCCGCTTTGGATATCCGGTTCATTGATATCCGAAAAAAAAATCTGCGGTATGACTATAAAAGCGAAGGCGATTACACATGCCGCCGTGATCTTTCTTATATCTTTTCTTACATACCTATCTCTCATTACCTGCCTGCCTTACTCTGGGATCTAAAAGTGTATATATATAATCTATGATCAGATTTACTACTATAACAATCAGTCCTAGTATGAACAAAAATCCCAGAATTACCGGAAAATCCTTGATCATTATCGCACTGACAAGATAATTTCCTATCCCCGGAAGTCCGAAGATGTTTTCTATTATCACATTTCCGCCTATCATCGACGCTATGCTTCCGCCCAGTATCGTAAGGACAGGGATCATTATATTTTTCAATACATGCCTTACCAAGACTGAAAATTCCCCCATTCCCTTGGCGCGCGCCGTCATTACATATCCCGAGGATAAACTGTCGAAGGCACATGTTCTCGTAACTCTGAGAAAAGTGCCTGAATAGCTTATCCCCTGTACAAATGACGGTAGGATAAGACTGCTCGGTCCTTCATAGCCGAACGACGGGAGGAGCTTGAACTGCACGGAAAATATCCACAAAGCCAGCAGTGAAAGCCAGAAAGATGGTACAGACATGTTGAACACAGTCAAAAACCGCGTAATACGGTCAAGAACCCCGTTGTGGTATCTTGCCGACAGCATCCCCAGCAATAAACCTGTGATCAAAGCTATCAGCAGTGAAAATACCATAAGCAGTATCGTACATCCTATCCTGGAATTAAACTCATAAAATACAGGTTCACCGGTTTTATATGAAGTCCCCAGGTCACCCCTGACCGCAGCATCCAACCATGAAAAATACTGATCGAAAAAGCTGCGGTCCGTGCCTAATTTTTCTGCGTACATTTCTACTGTCTTGTCATTCAATCCGCCGGTCGGATCTTTGTGACGCAGCATCATTTCAGCCGGGTCCCCCGGCGCCGCATACATTATCGCAAAGCATAAAAGTGAAACAAGCAATGCTGTGACAAGCGACATAAAAAGTCTTTTTAACAACAAAACATATTTCATAATTTACCGTTACTTTACTTCACCCTGCTATTTTTTTATTTCAACCTCAGACAAGTCAATAAGAGTTTCATCCGGATCACATTTGAATCCCGAAACCTTATCGGAATATATAAACACCTTAGGGGTGCTGTAAAGCGGGGTCCCCGGGTAGAATGAATAAATGTCCGCCCATACATTATCAAATATCTGATCAAGCTTTTTCTCGCTCGTTGCTTTATTCATGGCTTTAATATATCCCGGGAATTTTTTGTTTACGCCGAAGCACGTTCCGAAATCATCATAATCGCTGTTATTGCATCTCCATGTCATATATGTCTGCGGCGTCTTCAGCCACGGGTGCGTATATGCGATATCAAAGTCTCCCGATGCAGCTTTCTTGTCGCGTGCAGAAGAGTCAAGAGCCTCTAACGTGCTGTCTATGCCTATCTTCTTCAGACACTGCTGAGCATATACCGCAGTCGAACGCGATGATTCATCACTGCCTACCACAACTTTGAGTTTGACAGGTTTTCCGTTTTTCTCCATGATGCCGTCCTTGTCCGTGTCCTTGTATCCTGCATCTGCAAGTATCTTCTTTGCGCCATCAGGATCGTATTTGTACGGTTTTTCATTTCGCGCATTGTATTTATAATCAGGACTCATAAAATAGCCTGAAGCCTGTGCCAGTCCGTAAGCTATCTTGTCTGCCATTTTTTCACGGTCAATGCATTTTGTTACGGCTTTTCGCAGATTTATATCCTTCATAAGACCTTTTGTATAGTTGTACATGTATGTTTCGATAAGACCCGCTCCTGCATGTACATCCACATTGAGATCTCCCTTCTCTTTTATATCGGATACCGTTGAATACGGCAGCGAACAGTAGTGTTCGGTAACACCTACAGCATCCACTTCTCCGCTCTGAACTGCCTGTATCCTTGAATTTTCATCAGGTATAACTTTCCATTTCACAGTTTCCACAGACGGCTTTTTATCCTTGTTCCAATAGTCTTTATTGACTTTGAGTTCTGCCGACTGATCCTGTTCATATTTGTCGAGTACAAACGGTCCAGTTCCCTTATATTCTTTTACATTTCCCTTATCATCAAGCGAGTCCTTTAATGAGCAGAAAATTCTCGACATTTCGATCAGGAAATTCCCGTAGCTGCCGTTGAATTTTACTACGAGCGTATTGTCATCCTTCATCTTATATGATTTCACCGCATAGATATATCCGCCGTCACGATAAGGACCCCATGCCTTAAGAGAGTACTTGACTATATCGGCGGTAAGGGGCGTTCCATCGCTGAACTTCACACCTTTTCTTATATGCAGTGTGTATTCACTCTGATCTCCGTTTATATCCCACGACTCTATAAGTCCCGGTTTGATGGACATGTCTTTTGCCGGAGTCGTAAGTGTTTCAAATATCAATGACTGACCTTCCTCTCCGGAGCCTTTTTTGAAATCAGTCAGCGATCCGAGTACGAGCGTTTTTGCGTCATCGCCGTCTTTAGCGTCATTGCCGCATCCTACGCCGAACACCATAACTATGGCTATCATCATAATAATTGCAAATATTTTTTTCTTTTTGTTCATCATGATCTTCCTTTCCATATTATAATTTTTTATATAATACATCCAGATCCTGAGTGCATATGTGCTGCATACGCTGCTGCATGTAAAGCAATATTCGGCGCCTCGGCATCTGAATTTTTATATCTTATACAGCTTTAAAATTAATCCTGCATGTATTCAAGATACGGTCTTTGACATATATTGAGAATTTATCAGTTCAGCATACGCTCCGCTCTTTTTTATCATCTCACTGTGCGTTCCCGTCTGAGCGACTTTGCCGTGATCCAGAACAACGATTTTATCTGCAGTAAGAATAGTAGATAATCTGTGCGCAATAACAAGAGTAGTCCTGTTTGAATTCAACTGTTTTATTGCCGTCTGCAGCTCTTCTTCATTTTTAGAATCAAGGCTTGAAACTGCTTCATCCATCAGCAGTACGGGGGTATCCCTCAGCAAAGCCCTTGCTATAGCTATCCTCTGTCTTTCTCCTCCAGAAAGCTGCACACCTCTTTCCCCTGCAATCGTATCGTAACCGTCAGGGAGTGACGAAATGAAGTCGTCTATTCTCGCTCCGCGGGCAGCCGCTCTTACTTGCTCCATGTCAGCATCAGGCTGTCCCAGCCTTATATTGTCAAGAATTGAACAGTTGAATAGATAGACATCCTGAGGCACCGTAGATATGATATCTCTAAGATCGGTCTGTTTCATTTCTCTGACGTCGACCCCCCCTATGCTTACAGATCCCTCGTTTACATCCCAAAATCTGAGCAGAAGATTTGCACAGGTGGATTTGCCCGCGCCCGAATGCCCCACAAGAGCAACTGTCTCTCCGGGAGATACCTTAAAAGAAACGTCATCCAAGACGAGAGAAAGATCATCTCCATATCTGAACATGACATTGTCAAACGATATATCCGGATATCCTGTAATCTTTTTACTTTTTCTTACCATGTCTGTAACGGTTTCAGGCGTTTCAAGCACTGAAAAAACTCTGTCAGTTGCAGACTGCATTATACCGAAATTTCTTGCCATAGTGCTTATTCCTATAACAGGAGTAAACACGTATATCGATAGTATTACAGCAACCGCATACATATCATTGCTCATCATATCTTTACGGATCATGGCTACGGAAACAGCCATCACACTCAAAAGACCTGCGGAAACACAGAAATTCAATATACCGCTTTCAAGACCCTGCCGTCTTCCGTATTTCTGCTGCACGGAGTTCAGCGCTTTATTGCTCTTTCTGAGATTTTTCAGATATCGCGATTCAAACCCGAAAGAGAGAATTTCTCTGATCCCCTGTATCCCGTCTACGACTTCAGCATTGATTTCCGCCAATTTTTCTCTTATTTCCCTTCCGTCAATATCGGATATCTTCTTAAACCAGAAAGGAACTGTCGCCGTAAGTATTATCCAGGGGATCAGAACAATGGATAAAAGAGGGCTTATAAGTAAAGCAATAAGAATAAGAACTATTACAGGAACTGCAACGGCAACAACAAAAGCTCCATATGTATGTGCGTAAAACCACTCAAGTGTCTCAACATCAGACATAAGTGTGGATGAAAGTTCACCGGTTCTTTTATTCAGAAGGTAGTGCGGGGCTATACGCTCTATGGCACAGTATATCTTAACACGTAAAACGGCCAGTATCCCGTATGCCGCCTTGTGAGCGTAATACATCTCCAGATAGCTGAAGGCTGTCTTTAATACCACTAATGCCAATAACGCAAAAATCCCTATCAGCATGATTCTTTTTTCTGTTCCCAGTATCGCCCTGCTCACAAGATATGCTCCTGCAGCAGAACCTGCTATTGCGGCAAGCTGACTAAGTGTCCCCGTCACAATACCCGCCAGTATGGAAGAATGTACATATTTTATATATGGAAGAAGCTTTAAAAATACTTTAAGTTGTTTCATTGCTGCATCTCCTCGCCTGTGTTCTGAGCACTGATCAAAGCGGAAAAGACCCCTTTTTGATCCATGAGTTTTTCAGCGCTGCCATGCTCTGCGAGCTCTCCGCCGTCCAATACAAAAATCTCATCGGCATCTATGATCGTTGAAAGCCTGTGGGCTATTACAAGAGTCGTCTTGTCTTTCATTACGTTGTCAAGGCTATTCTGTATAAGACTTTCATTTGTCGCGTCAACACTAGAAGTAGCTTCATCAAGTACAAGGATAGGAGCATTCTTCAGGACTGCTCTTGCTATCGCTATCCGCTGCCTTTCTCCTCCCGACAGCCTTGTTCCTCTTTCTCCTATCATCGTTTCATAACCCTCAGGTAATTCTGAGATGAATTCATGGGCATTCGCGACTTTGCAACACCTTTCTATTTCATTAATGTCGGCATCCGGTCTTGCAACTCTTATATTTTCCGCTACAGTTCCGTAAAATAAATATGTGTCTTGAAATACTACTGATATTAAACTGCGCAGATATCCGATTTTGAAATCGTGTATCTCCCTGCCTCCTATCCTGATCTGTCCTGTCTGACAGTCAAAATATCGCATAAGAAGATTTACAACCGTTGATTTGCCCGAACCCGATTTGCCCACTATCGCAACCTTTGCATCAGGCCTCACTTTCATGGTGAAATTTTTTAATGCGTTCCCTTTATCACTGTCATAACTGAAAGAAACGTCTTCAAATGAAATATCCGGATGGATATCGTCAGGCAGCTTCACATCATCTCTATCAATCACATCTGTTTCCGTATCCATAAATTCAAACATTTTTTCAGCTGCTGAAAAGCCCAAAAATGACTGATGCCAGTATGTGTTAAGATCATTAATCGGTCTGAAACATTCCGTAGATAAGAACAGGATAACCGTGAGCCCTTCAACATCGATCATGCCTGTGCACATATGCAGCGCCGCTATTCCTATGGAAAGCGATATACCCGCCGCGCTCGCAAAACTAACGAATGCGGTGCTTGTCAATGAAACGGTAAGTTTTTTCATCGTAGACTTATATAAACTGTCCGCGTCTTTTTCGAGACTGTTTCCCATTGCATCGCTTGCATTAAAAGCCTTCAGAGTCGTCATCCCCTGCATGGCGTCTACAAACTGAGAATTTAAATTGCCGTAAGACTCCCAGTGATCGCTGCCCATCCTGTGCATAAGTTTATCCCAAAGAGTAGGGCTTATGATACATACTATTACACATATTGTTATTATTATTCCTATAATAAAATCGATTGTGAATATAAAGGCTATCATTCCGACAAGCCCGGTCAACGTAACCATGACCTGCGGTATATAATTGACAAGAAATACTTCGATAGCCTCAACACCGTCAATAAAGATAGCTTCAACTTTTCCAGTTCGCCCTTCTTCCATATATCCGGGACCCAGCCTAAAAAAGTAACTGAATAAATTTATCCTTATGGTTTCCTTTACTCTGGAAGCGGCATACTTTCCGAATACTTCACCGGCCCACACTAAAACAGCCCGTATCAATATCAGGACAAGTATACCCATTATGACCGGCAGGAATTTTTCCCATTTAAGATCTATGAACGAATACCTTACTCCTTTTGCCAAAAGTACCGCCTGTACTATATAAGTGACAGTAATCAATATTCCTATGAACGCCTTAAGGAAAAGTATTCCTCTGGCACCTTTAGTTACTTTAAATAAACGTAAAATCATAATTTAACAAATGGCCGAGGCTCGCTGCCTTAAGCGAAACAAAAAATTTATCAACATTGCAACTTGCTGGATTATAGCACTTGTTTTTTTACCCCGCAAGCCCCCCGCGAGGATACAATTTCAAAATGCCGCTTTGCAGAACAATTACGGATTTTCAGCTCTTGACGGAAATTATCTCAGCTGACTAACTAAAAAACAGCAGAGGCGCTGTTTAAAACGCCCCCGCTGATACTTAAATGTTATTTGAACTTTAATCCTTTATCAAACATTTTATTTTATGACTTTTTCAAAATCAGAAGCAGGATGCTTGCATACGGGACATATGAAATCCGCCGGCAGTACTTCTCCTTCATACTCATAGCCGCAGATCCGGCATCTCCAAACTACTTTCCCCGCTTCGGTTTTTGCCGGCTCCGGTTTAGGCTTGATGTTTTCCTGATAGTATTCGTATGTGGTAGAAGGAATATCAGTAAGCACTTCCATTGCAGCCGGCACTCCGATGAACATAGTATGAGAGCCCAGATCTATGGTCTTTTGAACGTCTATGGAAAAATATGCGTTTGTTCCGTCTGTTATGTAATAGATTCCGTTTTCCGCACGTACGCAGGCATCGAAGCCGTCAAACTTATCAACATCCTTACCGGACTGAAAGCCAAACCTCTTAAACGTATCGAACTTTGCTTCCTGTGAAAGAACGGACACATTGAACTTCATTGATTCCATGATGAGATCGTGCGTATAATTAGCTTTATTGACAGCTATGCTGATCTGATTCGGTTCAGATGCCGCCTGGATCGCTGTATTGATAATGCACCCGTTGTCTTTCCCTTCGTGTGCGGTAGTCAGCACAAACAGTCCGTAAGAAAACTTATACATTGCTTTCATATTCATATAATTTCCTCCTTTTCGATGTTATCATCAAATGTTTTACTGAACGATGACCCCTTCTTGACTTTCAAAAAACAGTTAGATAAAATAAATGTTTACAACTTAACCCCTCGGCAGATTCCGGATGTTTCCCTCTGAATTTCTTTATTATATCTTTATAATTTGAACAATACAAGACCCTCAGAATAAAATCCGGCCGTTCTTTAACTCATAAAGCCCGTGTATCCCTGCTTCAAAAGCATGCGTGCAACATTATCCCGGTCACATTTCTTCTTTTCATACCTGTCGCTCTCAAAAAGAAAAATAAAACTGAAGCCATGATTATCCCCCATCGGGGCTTTTTATGGTTTTTTTGTTATGCTATAATTTTCAAAGGTAAAAGATTATGAATATATTAATTATAGATGCACAAGGTGGAGGCATAGGCAGGCAGCTCATCTCACATATAAAAAGAGAACTGCCCGACTTATACATAACAGCCGTGGGCACTAACAGCATGGCAACAACCGCTATGCTTAAAGCGGGTGCCAATCAGGGCGCGACCGGAGAAAACTCTGTTGCTGTAGCATGCCGCCGGGCAGATATAATCATTGGTCCGATAGGAATCATTGTTGCTGATTCGATGATAGGTGAGATCACTCCTTCTATTGCAAATGCTATAACTCAAGCAGATGCTGAACGGATATTAATTCCTTTCAGTAACTGCAACACATATATTGCCGGAATGAGTGACATTCATATGAGGAAGCTGATAAATGCGGCTATAGATGAATTGCGAAACCTGACCTCGCGTTGATTTTTCAATGCTGTTATTACTGTTATTATATAATCAACTTGGACTTTAACTGAAGTTAAAGTCGGATGCGGAAACATCCATTTACAAACTTATATTTTGTTTTCAATATAATGCGACCATGACGGCGCAGGGTTCTCCGAAGAAAATCGTATACTTTTTAATATAAAAAGGAGGTAACACAAATGGCTTGTTTTTTAGTATCGGCTGCAGAGGCAGTTGTCGTAACTGCAGTAAAAAAACATGAAGAGAGTGTTGAAAAAACAGAGCAAAAAAAATCAGACGCGATAAAGGAAGCAAAAGTGCCTCTGAGCAGGAAGCTCAAATGGCTGACTTGGCTGTTATGGGGCGGTGCGACATTGCTTGCTTTCGAGCATGTCTGGCATGGTGAAGTAGTTCCATGGTTCCCATTTCTGACAGCTATGTCTGACCCGGCGGACACCTCGGAAATGCTCACTGAGATGGCGACTGTAGGTGTATCCATGGCAGTACTCATAACTGTGGTCTGGGTAGTTATGTGCAAAGTCGCTGATTCGATCGTTAAACGTTCAGACAAGGAACCACAAAAAACGGTGGTTTAGTAAAGGAGGAATTCATATGACTTTATTAATAACTGTTTTTGCCGCCGTGATTTCAACCATAATATGGTATAACCGAAAAAATGACAACATGAAACTCGGTGTTCTCTGTTTCATGTATTGGGGCGCGTCCCTGATGTGGCTGATTGACGCAATCTTTGAATTTGTTGAACTTAAATCTGAATATTTCGAACCTGCTGCTAAAGATATGTTAAACGACACATTTTTAGGTCTGTCGGTAGTTGCTCTTGCTCTTGTTATCTGGGTAGCTGTACTCTTAATTTCAGATCCGAAAGGTTCCGTCAAGGCCGCTTTAAAAAAAGACAAATAATTCTTCTAAATAACATTGCTAACTAACAGCAAAAAGACAAGTGGTGAAATGTACACTGCTTGTCTTTTTGCTTTCGCTTTCAAACTTTCATCAGAATCTTAACGTCTGCTTATTCCAATACAGCATTTTCCAATTTCGAATAGCTGACATCCTTCTCTTTATATGTTTTGAACTTTCCCTTTACAGTGATCGTATCATCATTTTCAGGAGGCTCTACGCCCTTCTGCAGTTCAAATTCAAATCCCTGACTGCAGCATGCCGCCGCATCCTTTATAATACAAGCATAATATGTTTTGCCAGATGCCTCATCCTTGTAAACACTGCAGGTCCCTCGTATCTTTATTGTCCAGCCGTTGTACTTATCAGGCTCAATCATTATGTTATAAACTTCGGAATAAACCGCAGTGCCGCTCATCTTGCTCAAATCAAGATACTTTTTACTGTCTTCGGGTTCAGCCTTTTTTTCAGATTCACCATCATCCTTCACAGAATTATTCGAATCCGCAGGCGCTGTGGAGTTGTAAGCATTCTTTTGTCCGTTATCCTGATCCTTCTTATCTGCCACGTTGCTTCCGCAACCCGTTAATATGATTAGAAATGAAAGTATGAGCAGCGGAAAAATCACAGCCGTCTTTTTGTTCATCTCATGCTCCTTTCAATGCCGCTACGGTCATGCATATACCGAACGCCGCCGCATCAGCAACGACGATGGTAGAGCCGACCGGCGTCCCCGCAAGAATCGACACTATGATCCCCAGCAATGCGCATACGACAGATATCACAGCCGAAAAAACTGTAACTGCACGAAAGCTTCCGAACATACACATGGCTGCCATTGCCGGAAATATGATCAGAGCCGAAATCAGCAGCGCACCCACAAGATTCATCGCAAGGACAATAATAACTGCAATTATTACTGCCTCCATCAAATTGTACAGTCTTACTTTCGTACCGCATACTTTCGCAAAATTTTCATCGAATGTCATAGCAAATAACCTGTTGTAAAACAATATAAAAAACAGAAGTGTCAGTAAAGATAAAATTGAACACATTATCACTTCTTCTGCAGTTAATGTCATAATAGACGTCGAGCCGAACAGCGTACTGCAGACATCACCCGAAATATTCGCTGAAGCGCCAAATAAATTGACCACCAGATATCCGAATGCCAGCGCGCCGACCGAAAGCATAGCTATAGCGGCATCGCCTTTGACCTTTGTATTCTGTCCTGATTTAAGAAGGATCACCGCACTGATTATTGTAACCGGCAGTATCAAAATCATCCGGTTAGTTAATTTCATGACGACCGCGACGCTCATTGCCCCGAAGGCCACATGAGACAGACCGTCTCCTATATAGGAAAAGCGCTTCAGCACCAGTGTAACTCCAAGCAGAGAAGACACCAGCGCGATCAGTACTCCTACGATTATCGCATATCGTACAAACGGATAATTCATATAATATATCAATTTGTCAAACACTGCCATATCAGCTGTCACATCCCTTCTCTCTTCAAAAAATTAATGCCGATCTCACTATTGATATAGTCTTCCTTTTTCCCGAAAAAAATTTTCTTTCCTATATGTAAAATCTTATTTGCATACTTAACTGCCAAACTGATATCATGAGATATCATAACGATCGTCATGCATTCTTTATTGATTCTGTCAATAAGAGAATACATTTCGCCGGTCGCCTCCGGATCAAGCCCTGTGACGGGTTCGTCCAGAAACAGAATTCGCCCGGCGGCACAGAGCGCTCTTGCAAGCAACACCTTCTGCTGCTGCCCGCCTGAAAGTTCACGATAGCTCCTGTCGGCAAGCTCCTCGATGTGCAGGTACTTCATATTTGATAGTGCAACGGCTTTTTCTTTCCTTCCGTAAAACGGCTTTCGCCTTATCTTGCCCTGACAGCCGGACTGTACTATTTCTTTTACGGTTGCCGGAAAGTCTGTCTGCGCATATAATTGCTGCGGCAGATATCCTATTCCGCTTCTTCCGACATACCTGTCATATGATATCCTCCCGCTTATCGGCTTTTGAAGTCCGAGAAGAGTACGCATAAGTGTACTCTTCCCGACGCCGTTTTCACCAACTATGCAAAGATAATCTCCTTCATTAATACTGAAATCGAGACCGGATGCAATAATGTGTTTTCCATATCCTACAGATAAATCACTGCACTTGATCTGCTCCACCGCTAGTTCTCCTTCTGCAGCGCTTTACTGAGCACCTTCAAATTCTTCTCCATCACACTGATATAGGTTTTTCCTTTTTTGACATCATCCGAGTTAGTTGACTGCATAGAATCCATTTCCAATATATTTTGATCCTTATCCTTTGTGTTTTTGATTATGGTTTTAGCGATTTTTTGATCAGATCCGTCAATTGTAATGATGTTTTTCAGTTTCAGCTTATCGACCTTTCCCGCAAGATATGATATAGTCTCAAAACTCGCTTCCGTCTCAGCAGAACAGCCGACAAATGCAGCATAATAATCCAGACCGTAGTCATCGACCATATACCTGAATGGGAAACGGTCACCGAATACCAAAGCCTTGACTTCCGCATTCTTTACTGCCTTCTGATACTGTTTATCAAGTGTATCCAGCCTGTCTGAATAATCAGCTTCACTTTTCCTGTATGCTTCCGCATTTTCAGGATCCAGTTTTTCTAAGTCTTCCGCAATTTTCTTTATGAAGATTTTTGTATTTTTTAAGGAAAGCCAGACATGCTCGTCATATTCCGGTTCTTTATCTTCACCTTCTGCTTCCCCTTCTTCAAGCATCATGCCTTCTTTGACCTCTTCCTCTTTTGCGGACTTTCCGAGGACGTCCATAAGATCGATAACCTTCATGTTTTTATTGTTGGCCTGCTTTAAAGCATCCTTAACCCAGGCATCCGATTCACCGCCCGCATAAACAAACATATCACAGGATTTGACTTTAGCTATATCGTCAGTTGTAGGCTGATAGCTGTGAAGATCTATACCATTATCCAACAGCATGGTCACCTCAGCATTGTCTGCCTTATCCCCCAGGATCATTTTCACCCAGTCATATTCCGGGAAAATGGTAGTGACTATTTTGATTTTTTTACCTGCAGAAGCAGACTTTGTATCAGCACTGTTTTTTCCACAGCCTGACACAGCTGTCATTACAGCAAGGACAGCTATAATAAGAATAATTGTTGACTTCTTCATAATTGAATTGACCTTTCTTTATTTCATGCTATGTAAAATGTGTAAAGCGTTAAACGTTTTACCAGTTAGAGATTGTTAACGTCCAAAAAAGCGACTCAATCGTTAAGCTGCACTTTCCTTGTTATAAGCGTATCTGATACAGCTATATAAGAAAACCTGATTTGAAGCACAGCACAGAACACAATTTCCTGTTGTTCCAAAGCAGCAGAATCGTCACTGAAATATGTGCTTTGGACAATACTTTCACAGTTATGCCTGCATGCGCATATCGGGCAGTCATACCCTGAACAATCATGATCTGCTTCTTCCACTATATAAAAGAACGCTAACGCAGTCATTGCTGCAAAACCTGCCGCAATTAAAAGCGCAACCGCTTTTCCTATTGCTGATATCAGCTGTCAGATTCCGCACTGACATGCCCTCCTTAATGCCGGAGGGAAGGTATTAATTGAATCCCATACCACTCTTTGCGGCACCCCTTGACCTGAAATCCGATATGGCGTCGCAGTCCCTACCGGCGTTTTGCTTTTTTATTCACCGCCCGTTTATTTCGCCGAATCATAATTTTCAGTAGCCGATTTTAAATATTCCGGGACGTCTTTATCTTTAGTCTTGCGTGCAGATTTATCGTTTAAATCGCTGCCGTATAAACTCAAAACCAATTTCAGTCTATACTTTTTTATAAATCGCGTCAAGTAAAATGAAACTCACAGTAAACATGGTCTTGCAGGATCGTATTGTAATATATATCCGTAAGATCCTTTCAATGTAAATTCAGATCCTTAAGTGGTAAAGATCAGAGTACACGAATTGGAATGAAATCAAAAATACTCAGAATTTAAGAAAGCCCCGTTTCTTAGAAAAACTCTAACAAAGCGGGGCTCCAAGCCTTGAATTATAATTGTGCCATCTTCAAGCATTTACGGCTCTTTATTTATGATTTTGAAAACCAATGCCGGCGGCGGCATTACATACTTGTCACATACTCATTAAGATCTTTTTCGCAGTAAAAGTTGTCCGGATACCTGTCAGTGCTGACATAACCTGCCGGAGCATCGATCAGCTGAGGGATCCTGTTGACAATTATGGCGCACGTAAGCTCTACAGTAGCCGGTCGGTTGACAATCGCTGTGGTCTCCGGTTCTCCTGAGATAGTCCACTCATTTTTGTCGTATTCCTCAGGCCTAAAAACTTTGCCCACGCACTCAGTTACAAACTTGATACCTTCCTCTGTTTCAGTTGTAACCACTGCCCGCATCCCTGTAGGATCACCGGCCTTTATTGTCATGCCGAGTGTCGAAGAATCAAGATCTTTATCCCATGTAGTAGGCAGGCATTCCTGTTTTTGCGATGTTACATGAAGTCCCATTTTCGATGCCAGCCAGCCATTCTGATTCCACATATAGCTCGGAACGTATTCTCCGGATTCAACAAGTTTTATCTGTTCTTCAGATGAAATGTCATTGTACTTTCCGATTTCCTCGGCAAATTCTTCATGAGACAGTCCCGCACCGTGTCCCTCGGCAAGAGCAATGCCGTAGTCTTCCACATTGTACCAGCTGCTTCCGTTTATTGTAGTGATTTTAAATGAAGATCCGGCAAGATTTGTTACCATTGTTCCCCAGAGCAGATCGCAGTAACCCACTCCGGTAAGAGTGCATCCTCCTTCTTTTGCAAGTTTGTCCAGTCTGGCGGTAAGCTCAGGAGATGAGTTCCACGGGTAAAGGGCTTCTTCACATGTCGTTATAGCGTTCACTCCGTTTTTTGCGCAGATCGTAAAGATATCTTCGAGCTCCGCAACGGTGCTTCTTGTAGCAATTATACACACGTCAGGCTTCAGTTCTTTTATCAGAGCACCGGCTTTTTCAGCAGGCGAAACACTTATTCCGGTCGCAGGAAAACCGTTCCCTATTATTTCACTTACATCCTTTCCTGTTATATCAGGATTCGTATCAAACGCCGCTTGAAGCTCTGCGCCCTTTCCAATAGCATATCTCATCAGATACCTGCTCATTTTACCGCATCCATACTGCACGAATCTAACTTTTCTTTTCATTTTTGTACCTCCCTTTAATTGTAATATTCATTCGAGTCAAAACTTCATTCTGTTTCGTATTTGGCTTTTGGTAATTATCATTATAACTCAAGGACGAGCCCATGGCTAATTTATTTTTTATTTACAAACTTCATTCCTTGCTTACTTTTTCCGATTTATAAACAGAGGGATCCGGTTTTCGGCCCAGATCCCTCTGTTTTGCTTATTTCTAAGAATTTTTTCTTCATTAATGCCAATGCCAATCCTGATAAAAGCAGAATTACTCCGTAGAGTACCATCGATGTGTTGTCACCTGTCTTTATTGCACTTGTGATTTCCTTATCTGCATCATATTCGTTGATGAACAGTGTTTCTTTTACAGGCTCGCCGTTTCTAGTAATAGAAGTTTGTGCAAGGAGAGTATTCTTTTTTTGGTCACAACATACTTTACAGTGTATTTTGAATTGTCGTATTTATAGCCGTCAAGCTTTCCGTCAACCTCTGTTATCTCGTAAATGTATGTCCCTTCCTTGGTGAGTTCAAATTCTCCGAACTCTATACTACCTCTTCCATAGACATCTGCAGTCATCGACTGCTTGCCACCGGCAGCTGTCGGCATAGGCATAGGATTTACTCCTGCAGTGTTTGATACAGATCTAAGCATGAATGTAACCTTATCCTTTGTCTTCGTATCTCCTTTGACTTCCTTTCTGACCGGCGGGTCAACAACCACAGGCGCAGGAGGTACAAAGGTATTAGTTACAGTCAGGTTATCATCGCTGTATGCAACCGAATACATATCACCCTCTAAAACAATGTTATGCTGTTTGTTGCAGCGTCAAACGCTCCAAGCGTCCAGTTGTCATTTTCGGGACTCGCCGTCTTAAATGCTTCCTTTACATAAAAACTGTATTCTGCTCCTGCCGCAGTGGTTTTGTCCAGTCCTGTCCACTTCGCTGTAGTTCTGGTTCCATCAACTTCCTTGACTTCTGCGCCCGGCACTGCCTCATCGACAAAGCTTGCTTTTCTCCAGAGGGTAAAGGTCATTGTAGGCCTCGTTACACTTGTATCCCCAGACCACTTCTTTGTTGCCCTGTAATCAGTTTTGGGAATCTCGTATATATTGGTTATTTCGTTGTCTTGCTGAGTCACAGCGTATGTGTGCCCGTTAACGACGAATTTATTATTACTTGTCATTCCGGCTTCTTTTACCGTGTATTTGATTTCTTCACCGGCAGTATTATATTTCTGAAGATTACTCCACTTATATGTGAATTTATTTGCTGTTCCTGAAGGTGTGATAGTAGGTGTTACGCCTTGTTTTTTCACTCCGTCTGCGTACAAATCAAAGGTCGGGACCGTGTGATCCGATGCAGGACCATTCACCCATTTCTTTGTTGCTTCTACGTTTACCTTATCATCGTCTTGCTCAGGATGATTTGTAACCGTCATTGAACACTCTTTTTTGTCTATACTTACTTTAACACTATTATTGTTTTCATTAGCATCATTTTTATAAGCCACATTATATGTCGCTCCATCTGTTTCCGTAACGGTACATGTTCCGTAAGGAAGGTTCTCTAATGTAAGAGTTTCATCGATAGCAATTTCTTTGGTTTGATTATAGACTTCAGTGCTTCCGTCATATCCAACGCCTACGATTTTCAGCTCAAATTTGTTCGGCAGAGCTCTGGACGATCTGTTTGAAGCCTTAGCTCCAGATGTCGTGCGAGTTGGATCGAATTCTTTTTTAATTGTCAGTTTTCTATCAGCTTTTTCCTTGTTTGTAACGATAACTTTTGTATTATAAGGTTTGTTATTTGAAGAATTTTTCGGCACTTCAAAATTATTCACGCTTGTGCCCGCAGTATTTGATACCTCAGTTCCGTCAAAGCGTTCAACTTTGATTGAACTTTCATAGTGGTCTTACTCATTTGCTTGATTATACAATGCCTGGAATCAAGCGTGAACTGAAAAGCTGGAACGAGGATAATGGAAAGGATAAACTTGGTGATTTCGTTGATAAGTATTGGCACTACGACAATATCACCAAAATGTCGGAATCCAAGTTTATAGATCATTACTGCAGATGGGCAGAAAAAAAAGGATACCATCAAAACAAGAAGAAAGAAATATCCCGGAGCTTCAAAAGTATATACAAAAGTCCGATCAGGCGGCAGACCGTCTTGATAAGGCAAGAGATAAAATCCCGAAGAAAAAGACCCTTTCCTTTGACCGTGAATTTGATGAAAAGAAAGGCAAAGGAAAAACAAGGCTTCACTTTAAGGTAAGAAAAGCGGAGAAAGCCGCAGAAAAAGCCAATACAAAATATTTCTACAAAAAAGCCATGTATGAGAACCCAAATCTGTCTCCCGCAAATCCTATCAGCCGTATGCTGCAAAAGAAAAGATTAAAAAAGCAGTATGCCGCAGAGCTTCGTAAGAAAGGACAGAAAGCGGCAAAGGCAGCAAAGAAATCCGCGGAAAAGACAAAACAGGCAGGCTCCTTTGTTATAAGGCATAGACGGGGAATTGCAATTTTGATAGCCCTGCTGTTGGTGTTTGTTCTTATCTTTACCGGCTTATCTTCCTGCTCCTCTTTTTTATCGGGAGGCTTTAACGGGATTTTAGGTACAAGCTACACCGCGGAGGACAGTGATCTTGTGTCAGTGGAAAATGCCTATGCCGCTATGGAAAATGAGCTCCAGGGAAAAATAGACAATGTAAAAAAGGATCATCCCGGGTATGACGAGTATAAATATGAGCTTGACGGAATCGGACACAACCCCCATGAACTTGCTTCCATCCTTACGGCAAAGCACCAAAGCTACACCCTTTCCAAAGTGCAATCCGACTTACAGAAAATTTTCGGAAAGCAGTATTCTTTGACCTTAAAAGAAGAAATCGAGGTGCGCTACAAAACGGAAACCCATACCGATCCGGACATCGGAGAAACCACTGAGGAAGAAGTCCCGTACAACTATTACATTCTTCATGTAAAGCTGAAAACGAAACCTCTTTCTGATATTGCAAGAGAAATCTTAAATGAAGAACAGCTTAAAATGTACCGCGTCTATCTTGAAACCAGCGGAAACAAACCCCTTGTATTCGGTGGGGGCTCCCCTGACGACAGCGCATCGGAGGATTTAAGCGGCGTTCATTTTGTGAACGGCACCCGCCCCGGAAATCCGGAGCTTGTAAATCTTGCAAAAAAGCAGGTCGGAAATGTAGGCGGTTATCCTTATTGGAGCTGGTACGGTTTTAACGGCCGCGTAGAATGGTGCGCCTGCTTTGTATCTTGGTGCTACAACAAGGCAGGAAAAAGCGAGCCGCGTTTTGCCGCCTGCCAGACGCAAGGTGTTCCGTGGTTTCCCTCTCACGGACAATGGGGAAACCGAGGCTACAAAAACATTGCACCGGGTGACGCCATTTTCTTTGACTGGGACGGTGATGGCGGTGCGGATCATGTGGGAATCGTTATCGGAACGGACGGAAGCCGCATCTACACCGTTGAAGGAAAGTCAGGCGATGCCTGCTGCAAGATTAAAAGCTATGACTTAAATTCAGGTTACATCAAAGGCTACGGTCTGATGAACTGGGATTAACAAAAAATGAAAGGGAAAAACATTTATGGCAAACAGAAAAATTCTGAAAATCGAAAACGAGATCCAAAAGACCCGTGAGAAAATTACGGAATACCAGAACAAGCTGAAAGGACTTGAGATGCAAAAAACAGAAGCGTAAAACCTTGAAATCGTGTAGATGGTAAGTCGTTTCACATGACCCCTGCAAAGCTTGAAGAATTTTTAGCCAAAGGCGTAAGCCCAGCATAGAAGCCGTGACAACGACGACGACAAACGTGGCTTCGATGGTGCCGGTGCTGCCGATGGCGCTGATCCAAGTGGCGCAGGCATAACCGATGGCGCTGATCCAAGTGGCGCAGGCATAACCGATGGCAACCGTGGAATAGATCATTGGGAAGATGGTCCCCCTCTTCCAACCCATGTTGACGCTGACGGTTACCAGCAGCAGCTTGAAGAGTCCCATGACCAGAAGGACGCTGACCGGTAATCCCTGCTTCAGGACCTATGGCCCCGCCGAAGATCAGGGGAAGCAGTGCAGCGACGAGGAGAATAGGGAGTTTATCGTAAGGGTATCCGCCCTCTGTTTTCACTTTTTCGGTGACTGCTTCGAGTGTTTCGGGAAACACGCCGTGATGCTTCTGCCATGATCCGATCAGGATCCCGCCGGCACTGCAGACGGCAACGTCATAAACGAGAGCAGCCTTTGTGCCGCCGCAGTGCTCATGATGAAACTCAATATTCCGAATAAGATGATCTTTGCTTTTCTGTGCTTCATGCTGTCCCACCTATGCCTTTTTCCTGAATTCCCGCACTTTATCTGACAGCTCCTGCAGCTCTTCCTTGTCAAGTTCCGTCAGATGCTCCAGCTTGTCCAGAAATTTCGTTGCGGTCATTTTCTCCCTGCGGGTAATAACTTCCATGTAATGACTGACGATGACTCCGGAGAGAATGGCGATCCAGACAGACGATCTCATAGAAAGTCATGTAGACGGTCAGGATCCGGCTCAACGCGGTGCTTACCGTGATATCACCAAACCCGATGGTCGTGCAGGCTACGAAGGTATACCACATTGCCTGGCCGTATGTGTGTATGCCCGGTTCACAGATCATGATGATCAGCGAGACGATAAAAAAGCTGATGAGAAAGCCAAAGGTTATCTTCTCGGCGTGGCATCTTCTAACGATAGACCAGAATAATCTGAATTTCTTCATTCTCTAACCTCCCTGAAGTTAAAAGCAATTTATTGTAATTATAGCAGATTTTCAAAGGGGCCCGGAGTTGAAATTGTTTTTTTCTTGACAGCGTTTCCTACTGATGATATGATATCTATCATCAGTAGGAAACGCTGTCTTTGGAAGGAGAAGAGGAGAAAAGAATGGGATTTGACCCGAAGCAGGATGATCTGCAAAAAGAGGAGACCAACAGACGAATCCTTGATGCGGGCTTCTGTATGCTTTCCGAAATGAGTATAGACAAGGTTTCTATGGCAAATGTTGCGGAGAAAGCCGGAATCGGAGTCGCAACGCTGTATAGATATTATCGTACCAAGCCGGAACTTGTTGTCGCCGTGGGAACCCATGTGTGGAGCAGGTTTATAGCAAGTTATGCGCTTCTTATAAACGAGGATCGGGCGACGGCGGTTGAAGAACTTGAATTCTTTCTTGACTCATTTCTTGAATTATATAAAAACCACAAGAAGCTGCTCTGCTTTAACCAATTTTTTAATATTTATATCAGAAACGAAGCGGTCTCCCCGGTAGCACTGAATTCGTACAACGAAATGATTGACAGGCTCGCAATTCGTTTTCATAAAATCTATGTTAAGGGCGAAAAAGACAAAACGCTATGTACACATACGAGCGAAAAAGAGATGTTTTTATCTATCGTGCATCTCATGCTTGCCGCTGTAACAAGATATGCGGTGGGACTTGTCTACGAAAAGGATATCGAATCAGGTAAAGAACTTATTTTACTTAAAAATATGCTTATGCGTGAGTTTGGGCAAAAGAATCAATGAAATAGTATGGAGGATTTTAAGATGAGAGAAGAAATGACAATCGACAAAGCAAAATCGCTTATAGAGAAGGCTTTTGTTTTTTACTTCCCACTTGTTCTTATGGATATTACCAAAGAGATCAGTACAAACACAGTAGAACCAGCTAAATCAAAAGCTCCTGTCAATCAGTTCCTTCATGCGAAGACGCTTGCAACATCGGATTTCAGACAGGTCGTCACACCGAATGTCGATACGCTGTATTCGCAAATCTTTTTCGAGTTAAAGGACGACGCGCTTGTAATAAAAAAGCCTCGTGCCGATCGGTATCTGATGTTTCAGATCATGGATGCGTGGTCAAATACCGTGGCGATCTTAGGCACCGGCGGGGATACGGAAAAAGAAAGAACCTATATACTTACAGGACCTGCTTTTAAGGGCGATATTCCTGAGGGTATGAAAAGAATTGAGATTCCAACTTCTCTCGGATGGCTTATCGGAAGGACGATTTGCTATGGCAGTGAAGATATAGCGAACATCTACAAATTACAAAATGAGATGGGATCAAAGACTTTATCTGTTTTGCTTGCGAATGGTGAAATGCCTAAGGGTAACTATGACCCGGATAAAGAGGGGAGTCCGCTTATGCTTGCAATGAAGATGACTCCAAATGATTATTTCGAAAGAGTCAACAAACTGCTAAAAGATAATCCAACATATCCTGAAGACGATGAATTTCTCAATGAGTTTGCTGATTTAGGAATAGGCGTCGGGCGTTGTTTCGATTCTTTGCTTTCACCTGTGGATTTAGAGAAATTTTGGCAGGAAATGAAAGATCGTCTTATTCCAAAGTTAATAAAAAAGACATCAGGCTTTATGGTAAAAAACAGGAGTTTTAAGTTCTACGGAGAGCCGATAGGCCGTTTCGGGACACAATACGGCTATCGTTGTCTGGTTGCAATTGCAGGTTTCGGTGCCAACCCTATCGATACCGCAGTTTACCTTAAAGCAGGGGAGGACGATGACGGTGAAGAGCTCAATGCTAAAAACAAATACATTCTTCATTTCAATGCAGACGAACTTCCACCTGTGGGGGAACACGGGTTTTGGTCAGTAACCGCATACGGTGATGACGATTTTTTGATTTCAAATCCAATTGAGCGCTATGCCATAAGCAATCGAAATAACTTCAAATTAAACGAAGATAATTCTCTGGATTTGATTCTTCAAACTGAAGAACCGGATGAGAATAGTGAAAACTGGCTGCCTGTGGGTAAGAGCGGATTTCACCTTTTTCTCAGGATATACAAACCTGACAGCAGCGTGCTGAATGGAACATGGGAAGCGCCGACAATAACGAAAATTCGCTAATTGCAAAGCAAGTTTAAGAATGACGCTGCATTATAAAATCGAGCTGTAAAAAACATAGCTTGGCGAGAAAATATTTTGAGGAGGATAAGTATGAACCTTATGAAATTAGGTAGGACTTGCTGTTCATGTGCTACATCAAACACGGTAAACGCTAATAAGACCTGGTATTCTTTGCTGAATTTCGCAGATGAGCGCGAAAAGGAATGTGCACTAAGAGGGCTTATTGAATCAACTGAAGGACTTGTTATTAAGCGTGACGACGGAGAAGTTGCCTGGGATATTGGAGATTTTAGCTTTGTAAAGGATAAAGATGCCCCGGACACGGTAAATCCAAGCCTTTGGAGAAACACGCAGCTTAATGCATATGCGGGACTTTTCAAAGTATGCGATGGAATATATCAGGTGAGAGGCTATGACATGGCAAATACTACTTTCATACAGACAGATCATGGCTGGATAATTTTTGATGTTATGATGTGCAAGGAAAATATGGAAGCAGCCATGAAGCTCATGAAAAAACACTTCGGAGAACTTGACATCAAGGCAATTCTTTACAGCCATTCTCACATCGATCACTACGGTGGGATTATGGGGGCGATAAAGGCCGAACAGGTTGCAGACGAAAGCCTCAGCTTTGAGGAGCAAATTGCCTCAGGAAAGACGCTAATCTTGGCACCTGAAGGATTTCTGAAACATGCTGTTAGCGAAAACATTTACTGTGGACCGGCTATGGGACGAAGAGCTCAATATCAGTACGGATCAATTATGAAAACCGGCGAGAAAAACCGCATGGCAATAGGCATAGGACTCGGCCAGTCGAGAGGTACAGTAGGTCTGCTGGCGCCTACAATAGAGATAAGCGGCAATGATACTTTAATTATAGACGGACTTGAAATCCGCTTCCATCTTACTCCCGGAACAGAAGCTCCGGTTGAAATGAATGCATATTTCCCAAAATACAAAGGCCTTTGGATGGCTGAAAACTGTACCGGAACAATGCATAACCTTTATACTCTCCGCGGTGCCCAGGTGCGTGATGCCGAGGCATGGGCGCATTTTATACTTGAGGCGGAGTATCTTTTCGGAGACGAGAGCGAGGTGGTTTTTCAGTCTCATAACTGGCCACACTGGGGAAGAGAAACTATAAAAGAATATATGCAAGACACAGCTGCCGTTTATCAGTATATAAATAATCAGACTCTGCATTACATCAATCAGGGAATGACACCTTCTGAAATTTCAAGGAGCCTGGAACTTCCGGACAGACTTAATAAAATTTGGTATTGCCGACAGTATTACGGTACTCTAAGTCATAATATAAAAGCCGTTTATCAGCGTTATATGGGCTGGTACGATGCCAATCCAGTCAATCTTAATCCGCTTACGCCTGAAGACACAGCAAAAAAATGGATCTCATACCTTGGCGATTTGGACAAGGTCATGGATATGGCACAAAAGGATTTTGATAAGGGAGAATATCAATGGGTGGCTCAGCTGACAAGGGAGCTTGTGTTTGCAAAGCCGGATTTTCAGGAAGCAAGAGATCTTTGTGCACGGGCGCTTGAACAGCTCGGTTATCAGTCTGAGAGCGGTCCTTGGCGTAGTGCATACCTTATGGGAGCATGGGAACTTTTTGAGGGAAATCAGTCAAGCAAAGAAGGAACTGCAAAAGGCAGTGAAGTAATGATGATGGGTATGACGACGGAAATGATGCTTTCATACATAGACATTATGACGGATGCACTTGCAGCACAGAAAGATAATTTTACCCTTAAGCTTAAGATTACTGATACGAATGAGGATTTATTCTTAATAAGAAAAGACGGTATTCTTCTTGTCTACAATGGTGAAACGAAAAACGAGGCAGATTGTTCAATTAGTCTGAAACGCCTTCAGTTTCTATCTCTTATGCTTGGAAAAGAAGAAGTCATTGATCAGATTGTCTTAACAGGAGATAAAACGGTGTTAGCGCGCCTGTTGAAATATATGTCTCCTATAGTATGTAACTTCAACATAATAGAACCGTAAAGTGAAAAATAGTGTTTGCAAAGAAGAACTGTAAAGGGGGATTGTTAAAAAACATATAGTCTGATAAGAAAAACTACATTCTTGAATCATACGATTTCTTGCATATTTTTATATGCAACAGTATTTGCCGCTGTTTTTTTTTTGCAAAGCATATCAGTCAGTGCAGAAGATGTACAATTTGACAATAGTTATAGTTTTTCTTATGATGTTATCTTCATGTAGCTCGGCTGAGTTTATTATACCAACAGATTTTGATGTTGCGGTTGTATATACAACACAAGAAGCCGATAATACCCAGATTATTTATTATGATGAAGGAATAAAAGAGTGTGCTCGTCAAGAATTGGCTTACGGAGCATTTACGGACAATTTTAAACCGGGAGAATCATATGGGGAATGTTTTATGCTGCGCCAATGGGGAAAGCCCCGGGGGACAAGTACAATGAGGTGATAAGAATCGACTTAGTAATGGTAAGTCGAAAGCTTTTAAGTTCACCAAAGATGAAGCGGGCATGAATATATCTGTAAATGATGATGCGATTTTTAGTTGTAGCAATCTAAACAATATCACAAGAATAGGACGCATGGACATAAAGACAGGTAAAGAAAAGTTTATTGATTTAAAAGGCTGCATTGTAAGCATACTAAAAGCAACAAAAAGGAGGTGTATATTTTTGATAACGATGATGCAACATGCCATTTAAGCATATTGGATGCAAAAACACTAAAAAGGATGCACACAATAGATTTGCAAACAAATATAAGCCCTGAGTATGTAACGGTATATAAGAATAGTTTATATTTTGCCATATATTCAGATTATAAAAATTACCCTAAAAAAAAAAAAAGCAAACTCGGTTGTTATGACATAAAAAGTAGAGAGCTCACGTGGGAGGATTTTGAAAAGAAAAAATCAATGTATCAAACCGTTGGCTATGAAAAGAATCTTTTAATAACTCACGTTGATCCTGTAATGCAAACATGTAAAGAAATGACGGTGTTGGATTTGAAGAATAGCCGGCGCAGGGGAATAAAGTTTAATCGCAATATTTCACAAATAGCTATCAATAATGAAAAGTTATATGTGTTAGATAATGATGTAAATACTACGGAGTGCATAATTTACGTCTACAGAATTACAGATGATTTTAAGTGTGAATTAATTAAAAAGGAAAAGATATTTGCGGGAAATAAAGATTCTTCATTATGGATGTATGTTGGCAGTATGTTTTTTAAATAATAATATTGAATAGGAGACCAGCTATGAAAAGTCAAGTATAAAATGAGTAGAAATTACCGAAAGTTTCCGATCCCCACTCGATATGTCCATTTATGTCATTTTGTATAAATGGCATAAAATCAACGTTTTTATTATCAAATTTAGCTTTATTATACCTTTTATTTCTATCTGATTTTTTGCAAGCATATTGCAAGCACGAAACTATTCCTTAACTTTCCGATAGCCCGTCTTGTTAGAGCCTACTCGTTCTATATATCCATTTTATTTCAAAAATCTAATGTTATTTTCGATAGCGGTTAATCCTATACCTATAATAAGGAGATGGTGCGATAGCCATTTTTCTGTTTCTTTTATATCTACTGATGGTTAAAGCTATAACAAAACACTTGTAAGAGTCAAATAGTCTTCGTTATCATCACCTTCCGTATATTCAATTAGGTTACGAACAAACGGTATGGATGCAAAGCTGACTTCTTCCGGTACAAAAGATTGGATCAAATGGTGGCTAAAGTTTTAGTTCTTGAATTAAACTGTCTCTTGGTAAGTTCAAATTCTTTATGAGCATTTTCTCTGCTGAACAGGTGCGTTGTAACATAGATTTCATCATCGGTTTTATCTCCGTTACAGATATAATCTATTGCCTTTTTCAAAGTAGTTTTAATCGGATGTATCTTTGTAACAGCCATTATCCTACCACCTGATTGATAATATAATCCGATACTTTTTCTCTAAATTCTGATAAGAAAAGCAGTTCACCTTGCAAAGCTTTCTTGATACTTTCAATATCATCCTTATAGATAACACCTGTGCTATTTAGCGCTTTTGTAATCTGATTCAGGTTTGCTGAGTTACGACTGATAAGCGAAGATAATTCCCTCAGTTTTTTTCTAAATTCACCGGATATATCAATACTGATGATTCTGTTTTTAAAAATACTGTCTCGAGAAAACTCTCTTTTGCTTCTAAAATTGGTCAATGCAAATCTTCGGTTAAGCTCATTCATATCTTCTTCGTTCACCATAAAGTGAACGGTACAGTTGTTTTTACGATTAACGCTCTTTGTCATATTTCATCACTCCTTTCTTGTTCGGGGTCTTAGGGTTCTCCCTAAAATTGATTAAGCTGAATTGCCACCTTACAAGCCTACTTTTTCGACTGTGGTCAAAAAGTACATGCTTACTATTCCACTTATCCCTTACTCTCTACAACAACGGAAATTCACTTTTTGCCAAAGAGTGCAAAGAAAAACGCTGCAATTTATAACTGCAACGCTTTTTTCACCAGAACCGTTCCACTAGCGGTTGATGTTTTTATGTGACTTGTGTTTCGTCGATTTTATAAGAACAAGCGGACAGAACGTTCATACATCAAGCTGTGCACGCCTTTCTATTGGCGATACCCATCCGAGTACAGCCATAGGAATACGATTCGCTCTGCGCCTGTATCGGTACATCTGCTCCTTTAAGTCACTTAATGAGTAGAACCTGAGGAAATTGTAGAATCTCTCCTGATCGTTTCTGTGGCTGCGTTCGACTTTGCCGTTATGCCAAGGTGTCCGTGGACGAATCAGTTTATGGTTTATCCCAAGCTTATCACACAGAAGATCAAAGGGGTGTGTACGAGGATACGCTTTTGCATAAGTGAATTCAAAGCCGTTGTCAGTCTGAATCGTTTCCGGTTTGTAACCGAAGTATGCGATTGCCCGTCTTACGAAATCATTGGTACTGTAGCTGTTTTGTTCGATGTAAGGATAAAGGAATCGCTCTCCCGACGCTTCATCGATCATCGTGTACTGATAGAACTTCTCATGTATTTTCCCGACATAGCAAGCTCTTGAAACATGCTTTACATCCATCTGCCATTTCACGCCCAAGCGTGTTGGCGTATCGTACCGCATAGGCTTCCGTTTCTTCTTGGTTGACGAAGCCTTGGAAGAAAAACCTAAAGCCCGGGATATTCGGTAAAGAGATCCGGGATGCCAGGAGTAACCCTTTTGAGACCGAAGTTTGCCGTACATCTCGCATAAGGAGATATGGGGATTGCGACGGTACAAGTCGGTGATCCCCTTGCGTTCGAGCGGGGTATGAGCAGTCGGATGCGGTGAAAGCGGTCTGTGAGAACCGTCTGCCAAGGATTGTCGTGAGCCATCGAATCGCTTGTTCCAACGCATCAGGGAGGCCTTGGATATGTGATACTTTCGGCAGACAAAGTTGACAGTGAATCCACTTCGATAAAGCTTGACGGAAAAATACCGAGTATCAATCGTGTGAGAGAGATATCGCCGGGAATGTGGTATAATGTTCATGGTGACCGATGTCCTTTCGTTAGAGGAGTTTTATGGTAGAAACATTCTAACGGACTCAATCGCTTTTTTCTATCCTTGAGGTCTCACATCTATTGTAAAGCTACAGCACTCAATTTCGGTACAGGTGAGTTACTATATTCGCAGGATTTAGCGAAATAATGATTCCATAGAGAAGCAGATATATGTGCCTAAATTTTAGATATTACATTTTTCTGTCGCTTGAGATTTCTTGTATTTTTCGAGAGAACGAAATACAATGTCCTTGTTGGAGGGCAAGAGATATGGACTACATGACATTGAAAGAGGCGAGCATTTTGTGGAAAATTTCACCATCAATGACAAATTATTGCTGCACTGCAGGGCGTATCGCTGACGCTGTTAAGATGGGGACAGTATGCTTAATCCCTAAAAACGCAAAAAAGCCTATTGACGGCAGAACAAAGCAGGGGCGGAGAAAGAAAGGAATGTAAGGAAAATCTTAATAATTCCTTATGCACATATTTGAGAATCACTTTAGTGTAACTAGTATAATAAATCTGTTGCTCCGAAAAAAAGAAGTTGGTATTTTATGGAAAAAATTTTAGTTGTAGATGACGAAAGAGAAATTGCTGACCTAATTGAAGTCTATCTGCAAAACGAAAACTATACTGTGTTCAAATCTTACACGGCGGAGGATGCCTTGTGTTGCATCGAAACACAGGAACTTGACCTTGCTATTTTAGATATTATGCTCCCTGGCTCAGATGGGTTTTCGCTCTGCAAAAAAATCCGCGAAAAACATATCTATCCTGTTATCATGCTGACTGCCAAAGACGCAGAGGTTGACAAAATTAACGGTCTTACATTAGGAGCAGATGATTATGTAACTAAACCGTTCAGACCGCTGGAACTGATGGCAAGAGTGAAAGCGCAACTTCGGCGTTATAAGCGGTTTACCGCTATGGCAAACGCAACATCTCCCGATCCAATCTTAAAGTATGAAGGGTTGGAACTGGACACGTCGAGCTACGAATGCCAACTGAATGGAGAAACAATTGCACTAACGCCTACCGAATTTTCTATCCTACGCATTTTACTTGAAAACCTCGGAACCGTTGTTAGTGTGGAAGATTTATTCAAAAGCATCTGGCAAGATGAGTATTACAGTAAAAACAGTAGCACAATCACTGTCCATATCCGACACATTCGAGAAAAGCTGAACGACACCGTAGAGAAACCCTTTTACATCAAAACCGTATGGGGTGTGGGCTACAAAATATAAAAGGAACGCAGTTATGTTAAAGAAAAGAAACAAAATAATATACTACATTACTATTGCTCTGTTTGTGATGTATGTATTGTTTCTTGTATGGATTATCCTATTCAAACTTGAGCTTTCGCTAAGCGGACTTGGTACAATCAGGGCTTACAATCTCATACCGTTTCATTACGAAGATGGGCATAACGTCAGATTTCATTTTTCTGAGGTTATAAACAATATATTGATCTTTATCCCTGTAGGCGTTTATCTAAGTCTGCTTTTAAAAAAGATTTCGCATTGTATAAAGATTGTGTTCATTTTTGGTATCTCTCTTGCTCTGGAATGTTCTCAATTCATTCTTTCTGTCGGTAGATTTGATATTACTGACTTAATCACGAATACCATCGGCGGGCTATTTGGAATAGGGTTTTACCTGATAGGCTGCACCCTGTTCTTTGACAAAGAAAAAGCAGATCGATACATTGCCGTTGTTGTAAATACTGTTACGGTATTACTTATATGCGGGACACTCTTGCTCTTATTGCTGAACTAAAGGAGATGATACGATGACTTCATCAAATCAGAACATTGAAAAGAAACTGCGCATCCGCCTGTTTGTGGCGTTGACTTTATGGGCTATTGTTGGTTTTGTCGTGATAGCACTTTTAAGTTCAGCGACCATTGAGACAGACAATGCGGTGATTGCCTGGATTGGCTTGAGGCTTGACATCCTGTATGTTATATTTCTTATCATTGGATTTTTGGGCATTTTCCTTTTTTATTGGAAAAAGCCATGGAATTATTTGAATGAAGTAGTAGCTGCAACGGAAACGGTATATGAGAAAAGCGCAAAGGGAATTACGCTTTCCGCACCGCTCCATGAGGTCGAAAACCATATGAACCAAATTAAACTGTCTGTTTTAAATAGCGAAAAAAGCGTTGCTCAGGCAGAAGAAAAAAAGAATGAATTGGTTATGTACCTTGCTCACGACATCCGCACCCCTTTGACCACAGTGATTGGATATTTAAGCCTATTGGATGAAGCTCAGGATATGTCGGCTGAGCAGAGGGAAAAGTACATCAAGATTGCACTTAGCAAATCGGAACGATTGGATGTGCTGATTAACGAACTGTTCGACCTTACAAGATACAATTCAAAGACCGTATCACTCCATAAAACAAAGGTGGATTTATCCTTTCTGCTTGCACAAACTGTAGAAGAATTTTATCCGATCCTTTCCGCAAATGAGAATACTGTAAAGCTATCATCAGAAGACGGTCTGATAGTTTTAGCAGACACGGAAATGATTGTCCGTGTGTTTGGTAATTTGCTCAAAAACGCCGCCTCATACAGCAACGCAGGATCGGAAATACGCATTTCTGCAAAGAAAGAAAATGATCTCGCTGTCGTGACCTTTCAAAATGCCGTAGATACAATCCCACCAGAAAAATTACAGATGATGTTTGACAAATTCAACCGTTTGGAGCAGGCAAGAACGTCGGAAACTGGGGGAACAGGACTTGGACTGTCTATTGCAAAGGAAATTGTCGAACTTCACGGAGGGACAATTACGGCGCAAAGCAAAGACCTAATGATTACCATTATTGTCACCTTGCCTCTACATATTAAGGAAAAAGTCGTTTGATATTAGGAATATCTTAAGTAATCTCAAGGCGTATCTTTGAGATTTAAAAGCCCTTATTCAGTACAATGAAGACTGAATAAGGGCTTTTCTTTATGCCCAAAAGGAGGAGATTTTTATATGCCAAGAAAGCGAATCACAGAGGTATTCCCATGGTTGTTGCCACTTCGTAGAAAGCAGCGCACATTATTTTTCTATACACAGATGCGTTTTGACAAGAACAGGTATGCAAAAAAACAGGAGCCTTCTCTGCTGTACTACAGGCTGTTTATCTCAAACTGTCTCATGCGAAATACAGATACGGGCTTTGACATGCTTTATCAGGAAAACAAAATCCACAATCTCAAGCTGGCGGCCACAAAACTGAATGGACTTATCATAGAGCCGAGAGAGACCTTCTCTTTTTGGCTGTGCGTGAAAAACGCAGACAAAGAGATTCCCTATAAAGATGGTCTTTCTGAGGTGGACGGACACCTTGTGATAGAATATGGCGGCGGTCTTTGTATGATTAGCAATCTGCTTTGCTGGTTGTTTCTGCATACTCCGCTGACCATAACAGAACGCCACGGTCATGGGAAAAAGGATTTCCCTGAACCGCCCAGCGATGCTCCTATGGGCGTTGATACAACGGTAGCCGAGGGCTGGCTTGATTTCAAAGTCACCAACCAAACAGATCAGAGGGCGCAGCTATCTCTGACATTCGACAAAGATAACATTATCGGTGCAGTTTACATGGAGTGTGATCCTCATAGGAAATGGAAGGTCATTAACAAAGATCTGCTCTATTACAGAACACAGGGGAAAGTCTATAAGGAAGTAGATGTTGTACAGCAGGTTTACGACAATCAAGGGTTTCTACTCTCTGAAAAAACAGCGTATAGAAACCTCTGCGAGATTGGATATGTGCTACCGGACAATATTACAGTGATTGAGAAAGGATAAGGACATGAAAAAGAAAAATATTGTTATAATTTTTGGGGGCTATTCAGATGAATAGCAAGTTTCGCTCGTTTCGGCAAGTGCAGTCATTTCTCACATGGACATGGAGTGCTTTCAGCCTGTTCTTGTCGGCATCACACGTCAGGGCGGTTGGTACTATTATGCAGGCGAAGTGAGCAGGATTGAAAAGGATACATGGTATGATGCGGACTGTTTCTCAGCCTGCCTTTCTCCTGACCGTATCCGCCATGAGCTAATTGTATTCCGTGAAAATGAAATCCGGCGCATCTCAATAGATGTTGTGTTTCCCGTGTTACACGGACAAAACGGCGAGGATGGCACGGTACAGGGGCTTTGTGAGCTGGCTGGCATCCCGCTTGTAGAGGATGCGGCACACTTGCCTCTGCTCTTTGTATGGATAAAGACCGCGCCCACAAACCGGCCTTTGTCCGGCGTTCGCATCCCCGCGTCCGAATTGATACATTCCGATTATATGCCGGATCAAATAGAAGCTTTGGCAGAAAAGATCTGCTATCCGCTGTTCGTCAAGCCCGTCAATGCGGGATCGTCCTATGGGATCACAAAATTAGATACAAAGGACAAGCTGCTTGAGGCTGTCAAAACTGCGTTTAAGTTTGACGACTGTGTTTTGCTGGAAGAAGCGATCCCCGGTTTTGAAGTCAGCTGCGCGGTTTTGGGAAACGACGAACTGATAACCGGGGAGCCGGACGAAATCGAGTTACAGGACGGCTTTTTTGACTACACAGAAAAATACAATCTCATTACCTCGAAGATCCATGTCCCCGCACGCATTTCAAAGGAAAAGGCGTCGAAGATCAAGGAGGCAGGCAAAAAGATATACCGTGCATTGGGATGCCACGGCTTTGCCCGTGTCGATCTCTTTTTGAAGCCAGACGGTAAACTTGTCTTTAACGAGGTCAATACCATTCCAGGCTTTACGTCCCATAGCCGCTATCCGGGCATGATGAAGGCCGCCGGTATTTCTTTTGAAACACCTATCAGCAAGATTATATCTCTTGCGGAAAACAATGAAGGAGGCCGGGCATGAGCATCAGGTGGAAGATCATTGAGTATTCACGGGGAAACAACCTTACATGGTTTTGGCGGTTTTATCGACTGCAAAAGGCTACAAAGCTCCTGTTCTTCCGTGACATCTTCGTATTCTTTATGAGCCGCTCGGGCCCACCGCCACGGTGGGTACGTCGGCCCGGATACGGTATTTCAGGATATACCCTCGCTTCCACACGGGCTACATGGCATCTTTATTTCTCTATATGCCGTTATCGGGAAAGACTGTTGGATTTATCAGAATGTGACGATTGGAGAAGTGAACGGGAAAGGCCCTGTGATCGGTGACGGCTGCTTGATCGGTGCAGGAGCGGTCATTGTCGGGAATATTCGGATCGGTAACGATGTAAAAAGAGGTGCCGGGGCTGTTGTCAGCATGGATATTGAGGAAGGTTATACGGTCGTCGCGCAGCCGCCGCATATCATAGAAAGAAAGTGAGCGGTATGAAAAAGGGCGAGCCTGGATTGAATTGGACATCAACAATTTGAAACATAATGTGGAGGCTTTGAGCAGCCTGCTTCCTTCCGGCTGTACCTTGATGCCCGCAATCAAGGCAAACGCCTATGGCCACGGAGCTGTGCCGATAGCGAGGAAATTAAACGAAATGGGAATACAGACATTTTGTGTTGCTTCTGTTTCTGAGGGTGTCCAGCTTCGAGAAAACGGTGTGCGTGGGGAAATTTTGATTTTAGGATATACGCACCCTTCGAACTTCCCACTTCTCCCGCAATACAATCTGACGCAGGCGATTTTGAGCTTCGAATATGCGGAATGGCTGAATACTTTCAGTAACGAAATCAAGGTCCATATCGCAGTGGATCCGGGGATGCACAGGGTAGGAGTGTCGGCGGATGATCTTGACGCGATCCTATCAATTCTGAAAATGAATCATCTTTTTGTTACAGGAATATATACGCATCTTTGCGCCGATGACAGCCTTGATGAAAAGGACGTCGCTTTTATCAGAAAGCAGGCCGTTGCCTTTGTCCGCATCTGTGAACGACTTTCTGATGCGGGTTACGCTGTCAAAACACATATCCTCAGCAGCTATGGACTATTGAACTACTCATATCTTGGCGGTGATTTTGCTCAGATCGGAATTGCCCTGTATGGAGTGTTGAGTAATCGGAGTGACCTCGCGTTTTGTCCAGTTATGCTGCGTCCTGTACTGTCGGTAAAAATACGGGTAATGACGGTTAACACCGTTCATTCCGGCGAACACGTGGGCTACGCCCTTGCCTATACCGCAGAAAGCGAAAGAACAATAGCTTCTCTTTCCATCGGTTTTGCTGACGGAATCCCCCGCAGTCTTTCCCGTGGACGGGGCCAGGTGCTGATCCACGGGCAGACCGCTCCTATTGTTGGACGTATTTGCATGGATCAGATGATGGTAGACGTGACAGGGATTGAAAATGTGGCATGTGGTGATATTGCTGTAATCATCGACAAATCCGGCAAAACGGAAATAACAGCCTATGACCTCGCCGAACAGATGGATACCATTACAAATGAGATTTTGAGCAGAATGGGAAGAAGGTTAAATAGAATTCTTATTCCAGATTCTTTGCATGGTCAGCACAGGAAAATCTTTATATAAAATTAGGCGTTTCTTAGGAAATTTCGCGCGTACTCTTTGAGAATGCATCATAGGTTCTCAATATAATGAATACAGACGAAATACTACTCGATTCCAGAAAGGAGTCTCGAATCAATGGAATTAAGGATCGAACAGGTAAGCAAACATTTTAAGGACAAAGAGGCTGTTAATGATGTTAGCCTCACTTTATCCGCTGGTGTGTGGGGGTTGCTTGGTGCAAATGGTGCTGGCAAAACCACACTAATGCGTATGATAGCAGACATAATGGCTCCCACAAATGGGAAAGTCTTATATAACGGTACCGATATTCGTCAGCTCGGCGAAACATACCGTGCTGTTTTCGGATTTTTGCCACAGGATTTTGGATATTCACATGATTTTGCCGTGAAAGACTATCTTGAATATATGGCAGCATTAAAGGATGTGCCGATCAATATGACCAGGAAGAAAATCGATGAGCTTTTGGAGATTCTTACTATTTCTGATGTTAAGAACAAGAAAATAGCCAAGTTGTCCGGCGGAATGAGGCGACGTGTAGGCATTGCACAGGCAATGCTAAATGATCCGGAAGTTCTCATATTAGACGAACCTACTGCCGGACTTGATCCCGGAGAACGTGTGCGTTTCAGAAATCTTATATCAGAATTTGCCCATAACCGTATTGTGTTAATTTCCACGCATATTGTTTCTGACATTGAATACATTGCTACAAAAACCGCAATTATGAAAAATGGGCAAATTGTCGATGTCGGCACGACCGATCAGCTTGTAAAAAAAATTGAGGGAAAAGTATGGAATTGTACCGTGCCGGCACGAACAATTCCAGAATTGGAAATGAAGCTTCGTATCATCAATCAAAGAGGTGAAAATAACGAGCAGGTTTCAATTCGATACCTTTCGGAGAACAAGGAAACTGAGAACTCCAAAATGACCTCGCCGCGACTGGAGGACTTATATTTATGGCAGTTCCCAAATCAGGAAAAAGATAAGGAGATGCTTTAAATGAGGATGTTAAAGGTTGAGTTGAAACGGATTATAAAATCCCACAATGCCGTTATCTTAATAATCATTGGCGTTTGCTTATCAGTTTTGCTGGCTGTGATACCTATTCTATTTGTAAGCGCAGACATTCGTGATACCAATGGTAATGTTCAAGAACTGAATGGTCTTAGAGCCATACGTTATTGGAGAGAAATTAAAGCACCTTCTGATGGTGAAGTAACACCCGATAAATTGAAGGCTGCTCTTTCAACTTATCAAGAGTTTGTTGACAAGTATGGAAATCCTGAAAGTGAAAACTTCCCACGTGATGTCTACATTGGAAGAATTTCTCCTATAGATGATTTGCTTCGGTTACTCCCTGTTACTTACTCAGATTTTGTGGATGGAAATCTAATACCCAGGAGTCTCACTGATATTTCCCCTCATGAACTTGATTCGTTCTATGAAGCCTGCGATAAAAGAGTAAAAAATGTAATAAAAGTTGACAGAGAATCTGAAAGCACAAGCCAGAAAGCGGTTTCTTTGTATAGCAAAGTTAAGCGTCCTTTCGAGTTATATTCAGGGTATACCAGAGATGCCTTTGATTATTTGTGTTTTAACATTATGTTCCTGGTCATCATTGGCGCTGTGCTAAGTGCCCCCCTGTTCTCAGAAGGCTACGAGTCAGGTGCAGATCATATACTGCGTTGCACAAAAAATGGTAGAGGAAAACTTGCACGGACAAAAATGATTGCTAATATGTTGCCCGGTATTTTAATGTATCTTGCCGGCATCTCGATCCATCTGTTGGTTTCTGATTTATCCTTTGGCTCAGTTACATTGAAAACATCTGTGCAGGCATTGTACGACACAATCAGCCTGCCGAACTTGAATATGTTCCAACTTCAACTGGTACTAGCTTTCAGTGGCTTATTGACTCTGATTTCTGTCAATGCCTTTACCTACTTTCTTTCATCGAAACTTGATCGGGTAGCTGTGACACTTACCATATCGCTTCTTTCAACTTTGGCTCCCATTTTTATTTTTGTGGCGGTTGGTAATAACTGGGGGGCCTGTGTTCTTCCAGCGGGTGGTATTGGATTAAATAACAATCTGCTTATGCAGCTTGTAGATTTTAGATTTCTTCACTTAGGGACGCACAGCTTTTGGACACCGCAGATTACTATGTTGTTTACAGTTATCTGGATTCCGGTCTTTCTGATTCTTGCTGTACGTTCTTACTGCAACCATCAGATTAAATAGAAAAGAAGTGGTATTATGCAAAAGAATGTTGCAGAGTTACTTAAGCTTATTTCTGGCTACGGCTATCATGGGCGATTAGGAAAGCTGTTCAAGACGAACAACAGCTACTATGTCTTGGATACCGGCACTGGGAAGGTGGCTAGTGTCGATAAGTGTACACGTGACGTATTATCGTGTATTTTGGAATGCGAGAATCCTGAAATATCATTACAGACATTGCCTGACATTGCTGAATATCACAAGGCGGTTGAGGAAGTAAAAGAAGCTATTTTAAAAGAACACATCCTCTCTGCTCCTACGCTTGAAACTCTCCCCGGAGATGCTGTTCTGTATTTGGATCAAATTATCAAAGATGGACTTCAAAATGTAACACTGGAGGTCACTGAGCAGTGTAATCTGCGATGTAAATACTGCAGCTATCAAGATGATCACACAGAGTACAGGGAATTTAGTGGCAGGAAAATGGCAATGGGAAACCGCTAAAGGAGCTATTGACTATTTGAAAGGACATTCCGGGCATACCGAAAAACCGCATATTAGATTTTATGGTGGGGAGCCATTATTAAACTTTGAACTCATAAAAAGATCTATTCAATACGCAAAATATTCGACAAAAAACTGTTCTTCGCTCTAACGACAAATGCTACCTTGGTTACCAGTGAAATAGAGAGTTCTTTACTGATAATGAAATTAATCTCATTATCAGCTTGGACGGCCCGAAAGAATTGCATGATGCGAATAGAGTATTTGCAGATGGAACTGGGAGCTTTGCGAAAACTCGCTCTGGAATTGAAAAGCTCTGGTTCGAGCCTATACAACTCGTCAGAACACTGATAAATTACGTTTCAATATTGTAGTATCGGGACTAGATTACGAAAAAGATTATGATACAATCCAGCACTTTTTCGATACTGCAGATTGGATTCCCGACAATGTTCTGATCACAACCTCTACTGTAGACCATGGACCTAAAGATAGTGACTATGTCTTGCCACAGAGTGCAGAGGACAAAAATTACATGCAAAAGGCTTTCGAACTCGATTACGAGTGGGAAAAGAAGCGTCGATACCAACCAAACGGAAAACGCGGGCTGATTGTGGACGGAGCAATCGATAAAGGGATGCTTGCGATTCACAAAAGACTGTTGCTCGATAAACCCGCCGAAAAATATGGTATGAACGGATATTGCGTACCTGGACAAAGAAGAATATACGTCACCGCAGAATGGTCGCTTCTTGCTTTGTGAAAAAGTAGGAAACATCCCGGATATCGGTAATGTACACACCGGTCTTAATGCCGAACGTATTAGGAAAATCTATGTGGAAGATTTTATTGCAGAGGCAACACAGCATTGTAAAAACTGTTGGGCTATAAATCTGTGTTTCCAGTGCTATGTGAATTGTTATGACGAACAAGGAACGCACTTTGACTATAGACATCGGTCTTGTATGAGTGAAAGAAGCATTGAACTGCTTTTCTCGAAGAAAGACCTGAAAAACACAGACCATCGCATGGCGTTCAACCGCATCCTTTCCACAGAGATGCTGCTTTCAGATTTCGGAAGGACGCTTCTTAATACTGCTTTGAAAATTTCTTCAGCCGATGCGGAAAAATGGTACATCAAAGGCAAAGATAAGTTCAACTCTGAACTTCCAAGCCGTATCGTGAACAACCTCGCCTGTTGCTATGCAAGGCTTTGTCTTTTAGAAAGAGTGTGCGACGGGGTTTCCCTTGCCTTTGATACGGTTTTTCCCTTCAGCATGGACCACTGCATAAAGTATATGGAGTTTGCGGCAAAGGACTATCTTCTGGACGGCGGCACAAATAACAGGAGCATTGTGGAGCAGACCTTTGAGATCATGGCGAGGATGAAGCTCGATCCGAAGGTCTATTACAAGATTGATGACGGCAGGCTGTATCTATGGCTCACTCCTGTCTATGAACCTCTATACAAAATATCGAAAAGACTATGCCTTTGTGGGTGAAGTGCTGACATACGCACAGTTCAAGAAAAAACTCCAGGATTCCGAGTATTTTATTGCAAGCAATGAGCAGAAACTTTGAGATACACCACAATCCCAATCGCCCGACAGAGGCTCCTTTTGTGAAGTGCCTGAAGAAAATTGATGAGATCCAAAGAAATGTAGAAGATAAAATTTCGGACATGCTACAAATTAAAGAAGAAATCAGTATGGCAATCGATCAGTTGGAAAATGGCGAAGAGAGGCTTCTTCTCAGATATCGCTATCTGGATGGTCTTTCGTGGGAGGAGATAGAACAAAAAATGTTTGTGTCGAAAAGCACCGTGCATCGTATACACGGTTCAGCTCTTCAAAATCTTTCCGTGCCGGATGAAATGTTGGAACATTTTGAGACATTTTGAGGCTTTTTGGAACAACATGACACCGCTTATCCGTGTTATGATTACAATATCAAATTAGAGTATAACAAGCCTTGCAGGAAAACCTGCGAGGCTTTTATTTTGCCCGAAAGCGAGTTGAGTAGATGCCGAGAAAACCGAGGAGAGGTTGTGCTTATCCGGGTTGCGCAAGGCTTGCAGAGGGAAAAAGCGCTTACTGCGATGAGCATAAGAAAATAATGAATAAGCAGTATCAAAGATATAAACGCCCGGCGGACAGCAACAAAAAGTATGGACGGGCATGGAAAAGAATCCGTGACCGTTACGCAAAGCACATCCGCTGTGCGAGAGGTGTCTTAAAGAGGGAAGAATCACTCCGGTGGAGAAAGTCCACCATATCATTCCGTTGTCATAGGGGGGGGAACGCACAGGAACGATAACCTGATGTCTCTTTGCCAGTCATGCCATACCAAGATTCATCTTGAGCTTAGAGACAGATAGTTAAGGATAGTACGATCAATCTTCATCTAAAGAAGAAATATCAATGCCTAAAAGCTGGACCAGAGCACGGAAAGTGTCCTGACCATCGTAGCAGGTATCAACAAGGAACCCGGGTTCATTGTTGTATTCTTTAAGAGCGCGGTAGTAATAATGTTTTTTTTGGTCTTCAATAATGAACGGCATAAGATTGTTTTTTAAGCACTCTTTAAATGCAATTAGCCTGCCGACACGACCGTTTCCATCCTGAAAAGGATGGATGCGTTCAAACCTGTAATGAAAATCGATGATATCTTTGAGAGTCAGCATTTCCTTTTTTAGATAAGCAGACAGGAGAGCTTTAATATCAATAGCCACGTTTTTGGGGGCAGTTGTTTCAATTCCGCCGACGACGTTGGGACGCAATTTGTAATCACCAACTTTAACCCAGGAAAGGGTTTCGTCTTTTGTCCTGCTTTTAAGAAGATAGTGCAGATGCTTAATAATGTCTTCACTTAACGACTCCTCCGCTATGTCGATGCAGTAGTCAATGGCACGGAAGTGATTGACTGTTTCTATGATGTCATCAACAGGAAGATCCTCTTCGGCATCAAGCGTATTTGTTTCAAAGATACGCCTTGTCTGGTCTTCACTTAGCTTACTGCCTTCAATGTGATTGGAGTTGTAGGTCATACGGATTTGAAGCTCATGGTAGAGACCTCCCGAAATTTTGTGTTCCTTTTCCTCCCTCAGTATTTGGAGGATAGGATTGTCTGATTCGATGCGGCACAAATCATCTTTGCCGCATGAAAAATAGCTACAAAGCTTTGACATCACGCTGTCAGCCAGTTTTTCTCCCTTTGAGATTTTGGCAAGGGTACGTGAAGAAATTCTAAGCATCGAGGTTAAATCGGATTTTTTTAGATTTCTCTCTTTTAGTTTTTTGTTTAGACCATCGTAGTTATACATGGGAACACCTCCTAAATCTTTACTTATTATACAACTAAGCAGAGAAAAGTAAAGATTATGAAGAGTGAAGTAAAGATTTTTTATTGTTTAAGCAGAATCTGTTTTTTGTAAAGACGAGGGGCGGGTCAAATCTCTAAAAGAGAAGCGAGAGGACAGCGGCCCGGGGCTTCGTGTAAACAAAAAGCGAAATCAAAAGGGTAATAGCTCCCGGCAAATAAAATCATAACAGAAAGGCGGTGAGAAAGTGCCGACAAAATCGAATAACACGGGAGGCCGCGGCGGGAAAAGACCTGGCGCAGGGCGTAAGCAAAAAAGCGTAGCGGAAAAGGCAGCCTCCGGCAATCCCGGCGGGAGAAAGCTCACCGTTTTGGATATCCCGGATATGGAAGGAAGCGATATGCCAAAGCCTGATGAAATTCTTTCCGCTCCGCAAAAGGACGGCACCACGCTAAAAGCCGCGGAAATATACGAAGCTGTGTGGAAATGGCTGGGATTTCTTTCAAGGCATCCTACCACAGGAAAGCCATCCACCTCGCCGTTTATAAACATCGGAATCAATTATATGAATCAGGCGACCAGGCAATAGTATGCCATCATGCAGATTATCAAGGAGAATTATTCTGTAGATTTTACGGAAGCAAACCCTAACGATGATCTTGAAAAAACACTTCATCAGAGAAAGGGGTTCTAATTATGTTTGAAAAAGTAAATCCGGCGCATCCGGATAAAATCGCAGACCGAATCGCAGGTGCGATAGTGGACGCCGCATACAGAAAAGAAGACAATCCGAAAATTGCAGTTGAGGTTCTCATCGGACACGGAATGTGTCATATCATCACGGAAACCAGCGTGCATATAAACCGCGTGGAAGTGACGGATATCGTAAGGCGCATCGCGGGCGATGTGAAACTCGAATACCAGGAAGTTCCGCAGGATGTTCATCTTTCAGAAAATCAGAAAGAAAAATTCCGCTGCGGATATAACGGCATCTTTAAGGGAACGCCCGTAACAGATGAGCAGAAAAAGCTGACAGGCATTGCGGCTTTAATCTATCAGAAATATCACAGTGACGGAAAATATATACTTTTTGGCGGAAAGCTGACCATCTGCCAGAGCAATGCAAGAACAGATGAGCTTAAAAAAACTATCCGAAAGCCATCATCAATCCGCTGGGAGACTGGACGGGCGGCACGGATGTGGATTCGGGTGCTGCAAACAGAAAGCTCGGATCAGATATGGGCGACTCCGTAACAGGTGGAGGGCTTCACGGTAAAGACTTATCTAAAGCCGATGTCAGCGTAAATATCTATGCATTCCTAAAGGCGCAGGAAACGGGAAAAGCCGTGGAACTCTCCTGCTCCATCGGAGATGAGGAAGTAGACGGAAAGCCTTACTCTGAAATCGTGGAGATGGTGAGGGAGTATATCAAGGCTTTAGGCGGCTTTGAGAAATTTGCGGAATGGGGGCTTTTAAGACATGAAAACAACAAGTGAAATGCAGCTCGCTTCCATTGAGAAACTGATGCCGTATGTGAACAATGCCCGCACCCATTCCCCGGAGCAGATAAACAAGCTCCGTTCTTCCATCAGAGAATTCGGCTTCATCAATCCCGTAATCATCGACCGTGACTTTGGCGTAATCGCCGGCCACGGTCGTATTCTTGTGGCGAAGGAAGAAAAGATAGAAACGGTGCCGTGTGTCTTTGCAAACCATCTGACAGAAGCGCAAAAGAAAGCCTACATCATTGCGGATAACCGAATGGCGATGGGGATGCGGGCTGGGATGAGGAACTCCTGCGAGTGGAAATCGAAGCGCTGCAGGCTGAGGCTTTTGACCTTTCGCTTACGGGCTTTGACGAAAAGGAACTATCAAAGCTATTTGATGACGGTACTGAAGCAGAGGAAGATGACTTTGATGTCGACAGTGAATTGTCAAAACCTGTCTTTTCTAGGGCTGGAGATATTTGGACGCTTGGAAGGCATCGGCTCGTCTGCGGTGATTCTACGAAAGCGGAAACCTATGAAATTCTTATGCAGGGAAAGAAAGCAAATCTGGTGATAACGGATCCTCCATACAACGTCAACTATGAAGGCACCGTCGAAAAAATAAAGAACGACAATCAGGCCCCGAAGGCCTTTTTTAATTTCCTCTTTGATGCCTTTTCAAATATTGAAAAGGTCATGGCGGACGATGCATCCATCTATGTATTCCATGCGGGTACCGAAGGCCTGAACTTTAGAAAGGCATTTGATGCCGCCGGCTTCTACCTTTCCGGCTGCTGCATATGGAAGAAACCGAGCCTTGTGCTGGGATGCTCTCCCTATCAGTGGCAGCATGAGCCTTGCTTATACGGCTGGAAGAAAAAGGGAAAGCATCAGTGGTATTCGGATAGAAAACAGACCACTATCTGGGAATTTGAAAAAACAAAGAAGAACACGGATCACCCGACCATGAAGCCCGTACCGCTTCTTGCCTATCCGATTGCAAACTCATCCATGAGCAATACGCTGGTTCTTGATCCGTTCGGAGGAAGCGGCTCGACTCTTATTGCCTGTGAGCAGACGGACAGAAGCTGCTTCACCATAGAGCTTGATGAAAAATACTGCGATGTCATCGTAAAACGCTACATCGAGCAGGTCGGAACATCAGAGAATGTATCCGTGGAAAGAGACGGCAAAACCTATGCCTTCAACGAACTGGAGGTAAATGATGAATAAATTAACGCTTGGCAGCCTCTTCGACGGCTCGGGCGGTTTTCCTCTTGGGGGCTTAATTTCCAGTATCACGCCCATTTGGGCATCGGAGATTGAGCCGTTTCCTATCAGAGTGACTACAAAGAGAATGCCGCATCTTAAGCACTACGGCGATGTTTCAAAGATGAACGGCGGCGAGATAGAAACTATGGATATAATCACGTTCGGCTCACCATGTCAGGATATGAGCATCGCGGGAAAAAGAGAGGGGCTTACGGGAAACCGCTCCGGTCTTTTTTATGAAGCGATAAAAATCATTAAGGAAATGAGGAAGAAAACAAATGGCAACTATCCAAGATATATCGTGTAGGAGAATGTGCCGGGAGCAGTCAGTCATCCGCTTTTCCATTCAAGCAAGAGTTCCTTTCATACGCCTTTTTCGGATGAAGTGGCAACGGATACACTTGTTGCTACCGATTACAAAGATCCGCCCACCGTATCGAAAGAACCGGACTATATCGTCAGAAGGCTGACGCCGACAGAGTGCGAAAGGCTCCAGGGCTTCCCGGACTGGTGGTGCGCTAACCTTGAAACCGAAAAGCCCACCGATGAGGAGAGGTACTTTTGGTATAAGGTGTTTGAAGAATGGCGAAATGCTACGAAGCCTGACGCAGAACCAAACACATCAAAGCAGATAAGAAAATGGCTTATGAATCCCCATTCGGATTCCGCGGAATATAAGAGATGTGGGGTAACGGCGTGGCACTGCCCTGCGTCGTATTTGTGCTTTCGGGGATTGTCTGCTTCGCACAGCATGAAGCCAAATAAATACTGATTTTTTACAGATAAATGTGCGAAAATCGCTTGCTATTACACCTGTTTAGAGTCTAACTATAAAATGTCAAGCCCTGAAATAAAGGTTTTATATGACTTTCGAAGAGGTAATTCGATTCATTTTCTGGTACGACAAATAGACATCCGAAGGATTTCTGAAAAATTTATTAAAGATGATTACTTTTATGCTGCTTTATATAGAGTACCGTTCGTTTCCATGGCATAAAGCATCCTTATGAGACGCTTTGCTGCATGCGACACGGCTACGTTATAGTGATTGCCTTCGGCTCGCTTTTTAGCCAGATAAGCAGCAAATCCGGGCTCATAATTGCACACTTACCTCGTGACATTGAACAGAGCGAATCTGAGATAACGAGAGCCACGTTTTTCCATGTGCGCATAGCTGCCGGTCATCTTTCCGGACTGCTATGTGGAGGGCGACATTCCGGCGAATGCGAGTATTTTATCAGGAGAGTCAAACCTTGAGAAGTCACCGATTTCAGAAAGAATGATAGCTCCCATCTGAATGCCGATGCCGGGCACCGACGTAATAGTGGTACTTTCTTCATCCATCAGCTTTCTGATCTCGGTTTCCACCTCGCTTATTTCATTTTCGATAGCTCGTACATCTGCGATTGTATGACGCAGTTCTAGCGATTTTGCCGGTATTTTAGCACCTATGGACTTTCTGGCGATATCACGAAATGTAATCGCTGTCTCCCTGCCAAAACGTCCTCTTGAGACTTTTGAGAGTACGTTTGTCAATCTGGTGAGGTGGGAAGATGCCACATATGAAGCTCCCGGAAATTCTTCCAGCATGGCGTAGATTGATGATATGTGGATGCAAGGCACAAGCTGTGACAGTTCCGGAAAGAGGATTGTAACAAGCCTTGAGACTGACGCTTTTTGTTTCGAACGTTCCTCTGTACCCCGGAAAATCTGTACCTTGTCAGAGACTTCAAGTTTTCTCTGTGGTATGATGAAGCCGAGTAGGGTTTCAGGCTCGAATCGGTCAAAAGCATAAGTGCAATAGCTCTTGAATCAATCCTGTCCATCTTTGTCTTTCTGAGGCTTAGGCCTTTGCGATAAAGATTAGTGTGAAGTGGATTAATGACATAAGCGGTGAGATGCTTCTCAAGCAGATACGAAAGTATGTTGCAGCATCATGGGAATGAAAGTATTTGATAAAGCTTACTTTATTAAAAACGTGGAGCGTATGGTGGTGCAGCCTTTAGGGAGCATTGACATTTATCTGAAGGACGGGCATGTCAGAACATTTGAGACTTTAAAACTTCGCAGCAATAAACATGAAACGACGATCACAGATGTGTTCAAAGGAAAAATTTTCTGTGATGGTTGCGGGAATGCATACAGGCTCTACCGGTGCGGTGAGAAGTATGTTTACTGGACATGTTCCGGTAAACACAAGGTAAGGACTGAATGCCGGAAAAAAACTATACGGACGCTGATCTACGTAAGATTTCCACATACATGATGGGAAGTGATGATTTCAATGCAGAAGAATTCAGCGAATCTGTCGATCACATCATGGTGATGACGGACGGCAGCCTTAAATATGTATTTAAAGACGGGAGAGTCAAGACATGGCAAAGAAGGTAAGAGCGATACCTGCCACAATCAGCAAGTACACATCCGCGCCTCTCGGAAGCAGAAAAAAAAGAAAAGTTGCGGCATATGCCCGCGTTTCAACGGAAAAGGACGAACAGCAGACAAGCTACGAGGCACAGGTTGATTACTATACAAACTACATCAACGGAAGAGATGATTGGGAATTTGTTTCCGTGTATGCTGATGAAGTTTCAGTGGCTGCTCTACAAGCCACAGATTAGGATTTACTTCGATGATTGAAGATGCTCTCGCAGGGAAAATTGACCTTATTGTGACAAAAAGTGTGAGCCGTTTTGCGAGAAACACGGTGGACAGCCTTTCGACCATCCGCAAGCTGAAGGATAACGGCTGCGAATGCTATTTTGAAAAGGAAAACATCTGGACTTTCGATGGCAAGGGCGAACTGCTCCTCACCATCATGTCGAGTCTTGCGCAGAAGGAAAGCCGCTCCATTTCGGAGAACTGCACATGGGGGCAGAGAAAGCGTTTTGCAGACGGAAAGGTCACGGTTCCCTTCGGACGATTCCTCGGCTACGACCGTGGCGAGGACGGCAACCTTGTGCTGAACGAGGATGAGGCAAAGATCATCCGCAGGATTTACGGTCTCTTCCTGCAGGGACGCTCACCTTATGCGATTGCGAAGGTGCTGACCTCCGAGGGCATACCGACACCCGGCGGCAAGAAGGTATGGGGTAAAGCCGTGGTACTCTCCATCCTTACTAACGAGAAATATAAAGGCGATGCCCTTTTACAGAAAGTCTACACCACGGACTTTCTCACCAAGAAGAAAAAGAAGAACGAGGGAGAGATTCTGCAGTATTATGTGGAAGGAAATCACGAGGCAATCATCAGTCCTGCGGTATTTGATCAGGTGCAAATTTTAATGCAAAGTCGTGAGCAGGGAAAGAACCTCAATAGCTGTGTGAACATCTTTTCCAGCAAAATTAAATGCGGGGACTGCGGTGGCTGGTACGGCTCAAAGTTTAGCATTCTAATGACAAGTACAGAAAAGTCATCTGGCAGTGCAATCACAAGTTTGACGGCGGAGATAAATGTACTACGCCACACTTGGATGAGGATACCATAAAGCTGTTTTTCATAAAAGCTCTGAACATCCTCGGAAAAGAACGGAACTTAATCATCGCGGGCTTTGAAGAAATCAGGGACTCGGCGTTTTCGACAGAGGCTCTTGAAGCGGAGGTTCATGTACTGACCGGTGAGATGAACACGGTCGCAGAACTGATACAAAAGTGCATTGATGAGAATGCCCGCATTGCACAAGACCAGACCGAATACGAGAAAAGATACGATTCCCTGGTTCAGCGATTCGACACGGCAAAAGCAAAACTGGACGAGACTCAGGCGGCGATTACAAAGAAATAGGCGCAGCGGCAGATGATGGAGAACTTCATGAAAGCACTGCAGTCGCTACCGGAGCAGGTTGAGATATTTGATGAGGGAACATGGTACGCGCTCTGTGATTACATTACGGTCTGCGGCAAGAATGACATCCGGGGTCACCTTCCGGAACGGGACTGAAATCCCTCTATAAACGGATATATACTAGCATTCATGCGGCTTCCACAAACAAAACAACGAAGATCTTGATTTTCAAATACATGCATGATATCATTTATAGAACAATATTCTATAAATGATATGCAGAGGTGGATTCCATGATTATTTTGAATGAGCAGATAGATATTCGGGCGCCATACGATAAACTTGCTGTATGGCTGGCAAATTTTGAGGAGGAGTTTGTCCGGTGGAGTCCCTACCACATTGAATGCGAGCTTTTGGACGGCGGATGCCATATTGGGGACAAGGTTCGCTTTCGTGAGATCGTTATGAATCTGGACTACAATGTCACCGGCACGATTACGGAAAGCGAACAGGATGAAAATCATTTTTGCATTGTATTCCAAAGCGACAAGAAAACAGCTTTTATCACATTCGAGGGGAAACGAACTCCGGATGGCTGTCATTTTTCACACACCGAAGCTTTTGGCATGAGTACCCCTGTCATCGGACCCATCTTGAACTTTTTGATTTTCAAAGTGTTTTTCAAACGAAAGGCAAATTAGCAGGTCATAAGGAATGACATGATTCTGGATAATCGATACCTGGCTGAGATTCTTACAGAAGGTCGATATCCGGAAAGGATCCCCATGGACGAGTTGCTGAAAGGTTTGAATTAAGTTTTAAGAGGATGCGGAAAATGAGACCGAAAAAAGATCCGGGGATACGAAGAGAGCAGTTCATTGATGCTGCTACAGGGTTATTTTTACAGGATGGGTACGAGGGCGTTTCCATCAAGTCCGTATTGAATGCAGTCGGAGACAGATCTATGTCTCCCAGCGTGTTCTACTATTATTTTGCCAGCAAGGATGAATTATATCGAGCTGCTGTGGAAGGCATCGCCAATTCTTATGTTGATGAATTTGAAAAAGTGTTTGCTAATGATAGCCTTTCTCTCAATGAACAGTTTATGGAACTTGTTGAGGTAATGCATAAAAGTCTCATAGCGAACAGAATGCTTATTTCCACAGATATCTCCGATAAAAATAGGTCTTTTATTCTTGATATGAAGGAGCAAGTGACAGCCTCTTTTACAGAAATGTGGGAGCATTTTCTGTTACGATTCGGGTTTTTAAGAAATCAGGAACTAAGGAGACCGGCACTGTTCATATCTGGGGGCATTTCAGCAATGATAATGGAGTATATGATGCAAGGTGTCCATAACGAACAAGCAGAGATGACACTTGTAAAGGAAATCGTCATTTTTTCAGCATCTGTACTCGGACTTAATCACACTGAGAAACAGATGTTAATTCAAAGCATTGAATATGGAAAGGCGGAATAAATGGAAAAATTAGGAACCATAGAAAGTACCCTGTTTGTGCCGATGCTCGGCAGAATTTATGCAAGTGAGAATTTCCCGAAGATACTTTATGATGAGAAAGCTCTTGAACTTAAAGAAAAACTCCCGAAGGATATCACAGGTGATGACACACAAAACCAGTATACCTATCTGGCTTCGGCATCGCGTAGTGCAAATATGGACCGTTATATCAAGAACTTTTTAGAGCGTAAGCCGGAGGGAGTTATTATTCAGCTGGGATGTGGTCTTGAGACAGCATTTAGCAGAAACGATAACAGCAAAACGAAATGGTATGATGTTGACCTGCCGGATGTAATCGAATATAGAAAAACACTTTTGCCTGAATCGAAAAGGGAACGATATATAGCTGCCGACGCGTTCTCGGATCTATGGCTTACTCATATCCGTGAAGAAATCGGCAATGCACCTGTTCTGGTGATGGCAAGCGGGCTGTTTTATTATTTCGAAGAGAGTAAGGTTCTTGATCTGCTTAAGAGAGTTTTGTCTTACGATGATATTGAGGTTGTTTTTGATACGGTCAATAAAAGTGGTATGAAAATGATGCGGAAAAAATGGATGAAGAAGGTCGGACATGAAGACGCGAAAATGTTCTTCTATTTAGACTCGGCCGAGACTCTGGTATCAAAGATTGGCGATAATGCACGCGTCCTTGCTGAAGAAAAATATTACAGATATATAAACAAGAAAGGTCTTGAATTCACCACAAAAATCAGCATGATCGTTTCGGATATGCTGAACATGGTCAAGATGGTTCACTTGAAATTATAAGTCTGCTAAATCAGATTTTGCCATGTGCCTTTTCGGAGGCACTTTTTATGTTTCGTCCAAACAAAGAATAGCCGGGATATAAATCTACATTCGATCTAAAAAGTGGATTTGAACCCGTCTAAGTCGATTTGACCCCGTCAGAATGTAAAAATAAAATTGTATCAAAGACGGCTATTAGATAGACGACGGCATCACGGGTACCAACACCAAAAAGCGTGACGAGTTTAACCGCATGATCGATGAGTGCCATGCAGGAAACATCGACATGATTATCACCAAGTAGATCAGCCGCTTTGCCCGAAATACGCTGGACTGCCTGAAATACATCCGTGAGCTTAAAGAGCTGAATATCCCGGTTTTCTTTGAAAAAGAGGCTATCAACACGATGGATTCCAAGGGAGAGGTTCTCTTAACAATTATGGCCTCCCTTGCCCAACAGGAAAGGCCAGAGCCTTTCACAGAATGTAAAGCTCGGCATTCTGTACCGCTACCAGCAAGGCAAGGTGCAGGTCAATCACAATCGTTTCCTCGGCTACACCAAGGATACTGAAGGCAACCTCGTCATTGATCCAGAACAGGCCGAAATCGTCCGACGCATCTACCGGGAATACCTGCAGGGCATGAGCATGGACAAGATTGCCGCAGGGCTTGAGGCGAATGGCATTCTAATCGGCGCGGGCAAGGTGAAGTGGCATACCAGCACCATCAACAAGATTCTCCGCAACGAAAAGTACATCGGTGATGCGCTCCTGCAAAAGACCTATACCACGGGCTTCCTGACGAAAAAACGCATCAAGAACAACGGCACCGTCCCGCAGTACTACGTGGAGGGCAACCATGAAACGATTATCCCGAAGGACATCTTTCTTCTGGTTCAAGAAGAACTGGTCCGCAGGCGCGTTGTCCACACCAGCGATAACGGCAAACGGCACTGCTACTCCTGCAAGCACTGTTTCGCGCAGATCGTTTTCTGCGGCGAGTGCGGTGAATTCTACCGACGCGTTCATTGGAACAAGCGAGGCTGCAAGTCTATAGTCTGGCGCTGCTGCTCACGGCTGGAGGCCACCAATCACGCCTGCCACAATCGAACGGTCAATGAAACGCTTCCGGAGCAGGTAGTGATTGACGCCATCAACCGGGTGCTTTGTCAGAAGGATGATTTTATGCAAACGCTACGAGCAAACATCGCCACTGTGGTCTTGCAAGGTGAGCCCTCTCGCCAGAGGTCATAGACGAACGACTGAACAAGCTGCAAAAGGAGCTTCTGAAGAAGGTCAACCAGAAGGACGACTACGACGCCATCGCAGATGAGATTCTCCAGCTCCGTGATCAGCGTCATCAGGCCGAGGTGGACAGCGTCATCAAGAATGAACAGATGAAGCAGATCCAGGATCTGCAGGATTTCGTCAAAAGCCAGCCACCACCATCACGGAATTCAACGAGACGCTGGTCAGCCGCCTGATTTCCAAGATCACCGTTTTCGACGATCACTTTACGGCGGATTTCAAGTCCAGCATCACAATTGATATCGAAGCATAAGAAAGGCTCCCCGTCGCCGCTGATGGCAGTGTGGGAGTCTTGGTGTATCTGTTATCTAAGCTGGGAGTTGTCAACTAATCAACTAACAAGCTTACTGGCTAACTTGTACACTTGATTTATTTCTTTGCTTTCTAACTTCCAGTTGTTGAGTTCAGCTTTAATTAATTCTGGAAATTTTTTACTAATATCCCTTAAAGCATTTCCTACTGATTTTCTAACATATTCACTCTTATCTTCTTTTAATGCGGTAATTCGTCTGATAGCTTCATTCGGATTATCTTTGAAATATGGTCTGCCCGTCCATATTCTTAATCCCTCTGTAACAGCTCTCCTTGTATTAGGATTATTATTTTTTAACCATTCATCAATTATTGGAAGTGCTTTTTCATATCCCACTTTCTTGCAAAATTCATCAAATGCCTTTGCCAATACTTCCTGAACTCTCCAATTATCATCTTTGGAAACTTCATCTCTCATAAATGCTAAAATATCATCTTGTTCTGATAAGTATCCAAAAAGAAATACACCGTACATTCTTACTTGACAGGTATCAGATTTATATGCTAAAAATGCCAACTTCCTGGTATATTCATTATCATTAGATTTATAATCGGTTAAGGCTCTTTTCTCTTCCTCTTTGAAACCATTTTCTATCAAAGAAAATTCTTTTTCTAAACTCGCAATATATTCTTTCATGCAGCTTCTCCTCCTCGCCAAATTCAAATTCTTAATGGTAGAGAGACTATGCTGTGACGGCATCCATCTCAGCAGGCTTTCAAACGGTC